>OZ244944.1:0-656309 GCA_965222335.1 Sediminihaliea sp. | reverse complement strand
CCCTCACTTCATCCTTGAAAACGTAACGCGGGTTGAACTCGAATACACGGGTACGGCCCACTTTGCGGCTTACCAACAATCCATCGCGCTCCATGCGCAGTAGTTGGTTTTGTACCGTGCTCACGTCCATGGACCAGTAACTCGCGATTTCGCGCGGGTATCCGCTGTCCCGTGCAGCAAGAAACAACAACACGCGCTCCGCTCCCTGACTTCCGACAATGGCTTCAATCATCATCTGTATTTCGACCGAAATATACGGCCATATTGCCGATATTATCGGTCTATTGAAAGAGGGCACGATGGCGAAAGTTTGCTTATCTCGCTCGTCACGTCCGGTTGGATAGGGGCAGAGTTAATTAACCCGTCACCGCAAAGGTCATCGTAACGCGGATGGTGCGCATTCAACGGGCTTACGCCCCATCAGGCCCTGGCAATCGCCGCCAGGATATAGCGCCTGAGCCACTCAAGTGCGTCATCATCGAGTCCTTCGCCAAGCCGGTGCTCGAAACGGTCTGTTGATAGCACAAGCTCATTCCCGAGGAAGTTTCGAGCGCCCCCTGACACCACGATGTCATTGCGTGTTTCCACGTGCACGCTCTCTATTTCCGACAGGGGCAGCTCGAAACTGCTGCGCCTCCTGCCCGCGCTTGGGTCTTTATAATGAATGGCGGTGCGCGTCATCGTGATCGAGCGCGGGTTTGAAACCTGCAGTTTGACGATGAGTCTCGGCGCGGCGCCGAGCACAATGGCGACTATGACAAGCCCGAACTGGCCGGTTGCGAGACCAGTGATCGCCATGAGCGCGGCCACAGCGTACAGAAGATACATGCCGACCCTGGGGAACTTCGCCGCGTTGATCCGGACCTGCAGCGTCTCGGCCCCACCGGGCTCGGCGGAATTTTCAACTTCGAGCGCAGGCGGCGGCGGAGTTTCATCCCAGCCAGCGTCGACCTTGCCTTCCCTGGCCAGTTCGGCGACGCTCTTATCGAGATCACCTGCTTCGCGTACGCTTTCAGCGTCACCTCTTGCATCAATGGCGGGCAAGCCGAGCAGCGCGGCAAAGCCCTCCCAGACATCGCGCACGTCGTCGCCGGTGGCCTGCCGTCCCAGCCGCTCTGCTTCTGCCCGGAGTTCGGCCTTCTCGCTGTCACTCGCGTCTTTGGCGCTGAAGGCGCTTTTCACCAGCGCCCAGGTGTCGCCTGTATCTGCCCGCCCGCTCACACCCGCGAAGAGTGGCACGGTGCGCGCGGGGTCCTCATGCACCAGCTCGAGCAGGTGAATGTGTTTCGCGCGGTTTTCGGTGCCCTCTAGACCCAGGTCCTGCCGGCGCCAGCGAACCCCGCGATAGGCCGTGAGGTCTTCTTTCCAGCCGCTGCCCGGGCCGCCGGTTTGTGCAGCCTCAGTGGCCGTGACTGTGAACTCGCGTGCCGAGTCCGTGCTTAATTCTTGTCGCAGTTCTCCACCAAGTCGGCCCTGAGTGACGCTTAAGACAATGGGTAACTCGCCGGCAGCGCTGTGCAGCTCCGTATGGATATTGAAATCGGATGACATAGGCACTCCGGCTATACTCGGTATAGTGACGTCAGTTGAAGAAATTGCTCACTGCCAGTATAGGATTCCGAGTCTGCGCTGTCGAAACACGGAGGACCCCGTCAGGCTAAACATGATACGTTGTTTTCCATCTGCCAATAATGGGAGTATAGGTATGCGTTTTAAGGATCTGTGTATCGTCGCGGGCATGGCCCTGATTCTGGGCTGCGGGGATACCGCGCCGGGTAGTGAAACCGGGCGTGCGCAAGAGACTGCGCCTTCGGCAACGGTCAATGCCCCGGAAAATGACCGGAAAACGACCGGGGCGGAGACAGCCGCAGCGGGCTCGATAACGCTGACGGTAGACGGGCAGGAGAAGGTGTTCTCGCATATGCCCGCAGAGAAGAATCTGGCGATGTCCTCGGCCACGATGGTGCTCGGAAAAGCCGGGCCCGGCGCGACGGAGTCATTTTCCGTCCTTGTCATGAACTTCAACATCAAGTCCGCGGAATTGCCCGTCACCATGTCGCTCGGTCTTCAAGAGGCAATCAAGAACAGCGACAGTCCCATGGAGTTCGCGCGCGCTCCCAAGCCCATGATCGAATATGTCAGCCCCGCTGGCGTGAAATACGCAGGTTACGCAGAGCTCACCTTCGACAGTTATGAGGGTGGCACGGCGAAGGGGAGCGTTCAGGATATTGAGCTCTATCCCAAAGACAATGACGATGCTGGCGCTGGATCGATTAGTTTGTCGGACGTTCGTTTTTCCGTAGCGCTCTAGCCTTACGTCTGTACGATGACATTCGACTTGTCACGCGAGCACACACCCTTAGATCTGGCTGGCGTTAGGTGCACGCTCACCGGTAATCCTGCCCCTGTGCCCTCCGTATGTGCCCGCTCGCGCTGTACGGCAAAATCCGCTGGAATCTGGTTACAATGCACAGTACATTTCAGGGCCAGATAATTAACGGCGGCGCGGTGAGGGCCGGCCGCCGGAACCGCAGGAAACAGCATCACTCATGACCATCAAGATCAGGGCGCTGCCCGAGGCAGAACGCGGGCGCTGCCCCAAGACCTACTCCTTTGGCGCCGGGTTTGCCGACCATATGTTCACCCAGGTCTACGACACCGGCCAGGGCTGGCACGATGCGGAAATTCGTCCGTTCGAGAACTTTTCCCTGCACCCTGCGGCCGCGGTGCTGCACTATAGCCAGGAGATTTTCGAGGGCCTGAAGGCTTACCGGCGCCAGGATGGCGGGATCAACCTTTTTCGCCCGGATGCCAACGCGGCGCGCTTTAACCGTTCCGCCCGCCGCATGGTGATGCCGGAGGTGGATGCAGAGGCGCACGTGGAGGCGATCAAGGCCCTGGTCAGCCTCGACCGCGCCTGGGTGCCGGGCGACGAGGAAGCGTCCCTGTATATCCGCCCGGCGATGATCGCCACCAGCCCCAAGCTGGGTCTGGGGGCGGCGGCCAATTATCTGCACTTTGTGATCACCGGCCCCGCTGGCCCCTATTACCCGGAGGGTTTCAACCCGGTGTCCGTGTACGTCTCGGACAATATGCGCCGGGCGGTGAAGGGCGGTGTGGGCGAGGCCAAGACCGGCGGCAATTACGCCGCGAGCCTGTTTGTCAGCGAGGAAGTGGCGAAGAAGGGTTACACCCAGGTGTTGTGGCTGGATGCGGTCGAAGGACGCTTTGTGGAGGAGGTGGGTGCCATGAACATCTGCTTCGTCTACGAGGGCAACCTGATCCGGACCCCGGTGCTCAGTGGCTCTATCCTGCCCGGTATCACCCGCGACTCCCTGCTCAAGCTGGCACCCACCCTGGGCTATGAGGTGGAGGAGGCGCGCCTGGATATTCACGAGGTGCTGGCGGACATCGACAGCGGCCGGATCACCGAGGTCTTCGGCTGCGGCACTGCCGCGGTGGTGTCGCCGGTGGGCCGGATGGCGATGCACGACAGGGAGTTCAGCATTAATGGCGGCGAGACCGGACCTGTGGCGCGCCGCCTGTTTCACGAGTTGATGGCCCTGCAGTACGGCGAGCGGGAGGATCCCTTCGGCTGGATCGTCCCGGTCGACTGAGTCTGCGCATGCAGCGATACCTCTCCGCTACGCTTCTGGTTGCGCTCCTTGCCCTGGTCAGCGCCTGCGGCGGGTCCGGTGGCGGCAGTTCCACGGCACCACCGCAGCCCGACCCGGCACCCGCTCCACCCCCGGATCCCGATCCCCCCCCGGATCCCGATCCACCGGCGGAGCCACCCGCGCCGGAACCCGCGCCCACCGGCACCGGCGATTACACCCTGTTCGAAAGCGGCCACGTGCGGCCCCTTGCCCTTTCGCCGGCGGGCGACCGGCTGTTCGCGGTCAACACTCCCGACCAGCGCCTCGAGGTGTTCCGTGTGCAGGGTGGCCAGCTGATCGCCGAGGCCAGCGTGCCCGTCGGGCTGGAGCCCGTGGCCGTGGCCGCCCACAGCGATGCCGAGGTCTGGGTGGTCAACCACCTCTCCGACAGTGTCAGCGTGGTGCGCCTGGACAGCCCCGGCCCACGGGTGGTTGCCACCCTGCAGGTGGGGGATGCGCCGCGGGATATCGTGTTCGCCGGGGCGGACCGGGGGCGGGCCTTTATCAGTGCGGCCCGGCGCGGCCAGAACCACCCGGATTTCAGCCCCCAGGATCTGAAGGCGCCCGGCATCGGGCGTGCCGATGTCTGGGTCTTTGACGTGGAGTCTCGCAGCCGTGTCGACATCGTAACCCTGTTCTCCGACGTGCCCCGGGCACTGGCAGTCAGCAGTGACGGCGCCCGCGTCTACGCCGCGGCCTTCCTCTCCGGCAACCAGACTACCACGATCCTGAATGAGTCGGCGGTCGCCGAGGGCAAGCCGGCGCCATTCGCAAATCATGAGGGTGCGTCGGCCCCGGCGACCGGCCTGATTGTCGGTTTCGACGGCGAGCGCTGGGTGGACGAGAACGGCCGCGACTGGTCCAGCCGGGTCCTGTTCGACCTGCCGGATCACGACCTGTTTACCATCGACGCGCTGGCAGAGACCCCGGCCGTTGTCGATACCCACAGTGGCCTGGGTACCACGCTGTTCAACCTGGCGGTCAACCCCGTCTCCGGTGCGGTCTACGTCAGCAATACCGATGCCCGCAACCGGGTCCGCTTCGAAGGGCCGGGTGAGTCCGCCACCACCGTGCGCGGGCATATCGCCGAGAACCGGATCACCGTGGTGCGCGGCGACGCGTCGCGCGCCGTGCACCTGAATCCGCACGTCGATTTCTCGTTGGAGGAGGGCGTGGCGCCGTCCCCCGCAGTCAGCGAGCAGAGCCTGGCCCAGCCCCAGGAGATGGTGGTGACGGCGGACGGCTCGACCCTGTATGTCGTGGCCTTTGGCTCCAACCGGGTAGCGCGTATCGCCACCGCTGATCTTGAAGCCGGGCGCTACGACCCGGCGGCCACCGATCACCTGCGCGTGCCCGGCGGCGGGCCCTCGGGCCTTGCGCTGTCGCCCGACGAGCGCCAGCTGTTTGTGTTCTCGCGCTACGCCAATACGATTTCCGTTTTCGATCTGCAAGGCGATGCCCTGTTGCAGAGCGTGGAACTGCACAATCCCGAGCCGGCGGTTATCCAGCGGGGCCGGCGATTGCTGTACGACGCCGAATACACCTCCGCCAACGGCACCGGGAGCTGCGGCAGCTGCCATATCTTCGGCGATGACGACGGCTTGGCCTGGGATTTGGGCAACCCGGATGGCAATGTGGTCGACAACCCGAATGAATTCGTGCCCCTGCGCAGCCCGACCCAGGGCGTGTTCCACCCCATGAAGGGGCCGATGACGACCCAGACCCTGCGCGGTATCGCCGACAGCGGGCCCATGCACTGGCGCGGCGATCGCAGTGGCCAGAACCGCACGCTGGTGCGCGGCGAGCGCGAGAGCCTGGAGGCGGCCGCCTTCAAGGAATTCAATCCCGCTTTCGTCGAACTGGTCGGGCGGACGACGCCGCTGACACAGGCAGAACTGCAGGACTTCACCGACTTCGCCCTGGCGATCCAGCCGCCACCCAACGCGATCCGCAACCTGGATAATTCCCTCACCCCGGACCAGGCAGAGGGGCGACGGGTCTACCTGGAGGAGCCCACCACCGGGGCGTGCTCACCTGCGACCACTGTCATGTGCTGGATCTGGCACAGAATCACTTTGGCACGGCGGGCTTGATGACCAACGAGGGGCCCGGCATCACAGAGGATTTCAAGGTGGTGCACCTGAGAAACGTCTATACCAAGGTCGGCATGTTCGGGGCGAGTATTCCGCGCCCGGGACAGCAGGTCCGGTTTATGGGCGAGCAGGTGCGGGGTTTCGGCCTGCTGCACGACGGTGGCATCGATACCGTCAGCAACTTCCTCGCCAGTAGCGTTTTCGGCTTTGACTCGGATGCCCAGCGGGAGCAGGTGGTGGACTTTGTCTTCGCCTTCCCGGGCAACCTGGCGCCGGCGGTGGGCCAGCAGGTTACCCTGGACAGCGACGGCGACGCCGCCGATCGGGACCGGCTGCAACTGTTGATCGATCAGGCCGCTGCGAGTCCGCAGCCGGGCTGTGACCTGGTGGTGCACGGGCGTATCGACGGCGAGGCCCGTGGCGCCCTGAGACTCGCCAATGGCCGCTATCGCACGGACAGAACCCAGGATCCGGAACTCGACTTGTCGCAGCTCACGGAACTCGCCCGGGAGCCGGGTCAGGCATTAACCTTTACCTGTGTGCCGCCGGGCAGCGGTGAGCGGGTGGCCCTGGATCGTGATCGCGACGGCGTGCTTAACGCCGATGAGTCGGGTTAACCCAATGCCGGGCCTGTCCTCAGGCGGCTGGCTGTCGCCGCAGTCGCAGGGCAACGATGGCGAGGCCGGCGGTGACGAATTCATAGACCAGGGCGCCCCAGGTATACGCGGTCACAGGTGAGCCGCCCAGAAGGGTAGAATACAGTCGGCCCGCCGCGAGCAGGCCGATACCCAGGGCCAGCACCATCAGGCCGGAACGGTAGTAGGATGGCTGTAGCGCCGCCAGCAGGCAGAACAGGCCCACGCCGGTCTGCAGGCCGCCGTACATGGCCCCGATTTCGGCGAAGGCGTTGCCGTTGGTCATCTCCAGGCCGGCAAAACCGGCGGGCACGGCGGGATCGAAGAAGCAGACCAGGCCGTAGGCAGTAAACGTGATGGCGGATACCCAGAGCACAAACTTACCGAGCATAAGTGGAACCTCCCGAAGTGGTGTGGCCACAGCCTAGCACAGGTCTGGACCGCACTGACTTGAGCGAGGCGCCACTACCAGGCGGAGGACACTATGTTGCGAACACTGATGACACTGGCGTTGGCAATGGCGCTGATAGACACGGTCGAGCAGTTTCTGGCAGGTGCCTGTGTCCGCTGAAGGCGCTTGTAATTACTCGGGCATGTACCAGATAGGAGACGTGTAGGCGCGTTCCTGCACGGTCATGGGCACCTTGTCATCCATGGTGACACCGAAGCGCTTGGCCTCATAGGCGGTCCAGCGCGGCGTCGGGATCTCGATCACGCGGGCGTAGTAGAAGGCCGGCTGGTTCTTGTCGAAGTCCGGGTCCTGCCACACCGTACCTAGCTCCGGTGCGCCGATGCTGTTGGCCCAGGTGGCTTCCGCGACATTCACGGTATTGCCCACCGGGGGCAG
Organism: Sediminihaliea sp.; assembly: GCA_965222335.1. Taxonomy (GTDB): domain Bacteria; phylum Pseudomonadota; class Gammaproteobacteria; order Pseudomonadales; family Halieaceae. The sequence goes on along the minus strand of OZ244944.1, from coordinate 649,078 downwards.
CTTGCCGTCCTCGCCGGGCTGGCGGGCATCGGACCAGGCCACGTCGTACACTTTCTCGTGGGTCTTGCCACTCTCGTCCATCCAGCCTTTCACAATCTGGATCCGGTCCAGGTTGCCGCTGTAGGGGTCCTTGGCTGCCGCTACCAGGAAGGAAGGCGCGCTGGATTCCGCGCTGCCGAGGTCGCCTCCCATGGGCACACCCTTTTCGTAGCCGGTGTAGGCGGGGGTGCGGTTTTGCAGGTCACCCTCCTGGAAGTGCCAGCCGCCAAAGAGGCGCACGGTCATGCGCGAGCCGGTGGTGGCGTAGACTTCCTTGCGTCGCATGGCGTCGAAGATGGCTTCCCGGGTATTCCCGGTGGCCCAGACGCCGGCGTAGCCGGCTGCCGCCTGCTGCCAGCCGATGATCGCAAGGTCCGGGTCCAGCTCGGCGCTGATCACCACGTGCTTCCAGCGGTTCGCTTCTGGCTCCACGCCGGAATGCTTGCCGAAGAAGTTGTCTTCCTGCGCCGTGGCCATCGAGGTGTGGGAGTCGGTGCTGCCGATCATCCCGAACTGGTAGGGGTTGACGCCTAGCTCCTCCTCCAGCTGGAGGCCGGTCTTCAGGGCAGCCCTGGCATACTCGTACTGCAGCATGTCCTTTTCTTTCAGCTCGGTGCCATTGAGATTGGCGACATCCCAGGTGTCGAAGTCCGCAAACTCGTCATCCGGAGACAGGAAGGGGTGGGCTTCGCCGTCACCCTTGATTTGGGTGACCTCGACCAGGGGTTCCATCCTCGCCCTGAGCGCGGCCATTTCCTTGCTCAGCGGGCTGCCGTCGAAGTTGGAGACGGTAAACATGCGGCCATTGCTCAGGTTGCCGTTGTGTGGGATCGCGAGCACCTGCGCACCGGTCTCCCTGGAAAATGCGTCCAGTTCGCGCCACAGGTCCTCGGGGTTCTGGCTGTCAAACTGGGAAAAGGGCAGTGTCTGCCGGGCCAGTTCCCCGTCGCCGCGAAAGACCACGTTACGGTGCAGATTGTTGCCGCCGATGGCGGTCCACTCGTAACCGATCAGTGCGGTGAACTGGCCGGGCTCATTGTATTTGTCCGCCAGGTGGGTGTAGGCATCCCAGGCCTTGCGTATGGCCTCCGGGTTGTCGATCGGCGGTTCCTTCCCCGACAGCGAGGCGACGATCTCCATCGCGGTGGCAAATATGGTGTCGCCATCACCCGTGTTCAGACCGGCGTGCCACTTCTTGCCCATCTCGGTTGCCAGGATGGCCGGGTCGTCATTCAGCAGCTGCGGCATCAGGCCGTACATCTCGGCATGGTCGGCCAGGACCAGGAAGTCCAGCGGTCGCGATAACCTGGCGCGCAGGCCGTGGGTCGTGGTGATCTCCTCACCCCGGGCGAAGCGGAAGGCATCCTCCTGGCCCACCCGGTTCATGGTGCCGGCGTCTACTGACACCGCGGTGTGCAGGTGGGTGTCGCCCCAGTACACCTGGGTCGGGAAGTCGCGGCCGGCGTAGGGTGAGAAATCCGACTGGCCGATGCCCTCCACAACGCCTCGCTCATTGGTGACCAGGCTTCTTTCGTCGGGGATGACTTCAGATGCCAACGCGGCCTGGGTCGCCAATACGGGCAGAATAGCAAGGTTGTACAGTCGGGGAAGCTTCATGGCCTGGCGTCTCTCGATTGGGGGGCGTCTGTATAGATAGCGCAAGATTCAGGGGATTACAAACAGTCCCCCTTACAGCCATGGGCCCTTGAATCAGGCAACATCCGGACGCCTGCTCCTGCTCCTACATCAAGGCGCCGCCGTTCACACCCAGTACCTGTCCGTTAATCCAGCGACCGTCATTGGACAGGAGGTGGGCGACCATGGCGGCGATATCCTGGGTCACGCCGAGGCGCTGGTGCGGGGTGTTGGCCAGCATGGTGGCCTGGAAGTTATCGGGCATCAGGCCGCTGTTGTCCATTTCCGGGGTGATCACTACCCCGGGGGCAATGCAGTTGGCGCTGACACCCTCGCTGCCCCAGCGCGAGGCGACGTGGCGCATCAGGGCATTGAGGCCGCTCTTGGCCATGGCATAGGCCGGTCGCATCGGCTCCCCGGCCTGCCCGGCACCAGAGCTGGTGTACACGATGGCGCCCTCGCCCCTGGCCAGCAGGTGGGGCAGCACCGCCCGCGTGCACAGCAGGTGGCCACGCAGGTTGACCGCGATGGTGCGATCAAAGACCGCCATATCCAGGGCGAGGGCGTCGCTATCCTCCCACAGGATGCGCAGGTCGGCCGCGTTGATGTGGGCGCCGTCGAGGCCGCCCAGCTTTTCCACGGCATGCGCTACGGCGTCATTTACCGCTGTCTCATCGGCGATGTCGACTTCTACAGGGAACACATCCCGGCTCGAGGCTTGCAATTCTTTGCATAGGTCGGTCACCCCGGCGAGATTGATATCCGCGGCACAGACCCGGGCGCCCTCCGCCGCGAGCCGGCGCACGGTCTCCGCGCCGATTCCGGTGGCGGCGCCGAGAACGATGATGGCCTTATCTTGTAGACGATCTTGCAGGGAGAAGGGGGCGTTGGTCATTGTGCTTATCCTGAGGCGATTGGGTCGCCAGAGGATGCCAAACTTTTACGCCTACGGACAGGGAGTTGCGCGGCGGCCGGCCGATGCCCGGCCGCCGTGGGGGGTCAGTCTGTGAGGAAATGCCCGTATTTCTCCATCGCCGCGGCGCGCAGTGTGGGGGTGTGATACGTCGGGAACAGGCCCGGAGCCGGCTCGTATTCGCGCAGTACGGTGCGCGCCACGGTGACCTTGTGTACCTCGGTCGGGCCGTCGACCACACCCAGTTCCGGGATGTTGGCCCACATGGTCATCAGGGGCGTCTCGTCGGACATGCCCAGGCTGCCGTGCAGGTGCATGACGCGGTAGATCACTTCCTGCAGCACCCTGGGAGTCGCTGCCTTGATCGCGGCAATCTCCTTGCGCACCTCGCGGTTGTATTCCTTGTGCTTGTCGATCAGCCAGGCGGTATACAGCACGTGCAGCCGATACTGCAGGATCTGGGTGTAGGTGTCGGCGACTTTTTCCTGGGTGAACTGTTTCTGGGACAGCGGTTCGCCCTTGGTGGTGCGGCTCACCGCGCGCTCGCACATCATGTCCATGGCCTTTTTCAGGACCCCGACACTGCGCATCGCATGGTGTACCCGGCCGCCGCCGAGACGGGTCTGGGCGACCAGGAAACCCTTGCCTTCCTCGCCCAGCAGGTTGTCGACCGGCACCCGGCAGTTGTCGAAGCGGATGTAGGCGTGCACGCCATCGCCCTGCTCGACATAGGGGCCGACCGCGGAGTTACGGATGATCTCCATTCCCGGTGTATCCTGCGGCACCAGCAGGATGGACGCCCCCTCGTGAATCGGCACGTCCGGGTTGGTGACGACCATGACCAGCAGGAAGGCCGAGAAGCGCGCGTGGGAGGCGAACCATTTCTCGCCATTGATCACCCACTCGTCGCCCTCGCGGGTGGCAACGCAGGTGAACTCGGCGGGATCAGCTCCGGCCTGGGGCTCGGTCATGGAATAGCAGGAGGCGATTTCACCATCCAGCAGCGGCTGCAGGAATTTCTTTTTCTGCCCCTCGTTGCCAAAGTGGGCGAGGATTTCGGCGTTGCCGGAGTCCGGTGCCTGGCAGCCGAAGACGCTGGGGCCAAAGCGGCTGCGCCCCAGGATCTCATTCATCAGGCCCAGCTTGACCTGGCCGTAACCGGCGCCGCCGAGTTCCGGACCCAGGTGGCAGGCCCAGAGTTTCTTCTCCTTGACGATCGCCTTCAGGGGCGCCATCGCCGCGGCGGCGGGGGACTTGGGGTCCCAGGGGTCTCCGGGCTCGCGGAACACCAGGTCCAGCGGCTCGATTTCCTCCCGGGTGAATTCGTCGATCCAGTTCAACTGTTCCTGGAACGCACTGTCTGTTTCGAAACTCCAGCTCACGTGGCCACCTCTCTCTGCGCGGTATGTGTGGGTTGCCCGGCGACTTGCGGTCAGCATCTGTTGGGCACCCGGGCGGTAAATGGGCACTTGCGTCTGGCGGAGGTTGCCCGGCCAGCGCTTGGCGATAGAACTGCCAATTTAATCTTGTTAGACGCAAACAAGCAAATTTTTTTCGCCCTGGGCAGATGACTGACCAAGGCCGGGGGCGATGTGGTGTGGGCGACGGATAGCGGCAATTTTTCCGCGGGTCCGCTTGACGCGGCGGGCGATAAAGATACACTTGCTAGACGCAAACAAAAATAATCCGGCTAGCAAGGTGTGAGGACGGCGGCGATATGCAGCTTGAAACACAGGTTCAGAACATGGCGCGCCAGCTCGACGAGCTGCTGAGCCAGAACGCAATTCGCGATCTCTCGTCAGATTACTGTCATGGCTTCGACAAACGCGACGAGGCCCGCTTCCTGTCGATTTGGTGGGAAGACTGCGTCTGGAATATTGGCCCGCCCTTTGGCAGCTTCAGCGGCCACGCGGGGGTGCGCAGCGCCCTGCACGATGTGCTCTGGCCGGCCTGGGAAGAGAGCCACCATCTTTGTGGCAATCACGTGATCCGCCTGCAGTCACCGGACCAGGCAACCAGCGAGTGCGACGTCGACTGTGTCGGCACCCTCGCCGAGGACGGCAGTTGCCAGATGGTGGGGGCCACCTACCGCGATCACCTGACGCGTCGCGAGGGGGTTTGGCGGATCAGTCAGCGCGACGTCGAGATCCACTATTTCAGCCCGGTGCCCCATATGCGCCTGGGAAAACCAGAGTAAGGGCGCCACAGAGGCGGCCAAGACTTCCGAGCAGCACCCAAACGATAAAGAAAAGCCCGAAGGCGATGGAGGTTCGACAATGAGACTTAACCGATCACCGATCTACGCAGGTATCGTAGCCACCCTGGCTTCCGTTCCCGTGGTCCAGCCCGTTTACGGGCAGGCAGGGGTTCTGGAGGAAGTCACGGTGACCGCCCGCAAGCGTGAAGAGAGTATGCAGGATGTCGGCCTCGCGGTGAGCGCGCTCAGCGAGACCGAGATTCAGCGGCAGTTCGTTCGTGACATCCAGGACCTGGCCAATATCGCGCCCAACACAATCATCGATGACACGGGGCAGGGTCCCGGCGGCACTGCGGCGATTTATGTGCGCGGTGTGGGCGTGGCCGACCTGGAGAAAAACTTCGACCCGGCGGTGGGCGTCAGTCTCGACGGCGTCTTTATCGGGTCCACTGCAGGTGCACTGCTGCGCGGTATCGACCTTGCACGGGTCGAGGTGCTGCGCGGCCCGCAGGGCACCCTGTTCGGGCGTAACACCGTAGGCGGCATCATCAACATCAGCCGCACCCAGCCCACCGGGGAACTGGGTGGTCGCTTCCGCGCCGGCGCCGAGAACTACGACACCTATTACCTGGATGGCGTGTTCAACTTTGCCGTGACCGACGACCTTGCGGTGAAGCTCACCGCCTCCAAGCGCGAGCAGGACGAGGGCTACTACGACAACGTGACCGTGCGCGGTGACCAGGGTCGCCAGGACTACCAGTCGCTGGGAGCCAACTTCCTGTGGTCAGCGACCGACCAGCTGGAACTCGAGTACTCGTATTATCGCGAGGAACTTGACCAGGACACGCCGGCGCTGGTGAATGCCACCCGTCCGGACCAGGTGTTCTGTGTCGCCTACGGTTATTGTGCCCCCAGCCTTGATACGACAATCACCGGCGACCGACTCGGGGTGGCAGGTGGTGGCGGCCGGCCGCCGGCGCCCCCGTCGTTTGAAACCAACATTACCTCCGTGGAGCAGATTCAGCCGGCATTCATGGATGCCTTTTTCGATACCGAGACCCACATCCTCGAAGGCCGCTGGGAGCTCTCGGATGCCCTGCGCCTGGACTACATCTACGGGCGCTGGGAATCGGATGAAGACAGCCTGCAGGACTGGGACGGCACGCCGGAATTGCTTTACCACACCCAGCGCCCGGGTGAATGGGAGCAGGACAGCCACGAATTGCGCCTGACCTACGACAACGGCGGCGCGTTTAACATCGTGGGTGGGCTGTTCTACTGGGATTCCGAATACGAGAGCCGCATGCGCAGCTACATTGGCTTCGCGGTACCGGGGCAAATCCTGGACATTCCCCAGACCACGCAGCAGACCACGGAGTCCATGGCGGCATTCTTCGAGGCGGACTACAAGTTCGCTGATCGCTGGACCCTGACCGTGGGTGGCCGCTACACCGAGGACGAGAAGGAGTCGCGGCAATTCGGCGAGGTCAATACCCTGTCCCAGGGACGCACTTCGCACCCGGATGCCCAGTGGGATGAGTTCACGCCCAAGCTTGGCCTGCGCTACGACCTGGGTGAGGATGCCATGGTCTACGCGACCTACTCGAAGGGCTATCGGGCCGGCGGGTTTAACGGCCGTGTAGCCAGTCTCGAGGAGGCGATTCAGCCTTATGATCCCGAGACAATCGACAACTACGAGATCGGCATCAAGTCGGAGTTGCTGGACCGTCGCCTGCGCCTGAACGCGACCGTGTTCCAGATGCAGTACAAGGACAAGCAGGAAGAGCTGCAGTTGCCCTCCAACCAGACCGATACCGGCCAGAAGACCGTGGTGATCAACCCCTCCGAGGCGACCATTCAGGGTATAGAGCTTGAAATGCAGGCCTACCTGAGCCCCAACCTGAGCGTGCGTGCCAATCTCGGTTACCTGGACTCCGAGTACGACGACTTCGTGTACACCGATGTCGAGGGCTCGGTGACCGACCTCAGCGGTCTGGATTTCCGCCGCGCCCCTGAGTTGACCGGCACCATTGATGCCACCTATGAGTGGGATATGGCCGGTGGCCGGGCCTGGGTTCGCGGTGGCTACCACTTTATCGATGAGCATTTCACCAACGCGACCAACAACGAGGAACTGGCGAACGATGCCCAGCACCTGGTGGACGCCTCGGTGAACTACGCGATCAACGGCCTGCAGTTCAGTGTGTTCGGGCGTAACCTGACGGACGAAGACGCCTACACTCACGGTTACGAGGTTGCCGGGTTGTGGTCCTATGCGTCCACACGACCCCCGCGGACCTATGGCTTTGAAGTTGTCTACAACTTCAATAACTGAGCCGTGGACGACATAGCGACACTGGTGGCGAAGCAGGCAATCACCGAGGTGATTGTCCGCTACGCCCGGGCGCTGGACCGGATGGATGAGGCTGTCCTGCGCGGCGTCTTCCACCCGGGTAGCCAGCACCATCATTTCTACAAGGGCCCTTCATCGGCGCCCGAAGCCCCGCAGCCCGCCGAAGGTGGTCCGCGGGACTTTGTCGAGTTCGCGATGGGCGTCCTGTCCACGCATCGGCGAACGCACCATCAGCTGGGCAATATCCTGATTGAGCTGCAGTCGGATACCCGGGCGATCGCGGAATCCTATTTTACTGCGTACCACAGGATGCGACCGGCGGGAGATCCGCTAGCAGCCCCCAATGCCTGGGACACGGAGATGGACTACTTTGTGGGTGGACGCTACCTTGACCACTTTGAGCACCGTGATGGCGAGTGGCGCATCGTGCGACGCACGGGGATGACGGACTGGACCCGGCTCGAGACGCCGTCCAGCCAGGGCTTCGGTGATATTGCGCCGGAAACCGTGGGCCAGTATTACCCCGACGATTTGCTTTACCACTGGCCGGAGGGGGGCACCTGACTGGCCCCATCGTGAATACAAGGAGGATGATATGCGTTTAACGGGCAAGGTGGCCCTGGTCACGGGGGCAGCTAGCGGCATTGGCGCCGCCGCTGCCGAGCGGTTTATCAGCGAAGGCGCGGCGGTTTGCCTGTGTGATATCCAGGACGAGGCGGGGCAGGCACTGGCCGAGCGCCTGGGAGAACATGCAATTTATGCCCCGTGTAATGTGACCGACGAAGACAGCGTATCTGCCGCGGTGGACGCCGCCGTGGCGGCCTTCGGTCGACTCGATATCGTTTTCAACTGTGCCGGCATAGTCGGTGCGGTGGGGCCGGTGGCGACCACGCCCGGCGATGAGTGGCGCTTCAGTATTGACGTGCTCCTCAACGGCGCCTTCTACTGCACCAAGCATGCCGCGCGCGTCATGCAGCCGCAGGGTGCCGGTTCTATCATCAATATGGCCAGCACCGCGGGACTCATGGGGGGGCTTGGGCCGCACGCATACACCGCCGCCAAGCATGGCGTGGTGGGTCTGACCAAGAACGTGGCGGCGGAGCTCGCGGGCAGCAATGTGCGCGTCAACGCGATCGCCGCGGCATCCATGGCAACGCCCATGGTCGCCAACGTGCTCACCGGTGACCCGACGGATATCGAGGGCGCCAAGGCGGCTCTCGCCGAGGCCTCACCCCTGCGCGGCCGCCCCGGCCTGGCGGAGGACGTGGCCAATGCCGCCCTCTGGCTGGCCAGTGATGAGTCCGGCTACACCACGGGCCACACCCTGACAACCGACGCCGGGATCACCGTGGGCGCAACGGCCGAGGGACCGGCGTTTGCCGAGTACAGCCCGATCATTCGCGAGGCCGGCAAGTCCGGCCTCGACTAGGCATCTATTCCCCCGCAGCCGCGGGGATTTCAAAAACGTACAGCATCTGGCCGTTGGCCGGCTGGTAGATCTGCGGGCTGACCACGGCGGTCATCGCGCGGAACACGCCAATGCCGGTCTGCACGGCCACGTACTGGCGGCCGTTGGCGGTGTAGGTGATCGGGTAGCCGTGCAGCGGTGCGCCGAGTCGTGTCTGCCACAGGGGCTTGCCCGTGCGTATGTCGAAGGCCTTGAAATAGCGGTCCAGGTCGCCGATGAACGCGAGCCCGCCCCCTGTGGTCAGTGTGCCAGTCAGGAACATCGCCGCCTGTTCGTGGTGCCACTGTTCTTCCAGGGTGGTTACGTCGAAAGCAGCCAGGCGACCGAGCTTGCCATCCTCGCCGGGCATCGGGTAGGTGCGTGAGTTGCCGCCGTAACCGCCGCCGCCTTCTTGCATCTCGACCTCACGGCCGACGAGGTCGGAGCAGAGCTGGTGCAGCGGGATGATCAGCGCCTGTGTCTGGGGGCTGTAGGCGGAGGCCTGCCAGTTGTGCCCGCCGTAGATGCCCGGGCAGGAGACGATAGGGTCGTTGAGACCCGCCTTGCGGATGTCCTCGCGATAACGCACCTCGCCGGTCTCGGCGTTCACCTCTTCAAACAGGGTTTGTGGCAGGGTTTCCACCAGGGCCAGGAACTTGCCGTTGCGCCGGTCGAGCTTCCACAGGATGCCGTCCTTACCCACGGTGAGCAGGGCAGGGGTGCCGTCAATATCGATCAGTACACGCTCGAAACCCACTTCCATATCGATGGTTTCGCCGCCGACATGCTGGTAGTACCAGACGATCTCGCCGGTGTCGGGATCGAGCGCCAGGGTCGAATTGGTATAGAGCGCGGCGTCTTCAGTGGTCATGCCACGGCTGGGGGCCACCCAGGGTTTGGCCTGGGAGGTGCCGATAAAGAACAGTTCCAGCTCCGGGTCATAGGAGCCGGCAATCCAGGTATCACTGCCCCCGCGCAGCGTCGGCGGGTGCCCACCCCAGGAGTCGCCCCCGGGCTCTCCCGGCTGGGCGATGGTCGAGGTGCGCCAGAGTTCCTCTCCGGTATCCGGGTCGTGGCCGGTGATAAAACAGCCGTCGCGCTCATAACGCTCGCAGCCGTTGATGCCACTGAGCACGATACCCTTGCCGATGATCGGGCCGGCGGTGTGGGTGTAGGCCTGTTCGTAATTGGCCTTTTCCGTGCGCCAGACCTGGCGCCCGGTCTGCGCATCGATGGCGACGATGGCGGCATCGTAGGTGGCGAGAAACAGTTTGTCGCCGTAGAGCGCGATATTGCGGGTGGGTCCGCCGAGGGTGCGCGCCGCCTCGGGAAAGGCGTAGCGGTACTCCCAGATGACATCGCCGCTGGCGGCGTCGATGGCCTGGATCATGTTGCCCGGGTGGGTGAGGAACATAATCCCCCGATAGACCAGTGGGGTGCCCTGGTTGGAACCGTCCTGCATCGCCAGGGACCAGGCGAGGCGCAACCGGGAGACGTTGTCCCGGTCAATTTGCTTTAGGGGGCTGTAGCCACTGCCGTCCAGGCTGCGACGCCAGCTCAGCCAGTCTCCCGGATCGGGATTTGCCAGCATCGCGTCGGTGACCGGGGGCAGCGGCGGGGTCGGGCGGTTCTGGAATCCGCTGCGCGCTCGTGCAGCCTGGTCGATGGTGTCGGCGGCGGACCAGGTCTCCCACTGGGCAGCGCCGGCAGTTGCGTCGCTGCTCCCGGAGAGTGCGCCGCCATTGGCCTGGTCAACGTAGGCGATGATCGCGGCGTGCTGTGAGGGCTTCAGCTGGTTACTGGATCCCGGCGGCATGGCCGCCTGGACATAGGCGAGCAGGGCCGCGCCGTCGCGCCAGCGGTCGGTGAACCCCTCTCCCAGCAGGCTGTTGCCGTGGGCCGAGCCACGCAGGTCGGCGCCGTGACACTCGGCGCAGTGGGTCTGGTACAGCGGCTCGCCCTCTGCCACGGATGCAGCTTGAGCGGACAGGCTCAACAGGGCGATGAGCATGGCCGCGACGGCGGGTGGGGAGCGACGGAGGGGGTTGGCAGGCAGCATGTGGTCTCCTGAGCCTGAAATGGCCGGATATTGGGTTCTTATATGGCGTCACCTGGCCGGCAACGCTTGACATGACACTGAGCTAGTTTAATCTTGTTGGACGCAAACAAGCAAATAACAGGCGGGGGGTGAAACCACATTGCAGCAGACAGCAGCACATGAGCGCGTATGGCTCATTACCGGGGCATCCCGGGGCATCGGCCTGGCGGCGGCGCGACAGGCCCTGGCCCAGGGCGCCCAGGTTGCGATTGTCGCGCGCAACCCCGACCTTGAGCAACTTGCCGCGGAGCTGGGTGAGAACTGCCTGGCCTGTCGTGGCGATGTCACCGACCCGGCTTCCATGGCGGCGGTGGTTGCCAGGGTCGTTGAGACCTGGGGACGGCTGGACGTACTGGTCAATAACGCCGGTTTTCACCGCGGCGGGCGCATCGGGCGCCTGGCCGCCGAGGACTGGCAGGGCGTACTGGCAACCAACCTGACGGGAGCGATGAATACCATCCAGGCCGCCGATCCCCACCTGTCCGCAGGGGCCGCCATCATCAACGTGGGTGCCGTGGTGGGCTTTCGCGGCTTTCCCGGCGACAGCGCCTACGCGGCCTCCAAGGCGGGACTTGCGGGCCTGACCCGTGCCCTGGCGATCGAGCTCGCGCAGCGTCAGATCACGGTCAACCTGGTGATTCCGGGCCTCGTGCTGACGGAGATGACCAGCGGCCTGTCGGAGAAAGCCCTGGAATCGATGCGCCGCACGATTCCCCTGGGTCGCTATGGCGAGGCCGACGAGGTCGCCGAGGTGATCGTCTGGGTGGCGTCTTCGAGCTACATGACCGGTGCCTTCATCCCCGCCGACGGCGGTCTGATGAGCAGCTTCGGGGTACCGGGTTGATGGAGTCCCAGGTATTTTCGGCGTCGCGCTTTGCCGCCCTGCAGGCCTGGGTTGGTGAGCACACAGACCTTGGCGAGATAGAAATTGACCGGCCGCTGAGTGGCGGTAATGCCAACCTGACCCTGCGCCTGCACAGCGCGCTGGGACCGGTAGTGCTGCGCACGCCGCCCGAATCCACGATCTCGGCGAAGGCGCATCGCGGGATCCAGCGCGAGGCCGCGGTGCTCAAGGCACTGCAGGGCCGGGTGAAGGTGCCCGAGGTGCTGGCGTGGTGTGAGGACGCCGAGATCCTGGGCCGGCCTTTCCTGATCGTTTCCCATGTGGAGGGTGTGCCCCTGACCGACAGCCTGCCTCCCGCTTATCCAGATACCGCCGCGTCGGTGAATACCCTGGGGGAGGCGCTGGTGGATGAACTGGCCGCCCTGCACCAGGTGCCCTGGCGCGAAGTGGGGCTGGCGGACTTTGGCAACCCGGACGGCTACCTGCTGCGCCAGATTGATCGCTGGCAGGGAATCCGCGCCGAGACCACCGTGCGCGAGTTGCCCTTGCTCAATGAGCTTGCCCAGTGGTTGCGGGACAAACTGCCCGCCGCCAGCCCGGTTGCGGTGATTCATGGCGACTACCACCTGGACAATACCCTGGTGTCGGTGCAGCGCCCCGAACTGCAGGCGGTCATCGACTGGGAACTGGCCACAATCGGCGACCCGCTGTCTGATCTCGGGCTTTTCCTGATGTTCTGGGGCCCGCGCCAGGTAGAGCCGCCGGGCTTTCAGCATGTGCAGGCACTGAGCCGCCGCGCCGGCATTGTCACCCGGCGGGAACTGGCCGCACGCTGGCAGGCAGCGACCGGGATTTCCACCGAGGACCTGGACTACTACCTGTGTTTCGCGTTCTGGCGCCTGGCCGCCATTGTCGAGGGCGCCTATTGCCTCTACCGGGAGGGCAAGGTGGACACGGCCTACGCACGCGGGCTCGAATACGATGTGCCGGCCCTGCTTGAAGAGGCGAAGCTCGCCGCGGGCGGGGGCTGGTAAAACCATGCAACCGGTGAAGGATCCAGCTATGCAGATGCAGGCGACCATGATGCACATGCCGATGACGGTGCGCATGCTCATGGAGCACGGGGCGCGAATTTTCCCCGAGAGCAATATCTCGACCTTTGATGGTGAGACTATCCAGCACACGCCTTACCGGGAAGTGGCGGACCGCGCCGCCAGTCTCGCCGGCGCGCTGCGGGAGCTGGGAGTGGGCCAGAACGATCGCGTTGCCACCTTCAGTTGGAACAGCCAGGCGCATATGGAAGCCTACCTGGCCGTGCCGGCTATGGGTGCGGTACTGCATACGGTCAACATCCGCCTGTCGCCGGAACAGGTGGCCTGGGTTATCAACCACGCCCAGAGTCGCGTGGTGATTCTTGACGCGCGTCTCGCCGAGCAGTTTGCCCCGGTTTTACCCTTATTGGACTCACTGCGTCACCTGGTGGTGGTAGGCGAGGCCGAGACCGATCTCGGCAGCGCACCGGTAGTTTCCTATGAGGAAGCAGTCGCCGCGCAACCGGCGGCGTTTGCCTGGCCGGAGCTGGAAGAGACCAGCGCGGCAGCGATCTGCTACACCAGCGGTACCACCGGCAACCCCAAGGGCGTGGTGTACAGTCACAAGACCACGTTCATCCACTCCCTCGCCTCGCGCGCGGTGGATACTTTCGGGATCAACGAGCGCGACCGGATTCTGCTGTTGCCGCCGATGTTTCACGCCAACGCCTGGGGTTTGCCCTACAGTGGCTGGATGAGCGGCAGCGATATCATCATGCCGGGTCCGCACCTGCAGCCCGAGGGGATCCGGCGCATGATCAACGCCGAGCGCCCAACGTTCACCGCCATGGTGCCCACCGTGCTGGGTGACCTGCTGCGAGCCTCGGATGAGGGCGACGTGGATATGCGCAGTTTCCGCATGCTGGTCTCCGGCGGCTCCGCGGTAGCACCTTCGCTGATAGATGCCGCTCGCGAGCGCTGGAATGTACCGGTGCTGCAGGGCTGGGGCATGACCGAGACCAGTCCCCTGTGCGCATTGTCACACCCGCCCCGGGACCCCGGTGACGGCGGTGAGACGCCCTGGCGGGCGAAGAGCGGTCGCCCGGTACCCGGGGTGCAGGTGCGTATAGTGGATGCCGAGGGCCGGCCGCTGCCCGAGGACGGCGAGAGCGTGGGCGAGTTGCAGCTGCGCGGCCCCTGGATTACCGGCGGTTATCACAATGCCGATACCCCGGATGTGCTGAGCGATGACGGCTGGCTGCGCACTGGTGACGTGGGTTATATCGATGCCCGCGGTTACGTGCAGCTTACGGACCGGACCAAGGATGTGATCAAGTCCGGGGGCGAGTGGATTTCTTCCGTGGACCTGGAGAACACGCTGCTGGCGAGCCCGGATGTTGCCGAAGCGGCGGTGATAGCCACGTCCGACCCGCGTTGGCAGGAGCGCCCGCTTGCGATTGTCGTGGTGCAGCAGGACGGGATTGGCGCTGGCGACCTGCGTGAGTACCTGCAGGGTCGCGTCGCGGGCTTCTGGATTCCGGAATACTGGAGCTTTGTCAGCGAGATTCCCAAGACCAGCGTGGGTAAGATTGACAAGAAGAAACTCCGCGCGATGCACGAAGCCGGAGATATTGTGGTGACATACCAAAAGTAGGCGGTCTTTTCGCCAGACTGGAGCACAAATCGAATGAGCCAGATCAAGGAAGAAGAACTCAGGGACCGGGGCACCGACGAACAGGGGAGGCTCACCCAGGCCGAACGTACCGCGCTGTCAGACAAGCGCATGTTCAAGGCGGCGATAGACCTGATCAACGAGCGCGGTACGCAGAAGACCACCCTCAAGGAGATCGGCGAGCGCGCCGGCTACAGCCGCGGCCTCGCCCATTCCCGCTTCGGCTCCAAGGACGGCTTTCTGAACCAGCTGTTTGTCAGCTTTGATGCGCGCTGGAAAGCCCATCTCAACCGTTTCGTCGGGAACAAGACCGGGATCGCGGCGGTCAAGGCGGCAGCCAATGCCCTGCGCCAGTTCCTGGGCGAGGAGTCGGGCTACATGCGCGCGATGTATGTGCTGTGGTACGAGTCGCTGGGGCATGAATCCAAGATCAGGCGCAAGCTTGCAGATCACCACCGTATTTACCGTGAGGACGCTACGCGCTGGATCCAGGAAGGTATCGACAACGGCGAAATCGATCCGGTGGTCAATGCGGAGCAGTTCGCGGTGCAGTACTGCGCCTTTATCTTTGGCGTGGTGTACCAGTGGCTGGTCGACGGCGATGCGCTGGATCTGGATACGCTGTTTGACCACTATGAAATGAGTATCGAGAAGTTTCTCACCCGGAGGGATTGAACATCATGGCTTTGTTGGCGCGAGAAGACGGAAAGCAGGTTTACTACGAAGTTCACGGCAGCGGTCCCAGGACGATCGTGCTCATCCACGGCTGGGGCATGAGCTGCCGTACCTGGGACAATGCCCTGCATCCCCTCCTGGGTGCGGGCTACCGCGTACTGCTGATGGATCACCGCGGCTGCGGGCAGTCAGACAAGGACTTCGCCGACATGGGTATCGATGCCATTGCCGGCGACGTCGTGGCCCTGGTCGAGGAGCTGGGCCTGGGCACCGTGGTCCTGAACGGCTGGTCTCTCGGCGGCGCGGTGGCGGTCGCCGCCGCCGCTAGCCTGGGGCAACGCTGTGCGGGCCTGGTCCTGACCGGCGGCGCGTCGCCCATCTACACGCAGAAGCCGGACCTGCCCCTGGGCGGTACCGATGCCGATCTTGCGGGTACCGTCGAGGCGATCAACGGTAACCGCGTGGCGGTACTGGCGGATCTGTCGCGGGCCGTCTGTGCCATGGACGTGGGCGAGGCGGTTGAGCAGCGCCTGTGGCAGATCTTCTGCGATGCCTCGCCGCGTGCCACTGCGACCCTGGCCGAGCTGGGTCCGCTGGATCAGCGGGAATTGCTGGCGTCTCTCGATGTCCCCATACTTTCGTTCGTCGGTACCGAGGACGGCTTCGTCGACCCCAACATCTGTCGCTGGGTCGGAGAACACTGCAGCCACGCGGAGCTGGTGGAATTCCAGGGTGTCGGGCACGCGCCTTTCCTGGAAGTGACTGAACAATACAACGCGGCATTGCTGGATTATCTGGCAAAGCTGGACTAGGCGGCGTCAGCGCCGTGTTTTCGAATTGCGCAATGGGAGCGCCCGTATGTCGAACAATGTGAACTATGGTCTCTGGTATGACTTTCGCAATCCCCCCCAGTGGGGCAAGTCCTTTGAGAGCTTCTACGCCGAGTGCCTGGACCAGATCGTGGATGCCGAGGAGCGGGGTTTCGATTCTGCCTGGCTGACCGAACATCATTTCTGCGACGACGGTTATACTCCCTCACCGCTGGTGTTGGCAGCAGCCATTGGCGCCCGTACCCGGCGCATGCACCTGGGTACCAACCTGATGCTGCTGCCCCTGCACGACCCTGTACGGGTCGCCGAAGACGCGGCCACGCTGTCGCTGGCCACCGGCGGGCGCTTTGACCTCGGTGTTGGTATCGGCTATCGCCAAATGGAGTTCGACCAGTTCGGGCGCAAGTTGTCCCATCGCCCGAGTCTGATCGAGGAAGGCATAGAGGTCGTTCGGCGGGCATGGTCGGGAGAGCCGATCAACTTTAGCGGCAAGCGGTTTGAAGTGGGCGATCTGCGTGTGACCCCGGTGCCTGAGCATCGCCCGAAAATTCTCCTCGGCGGCATGGCGCCGCCGGCGGTCGAGCGGGCGGCGCGTGTCGCGGATGGTTTCCTGTCGACCGGCGGCCTGGGCCTCGACCTGTACTGTGAGGCGCTGCACAAATTTGAACGCCCGCTCACCGATGGCAACGTGGTCATGGGCTGCTGGGCGATCATTGCAGAGGACCCGGAGGCCGAGGCGGCCCGGATCGGCGAGCACATCCTTTACCAGGCGAACGAGTACATCAAATGGGGAGCTTTCGGGCCCCCGGGTGAAACGCCCCTGTACGATTCGGTGGAGAGCGCGATCGAGAACGGCCTGTATGAATTGTGGGATGCGGACACGGCCATCACCCGGCTGCGCCAGCTGGTCAAGGATTATCCGATGATCAGCGACATCCACTTCTGGGCACAGTTCCCCGGCGAGCCCGTGTCCTCTGGCTCAGCGCGCCTGGCTTATATTGCGGAGAAAGTGTTGCCGGCCCTGCGCTGATTCAGCGCAGGCCGGACATGCGCAGCAGGGTTTCCTGAAACAGGCGGTGCGCGTCCTCAAGATCGATATCGTCGTCAAAATACACGGCTGAGCGAAGACCCAGCATCATCGAATAGGCGAGCTCCGCGGCGTCCTTGGTGTTGTTGAGAAACACCGCCGGCGTGGCGGCGAAAATGGCCTGCAGGTGGCTCTTGCAGCGGGCATCGAAGCCTGCCTTGGTGCCTTGCAGGACCGGGTCGTTTACCGCCGCACCGAAGCACTCCAGCATAAAACCAATTTCCTGACGGGTGCTGGTTTCCCCGCGAAACCAGAAATCCGCAAGCTGCCTGATCTGCTGCTCCGGCGGGTCGCTGGAGAAAGATTCGATGCGCTCCAGGAAACGCACCGACACGGTCTCGAAGTACTGCTCGAGGATGGCCTCCTTGCCCTTGAAGTAGTACAGCAGGTGACTGGCGGACATGCCCGCACCCTCGGCAATGTCCGCCAGGCTCGTCTTGACATAGCCCTGGCGCAGGATGCAGTCGTGCAGCGACCGAAAAATCCTGCGCCGCCGCTGGTCTCCCCGGGATAGGGTGGACGCGGTAGCCGGCGGGTCGTCGACGGGTACTTCAAGGTTGCTCTTGGCCATGTCACGAAACTAACAGCAAAAGCCAGCGTCCGCTAGCCAGGCGTGTAAACACCGTTTCGGGGGTACAGGAAATTAACTTGAATAATGTTCAAAGTATGCCTAATATCGTTTTCAGTCCACGTATCGTGTCGTGGCACACAGTTTGGCGATAACAATAAAAGGTAATGCATCCCTGTGCAGCGGGCGTGGCCGACAGCGAACCGGCACCCCCTCACCTGGCAGGTCACGGCGATGGATTGCCCGACAGGAGATAGCGCATGACGGATTTACTCGACATTGCCGACCGCATGGCAATCCAGGAGTTACTCAGTCGCTCTGCTTACGCCCTGGACGAGCGCGAGGTGGAGATGCTGGCCGAGAGCTTCAGCGAGGACGCCACCTTCAGCATCCGCATTGCCGGCGGCGACCTGGTCGGCCCATTTACAGGCCGGGAGCAGATCATGAAGCTGATGACGGACTCCATGGCGGCGCAGACCGATCAGCGGCGTCACGTGATTTCCAATGTGTTTTTTCGCAGCGCGGACAAGCAGCGGGCGCAAGTGGTTTCCAACCTCACACTGTTTGCCACTGAGAACGGCGAGAGCAGCCTGCTGACCGTGGGCGTTTACCAGGATGAGGTGGTCAGGAGCGGCGATGGCTGGTGCCTTGCCCGCCGGCACCTTGATCTCGACCGGCCCTACTGAGGGGATCCCAGTGAATATTGGCAATATCCCAGGGAAGATCGCGCGGCTGTCGCCGCAGCGCGAGGCGCTTATCGACGTGCCCAACGAACGCCGGATGACTTACGGCGAACTGGCCTTGCGCGTGAACAAACTGGCTAATGGCCTGATGGACAGCTGCGGCGCCGCCAAGGGCGACCGGGTTGCAGTGCTCTCCCGCAACGCGATCGAGTACATGGAAACCTACTATGCCAGCGCGCTCGCGGGCCTGATCGTGCAGCCGCTGAACTGGCGCCTGGGCGAAGCCGAGCTGTTGCGCATCGTCGCTGACGGTGAGCCCACGGTGCTGGTCTGCTCTGCCGAGTATGCGGCGCAGGGAGCTTCACTGGTCGAAGCGCTGCCCGGCATGCGCCTGCTGGTTTACGGCCCCGAGAGTGACGGCAGCTACGAATCCGTGGTGGCTGCGGGCAGTGACGCGGAGCCTGCGGGCGCTGACGCCGTCGGCGGTGACGATCCGGTGTTGATTCTCTACACGGGGGGCACCACGGGCGAGTCCAAGGGCGCGCTGCACACGCACCGTTCCCTGTTCATGGGCATGCTCAACCAGACGGTTGCCGAGCGAATCGTCCCCTCTGATGTTTATATGCTCACCGGACAGATGTTTCACATTCCAATCGGCCTGGCAATGAACTACATGGCGCATGGTTGCCCGCTCGTGCTGATCAACTTCGAGGCGAGGCTCGCGCTGCAGGTGATTGAGCGCGAGCGCGTGTCGGCGTTCCTCGGCATTACCACCATGCTCAACTGGATGATGGCGGAGGACGGCTTTGCCGACTATGACCTCAGCAGCCTGCGCAACATCCAGTACGGCGGCGGGCCCATGCCGCACCGGGTTGTCGCCGCGGCCCTGGAGTCATTCCCCTGCACGATTATCCAGGGTTACGGGCAGACAGAGGGCATGACCATGAGCTTCCTCAGCCAGGAGGATCACGCCCGGGCGGTGGCAGGGGATCACCCGGAACGGCTGGCTTCCTGTGGGCGGGAGGGTTTCGTCACCACCATTCGCCTGGTCGATGAATCCGGTCGCGAGGTGCCGCGAGACGGCGAGACGCCTGGCGAAGTTATCGTCAAGTCAGAAGCCAACATGTTGGGCTACTGGCGGCGCCCGGACCTGACTGCCGAGACCATTCGCGAGGGCTGGATGTGGACCGGCGACCTCGCGGTCTGGGACGAGGAGGGCTACATCTTTATCGTCGATCGCGCCAAGGACATGATTATCTCCGGTGGCGAGAACATTTACAGCACCCAGGTCGAGGCGGCAATCCACCAGCATCCCGCGGTACTCGAGTCCGCCGTGTTCGGTGTGCCGGACGCTGAGTGGGGTGAGGCGGTCAAGGCGGCGGTGGTGCTCAAGCCCGGGATGCAGGCCAGCGAACAGGAGATTATCAGCACCGCCAGTGAGCACCTGGCTTCCTACCAGAAACCGCGCTCAGTGGATTTTGTAGAGAGCCTGCCCAAGGCACCGACCGGCAAAATACTGAAACGGGAGCTGCGCGAGCCCTACTGGCGCGAGGCGGACAGGAAGGTATGACTGAATTATTGAGCAAGGATCTGCTGGCCAATATCGGGCGCCAGAGCGCGCCCGTCAGGGAACTGGTGACACGGCGGGATATTCGCAAGTACGCGATTGCCACGGATAACCGCCAGCGCAAGTACCTCGATGGTGATGAAGCGCCGCCGATGTTTCACGTGGCCCTGTTCTGGGACGTGGTGGAACTGGACCAGCTGACGCCGGATGGTGTCTCGGTTGACACCCTGCTGCCCAAATTTCCGCTCGAGCGCGCGATGGCGGGTGGCCTGCACATTGAATACCTGCAGCCCATCCGGCCGGGCGACTGGCTCACGGCCACGCGTACCCTGAGCAACATTTACGAAAAGCAGGGTCGTTCCGGGCCGCTGATTTTCTACGAGGTGGATATGGAGATCGTCAATGAGTCACAGCAGCCGGTGATTCGGGAGAAAACCACGAGGATCCTGCGATGAGTGACGAAGCGCCGTCGCGCCAGCGCCTGCAGTCGCTGCAACCGGGTGACGCGGTTCCCGGGCGTGCACACGCCCCGGACAATGTACAGCTGTTCCTGTACAACGCGGCGCTGTGGAATGCGCACCGGATTCACTTTGATTTGCCCTACGCGCAGGACGAGGAAGGGTACCCGGGACTGGTGATTGCAGGTCCCATGATTGGCGACTGGCTGAACCAGTGTGTCGAGGAGTGGGTTGGCGACGATGGTCGGCTGGTATCGATCGAATATTCCAACCGGGCGGCTTCCTACATCGGGGAGACCCTGAACTCCGGTGGCAAGGTAACTGCAGTGGATCCTGATACCGGCAGGGTGGAAGTGGAGGTCTTTGTGACCAACGCCGAGGGCGATACGGTCGCACCGGGCAGGGCGGTCGTACAGTGGGTGCTGGAATGAGTGAGTCCGACCTGCAAGGTGCCCTGCGCGGCCAGGTGGCGATCGTCGGTGCCGCCGATACCGAGGTCGGTGTGGTGCCGCACATGAGTGCTACCGAACTGTGTGCCCGCGCGGTACTGGATGCACTTGCTGATGCAGGACTGGACAAGTCACAGGTCGACGGGCTGGTCACCTGTAATGCCATGTCCCAGCCCCTGATGTATCACGCGGAAGCCATGGCCGAGTACCTGCAGATTTTCCCGCGCTACTGTGTCTCGGCCAACGCCGGCGGCGGGACTACCTTCAGCGTGCTGCTGCAGGCGGCCGCAGCGATCGCCTGCGGCATGGCCAGGACCGTGGTTATCGCCATGGCTGACAGCCTGCGCAGTGGCCTGACCCGGGAGCAGGCGATGTTAATGCAATCGTCGACCGGTCACGCCCAGTTCGAGCAGCCCTATGGCCCCAGCGTGCCCGCCTACTACGCGCTGATTGCCCAGGCACACATGGCAGAATACGGCACCCTGCCGGAACACTTTGCCGAGGTGGCGGTGGGCTGTCGGGCACATGCGGCGCGCAACCCCGCGGCGCAGAAGCGCGAGCCGATCAGCGTCGATGATGTGCTCGCATCGCGCCTGATCGCCGACCCGCTGCACCTGCTCGACTGCTCCCTGGTATCCGATGGTGGCGCCGCGATTGTGCTCACCTCGGCCGACAGGGCGAGTTCGGGCCCCCACGACCCGGTCTACCTTCTCGGTGCCGGCGAGGGACACAGTCACGAACACATCAGCCAGGCGCGGTCCCTGACGACTTCAGCGGCGCGTGAGTCCGGCCAGCGGGCCTACGCCATGTCGGGACTTGGCCCCGGGGATATGGACTTTGCGCAGCTCTATGACTGCTTTACGCCCACGGTGCTGGTGGAACTGGAAGATCTTGGCTTCTGTGACAAGGGCGAGGGCGGGCCCTATCTGCGTGAGCATGGCATCGGCCCCAACGCCGCGCTGCCGGTCAACACCCATGGGGGCCTGCTGTCGCACTGTCATCCAGGCAATCCGGGCTCCATGTTTGCCCTGACCGAGTCCGTCTGGCAGCTGCGCCACAGCGCGGGGGAGCGGCAGGTCACCGGTGCCCAGACCGCGCTGTTGCATGCCCAGGGCGGGATCATGTCCAGCCACAGTACCCTGATCCTGGGTCGGGAGTATCGCTGATATGGAGAGAATCCAGCCGTCGATGACGCCATTGACCCAACCCTGGTTCGACGCTTGCCGGGAAGGCGCGCTGCTGCTGCAGCGCTGCGCTGACTGCGACCACTGGCAGTTCTACCCGCGCTTTTTCTGCACCGCCTGTGCCGGGGAAAACCTGTCCTGGGAGCGTGCCAGCGGCGCGGGCCGGGTGGCGAGCTTCAGTGTGGTGCGCCGGGCCGTATCCCAGGCCTACGAAGCGCCCTACGTGGTGGCCCTGATCGACCTCGCCGAGGGGCCGCGAATGATGAGCCAGGTCGTGGACTGCGACTCCGACGCGGTCACGGTCGGGCAGCCGGTCAAGGTGCGGTTCGAAGCCTGGTCCGACGAGGTCAGTATGCCTGTCTTTAGTCCAGACAACGCAGGAGGTCTGCAATGAATGCCAAAGGAATACCGATTGCGGTGATCAACCCGGATGCCCCGGCGGAATCGCTCGAGAGCAAGCAGCCGGACGTAGACAATGGCGTGGAACGCGCCTCCAAGGCGGGCTACTTCAGCCCGGAATACCGTGACCTTGAATGGGAGCGCCTGTGGACTCGCAACTGGCTGATTGCCGGCGTGGTCTCGGATATCCCCGAAGTCGGGGATTACTTCCTGTTCAACCTGCGTGACGAGTCGATTATCGTGACGCGCACGGAGGAGGGCATCAAGGCTTTCTTTAACGTTTGCAGTCACCGGGGCGCACGTCTGGTGAACGAGGAACGCGGCCGGCGCAAGGTGTTTGTGTGTCCGTTCCATAGCTGGAGTTTCAACAACGACGGGTCCCTGCGTCGAATCACCGACGAGGAGTACTTCCAGCCGGAGGTGATCGCCCACCGCCCCGGCCTGAAGAGTGTGGCCTGCGCCGCGCACGCGGGCATCATCTTTATCAACATGGCCAGCGAGCCGGAGCCGCTGGAACAGGCGATCGGCCTGCCCGAAGGCTATCTCGAAGCCTACAACATCGACCAGATGAAAGTGGTGCGCCATGTGCGCAGCGAGTGGGGCGCCAACTGGAAGGTCGGGGTCGAAGCGTTCTACGAGAGCTACCATCTGCACGCGGTGCACCCGGAGACACGCGGGGTGATGGGCGATTTGAACGTGCAGTACGACCTTTACCCGCGCGGTGCGAGCCGGATGATCGTGCCCCTGGGCCAGCCCAGCCCGCGGATTGCCGACCAGCGTACGGTTAATGACGGTCTGAAGATGATGCTCCAGGACGCGGGCATAGACCCCGAGGGTTTCGAGGGCAGCGCAGAGGACGTGCGTACCGCGATCCAGCAGGCTAAGCGTGAGCGCGCCGCTCGCTGGGGGCTGGACTATTCGCAGCTGGTGGATGGCCAGCTTTCGGATAGCTGGGCCACTGGCGTTTTCCCCAATGTGCAGATCGGCTGTCATCCCGAAGCGGTGTTCCTGATGCGCTTTTTGCCCCACGAGCAGGATCCGGAGCGCTTCTATTACGACACCATGACTCTGGTGCAGCCGGTCGAGGGTGGCGATTACACACCGCCGGCCTGGATGGGTTTGCCCGAGGATACCGATATGACCGGTCAGGTGCGGCCCGCGACCGAACACTACAGCATCGAGGAGGACGCCGGGCTGGGCCTGGTCTTGAGCCAGGACGCCGCGCTCCTGCCCATTGTTCAGCAGGGCATGCGCTCTAGGGGTTTCGACGGTCAGTTGTGGAGCGAACAGGAACAGCGCCTGCGTCACTTCCACGTGGAACTGGAACGCCGTCTGGGCCTGCGTCAGGGCGAGCCACAGGGGCGCTGATTGACTTGACAAAACAGGCGGGCCTGTCCAATCTTGAATATTGTTCAAGCCCCGCAAGAGCAGTATCCGGCGTGCACCCCGCAAGCGCGCGCCAGGCAAATTCGGCCGGCACCGATCAGGCCATATAAGAGTGATAATAATGAGGAGTTCGAGTGATGAAAAATGCATGCGTAGGACAATTTCGGGCTGAAGGTCCGCGGCGCTCATTATCGCGTCTGGCGAAGGCGGTCACGGCGGCCGCCGCCACCTTGTCGGGACTGCAGGCCGCGCCTGTTGTATCAGCCGAGCTCGAGGAGGTGCTGGTAACGGCAACCCGGCGGGCGGAAACCGACGTCCAGACCACCGCGGTCTCGGTGAGTGCGCTTAATAGCCAGAGTCTCTCCGAGCTGGTGCCCAGGGACCTCGGCGATATCGCGATCTCGGTGCCCAACTTCTCCTCCGGCAAGCAGCCTGGCTTCCGCTCTGCGGCGTTTTCCATTCGCGGGGTGGGTATTACCTCCATCATCGTCTACCAGGATTCGCAGGTCGGCGTGACCGTGGATGACTTTGTGCTGCCCTCGCTGCAGACACAGAACCTGGAAATGTTCGACATCCAGCAGATCGAAGTCCTCCGCGGGCCCCAGGGTACGCTGTTCGGCAAGAACACCACGGGCGGCGTGATCAATGTCAAGACCAAGCGTCCTGAACTGGAGCGCAACACCCTGGAAGTACAGGGCAAGGTCGAGGAGTACGGCCGCTACGAGGGTCGTTTCGCCGGTAACCTGGCGGTCGGGGATACCTGGGCTTTCCGGGCGGCGGGCGGCTACATACAGTCGGATGGCTATTACGAGAACAACGCGGAGTGGGGGCCGGTAACGGGATTTGACCCCGCACACCCCGCCCAGGGACAGTCTGGTCGTGGCAATGGCGATGATATCGGCGGCGACGATGTGTTCTCGGGCCGATTCAAGGCCCTGTGGCAGCCCAATGACAATTTCACTGCCCTGGCTCAGTACGAGATTATTCGCGATAACGGCGATACGCCGCCCAGCGTTAACACCACGCCCGCGGGTGCGCCATTCACGTTTAACGCGCTGAATCTCGGCGCCTTCTCCGGGGGGGATGCAATCGAAAATGCGGGTGTTACCAACCGCGATGACCTGCTGTTGGAAATGTCCGACGGCCACCAGGTCGACGTCGACGGTTACTACCTGAACCTTGACTGGACCCTGGGTGATTACACCCTCAGCTCGGTGACCGGTTACCGGGAGCAGGAGAGCCAGCTGCCCTCGACCTACACGGGCAAGACCGGGCCGGTGTCCCTGTTCGATGCCAACCGGGTCGACGAGCGGGAGACCTTACAGCAGGAGCTGCGCCTTGCCTCGGACTTCACCGGCCCCTTCAATTTTGTCGCCGGCGGTTTCTATCAGCAGGACGACACCGAGTTCTGCGTGGTGCAGGTGCTGGGCTTCCTGGACCTGGTCGGCCTGGGCTCGCAGATTTTTGGCGACCCCACCTACTGGGATAATAACCCCCAGGTACTCTGTAACAAGCAGGATGCCAGCAGCTGGGCGGTGTTCGCCGACTTCGATTACGAGCTCAGCGACCGCTGGGCGTTTGGCGCGGGCATCCGCTATACCAATGAAGAAAAGGAGTGGACCGGCCGCAACCAGGTATTCTTCCCCCAGCTGGATCCCTCTCTGACCTGGGAAGACTTCAGCAGCCCCCTGGGCGCGGCTGATTTCGGGCGCTTCTCGGAGGGCGTACTCAGTGATGAAGAGAGCTGGAATGAGCCGACCTGGCGCGCCACGCTGAGCTACACCATCTCCGATGACATGTTCTCTTACCTCACCTATTCGCGCGGGTTCAAGAGCGGTGCCTATAACGACCAGTCCGGCACGTCCGGCGCGCCTTTGACACCGCGCTCGGTCGCCCCGACGGATCCGGAAACCGCCGACTCCTTTGAGCTGGGCCTGAAGAGCGACCTGTGGGATAACCGCCTGCGGTTGAACCTGAGCGCGTTTTACGTCGAGTATTCGGATGCCCAGCGGGACCTGGTGGCGTCATTCCAGAACCCTTTCGGCGGCACTTTCCAGGAAACGCGTTTCTTTAACGCGGCGGACATGACTGCCCAGGGTCTGGAGGCTGAGTTTGTCGCAGCCCTGACGGATAACTTCACGCTGCGTGGCAGCATGGGTTACCTGGATGCGGATTACGACGAGTTCACCGCGGATACCGACTTCGACGGTGTCGACGATGTTGACCTGAGCGACGCTGAGGTCAACCGGGCGCCGGAGCTGCAGTGGAACCTCGATGCCATCTACGAGCACGGCTTCCTGGGCGGCAACCTGCGCTGGCTGGCGAACGTCAACTACGAGGACGATTCCATTTACACCTACGCGGTGCTGGGCCCCCAGTACGACGGGATGACGGATGACCGTACCCTGCTCAACGCCAATGTCACCTACACCGAGGCAGCCGGGCGTTACTGGGTGCGCCTGTACGGCAAGAACCTGACCGACGAGGAGTACCGGGTGGGTGAGTTGCCGGTCGCGGATCTGTGGACCTTCGCCTACTTTGGTGAGCCGCGCGTGTTCGGGATAGAGGCCGGTATCTTCTTCGGCAATTGAGTGTGCCGGCTGCAGCGTCGACGTCCAGTGGGCGCCGACGCTGCAAGCCCCGGCCGGGGCGACCGGCTGTCCGGTAGTGTGGTGAGGCTGTGGTCATGAGCGAAATTATCCTGCATCACTTTGATATTTCTCCCTTCGCGGAAAAAATCCGGCTGGTGCTCGGGATGAAGGAGTTGACGTGGCACTCGGTGGAGATACCGGTGGTCATGCCCAAGCCTGACCTGACGGCGCTGACCGGCGGCTATCGCAAAACACCGGTGCTGCAGATTGGCGCTGATATTTACTGCGATACCCAGCGCATTGCCCTGGAGCTCGAGCGACGCTGGCCCCAGCCAAGCCTGTTTCCCGATAACAGCCGGGGGCTGTGCCTGGCCCTGGCGAACTGGAGCGATGTGGCGTTTTTCCGTCCCGGGGCCGCGCTCTCAATGGGCACCAATACCGAACTGCCAGAGCCGGTGCTGCAGGATCGCAGGGCGTTTTTCAGCTTCCTCGATTTCGATGCGCTGCCCTCTGATCTGCCGCAGCACTTCGCCGCCTTCGAGGCGCAGCTTTCGCTGCTGCAGTCGATGCTCGCGGACGGGCGCCAGTACGTGCTCGGGGACAGTCCCTCCTGGGCGGATATTCTTGCTTACTTTCCGGTCTGGATGTGCCGCGGCAATATTCGCGGTGCCGAGATCATGCTGGAACGCTTTCCCGGCATAGCCCCCTGGGAGGCCAGGGTTGGCGCCTGGGGCCATGGTCAGCGCGAGACTTTGTCCGCGGCGGCGGCCCTGGCGATTTCCCGCGCGGCGCCTGCAACGGCGCGCGTGAATGTCGAGCCCTCACCGCACCAGGATCTGGCACCCGGGGACAGGGTCAGTGTCAGCCCGGAAGATTACGGTGCGGTGGCCGTGGATGGCGAGCTGATGGTGCTGACTACCGATGAAGTGGCGATCCGTCGCCAGGACGAACGGGCGGGTGAGACCGTGGTGCACTTTCCTCGCGCCGGCTACCGCGTGGATAAAGAAGTATGAGGTCCTTGCGCGGTTTAGCGCGTGGCGAAAGCATGATGAGGAGAGTGATGCAATGAAGTGGCTGTGTTGGTTGGCGCCCCTGTGCCTGGGCATGTTCTGGCAGGGTGTGCAGGCCGGGCCCACTTCGGGCGAGGCACTGTTTGCGGCGCACTGCGCAGACTGCCACAACGGCCGCGTGTCCAAGGCGCCGCCGCCGACCCTGCTCGGGATCATGGACCCGCGCTCCATTCTTACCGCGATGGAGTCAGGGGTTATGAAGACCCAGGCCGCGGGTATGTCACCTGCGGAACGTCGGCTGCTCGCAGAGCATATCGCCGGGGCCTCGCTGGATGCGGCGGCAGCTGACCTGGATGCGCTGGCCTGCGAGGATGTCGTTTTTGATTTCAGCCAGCATCCGACGCTCGAGGGTTGGGGCGTGAGCCGGGATAACCGCCGCTATTTCTCTGCCATGCAGGCCGGGGTAACGGCTGACCAGATGCCGCAGATGAAGCTCAAGTGGGTGTTTGCCTTCCCGGGTGCATTGCGGGCGAGGTCCCAGCCATCCTTTGCCGGCGGGTCGCTGTTTGTGGGCAGCCAGGACGGGACCGTCTACGCCCTGGACCAGGAGACCGGCTGTATCCGCTGGCGTTTCTCCACCATTGCCGAGGTGCGCACGGGGATTGTGGTGGCGGACTGGCCCCGCGGCTCGCGCACCGCGCCGGCGCTGTATTTCGGCGACCTAGTGGGGAACGTCTATGCGGTCAATGCCGTCACGGGCGAATTATTGTGGCGGGACCGCCCGGACGACCACCCGAGCCTGACCCTGACTGCCGCGCCGGCACTTTATCAGGGGCGTCTCTACGTGCCCCTGTCGTCGCTGGAAGTCACCGAGGCCGCAGACCCTGCCTACGCCTGCTGTACCTTCCGCGGCGGCGTCGCCGTGTACGACGCGACCTCGGGCAGGCGCCTGCATACCGCCTACACCATCGACGAGGCACCGCGGGTCGTGGGCAAGAATGCCGTGGGAACCGAGCGCATCGCGCCCTCGGGCGCGCCGGTCTGGAATACGCCAACCATTGATGCCGGGCGTGAGCGGATGTATGTCGGCACCGGGGAGAATTACTCTTCACCCGCCAACGCCACTTCCGATGCCATTCTTGCCCTGAGCCTGGATGACGGGCGTATTCTCTGGCAGCAGCAGATGACGCCCGGCGACGCCTGGAATATGGGCTGCGAAACCGAGGCGAAGATCAACTGTCCTCCGGAGGACGGCCCGGACTACGACTTTGGCGCCGCGACCATCCTGGCCACGACCAGTGAGGGCCGCGACCTGGTTCTGGCGGGCCAGAAGTCGGGAGAGGTGTATGCCCTTGATCCGGAGCAGGGGGGCAAAGTAGTCTGGCAGCAGAAGCTGGGGCGCGGCGGTATCCAGGGCGGTGTGCATTTCGGTATGGCCGCGGCGGGGGACGTGCTCTATGTGCCCATGTCGGATTTTGACGGCGGTCCCCGCTGGCCCGGGAAAGCCTACCCGGGGATGTTCGCGCTCGATATTGCCACGGGCGAGGTGCTTTGGTATCACCGCAACGCGGATCGCTGCGACGGGCGGGAATATTGCGACCCGGGTTTGTCGGCCGCGGTCACCGCGCTGGATGGCGGTGTCGTGGCGGGCGGTATGGATGGCTGGCTGCGGGTCTACGCTAGGGAGGACGGTAAAATTCTGTGGGACTTTGACACCGCCAGGACGTTTGAGGCGCTGGGCGGCATCCCCGCGCGCGGTGGTTCTTTTGGCGGCGGCGCCGGTCCGGTCTTCAATGACGGCATGATGTACGTTAACTCCGGCTACGGCCTGTACAACCATATGCCGGGTAACGTCCTGATGGCCTTCGGCCGATGAGCGCCGGCAGCAGCCAGCAGGAGTTGCTTGAGCGTCTGCCTGTCGTGGGGCAGCCGCTCGGGGCGCTGCGCGATGCCCTCTGGCAACAAGCCTATTTGCCGGCAGACATTCTCGCGCTGTGTCACCAACGCATCGCGCAGCTGCATGGCGCGCAGGTGGACGAAGTCGCGCCCGAGGGGCTCGCCCTGGATCCGGAAAAACTCGCCGCGGTGCCGCACTGGCCCGATGATGCGCGGTTTTCAGCCCAGGAGCGCGCCTGCCTGGCCTTTACCGAGGTCTACGTACAGGACTGCCAGGCGCTGACCGATGACCAGGCCGAGGCTGTGAAAGCCCACTTTGGCGACGCTGGCCTGGTCGCACTGGTGCAGGCACTGGGCGTGCTGGACAGCCTGCTGCGCCTGCAGTTGATGCAGGGCGCAGCAGATATTCAGAGACAGGAGAGCGATTGAGATGGGACAGCGCCCGCGTGTGACCCCGCCTGCCGGCGGCAGCGGACACCTGATCCGGGATTCCGCGCTGGGCCTGGTGCCCGGGGTGGTGGATGCCCTGATTGAACTCAATAGTGCGGTATGGGACGCCGGGGTTCTGTCGCCGGCGGAGATTGAACTGGCGCGGCTGGAAAATGCCCAGCACTCCGGCTGCGTGATCTGCCGCGCGGTGCGCTATGACGTCGCGATCGCCGATGGCCTGGAGGAGGGCAAGGTGGCCGCAATCCAGGGTGGCGAAGACCCCTTGCCGCTGTCACCTCGCGAGCAGCTGATCCAGGCCTTTGTCAGGCAGTTCAATCTGGACCCGGGGCATATGCCCGACGCTCTGCGCGATGCGCTGGCCGAGGAGTTTACTGGGGACGAGCTGGCGCACCTGGGTCTGCTGGTGGCCTACTTCAGCGCCAGCTCCCGGGGCGCGGTGGCCCTGGGGGGCATGCCCGCCGAGATGCCACGTATCGAGGTGCCGATACCACGCTGACAGCCGCCGGCGCATCCGAAAAACAGGGCCATCGACCCAACGCGCAGGGGCGCGCCGGGCCGGGGCCCAAAGCATGCCGATCGGGCCCCGGCGCGACCCGGCAGTTTCCTCCCGGGTGCTTGAGACGACAATTGCCGAGACTGCGCTCTTAACAGAGGTCAATTTCCCGATCTTTCGTGACAGGGGTGCCACAGGATGCATAGTCAGACGTGAGCGGGCTGCGTTCATGAGAAAAGTCTGAGAGAATCCTGAAAGTTGTGAAACAGGGCTAGAAAACTCTTGGAGGCTCCTCGAATACTGCAGGCGGGCGATATCCGGCTGGATCTCGCCGCTGAAGAGCTGTGGCTGCGGAATGAGCTCGTCCCGCTGCGCAACAAGCCTTTCCGGCTGTTGCGGGAGCTTATGTTGCATCCCAGGGAACTGGTGACCAAGCAGGCCCTGATCGACGCCGCCTGGGGCGACCAGCCCGTGTCGGACGCGGTACTGACGACCGCAATCAAGGAGCTGCGGCGTGCACTGGGTGACCGGCCGCGCAAGCCCTGGGCGGTGGAAACGGCCCACGGGCGCGGTTATCGCTTTATGCTGGAAGTCGAGGCGCTCGATCCGGTGGACCCGTCTGACCCCGGGGACGCGCCAGAGGCAGATCCCCCCGACGAGCAGGTACCGGCCAGGGAGGACAAAAGCGCTGGCTATCGTGTTCCCCGTGTCTGGCTGGCATTGCCCCTGTTCCTGGCACTCGTGCTTTCCCTTGCTTATGTGTGGTTGCCTGGCAGCGGCGTGGAAGACGAGCTCGTGCCGCCGCCAGCGGCAAGCACTGTCCCGGCGCCGGCATCGATTGCCGTGTTACCCCTGGATGACATGTCCCCGGATGCCTCCAGGGCCTGGTTCGCGGATGGTCTTGCCGAGGAAATCCTGAACCTGCTGGCCCAGACATCCGGCCTGGAAGTCGCCTCCCGAACCTCCTCATTCAGGTATCGCGGTGAGGGCATCGATATTCGCGAAATTGGTGAGGCCCTCGGGGTGGCACATGTCCTGGAGGGGTCGGTGCGTACCGCCGGCAAGGATTTGCGGGTGACGGTCCAGCTGATCCGCGTCTCCGACGGCATGCACGTGTTTTCCGAAAGCTGGAACAGGCCCCTCAGCACTGAGAACGTGTTTGCCATCCAGCAGGAATTGGCGGCTGAGGTGCTGGCGTCGATCAGCAGCAGCCTGTCGCTGCCGGCGGGCGCTGCGCATACGCCGGCAGTGGTGGACATTGACGCCTATGAGGCTTTCCTCCACGGACGCGAACTCCTTAAGTCGCGGGACGCGAGCGCGGCGCATGAGGCGATCGCGCTGCTGCGAGAGTCCGTTGATGGCGCGCCGAGCTTTGCCCCGGCGCGCGCGGTGCTTGGGGAGGCCCTTTTGCTGTTCTCGCCCAGTGCCGAGGGGCCGGAATCGGTCAGCCTGCGCGAGGCGCGGGCGCAGATTATGAAGGCCCTGGAACTGGCCCCCGAGTCGGGCGCCGTACTCACCGCCGCCAGTCTGTTGGCGATGGCGGAGCGCGATTCCGAGCGGGCACTGGATTTCGCCACACGTGCGGTAGCGCGTAGCCCCGGTTCCGCAGAGGCGCATTATCGTCGGGGTGTGGCCCTGGGGCTCGTGCATCGGCACGATGAGGCGGGGGAAGCGATGCGCCAGGCTGCCCTGTTGGACCCGCTGTCACCGCTGCCCGCTGCCGCAATGGTCACCCATAGCCTTGCCAGGGGACGCGCTCAGGATGCCCTTGATCGGGCGCGGTTCAGCCTGCGCTGGAACCCTGACAATTCGCTGGCAGCCAGCTCACTGGGCCAGGTTCAGCTCGCCCTGGGTGATTACCTGGCAGCACAGGAGCATCTGCAGCTCGCCCTGGCGCAGAATCCGCAGCAGGGCCTGACGCGACTTCAACTCGGGGGACTGCTGTGGCGGCTGGGCCTGGATCAGCTGCTGCTCGAACAGGATGCGGACCCTAGCCTGGCGTCCGCCCGGGCGGCAGCCAGGATTACCACGGGAGCGAGCGCGCAGGCGGTGACGGAGCTGGCGCCCTTCCAGGACCAGCGCCTGATGCTGGGGCTTAATTCGCTGGATATTGCCTACTGGTCCGGGTCTGAAGAGGCGCTGGCGGCGGTGGCTGAGGATTATCTGGGTGACCTGCAGTCGCGCGATGGGCCTGCCGCGCTGGGCTTTCACGACAGCAATATTCAGCTGCTGGCCACGTTGCACGACCGGGAAGACCCGCGCGCCGGGGATCTGCATGCCAGGCTGGCCGCGATGTTGGGCACATGGCGGCTCGAAGAGCAGGAATTCCTGATCGATCAGGAAGCCTATGTCGCGGCGGCCTGGTATGTACTGGAAGGGTCAACCGAGCGGGGCCTGCGCGTGCTCGAGGCCGCTGCCGAGCAGGGCCTCATCCTGCGTGAGCTCAGCCTCGATCCCGTGTTTGCCGGGCTGCTTGAGAACCCCCGATTCCAGGCACTGGTGGAGACGATGGCGGCCCGGGCAGAGCAGCTCAGGCCATTGATCGCACAGCGTTACACCATGTTTGTCGACGAGAACCGCTAGCGCAGAAACTCCGCACGGGTACTGGGGTCGGACTTGAATGCACCGCCAAGTGCGGTAGTGCGCGTACTGGAGTTGCTGTCCATGACGCCGCGCGCTTTCACACAGTAGTGGGTCGCGTTGATGGTGATGGCGACATCGTCGGTGTCCAGCAGCGTCTGCAGGGCTACCAGAACCTGCTGGGTCAGGCGCTCCTGTACCTGTGGCCGCTGGGCGAAAAACCGCACGATACGATTGATCTTGCTCAGGCCGATGATTTTTCCCCGCGGGATGTAGGCGACCCGCGCGCTTCCGTCTATGGTGACAAAGTGGTGCTCGCAGGTGCTGACCAGATCAATATCGTCGATCAGCACCATCTCCTCCACCTGCATCTTGTTGTCGATGACCGCAACGCTGGGGAACCGGCTGTAATCAAGGCCCGCGAAAATCTCGTCCACATACATCTTGGCAATACGGTCAGGTGTGTCACACAGGCTGTCGTCGGCCAGGTCCAGGCCGAGCGTGTTGGCAATCTCGGTAAAGGCAGCACTGATACGCTGGAACTTCTGGTCGCGATCCAGCCCGTTCTCGATCAATGGTGTTTCCAGGCCACGCTCGATCAGGGCGTCGCGCACACGTTGTGCGTCTCCGCTGGGTGCGGGTTTTTGTGCAGGGCGGGGATAGTTGGCAACAACGGCATCCATGGGCGTCTCCTCTCCGGGTTCCGATAACTTACGCTGGAAGCGAGGGGATGGATTGCCCTTGAGCAAGCCGAACATACGTACTCAGGTGTAATCGAGGCGACGCCTGCCGCGATTGTTGCGATGCTCGGGCCCGTCGTGTGGCGCTGTCAGGAAATTGTCCACACTTTGCAACGTGCGGCGGTCATCGCCACGGCGTCGATCCTGGTGATGACGGTACTGGCAGCGGCAGCGCGCGAGGTCGCAGTCAGGCAGCGGCAGTAAAGGCGGATCGGCGATCAGGAAACGCTGCTTGCCCATGCGGCGGACCGCCTTACAACAGGGGCTCGCCGGATGTACCGTGACTGCACGATAGGCGAAGCCTGCGTGCCCGGTGCGCTGGCGGCGATTCTCCTGCCGCCGCTTCTGCCCGGGGTGATGCCCGCGCCTGCCACCCCGCAGCGCGATATACAAGGCCAGCAGCAGGGCTGCGCCCAGGACCAATGGAAGAGACATCTATCACTCCTTGCCGCGATATGCCACGCGGCCCCTGGTTAACGCCCCCGCGGTGCTCGCCCGCATACCAGTGCGGCCGCTGTGGATCACCACGCCGGGGCGCAAACGCAGGACGGGAGGAAAATTATAGACGGTGATCAGATATTGACCAGATTGTTTAAAAAAGTGTGATTCAGATCACACAATGCTAGTGAAGCATGGGAGGGGCTGCTAGCATTATTGGCCCACAACGTGTTGGCAGTGGTGATCGCATGTTTGACCGCAACAAAGACAAGGAAAAAGACAAGCAGGGCGCCAGACCGGAACCGGCTCCGACACCGGCCAGCCCGGCACCTGCACCGGCGTATTCGGCGCCGGGTAATCCTGAACCCATGACGCCGAGGAGCGCAGCCATGATAGGACCCAGCATCAAGATCAAGGGCGAGGTAACCGGGGACGAAGACCTCGTGATCAAGGGCAGTGTCGAGGGCACGATCGACCTCTCCGCGCACGAAGTCACGGTTGGCGACTCCGGCCGCGTCAATGCCGATATCAAGGGCAAGACAGTCACGGTCAACGGCGAGGTAACCGGCGATATCACCGGCGGTGAGATGGTTATCATCACCAAGTCCGGGCACGTGCGTGGCAATATCATCGCCCCGCGCATGACCCTCGAGGACGGGGCCGTATTCAAGGGCAGCATCGATATGGACCCGGGCGAGAGTCAACGCAAGCCCGCGGCTGCGGCCACTAACGTGGCGGCCAAGCCCGCGGCGGCCACTACCGCCAATGACGGGGCGTCCAACCTCGATCTGAAAAGCGGCTGAGCCATCTGCAGGCATCGGGCGGGCCGGCGCTGGCGCCGGCTCGCGGCCGTATCCCTATGAAACAGACACAGCCCTCGCGGCTCTTGCCCGCTCTTTTTGAGAGCCATGACGACGATTTTGCCCTGACCGTGCTCAATCTGGGTCCGGCCTTACCGGAAACCCTGGAGTTCTTTTCTGATCGTCGCTGCAAGCTGCACTTTGCCGACCTTTACACCGAGCTTCCCCTGGAGCCCGACGACGATTCCGGGCGAACCCTGGATGCACTGATGGAGTCCGCCCTGGAACTGCCCGGGGGGGAATTATTCGACGTCTGCCTGTTCTGGGATCTGCTCAACTTCCTGAGTCGGGATGCGATCGCCACGCTGGCGAGTAAACTCCGGCCCCACCTGCATCCCCAGAGCCGGGGGCACTGCTTTGCCGTGCACAGCCTGAAAACGCCCGCAGCGACGGAGTATTACGGCATCGCCGACAGTCATCATCTCAGCGTGCGCTCGCGGCCAGACATACCGCCTGGCTATCAGCCGCACCCCCAGGCAGAACTCATCTCCCGGCTGAAATATTTCCAGGTTGATCGCAGCGTGCTTATGCCCGACCGGCGGCTCGAGCTGCTATTGCAAGCCAGGCTTTGAACCCTTCCCGGCCGCGCGTCCGCGAGCTCTCAATGATGCTCAATCAGCTCCCTGCCGCGCAGGCTGCGATATAAGGGGATACGATCCGGCCGTGGCGGGGTGTTCTGCAGGCGCTGCTGCAGCAATTCCAGCACCAGCCGGGTGATGGAGGCCAGAGGGAGGCTATCCAGCTGCGCCAGTGGTGCCCAGTGCAGGTTCTCCAGTTCCCCGTTGCCGCGAAGTTCGCCCCGCAGGTGGCGTGCATCCACCAGGAAGAAGCGGGCGTCAAAGCGACGCACGAGGTTGGGCGGGGTGATGGCCCTCGCCACATAATCAAGATGCTGCAGGGCGGGTGCGTAGCCGCGGGCAAAGAAAGGCTGCCACGCCGGCGAGCGCGTGCGCAGGGGAGCCGTCTGCCGCGCCCCCAGGATCAGCCCGGTCTCCTCGAAGGTCTCACGCACCGCCGCCATGGCCAGGGCCCGTGCCCGCGCCGGGCTCGCGGCCCGTTGCAGGCGACTGGCCACCGGCGGCATCAGGGGCTCGGGGCAGGGCACCCGCGCATCCCCCGGGTCCACGCCACCGCCGGGGAAGACATAGTGGTGGGGCATGAAGCGGTGGCCGGCGCTGCGCTCGCCCAGCAGGACTTCGCGACCGTGGCGCAGGATAATCAGGGTGGCGGCATCGCGTGGGCGCAGGTTCCGAGTCATGCGGCCAGTATACTTGAAGTGCGGCGCACGTAGCGCGTGCTACACGCGCCCGGGGTCTTGTGCGATCATGCCCGCCTCACTGGCAAAGCAGAACAGGACCCCGATGGCCCAGGACTCGTTTCCCGACCGGATCTATACCGTTCTCGTGGAGGATGAAGATGCGCGTGTGTGCAAGGATATTCCCGATGACGCCTGCAACGAGCAGCCACGGGCCTTCACCCTGCAGCTCCTCTCCCAGGCGTTGACCAAGCTGGGTGACGCCCTTACCAGCAGCCGTCTCGTGCTAGCCTGGATGCTGTCTTCCCTGGGGGCGCCGGCGGTATTCATATCCCTGCTGGTGCCGGTGCGTGAGTCGCTCTCTCTGCTGCCGCAGTTGTTTGTGGCGCAGGCGGTGCGCGAGCACGCGCTGCGCAAGGGTTTCTGGGTGTGGGGGAGCGTTGGCCAGGGTCTGTGTCTGCTGGGCATGGTCGCGGCGGTGCTGACCCTGGAGGGTGTCGCCCTGGGTGTGGCGGTTATTGCCTCGCTCGCGCTCTTCAGCCTCGCCCGGGGCGTTTGCTCGGTGGCTGCGAAGGATGTGCTGGGCAAGACCGTCTCCAAGAGCCGCCGCGGCCGTCTGAGTGGTCTCGCCGCCTCTGTTTCAGGCGGTATTACCCTGGCCCTCGCGGCGACCCTGCTGCTGTTGCCCATCGTGTCACCCGAGGGTAGTGACTATGTCGGCCCGGTGTTTTTTGCCCTGTTACTGGGTTTCTCGGCCCTGCTGTGGTTTGCGGCGGCCTCGGTGTTTGCCGGTGTGCCGGAGGTGCCCGGCGCCACCGAGGGTGGGGGTAACGCGTTTACCGAGGCAATCCGCAGTCTCGGCCTGCTGCGCACCGACCCGGCGTTTCGCGATTTTGTGGTCGCGCGCATGCTGCTGGTTTCCACCGCCTTCGCCATTCCCTACCTGGTGGTCCTGATTCAGCAGAACGCCGGCAGTGAAAGCATCAGCTTCGCGGCCCTGCTGGTCGCCGAGGGCGCTGCAGGCTTCCTGTCCGGTCCGATCTGGGGGCGCTGGTCTGATACCGGCTCCGAACGTGTGATGGCTGCCTCCGCGGCGGTTTCCGTGGCGCTGATGCTGGCCGCGCTGGCGCTTAACAGCGCGCACCCAGCCTGGCTGGGAACGGCACCTGTCGCCGGCCTGCTATTGTTCGTGGCGGCGGTAGCGCACCAGGGGTCCAGGGTGGGGCGCAAGACCTACCTGGTGGACATGGCGACCAGCGAAAACCGCGCCCAGTACACCGCGGTCAGCAATACCGTGATCGGCCTGTTTCTGTTCTCCGGCGCCCTGCTGGGCTGGGTTGACGCCGTCCACGGCACGGCCTCGGTGCTGGTGCTGCTCGCCGCCTTTGGGGTGCTGGCAGTCTGGCGCTGTGCCTCTCTCCGGTCGGTGAGCTGAGGCGTATATCTGTAGTGGAGGGCCCTACACCATTGCAGCCCCGTGGTATCTCCACTACGATGCAGACTGCCTTCAGCCGGGGTTTTAGCGTGAGAATATTCGTACTGTTGTTGTGCCTGGTGTCCGCAAACTGGGCCCTGGCAGACAGGCTCCGGGTAGGGATGAACCCTTCCTACCCGCCGCTGGTATACCAGGATGAAAAGCGCCTGGTGGGCATCGAAGTCGACAATGCCACCGCCGTCGCCAAAATTCTGGGACGGGACGTCCAGCTCGTGCCCCTGGCGTTCGAAGGGCTGATTCCCGCGCTGGAGGCGGGCGAGATCGATGTCATTATGTCCGGTCTGAGCGTCACCGCCGAGCGCAGTGAGCGCGTGGCCTTTGCCGAGCCCTACCTGCGCGTCGGGCAAATGGCGATCATGCACCGCGACAAGGCGGGCCTGTTTTCCCAGCCCTGGGCCGTGTTCCGTGAGGGGGTGCGAGTAGGCGTGGAACCGGGCACGACCGGTGCCGCCTTTGCCGATCGCGAATTGCCAGATGCCGAAGTCAGTCTGTACCCGGACCCGGAAGCGGCCTTCGCTGCCCTGCGCGAGGACCGCATTGACCTCTACGTTCACGACGCCCCCACCAGCTGGCGCCTGGCGAATGATTCCGGGAATGAAGACCTGATCAGCCAGTACTCGCCCCTGACTGAGGAAATGCTGGCCTGGGCGGTGCGCAAGGAGGATGGTGCGCTGCTGCGGGAGCTCAACCAGGCGCTGAATCTCATGCGCAGTAACGGCACCCTGTCATACATCCTGAACCGCTGGATTCCGGTGCAGGTTGAGGTACGCTAGCAGCAGGCACCCGGCGCCTATTCGAAAGCGGAGCCGTCCTCGGAGTAGATGACCCAGATCTTGGTGTAGCCCTCGGTTTCCCACACCCCGGTCCACTCCTTGGGAATCGTCACCGCCTCACCGGCCTCGATCACCTGGACGCTGCCGTCACTGGAGGTCAGGGTGACGCTGCCTTCCAGGAAGTACATGAATTCATCGACGCCGTAGGGCTCATCGATTTCAAACCGGGACGATCCCGCCTGATACATGCCGGAAGCAAACTTGCCGTCCGAGCTCATCAGCGAAGTCACGTCAAGCAGGGTCCCGCCCGGACGCTCCTCGCGCAGGGTCGACGGATCCTCGAACAGTTTACCGGCAAGGTCCGCCTTGCTCATTTCCGCGGGCTTGACCACAGTTTCCTCGGCCAGCGCATGGGTGCAGCCGATGGCCAGGGTCAGGGCGATAAGGGATTTGCGCATGCTGATCTCCTTGGGGTTGGTTACAGGTAGCCGATGGCGAGGTAGCCGATCACCGTGATCAGCGCTGCGATCAGGGCGTAGGGTATCTGGGTGAGCGCGTGTTGCAGCGGCGTACAGCCCGTGGCCTGGGCTGTGAGCACGGTGGCGTCCGAGTAGAAACAGGCATGGCTGCCGAAGGTGCTGGCGGAGAGGGTGGCGCCGATCACCAGGGTCATATCGGCACCCAGGTTCTGGGCCAGGGCGGTGACAATGGGCAGTACGATGACAAATACGCCCCAGTTGGAGCCGGTCATGAATGACACCAGGCCCATGCTGACGAAGATGATCGCGGGCAGCGATTCGGGCGTCAGCAGGGGCTGCATGGTGGCGACCACGTAGCTTGGCAGCGCAAGGGCATCGTTGACATCCTTGAGAATAAACGCGGCGACCAGCACGGCCAGCGGCTCGATCATGGTTTTGAAGCCGTCGATGACCGTGTCAAAGGTCTCGTTCATGTTCAGCAGGCGCAACCCCAGTACCGCCGCCACGGTGACGCCAAGGGTCAGGTAAATACCAATCAGGAAGTCGTTGTCGAAGTACATGGTCGCCGCCACCAGCAGCACCATCGGTGCCACGAACAGCCACACCCGGGGCCGGATATTGGGTTTGGGCTGGATCGCCTGGTTGGCTTTCTCGATATGTGCGGCTTCCGGCGGCACCGTGACGCCGGTCTC
Organism: Sediminihaliea sp.; assembly: GCA_965222335.1. GTDB lineage: Bacteria > Pseudomonadota > Gammaproteobacteria > Pseudomonadales > Halieaceae. The sequence goes on along the minus strand of OZ244944.1, from coordinate 609,811 downwards.
CTGTGCACGCATCTCCGCCTTGCGCATCGGTCCGAGTGAAGGGATATAGCCCTGGATGACCAGCGGCACCAGCAGTACCGCGATCCAGGCGTAAAACATATAGGGAATTGCCGAGATGTACACGGCCAGCCCCTGCCCCTCCTCAGCCAGGCCATTGGCCACCAGCATGCCGCCGAAAAATGCGCCCCAGGTGGAGAAGGGTATGATCACGCTGATCGGCGCGGCGGTGGAGTCGACCACGTAGGCCAGCTTTTCCCGGGACACACGGAATTTATCCGTCAGGTCGCGCATGGCAGCGCCCACCGCCAGGGAGTTCAGGTAATCATCGACAAACATGAATATGCCCAGGCCCCAGGTGGTCATCAACGCACCGCGCTGGCTCTTTACCTTTTCGCTGAGAGCGGCGGTAAAGGCGCGGGCGGAGCCGGTGCGGATCAACAGCCCAATCAGGCTACCCATAAAGCCGCAGACCAGGATGACCCAGGCCACGTCCTCATCCGTGAGTACACGCAGGGAGGTTTCTGCGAATCCGCCGATGAAGGATGCACCGTGCAGCATCACCAGGCCCAGCAAGCCGCCGGCAATCAGTGACTCGATAGGCCGCCTTGTCCATATCGCCAGGACGAACACCAGCAACGTGGGTACCAGCGAAATAGCCGAACCGGCTGTTTCGACTTCATTCATTGCAGTTGCTCCTGAGTGGCTCGCCAGGCGGCGTCGACCGCGCCGTCCATGAAAGCATATGCAGCCGCATCTGAATTAGCAATCGACAACATCCGCCTCTGCCAGGTACCCACGCACGTCCCTCCCATCAGAGGCCGTAGGTGAATCTCAGTCCGAAGGTACGTGGACGACTGGGACTGATGTCCGACTGCACATAGGGCGAACTGGCGGAGGTCACTCCGTTCCCCGAGTCGTAGTATTCGTCATCCAGCAGGTTTTCCACGTACAGCGCCAGCGCCCAGCCCGTGGCGGACCGAAAGCCGCCCAGGGCCTGTACCTCGGTGAATTCACCGGTCTCCCGCCAGCCTGCGGCGCGAGTGATGGCCGTTGACGGCACCCAGTCGGATGGTGCGTCGTCTTCCCAGCTGGCGGAGAGATTGCCGAACACCTCGCCGCTGCCAAAGGGAATGCTGCCATCGAGGGCGGCAAAGGCAGTCCACTCGGGAATGCCCGGACGCTGCGCGCCTTCACAGGCGTTAATGTCGTCCAGGTATTCCTCACCGTCCTGGCAGAAAGCCTGGACCCCGGTGGCCTCGCTGTCGAACCAGGAGAAGCCGGCGGTCAGTGTCCAGTAGTCGGCGAGGGCGATATTCCAGACACCCTCAACGCCGGTACCTTCGACCTCCCCCGTGTTACAGACCACGACGACGGGTGATCCCGGCTCACTACAGGTCGCCTGCAGATCTTCATACTCGTAATAGAACGCATTGAGCTGCAGCTGGCTGGCGCCGTCGAGCTGGGTGCCCTTGTAGCCGATTTCGTAGGACGTCACGGTCTCCGAGTCGAACGTAGAGGGGCGGTGGACCCCGGGCAGTGCCTCGACGCCGCTGAAGGGGCCGCCGGGGTCGACGGAAAAGCTGTTATAGCCTCCCTGTTTGTAGCCGGTGGTAATGCTGGCGTACAGCAAGATTTCATCGCCCGGGCGCCAGTTGACCACGCCGCGGTAGGTGGGTTCGCTCCAGGACCGGGTATCCGAAACCGGTCCCTGGGGCGTGGTAAAGCCTGTCTGTACAACCTGGCCTAGAATGCTCTGGTTGCGCTCGGTCAGCACCTGCTGCGACATCTCCTTTTCGTCGTCGTTGTAGCGCACCCCGAGGGCAACGTCGAACTGCTCCGACAGCTGCAGCTGCAGATCCACATAGGCCGCCCAGCCCTGGAAGGTGCCGCGAGTGCGATTCCAGTCGTCGATCAGGCCGGCATTGGCACTGGGCGTCCAGTCGTAGGTGCCGAAGTAATCGTCGAGGACATAGGCGTAGGCGCCACCGTAGGCATTGTTGTAGTAGTCGAATACGCCCTGGCAATCGTCGCCCCAGTACACGTTGCAGTAGAGGTCCTCGTCCTGCTGTCCGAGGAATTCGGTGTCGATCTCCTCCCGGTAATAGGAGGCGCCGGCATACCAGTTCAGGGGCCCATCGTAATCGGAGGTCAGGCGTACTTCCTGCTCAAAGTAGTCGCCGGACTGGATCTGCTCGTAGTTGAAGATGGTGATTGCAGTGGCGTCGAAGTCCTCGGTGTACTCGTAGTCGTGGTCCTTGTACCCGGTCAACGAGGTCAGGGTGCCCCAGCCCAGGTCGTAATTGACCTCCAGCCCTGCGGTGAATATCTCGCCGTTGTCGACAATGCCGTTGCGTGGCTCGTCAATGCGGACATCGCGTGGATCGCCGGGCACTGGCAGGTCGCCGTAGATGCTCTCCAGAAACGCGTAAGCGGGACCGTCACCTGTTGCCCGGTAAAGCGTTCCCGACTGCTCGCGGTCCTCGTATTCCAGGTACAAGGTGGCGGTGAGGGCGCCACCGTCATCATATACACCGGTCAGGCGCAGGGCCTGCTTCTCGTGTTCGATAAACTCCTTGCCGCTGATTTCATTTTCGACATAGCCATCCTCGGTAGAGTACAGCCCGGCGAGGCGCACGGAGACAGCGTCGCTGACGTCGACATTGGTGCCGCCTTCAAAACGGAAAATACCGCGCTCGCCCGCGCGTGCATCGATGTAGTTGTCGGCGTCGTTCTGCACCGGCTTGCGCGTGATGACGTTGAGCGCGCCAGCAATCGAATTGCGACCAAAGAGGAAGCCCTGCGGCCCGCGCAATACTTCCGAGCGCTCAAGGTCGTACAGGCTGGTGACGCCGGCGCCGTTACGGCCCTGGTAGAATCCGTTCTTGTAAACGCCCAGGGACGGGTCTCCACCGTTGCCGAAATCATTGGTCACGATGCCGCGCACGGCGATAGAGTCCAGGAAACTGTCCTTGGAGTTTCCAGTTACGCCCGGAGTGAAGGAAACCAGGTCCTTGACGTCATCCAGGTTGACGGTGCGCAGGAAGTCGCCGGACAGGGCCGAGACCGCCAGTGGTACGTCCATGACTGACTCTGCACGCTTGGTGGCGGTAACAATGACCTCCTCCAGCTGCGCACGGGCGGTGCCTGCGCCCGCGAGCAGGGCCGCAGCAACTGCGACAGCGACACCGCGCCGTGGTATGCCGAGTGTGTGTCGGGCAGCGAAAGCGGTGTCCGGAGACAGGCGTGATTGGATTTGTGTGAGCATGACTTCCCCTTTTTTTGTTGTCGTACTTCAGCCGCCGGAGTGTCGGGTCCGGTGGAACGTGAATGCTTGGCGGGCGTCATTGAGACGATCGCAAAAACCCTTTTCTGTGGGCCTTTTGCGACGAGCGGGCACGACAACCTGTGCAGTTGTTCTCTTTCGACCCGCCCTCATAGCTTGCATTCAGGCTACGAAATACTGTGCGCCTGCGCAATGCGCAGAAGCGGGAAACGCCTACCCACTTGGGGGTAGGCGGGGGTAATAGTTATACCCAGTTGGGGGTGGATACTGTTCGCGTAATGCGGGAGGCGGGCTTATTCGGCTCCGGGGAAGTTGTACTCGTGTCCCCAGAGGTCACCCTCGGTACTGACCGTGGGCGTGTAGCTGTCCCAGTCCACCAGCAGGCCATCGTAACCGTACTCCACCGGCATACCGCCGGGGGCCAGGACATAGAAGGAGCACATGTTGTCGTTCACGTGTCGACCCAGGCTGGCCAGCAGGGGATGACCCGCCGCCTTGACCCGGTCGAGGGCGCGGCCAACTTCATCCAGCGTGCTGACTTCAACCATCAGGTGCACAAGGCCGATTGGGCTGGGCTGGTTATACAGGGCCAGCGAGTGCTGGCGGGGATTGTCAGCGTGCATGAACACCACCCGCGCTTCCGGCGCGCCCTCGGGCATCGGCGGGTAAAGATCGTCGCTGATCGCCAGGCCCACGTGCGTGGTGTAGAACTCGATGCTGGCCTCGATCTGCGGCGCCGGTAGAACTGCATGGCCGAAGCCCATGTCCCCGGTGTACTCGTCGCCCGTGACAAACGCACTGACGCCGGCAGGGGAGATCAGCGGGGCATAGTCCAGGCGCCTGCCGTAGTAGAGCTCCAGTACGTTGCCTCCGGGGTCGGTCACCGTGGCGAAATCGCTGACACACAGACGCGCCGCCGCTGCCGCGTCTCCGGGCTCAACCGCAAATCCGGCTTCCCGCAGGCTGTCGCAGGCAGCCTCCCAGTCGCCCCGTCCCCGGTACTCCAGGCCGCAGGCCAGCAGCCGGTCGGTGTCGGAAGGTTCCAGCATGAAGCGGAAGGGGTGATTGTCCATGCGCAGGAAGCGCGCGCCACCGGCGTCCTCCCGCCTGGCCTCCATCAGGCCGAGCACCTCGGTGGCAAATTCCATCCAGGCTGCGACGTCAGTCGCGGCGATTCTCAGGTAGCCGATACTTGCCAGGGCCATAGTCGTACTCCAGTCAGCGATGATTGCGCGGGGTAAAAATACCCCGGTTGTCTGCCATTATCGGGGCTTTGGCCGGCAGGTGCAGTAGCTGCCGGCCATTGAGCGGGCCCCGGTTTACCATAGGGAACCTGCACCGGCCGAATGCTCAATGCGGTTGCTGCAGCAGCCTGGCGTAACCGCGACCGCGCCCATCGGACGCGGCGCCGACCTCGCTGCCCTGGCGACTGATTGCCTGGATGTCGCCCAGGTCGCCCCAGCTGTTGGGCTCCACGGTGTAACCGAGTGCCACCAGGGCCTTCCGTGTGGCGGCGGGTATCTGGCGTTGATCGTGGCGCAATACGCGAGCTTCTGGCAGCTGGTGGTGGTAGCGGGTCGCGTCTACGGCAACCTGCAGCGGCAGCTCGTGCTCGAGCAGGTTGAGAATGACCTGGAACACAGAGGTGAAAATGGTGCTGCCGCCGGGTGTGCCGAGGATCAGAGCCGGCTTGCCATCACGCAGCAGCATGGTCGGGGTCATCGAGGACAGCATACGCTTGCCCGGGGCGATCGCATTGCGCTCGGAGCCCACCACGCCGAAGGCATTGGGCACGCCGGGCTTGGCGCTGAAGTCATCCATTTCATTGTTGAGCAGAAAGCCCGCGCCCTCGACGACCACGCCGCAGCCGAAGTCCCAGTTCAGGGTGTAGGTCAGGGACACCGCGTTGCCGTCGTGGTCCAGCACAGAGAAATGGGTGGTCTGGGTCGGTTCCAGTCCCGGCTGGACCCGCGCTGCCGGTGAGATCGCCTCGGGATTGGCCTCAGCGGCGCGCCGGTTGAGATAGTCCGGGGCCAGTAATTCGGCAACGGGCACGCTGACGAAATCCGGATCCCCCAGGTATTCGGCGCGGTCAGCGTACACCCGCTTTTCGAGTTCGGCGAGCAGGTGGATGTAAAGTGGCGTGTTGTGTTCAGGCTTGGCAAAGCGCGGCGCCGCGAGGTCATACAGCTGCAGCAGCTGGACCAGGGCGATGCCGCCGGAACTCGGCGGCGGTGCTGTCAGTACCGTGTAGTCGCGCCACTGTGCCCTGACCGGCTTGCGCCAGTGGGCGCGGTAGTCCGCCAGGTCAGCAGCCGAGATCAGTCCGCCGCCGCGGGTCATCTGCTGGACAATCTGCTTGGCCACTTCACCCTGGTAGAAGTCGTCAGGGTCTGCCGCTATGCGCTCAAGTGTCCCCGCCAGCTCGGGCTGCCGGAAGCGCTGGCCCGCAACCATGTCGCCAAAGTAGGTCGTGAAGTTGGTACGCTGGCCAAACCCTTCGGCTTCTGTCGCAGCCAGCTCCGCCAGCTCACCGGGTACGGGAAAGCCCTCCCTGGCCAGGGTGATCGCCGGGGCCAGCAGTCGCTTCCATGGCAGCGTGCCGTAGCGCGCATGCGCCATCTGCATGCCGCGTACGGTACCCGGCACCCCCGCTGCTTTAGCGCCCACCAGTGAGGATTGCTGGTCGAAGCGACCCCGGGCATCCAGGAACATATCGCGGTGGGCCGCCGCGGGGGCCTGCTCGCGAAAATCAAGGAAGGCGGCCTGGCCCTGCATCAGGCTCAGCATGAAGCCGCCGCCACCAATATTGCCAGCCTCCGGGTAGGTCACCGCGAGCACGAAAGCCGCAGCCACCGAGGCGTCTACCGCGTTGCCGCCGCTAGCCAGCACCTCGGAGGCAGCCTGGGCGGCGAACCGGTCGGGCATCGCCACGGCCGCGGTGCCTGCCCGGGAAGCGGGAGCGAGTGCTATCGAGATCAGCAGCACGCAGGCCAGCGCCAGCAGGCGCCTGCGCGACAGGCTGACAGGGTATGTTGCTGCGGACATGGGGCGTCTCCTGAAGATCGTCCCGCGAACTTAGCAGAGCCCCGTGAACTTGGCCATGAACCTGAGCTGAAATGTCACCCGCACGTGAACCTTTGCGTCATTGAGGCGCCGGTGGCGCTGCCTGATACTCCGGGGTCAAGCCAATGCAGAGGCCGGATAAGCCGGCGGGGGAGGGCAGGCATGTCGCAACCGGAGCGGTTGAGCCAGAATTTTGAGCTGGGCTTCACTTACACACGGTCCACCGGGCCCGTGGTGGGCCGGTTCCTCACGGGGCTGCGGGACCGGCGGATCGAGGGGGTGCGAGGCAGCGACGGTCGCGTGATCGTGCCGCCCATGGAGTACGACCCGGTCACCGCGGCGGCCCTGGATGAGTTCGTGGAGGTGGGGCAGCAGGGTGAGTTGGTGAGTTGGTGCTGGGTCTCCGAGCCACGGGAGGCACACCCCCTGCAGCAGCCCTTTGCCTGGGGCATGGTCAAACTCGACGGCGCCGATGTGCCCATGGTGCACTGCGTGGCCGCTGCCAGCGAATCTGACCTGAGCACCGGGGCCAGGGTGCAGGTGCGCTGGGCAGACGCACCGCGGGGTCACATCACCGATATCGCATGTTTTGAACTGGTGACGGAGGGCGCAGCATGAGCGAGCAGGAAGAAGTGATTACCGGCATGGAGGCGCCGATCTACCTGAAATACCGGTTCACCGCGGGCCAGGCACCAGCGCGATTCCTGACCCGCCTGAAGGATGGCGTGCTGACCGGTCAGCGCTGCCCCCAATGCAGCAACGTTTATATCCCGCCGCGTGGCTCCTGTCCCGCCTGCGGCGTTGCTACCGACGAGGAGGTGGAACTCGCAGACAAGGCCACGGTGCAGTCATTTACCATCGTGTACATCCCGATCCCGGGCAACCCGATTGAGCCGCCTTACATCGTCGCCAATCTCGTCGCCGACGGCGCCAATATCTCCTTCATTCACCTGATGAGCGAGTGCGTGAATGAGGAGGTGCATATCGGCCAGCGGGTGCAGGCGGTTTGGGCACCCAGGAGTGAGTGGGGGCATGGCATGGAAAACATCAAGTACTTCAAACCGATTGACGAACCGGACGTGCCGGTCGAACAGATCGGCAAGCTGCCGGTCACGGGCTGGGGAGACGACGCATGAGAGAGATAGCGGTGGTGGCCTATCACCAGTCGGACTGCGTGGCGGATGCCGGTGCCTGTAACGAGGTGGAGCTGATCATGCCCGCGCTCAAGGCGGTATTTGAACAGGTAGGCCTGGACAATGCCCAGGACGTGGACTTCGTCTGCTCGGGCAGCTGCGATTACCTGCAGGGGGCGGCCTTTGCCTTTGTCGCCGGGGTGGATGCCCTGGGGGCGGTCCCGCCGATCCGCGAGTCCCACGTGGAGATGGATGCGGCCTGGGCCCTGTATGAGTCGATTCTCAAGATTCGCATGGGGCACGCCGACTCGGCGCTGGTTTACGGCTTTGGCAAATCGTCTCCCGGAGAATTGCCGATTGTCCTGTCCCAGCAACTGGATCCCTATTACCTGGCGCCCCTGTGGGTCGATTCGGTGTCGCTGGCGGCCATGCAGGCGCGCCTGATGCTGGACCAGGGCCTGATCAGCGAGCAGGACATGGCGGCGGTGGTGGCGCGGTCCCGGCACAGTGCCCTGGCCAATCCGCGGGCGCAGCTCAGTGGCGAGATCAGCGTGGAAGCGCTGCTGGCGGAGCCGACGTTTGTGTCGCCCCTGCGGCGTCACGACTGCAGCCCGGTGTCTGACGGCGCCTCGGCCATGATTATTGCCACGGTGGAACAGGCGCGGGAATGGGGCAAGCCCTACGCCCTGATTACCGGTATCGATCATCGCATCGAGAGCCACAACCTGTGCGCGCGCGACCTGACCGACTCAGCCTCGACGCGGCAGGCCGCTGCCGCTGTCGGTCTGGGCAAGGGCCCCGTGGACGTGGCGGAGCTGTACGCACCCTTCAGCCACCAGGAAATTATCCTCAGCCGGGCCCTGGATCTGAGCCCGGACACCTTGCTCAATCCCAGCGGCGGGGTGCTTGCGGGTAACCTGATGATGGCTTCCGGCCTGGCGCGGGTCGGCGAGGTCTTCCAGCGGATAATCGACGGCAAGGCCGGGCGGGGGGTGGCGCACGCGACCAGTGGGCCCTGCCTGCAGCATAACCTGGTCACAGTTCTGGAGGCAGCGTAATGGCACAGTTGGCAGCGGTCATAGGGACGGGGCAAACCAAGTACAAGACCAAGCGTGGCGACGTGTCGATCGCGGGGCTGTTGCGCGAGGCAGCGGTGAACGCGCTCGAGGACGCGGGTTTGTGGTTCGACGATATCGACGCGGTGGTGATCGGCAAGGCGCCGGATATGTTCGAGGGCGTGATCATGCCCGAGTGCTATCTGAGCGATGCCCTGGGCGCCAACGGCAAGCCGATGCTGCGGGTGCACACGGCGGGATCGGTGGGCGGATCTACCGCCCTGGTTGCCGCTTCCCACGTACAGAGCGGGACCTTCAAGCGGGTGCTCACGGTGACCTTCGAGAAGCAATCGGAGTCCAATGCGATGTGGGCCCTGTCCACGCCGCAGCCGTTCTCGGTGCACCTCAACGCCGGCGCCGGCGGTTATTTTGCGCCGATTATCCGCGAATACATGCGGCGTTCCAAGGCGCCCTACGACGTGGGCATCAAGGTGGCGGTCAAGGATCGCCTGCACGGTGCCCGCAATCCCCTCGCGCACCTGCAGAAGCCGGACATCACCATGCAGGAAGTGGAAGAATCCATGATGCTGTGGGACCCCCTGCGCCTGCTCGAGGCCTGCCCCTCATCTGACGGCGCCTGCGCCATGGTGATTGCCGCCGAGGATGTTGCCGAGCAGTCACCCAAGCCGCCGGCCTGGATTCGCGGCGGCGCAATGCGTTCGGAGCCGACCATGTACGCCGGTCGCGAGGAGGTCAATCCCAGGGCGGGCCGGGACTGTGCCGCGGACGTCTATGCCCAGGCCGGGATCACCAACCCGCGCAAGGACCTGGATGTTGCAGAGATCTATGTACCCTTCAGCTGGTACGAACCGATGTGGCTGGAGAATCTCGGTTTTGCCGAGGAAGGCCAGGGCTGGCGCCTGACCATGGAGGGCGCGACCTCCCTGGACGAGGGCGGTGATATTCCCTGGAATCCCTCCGGCGGTGTACTCTCGTCCAATCCCATCGGTGCTTCGGGGATGATCCGCTTTGCCGAGGCCGCGCGCCAGGTGCGCGGTGACGCCGGCGCGCACCAGGTTGAGGGGGCGCGTCTCGCCATGGGCCATGCCTACGGCGGCGGCGCGCAGTTTTATTCCATGTGGATCGTCGGTGCAGACAAGCCCTGACCCAGATAAGCTGCACGCTGCAGCGGGGAGATTTCGATGAGCAGGCACTTCAATCTAGCCGACCTCTATGAAATGGTCGCGGACCGGGTTCCGGAGCGGGATGCCCTGGTATGTGGAGAGCAGCGCGCCACCTATGCGCACCTTGAGCAGCGGGCCAACCAGCTTGCGCACTACCTCGCCGCACAGGGCGTGGGCGCAGGCGATCACGTGGGCCTGTACCTCTACAACTGCAACGAATACCTGGAGAGCATGCTCGCCTGCTTCAAGCTGCGCGCGGTACCGATCAATGTGAACTACCGCTATGTCGAGGAAGAGCTGCGCTATATCTTCGACAATGCTGATCTCGTGGCCTGCGTGCACCACCGCGAGTTTGCGCCGCATATCGCGCGAATCATCGACTCGGTAGAGGGTGTGCGTGCCCTGGTGTACGTAGACGATGATAGTGGCGCGGATGTGTCAGGTCTGGATACCCGGCCCTATGAGGAAGTGCTCTCAGGGCAGCCCACCGTGCGGGATTTCCCGGAGCGCGCCGACGATGACCTGTTTATCCTCTACACGGGCGGCACCACCGGGATGCCCAAGGGCGTGATGTGGAGTCACAAGGCCCTGTTCTATGCCGCGCTGGGCGGCGGCGGGTGGTTCCACCCGGATGGTGCGATTACCGAGCCCGAGCAGATTGCCGGCCGGGTCGCGGACTTCCCCATCGTGGGCATGGCCCTCGCACCTCTGATGCACGGCGCCTGCTGGTGGTATGCGTGTATCCAGTTGCTGGCGGGCAACACTGTGGTATTGAATCCGGCCCACTCACTGGTCGGGGAGGAGGTCTGGGAAATTGCCGCCAGGGAGCGGGTCAATTCGGTGACCATTGTCGGCGATGCCATGGCCATTCCCCTGCTGGAAGCCCTGGACGCGAACCCGGATCGCTGGGACCTGAGCGCGATTTTCAACATTGGCTCGGGCGGCGCGGTGTTCTCCCAGAGCAAGCAGGATGCCTTCAAGGCCTACTTTCCCAATGCCTTTATCACCAATTCTTTTGGCTCCTCCGAAAGTGGCAATATGGGTATCGATGGGGGCAACAAGAAAGGACAGGGTCTGGGCAACGTCAACCGGGACCCGTTTATGTCGGTGCTGGTGCAGGAGGGCGACAGCTGGCGCGAGGCGCGCCAGGGCGAGACCGGGATCTTTGCCCGCAGCGGACATATTCCCTCGGGCTACTACAACGACCCGGAGAAAACCGCGAAGACCATCGTCCCGGTGGGCGACAAACAATGGCTGTTGCTCGGCGACGAGGCGCGGCTGGAAGAGGACGACAGCATCACCGTGTTTGGTCGCGGCTCCAACTGCATTAACTCGGGCGGCGAAAAGATATACCCTGAAGAGGTAGAGCAGGCCCTGAAGACGCACCCCGCGGTGTTTGACTGCCTGGTGGTGGCGACGCCGGACGAGCGCATGGGCAGCAAGGTGACCGCGGTGGTGGCGCCGCGCCCCGGCGCGGAGCTGACCCTCGCGTCCCTGCAGGAGCAGGCGCGCCAGCATATTGCCGGTTACAAGGTCCCCCGGGCGCTGCACCTGGTGCCCGAGGTGCCCCGGGCACCCAGCGGCAAGCCTGCCTACCCGAAAGCGCTGGAGATGGCCCAGTCCGGCGATTACCTGGTGAGCTGACGCCCCGGAGGCGCGATGATGGAACTCGATATCAGTACCAGCAACTGCATTGTGGAACAGGACGGCCACGTGTTGGTGGTGACCCTGAATCGCCCCGAGGCGAAGAATGCGTTCACCCCGGAAATGCTGCTTGGCATGTACCGTGCCTGGCGACGCCTGGATGAAGATGACGATCTTTATTGCGCGGTGCTAACCGCCAATGGCGACACTTTCTGCGCCGGAATGGACCTGAAGGCCGGTGCCGATGGCGAGCAGCGGAGCACCGAGGAGTTCACCGCCCTGATGGCCGAGGTGCCCAATCTCCACTGGCAGGCACTGCTCCGGGACAATCGGCCCCACAAGCCCATCCTGCTGGCGGTTGAGGGTTATGCCCTTGCCGGTGGCACGGAAATCCTGCAGGGCACGGATATTCGCGTCGCCGCCGAGGATGCCATATTCGGCGTGACCGAGGTGGCTCGCGGTCTCTACCCCATGGCCGGGTCGACCATCCGTCTGCGTCGCCAGATTCCCTACTGCATTGCTGCGGAGCTGCTGTTGTGTGGCGAACACATGAGCGCCCAGCGGGCCCTGGAGTGCGGGCTGATTAACCGCGTGGTGCAACCCGGTGAGGCCCTGACCGCGGCCATGAGTTTTGCCCGGCGGATCTGTGACAATGGCCCCCTGGCGGTCAAGGCGGTGACCCGGTCCCTGCGGGAGCACCAGGAGTCCATGGCCGAGGAAGATGCCATGCTCGCCTCGGACGAGCTTGCCGGCCCCGTGTTTGCCTCTGCCGATGCGCGCGAAGGCATGCGCGCGTTCAAGGAAAAACGCCCCGCCAAATTCACCGGTAAGTAAGCAGTTTCCATATGCAAGGATTCCCATGACTGATCACGCTGACGCCTTTCGCGCCGTGGTGGCAGGGCGCCACTCCATGCGTGCCTTCCTCCCGGAACCGGTTCCAGCGAGCACCATGGAGTCGGTATTCAGCACCGCCCTGGCAGCCCCAAGCAACTGTAATACCCAGCCCTGGCTGGTCAGCGTGGCCAGTGGCCCGGTGCTGGAGCATCTGCGCGAGACCCTGCCGGAACGCTTCATGGCGGGGGAGTTCAGCATGGATTTCCCCTACGATGGTGTTTACGAGGGGGTGTACAAGGAGCGTCAGTACGGTGCTGCCCGTGATCTCTACGCGGCACACGGTATCGCCCGTGAGGACAAGGCGGCGCGGCACGAGATTTTCATGCGCAACTTCACCTTTTTCGACGCGCCCCACGTCGCCTTCCTGTTCCTGCCAGAGCCGTTCGGCCTGCGTGAGGCCGCAGACCTGGGTATGTTCGCCCAGACCCTGATGCTGTCGATGACCGCCCATGGCCTCGGCAGCTGTCCCCAGACGGCCCTGAGCTTCCTTGCGGACCCCGTCCGGACAGCGCTGCAGGTAGAGGCGAGTAACCGCCTGTTATTCGGTATTTCCTTCGGTTTCCCTGATCCGGATGCCGCGGCCAATCGTTGCCGTACCGAGCGCGCGGAACTCCGGGATATCGTAAGCTTCCACGAGGAACTCAGGACGTGAGCGACTCCCTGTTAAGCGAGCGCCATGGCGGTGTCCTGCAGCTGACCCTGAACCGGCCGCAGAAGAAAAACGCAATCGATACCCCGCTGTGGATCGCGCTGCGCGAGGCCTTCACCGCCGCCAGCGCGGACGACAGCGTGCGCTGTGTGTTGCTTACCGGCGCGGGCGGGAATTTCAGTGCCGGCGTCGACCTCAGCAGTTTTGCCGACACCGCCAGTGATGAAGAGCACCCCTTTGAGTCTGCTGCACGTGCGGTGGCCGCTTTCGACAAGCCGCTGGTCTGCGCTGCTACCGGGGTTGCGGTGGGTGGCGGCGCCACTGTGCTGTTCCATGCTGACCTTGTCTATGTCGGCGACAGCCTGCGCCTGCGCCTGCCCTTCGCGGCGCTGGCTCTGCCGCCCGAGTGGGCCAGCAGCTACATGCTGCAGGCCAATATCGGCGCACAGCGTGCGGCGGAACTGTTCTATACCGCGGACTGGGTGGATGCCCAGGCTGCTGTAACCTGCGGTATTGCCCTTGAGTCGGTGCCGGATGACGAGCTCGTTGCCCGCGCCCTGGCACGGGCGCAGACCATTGCGCAATGGCCCCTGAATGCGCTGCGCGAGATCAAGCAGACGCTGCGGCTCCCGCACCGGGCGGCGATTAATGCTGCCTTTGACGCAGAACAGGCGGCCATGGTGCGCCAGGCGGGTTCGGCGGAGAATATCGAGGCAGTGACCGCGATCTTTGAGAAGCGCGCGCCGCGTTTTAGCTAGATACTGTACCCTTCGGGTGCTTTATGCCATTCTCCCGCCCCGTCATGGAAAGTACGTCACGTAGGATACGTCTGATGTTGTTGCCCAGTTACTGTCGCGCTTTGCGCGGCGCCGCGACCGTTTTTTTCGCAACATTCATCGTTGCCTGCAGTGATGGCTCCGACAGCAACTCTGCGATTACTCCCCCGCAACCGCCCCCGCCGCCCGAGCCGGCGCTGACCTATGAGGCGGACATCGTATGGACCGAGTTCGGTATCCCGCACGTCACTGCCAACGACTGGGGCAGCCTGGGTTACGGCTATGGCTATGCCTACGCCCAGGAAAATTACTGTGTCGTGATGAAGGAGTTTGTGCGGGCCAGAGGCGAGTCTGCCCGCTATCTGGGGGACGAGGGTGACCTCAATGATGATCTGGTGTACAAGCTGTTCAACGATGACGAGCGTATTCAGCGTATCTTCATCGATGGTGTGCCCGCTTATGTTGTCGATCTCTCCAGGGGCTACGCCGCCGGCCTCAACCGCTACCTGGCGGAAACCGGTGTGGACAACCTCGCCGAGGGGGAAGAGGGCTGCCGCGGCGCCGAGTGGGTGCGCGAGGTCGACGTATTCGACGTGGCGCGCCTGATGCACAAGGCGATTCTGCGCGCCAGTGCCGGGCCGCTGGCGAATTTTTCCACCGCGGTACAGCCGCCAGCGGACGACATGATGGTGGGTAATGTAACGTCACCGCTTGACGGCACCCAACTGATCGCAGCGCTGGATCGCGAGACCGTAGTTGCCAGCATGGCCATGCCCACGCCCGAAGTCATGGGCAGTAACGCGTATGCGGTAGGCGAGCAGGGCGCTCAGGGCAGCAGCGGCCTGCTGCTGGGCAACCCGCACTTTCCCTGGCAGGGCAACCTGCGCTGGTTTATGTCACACCTGACCATGGGCGACGAATATGACGTGATGGGCGCCACCCTGGCAGGTTTGCCCCTCAACACCATCGGTTTCAACCGGAACCTGGCCTGGACACACACCGTCAGTACCGGCGAACGCTTCACCTTCTATGAACTGGAACTGAACCCGGACAACCCGATGGAGTATCTCTATGATGGCGAGATACGCGCGATCGAGCCGCGCAATGTCAGCGCCGAGCGTATCGCGGAAGACGGTCGTGTGGAGACCGTGGAATATACCTTCTACCTTTCGCATTTCGGTCCTGTCGTTGATTTGGGCTCAGTGTCCCCGGTTCTCGGTGGCTGGCCCAACCAGGCCGGCACGCTGCTGACCTATCGCGATGCCAACCTGGATAACCTGCGCGGCATCGACCAGTGGGTGCGTATGGGGCAGGCGGAGGATCTCGGCGAGTTCAAGCGCGCGCTGGCGGATATCGGTATTCCCTGGGTGAATACGATCGCCGCCGATCGCTTTGGGGACGCTTTCTACGGTGACATTTCCGTGGTACCCCACGTGACCGTCAACCAGTATGCCAACTGTATCCGCGGGACGCTGCAGAACCTGCTCACAGGCTTTGGCTTTGTCACCATGGATGGTAGCGACTCCGCCTGCGAGTGGGGCAGTGACCCGGACACGGCCGAGGGCATTTTCGGTTATGCCAGCCTGCCCAAACTGGAGACTCGCGAGTACGGGGCCAATGCCAACGACAGTTACTGGCTGTCCAATCCCGACCAGCTGCTGACCGGGTTCTCGCCGCTGATCGGGGATGAAGAGGTTGAACAGAGCCTGCGAACCCGCCAGACCTTTGAGCAGGCAGAGCGACGCCTGGCGGGCACCGACGGCCTGGGTGATCCCGGCTTCAATATCGACAACCTGCGCGAGTTGCTCTACCAGGCCACCAACTATACCGCCCAGCTCGTGGCGGACGACCTGGTTGATCTCTGCCAGGGGGTGGAGGACTGGTCTGTGGTCAGCGACAGTGCCGACGGTATCTCCCTCGGGGAAGAGGCCTGTAATGTACTTGCCGGCTGGGACCGTGCCTTCCGTGTCGACAGCGTGGGTTCGCACATCTTTTATGAGTTCTGGCGGAGCTTCGACGGCACCGATGACCAGTGGGTCGTGCCCTTTGACCCGGCTGACCCGGTGAATACACCCAGCGGCCTGAACGTGGCTGACCAGGCGGTGGCGGATGCTGCAATCACTGCGCTGGTGGCCGGGGCCGAGCGCCTCGCCGCGGCGGGCATTCCCCTGGATCGCCCCTGGGGCGAGGTGCAGTTCGACGAGAAAAACGGCGAGCGCTATGGCATTCACGGAGGCTCCAGCGGCTTCATGTTCAGTGCCATTTCTTCGAACCTGGTCGACGGCGAGGGCTACTCCAGCATCCGTGCCGGCAACAGCTATATCCAGGCCGTTACCTGGGACGAGAGCGACTGCCCGGATGCCTATGCGGTACTGACTTATTCCCAGTCTTCTGACCCGGCCTCGGACCACTACGCCGACAGCACGGCGCTGTACTCCGGTTCAGGCTGGATTGATATGCCCTTTTGCGAGATGGATCGCGACGCCCAGGAGTTACGACGGGAGTCGGTCAGCGAGTAAAGGCGTGCATTGCGTGCAGCCCTGTTTCAGGGCTGTACGAACTCCGTGACTTCCAGGTTGAAGCCCGACAGGGCATTGAAGTGCACTGGCGCCGACATCAGGCGCATCTTGCCCACCCCGAGGCGTTTGAGGATCTGCGAGCCCGTGCCGATCACCCGGTAGTTCTGGGTGCCATCGGAACTGGCGGGGCCGGTGATGCTCGGTGGCTCGGGAAACTGCCTGACCTCGGTCAGCTGCTGTTCGGCGCTGAGGGCCTGGCCAATCAGGATCACCGCGCCCGTACCGTCCTCGGCCAGCCGCTGCATGGCGCGGCGGTAGGACCAGCCGTTGCCCGTTTCCTCGATCCGCGTGCCCAGTACGTCGCGCAGGGTGTTGATCGTCTGCACCCGGATCAGGCAGGCTTCATCTTCGCGAATCTCGCCGCAGGTCATGGCGTAGTGCACCGTGTCATCCACGAGGTCGCGGAAGGTGTGGAGCTGGAATTCGCCGAACTCCGTGCGCACCGGCTTGCTGTCGCACAGTTCCACGGACTGCTCGTGCAGGGCGCGGTACTCGATCAGGTCGGCAATGGTGCCCATATGCAGGCCGTGGCGCTCCGCGAACTCCTCGAGCTGTGGCCGGCGCGCCATGGTGCCGTCTTCATTCATGATCTCGACAATCAGCGCCGCGGGTTCAAAACCCGCCATGCGCGCAAGGTCCACCCCGGCCTCTGTGTGGCCTGCGCGGCGCAGCACGCCGCCGGGCTTGGCGACGAGTGGGAAGATGTGGCCGGGCTGGACTATATCCTTGGGGCCGGCATTGGCGGCCACGGCCTGGCGCACGGTGTGGGCGCGCTGTACCGAACTGATCCCGGGCCCCTTGCGCTCTGCGGCGTCAATGGAAACGGTAAAGTTGGTCTCGTGCTGGGAGCGGTTATCCCGCACCATCAGTGGCAGTTGCAGGCGCCGCGCGCGTTCCTCGGTGATCGGCATGCAGATCAGGCCGCAGGCCTCGCTTGAGAAAAAAGTGATGACCTCGGGTGTCACCGCCTCGGCGGCAATGATCAGGTCGCCCTCGTTCTCGCGGTCCTCGTCATCCATGAGGATGACCATCTTGCCGTCGCGGATGGCGTCGAGGATATCGGGAATGCTACTCAGTGCCATATGCTGCCGCTACCTCACTTGTCAAAAAAAGGGGTCAGATCCCTTTTCTCCAATGCCAAGGGGTCAGACCCCTTGCTGTTCTGCAAAAAGGGATCTGACCCCTTTTTTTAAACGAGCTCGATGGCGACGGCGGTGGCTTCGCCGCCGCCGATGCACAGGGCCGCGACGCCGCGCTGCTTGCCGTATTGCTGCAGGGCGTACATCAGGCTGACGATGATGCGCGAGCCGGTGGAGCCGATGGGGTGACCCTGGGCGCAGGCGCCGCCGTGAACGTTGACCTTTGCAGGGTCGAGATCCAGTTCCCGGGTTGCCAGCATGGTGACCATGGCGAAGGCTTCATTGATCTCGAACAGGTCCACCTCGCCGCTGCTCCAGCCGGTCTTCTCGAACAGCTTGCGCATCGCGCCGATGGGGGCGATGGTGAATTCTGCGGGTTCCTGGCTGTGGCGGGCGTGGCCGACAATGCGCGCCAGTGGCTGCAGGCCGCGGCGCTGGGCTTCCTGCTCGCTCATCAGCAGCAGCGCGCTACCGCCGTCTGAGATCGAGCTGGAGTTGGCCGCGGTGATAGTGCCTTCCTTGTCGAAGGCCGGGCGCAGGTTGGGGATCTTGTCCAGCGCGGCCTTGTGCGGTTGCTCGTCGTCTTCCACCACGACTTCACCCTTGCGGGTCTTGACCGTCACCGGCGCGGTTTCGGCGCGCAGTGAGCCATCCTCGATTGCGCGCTTGGCGCGAGTCAGGGATTCAATCGCAAAGGCATCCATCTGCTCCCGGGTCAGGCCACGCTCGTTGGCGGTCTGCTGGGCAAAGCTACCCATGGCGCGACCGGTGTAGGCGTCCTCCAGGCCGTCGATGAACATATGGTCGTAGATGGTCTTGTGGCCGGCGCGCAGCCCACCGCGCGCACCCGGCAGGATGTGGGGTGCATTGGTCATGCTCTCCATGCCGCCGCTGATCACCACCTTGTTGGTGCCGGCCATGATGCTGTCATAGCCAAAAATGGTCGCCTGCATGCCGCTGCCGCAGAGCTTGTTCAGGGTGACCGCGCCCGCGGATTTGGGGATGCCGGCGTGGATCGCCGCCTGGCGCGCGGGGCCCTGCTTCAGACCGGCCGGCAGCACACAGCCCATAAACACTTCATCCACGTCTGACGCGTCGACACCGCCGCGGGCCAGGGTCTCGGCAATGGCGGTGGCGCCCAGCTCCGGTGCGGATACTTCGGCCAGACTGCCCTGCAGGCCTCCCATGGGAGTGCGGGCGCCAGCAACAATTACGACTGCATCTTGATTCATAGGAGGGTACCGGTTCGCTTGATTCATGGAGGGAGCGCGGCGCCAGGATGGGGGGTGGCGCAGCGCCCGAAAAGGCGGCTATTTAGCCACAGACAGCCCCCCGGGATCAAACAGTTTCCCCCGGGCGGCCTCGCGGTAGCGCAGGGGGCTGAGGCCATTGTGGCGCCTGAAAAGCCGGGAAAAATAGCTTACATCCTGCAGCCCAACCTGCCATGCCACTTCGCTCACCGAGAGATTTGAACGGCGCAGTAGATCCCGCGCGGCACCCAGGCGCAGGCTGTTCAGGTAGGCCTGCGGGGTAAGCCCGATTGCCTCCTGGAAGCGGCGCGCCATGGTGCGACGGCTGACCTGCAGCCGGTCCGCGACCTCGCCCACACCGATTCCGCGAGCGAGGTGGTCCTGAAGATACTGCTGGGCCCTCAGCACGGTCTCGTCGTGATGGCTGCCGGTGGGGCGGTCCTGGTAGGCCGCGGCGCGAAACGGCTGGCGGATCTCAGGCGAGAACTGGCTTTCCACGGCGCGCGCGATGCGCGTGCCGAACCACTCCTCGACGATGTGCACCATCAGGTCGGCGATCGAGTTGACGCTCCCCACGCAGTAAATGGACTCGCTCTGGGTGATCAGGTGGCGGGTCTTCAGCTTGACCCGGGGATAGCGCTGGCTGAAGCGGGAAAAATAATTCCAGTGGGTGGTGGCGGGGCGCCCGTCAAGCAGGCCCGCCTCCGCCAGCAGGGCGCTGCCGGTGCCCACGCTGCACAGGCGCGTACCGCTGGCGGCCGCCGCTCGCAGCATCTCCAGCCAGGGCGCGGCGGCCCTCAGGGTTGGCAGCGGGTTGCGCCAGATCGCCGGCAGCAACAGCAGATCCAGAGGCGGCAGCTCGCTAAAGCGGGCGCTGGGCTGAAGCTGGATACCGCTGGCCAGGGTCATCGGCTCCAGGTCCGGCGCCGCCAGCAGGAAGCGCGCCTGGGGCTGGCCGCGGTGCGCGGCACTGGCCGCCTGGCTAGCCGCCTGCAGGATTTCCATGGGCAGGGTGACACTGGAGGCGAGCGCATCGGGGTAGAGCAGGGCGGCGGCTGTGTACATGGGCGGCTCCGGGGTCGGTGCGTCCAAAATACCACAAAAAGTGGCAAAAATAGCATACTTGTCTCTGTCACCGAGGCCCTACACTGGAGGCTCGTTTTTCGGCATTGGGAAGGCAGTATGAGTGGGCAGCAGTTACCCGTGATCGTGGGTTTTGGCGGTATCAACGGCGCCGGTCGCGCCTCCGGTCACCACGCCTATGGACGCATGGTCGAGTCCGCACTGCCCGCTGCCAGTCGCGAGCGCATGCTGGCGGCGCTGGCAGCGCTGATGGGCAGGGATGCGACCGAGGAGGCGTTTATCCTCGAGCACAGCCTGGTCCGGCGGGTAGAGCGGAGCCACTTTGATGTGGATGCGGTGACCTGGAACCGGCGTTTCCCCACCGAGAGCAATGGTCAGCCGGTGCGCTTCGAGATTCGACGCCAGTTTCTGCCCGAGACCATCCCCCCCGAATGGGTGGTCACCCCCAGCTCCGTGACGCACGCCACGGTGGAAATTCGCGGCCTGCAGGAATTCCTGTTGCCGACGACCCGGGAGTTTGAGGTCAAGGCGGCGGGCCAGCTGCCCACTGGCTTTGAGCCGGGCGAACTCTACGCCTCGCGCAATCATCCCCGGGGCCTGCAGATGATGGTGTACGCGGCCTCGGATGCCCTGGGCAACCTCGGCCTGGACTGGGAGCAGGTTGCGGCACGGGTGCCGGTAGACCAGGTCAGCGTTTACGCCGGCAGCGCCATGGGCCAGCTGGACGGCAACGGCGCGGGCGGCATGCTCAAAGCGCGCTACAACGGTCAGCGGGTGACGTCCAAGTTCTGCCCCCTGAGCCTGGCGGAAATGCCGGCGGATTTCGTCAACGCCTATGTGCTGGGCAGCCTCGGCTCTACCGGCGCTTCCCTCGGTGCCTGCGCCTCCTTTCTGTATAACCTGCGCCTGGGGATCGACGATATCCGCAGCGGCCGCGCGCGCATCGCCTTTGTGGGCGCCGCGGAGGCGCCCATCAACCCCGAGGTCATGGAGGGCTACGCTGCAATGGGCGCGCTGGCCACCGACAAGGGCCTGCGCGCCCTGGATGGACTGGCGGACAGCCAGGCGCCCGACCACCGCCGCGCCTGCCGGCCTTTCGCCGAGAACTGCGGCTTTACCATCGCTGAGTCCGCGCAGATGGTGGTGCTGTTCGACGACCGCCTCGCGCTGGAGCTGGGCGCCACGGTATTCGGCGCCGCTACCGACGTCTTCGTCAACGCCGACGGTTACAAGAAATCGATCTCGGGGCCGGGGGTAGGCAATTACATCACCATGGCCAAGTCGATGGCCGCGGTGCGCGCGATCATTGGCGAGCGCGCCCTGCGCAGCGGCGGCCTGGTTCAGGCTCACGGCACGGGCACGCCCCAGAATCGGGTCACCGAGTCGCGCATCCTCGAGGAGACCGCGCGTGCCTTTGGTATTGAGCAGTGGCCGGTGGCGGCGATCAAGTGTTTTCTCGGGCACTCGCTGGGTTCCGCTTCCGGCGACCAGGTGACGGGCACCCTGGGCATCTGGGCCCACGGTCTGATTCCCGGGATTACCACGGTGGAGGATTTCGCCGGGGACGTGCACCGGGAACACCTGGCCCTGAGCACCCGCCATCGCGAAATCGATCCGTCTGCGCTGCACTACACGCTGGTCAACTCCAAGGGCTTTGGCGGCAACAACGCCACTGCCGCGCTGCTCAGCCCCAACGTAACCCGGCGCATGCTGCAGGCGCGCCACGGCAAACAGGCGATGCAGGCCTGGGAAGCCGCGAACGAAGGCGTGCGTGAAGCCCAGCTGGATTACGATACCGCGATGATCGCAGGCGATATTGCCCCAACCTACCGCTTCGATCACGGGGTGCTGGGTGATGACGATGTCGAGTTGAGCGCAACGGCGGTGCGCGTCGGCAAGCACCAGGTCAACCTGGCCCCGGATTCACCCTTCGCCGATATGTGCGGCGACGAATAGGCGCTTGACCTGGCCGTTCGATGACCCGGCACGCGGCTAACGACGTTCGCACACCGCGCGCAGGCAGCGCGTAACCTGCGCACAAAAAAAGGGCGCCCCTGAAGCAGGGGCGCCCTGGTATGTCGAGCCGGTTTGCGCTTACAGGTTGTAGGTGACCTGCAGGCCAACGCGACGGCCCGTGGCCAGCGGCGAGAACGCGCCGCCCAGCGGGATACCGGCGATATCGTTGGGCAATTGCGTGTCGCCACCCTGTTTCACCGTATCCAGCAGGTTTTCGCCATAGACGGAGAATACCCAGTTGCCGCCGGCCGTGTAGAAATCAAAGCCGAGGCTGAGGATATCCTGCTCATCGATAAAGCCCAGGTTGTTGTCGGTGTAGGCTGACTCGTCACGGTAGGAGTAGCTGATCCGCGACGCCAGGTAGCCCAGGCTGCCGATATCCATATCGTGGTTCAGGCCGACCGAGTAGGTCAGCTCGGCCGCCCGGGGGATATCCAGGTCCTCGTCCGCGCCGTCGATCACGCCGTCGCCGTTGAGGTCAACGCTTACCGAGTCGTACTCGGCATCCAGCAGGCCAACGGACGCGATCGCAACCAGGTTGTCGGTCAGCGCAAAGGTGCCGTCTACCTCGAGGCCAATCATCGTAGCTTCGGCGGTATTGCGAATCAGCTGGATCACGCCGATCGGACCGGGCAGGTTGATCTCCCGCTGCATGTCGTCGATCTGGTTGTAGAACACCGCCGCGTTGAGTTTGCCGCGACCGAACTCTGACTTGTAGCCCAGTTCAAAGCTCTCGACCGTCTCCTGGTCGAAGGGCCCCGGGACGTCAGCGGGATTGAACGAGGTGTTGCGCAGGTTGTAGCCGCCCGAGCGGGTCGCCTCGCTGTAGGAGCCATAAATACGGGCGTTGTCCGCGACGTGGTAGGTAAAGCCCAGTCGAGGTGAGAGGCTGTCCCAGCTCTCTTCGTCCTGGAAGTCATAGGGGCAGTTGCCTTCGAGCACGATGTTGCAGGGCAGGCCGATATTCGCGCTCAGCGAGGCGATGTCCGCTTCCTTGTCTTCCTCGGAATAGCGCAGGCCGGCAGTCACGGTCCACTGCTCCGTCAGGTCATAGTCTACCTGCGCAAAAACGGCCCAGGTGTCCACGCTCAGATCGCCGCCGCCGTCAAAGGTGACCGCCGGGGCTACGCCGCCGGTGGCGACACCCGCGAGTTCGCGGCGTTCGTGGTAGAGGATGTCATTGGTAAACCAGAAGGTACCCACGGTGACATTGGCGCGATCCGCGAACAGGCCGTTATAGCGCAGTTCGTTGGAAACCTGCTCGGTCTCCAGCCATGCCGGGGCGTGGAACAGCCAGACGGGCTGGGCGTCGATATCACCGCGGCTGGTGCCATAACTGTCACGCCAGCCGAAGATGTTGGTGATGGTGCCGTCCCCGAAGTCGACATCCCAGTCAAGCTGAGCGGTGAAGAAGTCGGTTTCATTGGTCTGGAAACCCTTCTCGTCGATCGAGACATCAAATTCGTCACGCTCGCTGACAAAGTAGGCCGGCGGCACGCCCGAGCCGTTGACGTGACTCTGGGCCACGGGGCCGTCGCCTTCCAGGTCTGTGTATTCGTAGCGCAGGGTTAACTGAATGTCATCCGTGGGCGTCAATACCACCACGGGGCGCAGCATCGTCTGCTCGATAGCGCCGATGTCCCCACCATCAAAGTTGTTTTCCAGCCAGCCCTCGTCGTCGTTGTAGTAGGCGGTCAGCTTGGCGCTCATCCAGTCGGTGACCGGGCCGCCAACGCTGCCCATCAGGTAGCTGTTCAGGCCGCCCTCGGGTCCCTGGTCCGCGGCAGCACGGAGGGTGAGCTCAAACTCGTCACCCGGCTTCTTGGTATTCAGCAACACCGCGCCGCCCGTCACGTTACGGCCAAACAGGGTTCCCTGTGGGCCGCGCAGCACTTCAATGCTCTCCAGGTCGAAGGTATCGAAAATAACGCCGTTGTTAATGCCCAGGTAGACGCCGTCCACGACCAGGCCCACCGTGGGGTCGATGCCGGGGATCGAGCTGTTGATGCCAAGGCCGCGAATCGAGAAATTGGCGGTGCCCCGCGTCGTGCCCACGTCGTCGAGGGCCACGTTGGGCATACCCACGGAGAGGTCGGTCAGGTCGCGAATCTTCAGCGCCTCGATTTGGTCCGAGCCAAAGGCAGAGATGGCCAGGGGCACATCCTGGGATTCCTCGGCCCGCTTTCTGGCGGTCACCACAACCTCCTCAAGCATGGCTGCCGACGAGCCGCGGCGGCTTTCCTGTGCCTGGGCGGGGGCCACGGTGGCGGCGAGCATGCCACCCATCATGAGCGCGCCGACGGCAGCGGATATGGGGTGTTTCCGGGTGACGGAATAACGATCTGACATGATAGAGCTCCCTTTACGGTCATTATTAAAGTTATTTGGACGGGGTGCCCGGCCTGGCGGGGAGTCCATGCGGTGGATTCCCTCGGCCGATGATTCACCTCGTTGCCGGCTGTTCCTGTGAGCGGGTTGTCAGTTCTCCCAGGCGCGCCGATTCGTGTCACGCTAGCAATGGTCGCGCTTTTCCGGGGCATAAACAACCTTCCGAATTGTGACAGAGTAACGAATCGGGGATCGTTGCTGGACAATCGGGTGACAGGTAAAGTACTGCCATTTCACGCTCCAGTGAACATGACTTATGACCGCCGACCCAGCTCCTTTCCCCTGCGGTGGCAGGGGGCCACAGGGTGCTTCTGCTAGCGCCAGTGCCGGCACCCACGCCGATGGGGGCTAAGCGCAGGGTGCGCCTGCGCCCGCCCCTGCCCGCTGATCCCCTGGAACTGGAGGTCCACACTGAGCGGGATCGCGTGATTACGCCCCGGCTGCGCGCGACCGGCCAGTGGGAGCCCTTTGAGAGCACCCTGGTGCAGTCCTTGCTGGGTCCGGGCGACGTGTTTGTCGACGTGGGTGCGAACATTGGCTATTTCAGCGTGCTTGCTGCCGAGCGGGTCGGCGGGGCAGGGCAGGTATTCGCCTTTGAACCCGACCCCGAGAACTATCGTCTGCTCGAAGCAAACCTCGCCCTCAATGGCTTCGGTCCCCGGTCGCACACGGTGTGTGCGGCCCTGGCTGAGGCCGATGGGGAGGGTGTGCTTTACCTCAGCAACGACAATCTCGGGGATCACCAGGTCTTTGCCGCCGCGGACACCCGGCGCCATATCCCGATCAAGTTGCTGGATGGTGGCAGGTACCTGGCGGCGCGGGCGGCGCGGGTCGATTTGCTGAAGGTCGATACCCAGGGCGCGGAGCATGCGGTGCTGAGCGGCCTGCTGCCGTACCTGCAGGGGCGGCCAACGCTCAGGTTGCTGGTGGAGCTGACGCCCCTGTCCCTGCGCCAGGCCGGCGCCAGCGGCCGCCAGTTGGTGGCGCTGCTGGCACAACTTGAGCTGCCGTTCTGGATTGTCGACCATCTGCAACACCGTCTGGTGGCGACGGATCCCGAGGCCCTCAGCGTCTGGTGCGACAATGTGGACGCTGTTCCCGCTGACGCGGGGTTTATGAATATCCTGGTTGGGCCGGCTCCCGACTGAGACCAAACCGACAACATTTGCTGGTATGATGCCGGCTCGAAACAAGCTCCTGGCGGTATTCATGGCGGATCACCTGCGTTTTTTGCAGCTGCGTAACTCCTCTCCCCGACTCAAGGGACCGGCCCCGTCTGCCGAAGCCCTGCGGGAAATGGTGACCGCGGCGACCCGGGCGCCGGACCACGCCTGGCTGCGCCCCTGGCGTTTTATCACGATCTCTGGCGACCGCCGGGAAGATTTCGGCGAGGTGCTGGAGCGCTGCCTGGTGGCGCGCAACCCGGAGGCCGATAGTGCCGCGCGGGAAAAGGCGCGCAGTGCCCCCCTGCGGGCACCCCTGCTGCTGGTGGTGGTGGCCTGCATCCAGGAGCATCCCAAGGTGCCGCCGGTAGAGCAGCGCCTGTCCGCCGGCTGTGCCGCCCAGGGCATCCTGCTGGCCGCGGAGGCCCAGGGCTACGCCGGCATCTGGCGCACGGGCGCGGGAGCTTTTGACCCCGCGGTCATGCGTGCCCTGGGCCTGGCGGAGAACGAGGAAATCGTTGCCTTTCTTTATCTGGGCACGCGGGCCGGTCGCGAGAAGGCGGTGCCGGAACTCGCGCCGGAAGATTTTCTCAGTGACTGGTAACGTTGAGCGAAGTTTGTGTGCAAGGATCAACCTATGACCCCGGAATTTGAAACCCTGACCCTGGCGATTGACGCGGCGGTGGCGACCGTCATGCTCAACCGCCCGGAGAAAGCCAACGCCATGAATCCGCCAATGTGGCGGGAACTGCAGGAATGCTTCGAGTGGCTGGATGCGGAGCCCGGCGTCAGGGTGGTAGTACTGGCGGGGGAAGGCCGGCATTTCTGCTCCGGGCTTGACCTGTCCATGTTCAGTGACCTCAAGGGCGAGTCCAGCGATCCCGCACGGCGCGCGGAACACTTCCGGCGCAAGGTCCTGGCCATGCAGGACAACCTCAGTGCCCTGGAGAAGTGTCGCAAGCCGGTCCTGGCAGCGATTCACAGCCTGTGTATCGGCGGGGGCGTCGACCTGACCTGCTGCGCGGATATGCGTTACGCCGCGGCCGATGCCCGCTTTTCGATTCGCGAGATCGACATCGGCATGACCGCGGACGTGGGCACCCTGCAACGCCTGCCGCACCTGATTCCCCAGGGCGTCGTGCGTGAGCTGGCCTATACCGGTCGCGACCTGGATGCTCAGGAGGCCCTGCAGCTGGGCCTGGTCAACCGCGTGTTTGCGGACCGGGACGCACTCCTGGCCGGCGTCAAAGAGATTGCCCTTGAGATTGCCGGCAAGTCACCCCTGGCGATTCGCGGTACCAAGGAAATGCTCCTGTATACCAGGGATCACTCGGTGCAGGACGGTCTCAATTACATTGCCACCTGGAACGCCGGCATGCTCAGCGAAGCCGATCTCATGGCCGGTGTTGGCGCCCAGGCCAGCAAGACCCGGGCCGAGTACGAGGACTAGGCCCCGCGTCGCGATCCCCGCCTGTTGATGGAGAGCCCACTGTGAGTTTTGTTGCGTGGCTGAAACGGCCGTGGCTGCATTTTCTGCTGCTCGGCGTCGCCCTGTTCGCGCTGCAGCGGGCGGTCTTCCCGGAACCCAAACCAGTGCTGGGGCCGCTGGCGGAGGCGCGCGTTGAAACCCTGCGCAGCCAGTGGGTGGCGGCTACCGGCTCATCGCCCAGCGCAGCGCAGCTGCAGCAGATGAAGGCCGCGGAACTGGACCGGGACATGCTGTTCCAGCGCGCGCTGGCCATGGATCTGCACCTGCAGGACCAGGTCGTCTACCAGCGGCTCCTGCGCAATATGTACTTCCTGCAGCTGGCAGAGGGCAAGAGCGAGGAAGAGATTTACCAGCAGGCGCTGGCGATGCGCCTGCACCTGGGCGACGAGGTGGTCAAACGGCGCCTGGTCCAGGTCATGGAACAGCTCCTGTTGGCCTTTAATCCGCCGGAGCCGGTGGCGGAAGCCGAAATCCAGGCCGAGTTTGTGCAGCGTCGGGAAGCTTTGCGTCGGCCACCGCGCTATTCGATAGAGCACCTGTATTTCAACCGCGAACGGGAGGCAGAGGTGCCAGCGGTAATCGAGCGCATCCAGGCAGAGAACCTGTCTGCGTCCGAGGCCCGGGAACTGAGTTCGCCCTTCCTGCCCGGCTACGTCTTTCGCGCCCAGTCACCCCAGCAGCTGGCACGCCACTTTGGCGCGGCCTTTGCGATGGAACTGACAGAGCAGGATCCCCGGCCGCAGCAGTGGCTCGGGCCACTGCGCTCTGCCTATGGCCTGCACTATGTGTGGGTGGAGTCCGTGGAGCCGGCGCGCGAAGCCACACTGGAGGAGGTGCGGGATCAGCTTCTGCGTGACCTGCAGCGGGAGAAACGCGATGCCGCGCTGGCAGCCGCGATCCGGGAAATGCGTGAAGACTACGAGGTGCGCCTATGAGCAACGCTATTCGCTGGCTCGCCCTGGTCGGTCTGCTGCTCGCTGCGGCCATACCTGCCCAGGCGCATCGCTTCGCCCCCTCGCTGCTGCAGGTGACGGAAGTCGCGGATGGGCAGTACAACCTGGTGTGGAAGACCCCGGTGCAGGCCACCAGCCCGGTGCCGATGCAGCCGCGCTGGCCCGAGGCCTGCGAGGTCGTACGGTCCAGCCCGCCACAGGTGGAGGGTACCGGGCGCGTGACCCAGTTCCTGCTCCGCTGCGACGCCCTGGGCGAGGCGGGGCTGGTAGGCCAGACCCTGAGCGTCGAGGGGCTGGGTCCCAACCAGGCAACCGCGATGCTGATGGTCGAGCTGAATGACGGACGCAGTTACCAGCAGGTACTGAGCGCCGAGGCGCCCGCCTTTACCCTGCCGCAGGAGCCGGGCGCCGGCGAGGTCATGACCGACTATACCCGGCTTGGCGTCGAGCACATCTGGGGGGGCGTGGACCACCTCCTGTTCGTGTTCGGCCTGCTGCTGCTGGTCGGGGGTGGCACGCGCCTGCTGTGGACTATTACCGCGTTCACCGTGGGCCACAGCGTCACCCTGTCCCTGGTTACTCTGGGGCATATTGATTATCCCGTGGCCCTGGTGGAGTTCACCATTGCCCTCAGTATCTTCGTGCTCGCGGTGGAGCTCACGCGCACAGGCGGTACCCTGAAGCGCTACCCCTGGTGGCTGGCGGGGGGCTTTGGCCTGCTCCACGGCATGGGCTTCGCCGGCGCCCTGGCCGCCACCGGCCTGCCCCAGGACAACGTGCCGCTGGCCCTGTTGTTTTTCAATGTCGGTATAGAACTGGGCCAGATCAGCTTTATCGCCCTGGTGTGGGTGGTCTGGTTGGCGCTGCGTTCGACGGTCGCCGGCTGGCAGGAGCGCCTGTTGCCCGTGCCCATCTATGTGCTGGGCACCCTGTCAGCCTTCTGGTGTATCGAGCGCGGCCTCGAGGTTTTGGCCTGAGGGCGCGCCCGCCGGTTCGCCCGATCAGTCGGGGGTGCCCGGCCACCCCTTCATCTCGATGAAGGGGTGGAAGGCGAGCTTGATGCCCTCGAGAATATAGTCCTCATTCTCCAGGATATTGCGACGGCGCACGTAGCGGCCGTCAGAAGAACGGGTATCGATGGCATCGGTGGCATCCAGCCCGCCGCGGCTCGCGAATACCCGCTTCAGCTCCATGTCGTAGATGCTCACCTGCAGTGAGGCCACCGCCGCCAGCATGTTCCAGTCGAAGGCCGTGGATACACCCTGGCCGGGGCCCTGCAGCGAGGGCCGCCGGGTGACGCCGTCCCAGCGCGCGAGGTGCTTCAGACCGCCATTGAAGGCGACCTCGAACTCCACGACGTCGGTGAACACGAAAGCATCGACGTCAGTCGTCTGGCGCAGCTGGTCTCGCACGCTCTGCATGATCTGGACGAAGCTCTTCATGTTGACGCGCCCGGTGGTGGGGTCTACCGGGTCGCCAAAGGCGCGCACCGCGGTGTTGTAGTGCTGGCGGAATTCCCGCTGCGGCAGCACCTTGTATCCGTGTTTCTTGAGGTAGCTGCTCACCTGGCCATCAATCCGCGGTTCCGCATCCTCGAGGTAATTGCGTGACGGCGGCCCCAGATTCACGTGGGGAATGATCACGGTCTTGATATCGGTCGCAGCCAGGAGCGACTCGTCCAGTTCATAGGCAAAGGTGGTGGGGTTGTAGGTCGGGCCGGTGCTGCAGGCCCACAGTAGCGAGGCCGTGACGAGAACTAATCCCCGGCGGATGGTACGGTCGAACAAGCGCATGCGGACTCCTGATCCGTTATAGTGGCCCGCATGGTAGCAAAATCTCTGCGGCGACACAGCGCGAAGCGGGCTCGATCGAGCCAGCCCCCCGGCAGGCCTCGACACGGCAGGTCGGGTTCATGATTCATGCCAGCGCCGAAGGGGCGGGTGATGACGTGGTGCTCCTGCACGGGCTTTTCGGGGCCGGAGGCAACCTGGGTAAACTGGCGCGCGCACTGCGGGAGGACTTCCGGGTGCACAGCCTGGATCTGCCGAACCACGGCCGCTCCGCCTGGATAGATCCGATGAACCTGGAGACCCTGGCGGCAGCCGTGCGCCAGTGGATGCTGGATGCGGGCCTCGTGCAGGCGGCACTGGTGGGGCACTCCCTGGGTGGCAAGGTGGCGATGCGCCTGGCGCTGGATTCGCCGGCGCTGGTGTCGCGCCTGGTGGTTGCCGATATCGCCCCGGTTGCCTACCCGTCCCACCATGACGAGGTGTTCGCCGCACTGGAAGCGGTTGCGGCCGCTGCGCCGGGCTCCCGGAGCGAGGCGGATCGCATCATGACGCAGTATCTCGAGGAGCAGGGCGTGCGCCAGTTCCTTGCCACCAGCCTGTATCGCGACGATGACGGTGCCTACCGCTGGCGTTTTAACCTGGAGGGGCTCAAGCGCGACTACGATGCGGTGCGCGAGGCGCTGTCTGCGCCGGCGCCTTACCCGGGGCCGGTATTGTTTATCAAGGGCGAGCTTTCGGATTACATCCAGCCCGGGCACCGGGCGGCGATAGAGGCCCTGTTTCCGGCGGCGCAGCTGCGGGTGCTGCAGGGCTGCGGTCACTGGCTGCACGCGGAACAGCCGCGCCTGTTCAACGCCCAGGTCCGGCGTTTCCTGGGAGCAGGCTGCTAGGCTGAAATCATTGCCAGCAGCAGGTCGACCTGCTCCGTGATGGAGTCCCGGCTGGCCAGGTCCTTGCCCGTGGCCTCCAGGGTCTGGGGAGCAACCAGCAGATTATAGGTGAGGGCTCCGGAAATCAGGTGCAGCAGCTGCAGCGGCGGTGCCGGGCGAATCAGGCCCTCCTCCTGGCAGCGCCGCACGAAGCGCTCTCCGAGCTCGTAGTCGTCCTGCAGAAAGTGGCGGATCAGCCAGGCGCGGCGGGGACTGTCGCCCTGGGCCTCGTGGAACATGAACCACAGCCACTGGGGGTGCTCGCGGGTGAACTCAACCAGTGCGGTGAAGGCCGGGCGCATCAGTTCCGCAACGGCGGCGCCGGCACGCACTTCCATAAAAGCGGCCAGGCGCTCATTGCGCTGTTGCCACAGGTGGGTGGCAGCCGCCTGCCAGAGCTGTTCCTTGGTGGTGTAATGGTATTGCACCAGCGCCTTCTTGACCCCCGCTGCGCTTGCGACCTGGGCCAGGGAGGTCGCGTCGAAGCCGGCGCTGGCGAAGCAGGTCACGGCGGCTCCGAGGATCCTTTCCCGGGTGGCGCTGCGCTGGCGCTGGCGGTCGTTGATGGCTGCTTCCATGGTGGCGAGGGGGCTTTCCTGTGGTGAGCCGCGACAATACACTCGGCCAGTCAACTTGTAAAACCGCCGGGTCGCTGGCGCGGGCCGCTTTCCGCCGGTATGCTTGCCCGCCGTACCCGATCGCCGTCCAGGGCCTCCTTTGTCATGCATTTCAGCCTCGGTGAAATACTCGTCGTCTTCCTGTTCGGCGCTCTCTGCCTGTACTTCCTGGACGCAATCCGCGTGCGGGAGCTGGCGGTGAAGGCGGTGCAGGCGGCGGGCAGCCGCGACGACTTCCAGCTCCTGGACCAGTCGGTGCACATTCATCGGCTGTCACTGAGCCGGGATAACACCGGTCGCTGGCGTATCTGGCGGCAGTACCGCTTCGACTACAGCTTCGACGGTCTGCAGCGGGAGCAGGGCTTCGTGATCATGCTCGGCAAGCAGCTGCAGGCGGTGGTGGTGAGTGAGCCGGACCGCACCCTGCACTGAGCCCGGGAGGAAGACCCGCACAGGGTGGCCTGCTAGCCCCCCAGCCCGGACCAGGCCACGCGTGCCAGCACCGTCAGGCCCAGCAGGCACAACAGTCCGCCGAACATCCGCTGAATCCACAGCCCTCGCGCGCGCAGCCGCGTCAGGACCCGGGGGTGGGACACCAGGGTCGCGGCCAGGCAATACCACACGGCGTCGGTCATACCTGCGACCGCGACCATGCCGGCGCTGGTGGCGGGAGAGGCATCGGTCGAGAGAAACTGGCTGAACAGGGAGAGCATGAACAGGGCCAGCTTGGGGTTGAGCAGGGCGACCAGAAAGCCGCTGACCACAGGTGAGTGCGTGATTCCGGCGCCCCCGGTGATGACACCGTCGCTGTCCCGGGCGGCGGTGCGTAGTGCGCCCAGGCCGAGATAGATCAGGTAGCCGGCCCCCGCGACCTGCAGGCCGCTGAACAGCCCGGGGGAGCGGGCGATCACCACGGCCAGTCCGGCTATCGTGAGCAGGGCGTAACAGGCGACCCCCACCCCGTGTGCCACCGCGGTCAGCAGCCCGGCCCGGCGGCCCCGGGCGAGGGTCTGCTCCACGATCACCGCGAGGCTCGGCCCCGGGGACATGGCGCCCAGGAGGCAGACGATGAACAGGGATAGCCAGCCGGCGAGATCCATGATTTGCTTCCTTGATTGCAGCTACAACCGCAGGTGTAACCCCTTCGATACGCAAGTCGGTTTTCCACAGAAACTGTGGATAAGTCGGTGAGTAATTTGTTTAACCGGCCGACCAGCCCCCTAACTACCGGGATTGTGACAGATTGCTTAAAATTCAACCAATAACAATAAATATATATAAAACAATAAGTTAAGATATATTCATGAAGTGTCGCCTGTAAAGGAAAAGCTAAGTTCGTGATACTTTCATGACACCATTTCAGTGTGCATAACATTTTTTCTGGTGCTACGGAACGTAACCTTTGCCTCAATTTGGAAACACCGGGTAGCGGATGCAACGTAACACCGCAAAGCAGATCACTTTTTGCCACATTTTTTACGGGGTTTTTGATCTGTCAATCGATTTCAATCGCGTTACCGCGCTGTAACGGATCGGTGCGGCCTCGCTTCAGTCGCCGCGGTAGATGCAACCCGAGGTGCAGGTTTCGCGAATTTCCACCGCGCTGAGTGCGGGCAGTTCCGGCTTCAGGCGCCCCCAGATCCAACGGGCCAGGTTTTCGCTGGTTGGATTTTCGAGGCCCGGAATGTCATTCAGATAGTAATGGTCCAATTGGGCCAGCAGAGGCTGGAATCTGGCCTTGAGATCACCGAAATCCATGACCCATCCAGCGGGCTCGGGTGCCTCGCCGGTGACGCTCAGACGCACATGGAAAGAGTGACCGTGCAGGCGTGCGCACTTGTGACCTTCGGGCACATTGGGCAGGCGGTGAGCCGCCTCAAAGTGAAACTCCTTGTAAATTTCCATTGCCTTCACCGGGCCTTTGCGGCATCGCCAGAAACGTGATTTTACTACTAAAAACAGGCGCTTTTAACGCGTGGCAAAAATTATTAAAAACTTCCCGGGGAACGTTTGACAGGTGCATTTTTCTCTCTATAATGCGCGGTCTCGGTCAGGGGGTGGTTAGCTCAGCTGGGAGAGCATCTGCCTTACAAGCAGAGGGTCGGCGGTTCGATCCCGTCACCACCCACCACGTTATCTCTGAATAGCGTGATCAGGCCGGGATGTAAGCACCGAAAAATGTATGCTACCGGGACCGGTAGTTCAGTTGGTTAGAATGCCGGCCTGTCACGCCGGAGGTCGCGGGTTCGAGTCCCGTCCGGTCCGCCACATACAAAAAGGTGTATACCGGAGACATGGTTTACATCTCATACCGGACACATGGTTTACACTTTTTCCGGTAGCCACGGATTCTGGGCGGGCTCAACCCGTCCAAAGTCCTCATCAAAGAATCCTAGATCATAATCCATAAAGCTGACCAGCCAGATTTTGTCAGCGACTTCGCGCACGCCTACGATTTGACCTCCGAAGACGACGCTTAAGTTTATTTTCCGGCGTCCCATGCAGATTCGACCACACTTGGTTACTTTCACCGCCTTGTCGTGGAAAGGGTACTCCGGCTCTTCCGCGGGTCGGTATTGGCGAGCTGAAGGTGTAAATACTTCAGCAGGGTACTGCCCGCCAAGTGCCTGGTGTGGGCGCTCATTGTTGTAAACCCCCTGAAACGCATCAAACCGGCCCTGCTGCTGCAGGAAGTTATAAGAGGCAGGCTTGGTAGCCTCCTTCTTCAGCGTCAGGTGCATACGTTCATGCCGTCCGTTCTGCTCTGGATGTCCTGGCTGAATGCGCTCAATGTTGATGCCGAGCTTGAGCCACCATATGGAGAGTCGGCTAAGACCGAATAGGGCGTTCGGCGAGGCGAACGGAATGCCATTGTCGGTGCGAATGGCTGCTGGCAGACCATAGTCCTTGAAAGCCTGCTCAAATACGTGGAAGGCCAGTTGCGACTTGGTCGAGTCCAGGCCCTCGCAGGCAAGCAGGTACCGGGACCTGTAGTCCGTGATGGTGAGTGGGTAGCAGTACTTCTTGTTGCCTAGGAGGAACTCGCCTTTGTAATCAGCACACCATAGCTGATTGGGTGTAACCGCATGGTTGAGCACTGTCCCCTGAGATCGCCGCCGCCTGCGCTTACGACGCTTGACCATGCCGTTGCGGTCAAGAATGGCATGCACCGTACTCTTGGCGGGTGGATTGATCATCGGGTATTCCTTGATCAATTTCTCACGGATCTTGGGGGCACCCCATGAGGGATATTCCCGCTTGATCGCCAGGATGGCTCGCTCAACCTGGAAGGGCAGTTTGTTGGCGTGGCGATAGGGCCGACGGCTTCGATCTTCAAGCCCAGTAGGACCTAACTCCTTGTAACGATTGAATATCTTGTAGCCAGTGGGCCGTGAGATACCGAACTCAGTGCACAGGGACGACATCTTCTCGCCATCCAGGAGCCGGGCAACAAACTTAAGGCGTTCATCCATCGGTTTACACTCTTTCCAGGGCATTTGAGGTCCCCCCTCAAATACCTAAATGTGTAAACCATGTCTCCGGTATATTCTGTAAGCTATCTCTCGAGAACTACAAAAACCGCCATCTGGCGGTTTTTTTGTTTTTGCTGATCGAAATGCGGCGAGAACCCTCGTTCGACGAGGGCGACCTTGAAACCTGCATTTCCAACTCCTTTTTTACCTCCGGATTTGCCCGCCTGACCGTTTGTCGGGGAAATCTGCCGTTCGCGAAATCGTTCGCGGCGTCATCGCCGCGCTTCTGTGACGTGCTGCTCAAATTCATTTAATTTTCAGTAAGTTAGCGCGGCGCCGTGAAAAATCGATGCTATGATTTGCGCCGTTACTGTGCATTTCCACTGCGGAAAGCAGCGCATATACTTGGTCGCTGTGGATGCACGGCCATGAACGAAGATGCTGGATCGGGGATGTGATGACTGAGAGGCGCAAAACGCGGGACGGATACTCGAGGGGTTTCACCCTGATCGAGTTGATGATGGTGTTGGCGGTACTGGCAGTAATGCTGCTGGTGGCCGCGCCCGGCCTGCAGGAGTTGATCCGCAATAACCGGCAGGTCTCGGAGCTTTACACGTTGCGCGCATCCCTGGCCAATGCCCGTTCAGAGGCCGTATCGCAGCGCGAGTCAGTGACCGTGTGTCCGATCAATGCCGGCGGTGCCTGTGCCGGCGGCACCGACTGGTCGCTTGGTTATAAAAGCTTTATTAACGATCCCAACGATCCCTTTCAGGTCGTGGACCGGGAAGTCAGTGAGATGGAAGTCAGTTTTGATGGCGGTAACCAGGTGGTCTTCAACTCCCGCGGCAACGCGCTGGGCTCGGCGGGTGGTTTCGTGATCTGCGATACCCGGGGGCCGGAGTTTGCCAGGGGGCTGATCCTCGCCGCGGTAGGCTCGCTGCGCTCCGCCGTGGACGACAATGGCAACGGCATTGTCAACGTGCATCCCTCTGGCACCACTTTTACCGATGTCATCGACGGAGACTGTCCATGAGTCGTAATCGTGTGCAAAGCAGGCAATGGCGCCGGGCCGCCGGCTTCACCTTGATCGAGGTACTCGCGGCGTTTGTCATTCTGTCGATCGGGCTGCTCGGTATCGTCAGTTTGCAGGCGGTCTCGAAGTCTGCGCAGTACCAGGCGATGCAGCGCGCCCGCGCGGTGACCCTGGCGGACGATATCCTGGAGCGTATCCGGGTGAATCCCACCGCCGTGCAGACCTACAGTGCCGCGGCGGCCCTGGGGGGCGGGGAACTCGGCGACACGCCGGATACCAACTGCCTGACCACGGCCTGCGACCCCAACGCGCTGGCGGCCTTCGATCTCTGGGCGTGGGAGCAATCGCTGGACGGTGCCTCGGAAACCCTGACCAAGGGCGGTGTGACCACCAATGCCGGCGGTCTGGTCAACCCCCGAGGCTGCATCGAATTTACCCCGGATGCGGGCAAGGTGAACACCGGAGTGATCAGCGTCATTGTTCAGTGGCAGGGGCTGGAGTCCACCAGTGATGGTTTCACCAGCGGCGACGCCTGCGGCGCCGACTCCGATTTCGTGGATCTGGACACGCGCCGGCGTGTGGAGGTTTCCAGCTATGTTTATACCGAGGAATAGAAGTGGTGTTTAGTCAGCGCAATACTGCATCTTCCGCCGCGCGCGGCTTCTCCCTGATCGAGTTCATGGTGGCCCTGCTGCTGGGCACTATTATTATCGGCGGCGCGAGCTCGGTTTACCTGGCCACCAAACGGTCCTATACCGAGGTGGAACGGTTCGCCGACCTGTCGGAGAACGGCCGCTTCGCGCTGGAGATGATGACTTACTCGCTGCGGCACGTGGGCTTTTTTGGTGGTGTGCTGGGCCAGGATGTCAGCCTGGACGGCAACCTCAGTGCAGTTTCGGGCGAGTGCGCCGGGGGCGCTGGCGAGGGATTGGCCTTCAATACCCTGAACAATTTCTTCGTGGTCAGGGCGACGTCGTCCAACGTGTTCTCGTGTATCGACGATGCGAAGATAGGCAGTGATGTTGTGGTGATCAAGAGCGGCCGCCCGTCTCCCCTCTACGATGCCGACCCGAGCGATCCGAACGAGGCGCCCGACGGGGTGATTCCTGCAGGCCTGTTCGACGACGACACGGTTTACCTCGTGGCCGGGAGACTGAACGGCCTGCTGGTCGAGGGGGACGATACCATGCCTACCGTAGGTTCGGGCGGGGAGTTGCCCTTCGGAGTTGCTTGGCCCTACGTGTTCGAGATTTATTACGTGCAGCAGGCTGATCCCATCAACGACGTGCCTGTGCTGAGTCGTAAGGTGCTGCGTCGCGATGGCACCGCTTGGCAGGTCGAGACAGAGCAGCTTGTCCACGGGG
This sequence comes from Sediminihaliea sp., assembly GCA_965222335.1. GTDB lineage: Bacteria > Pseudomonadota > Gammaproteobacteria > Pseudomonadales > Halieaceae. The sequence continues at coordinate 572,861 of OZ244944.1, read as the reverse complement.
TCGAGAGGCTGGTGTTGCGCCTGGGGCTGGATGACCCGGCTGACGCGGACTGGGAAGTCGATACCTACACTAACGCGAACGGCGTTGGCGCCGGCAACTGGAGCCAGGTCGCTTCGGCGGAGGTATTCCTACTGATGCGCAATGTCGAGGAGGACCCCGGCTACACCGATGCCAAGACTTACCAGTTGGGTGACGTCGCCGTGGTCCCGGATCCCAATGAAGGCAGCTATCACCGGATGTTGCTGCACGGCAGCGTCAACCTTCGCAACCCCAGCCTGGCACTGAAATGAACATGAATACGATAAATCGTCACAACCGTTTTCCCGGCAGCCAGACCGGCGTCGCGCTGGTGGTGTCCCTGCTGTTCCTGCTGGTGGTCACCATTATCAGTATCGCCGCCACCAGCAACAGCACCCTGGGGCTCAAAATGTCGTCCAACCTGCAGGAGGGCTACAGATCGTTCCAGGCAGCGGAGGCCGGGGTTTACGCCGTGCTGGGGCTGGTCGGTACGGGTAATGACCCTTTTGCCGCGCAGGCTGATGACCTGACGCCTTTTGCCGGCGTGACTCCCGACCCGCTCAGGGACGTCACCGACCCTAACGCGCCCCAGGTGGACGTGGATGTATTGTTTGTCGCTGCCAACCTGCAGTGCAAGCGACCCACCACCGAAACTGGCGGCAACAGCATCAATATTGATAAGTGCGACTTTTATCAGGTGGTATCAGAACACGACGATCCGGGCATTTCCCGGAGCAGGGTGGAAATAGGCGTTGTCAGGCCCATCGCAGGAGATAACGGCTAAGCCCTGCGTGGCGGCCGGAACCAGGAGTTTCCCATGATCAGATCAACAGCATTCAGTATTCTCTCGCTCGCCCTCGGCCTGCTTCTGCTCTCTGCGGGGGCTGACAGAGCCTCTGCCGACGACACCGAAATTTACCGGGCGGAATACGGTGCCTCCGCGGGCGGGCGGCCCAAGGTGCTGATCGTGTTTGACGACTCGGGCAGTATGGGTGACCCGGTGCGCTCCCGGTTGCCTTACGACCCGAGCGAGAACTACTCGATTCCCGGCCCTAGCAATGACTTCAACCGCGATCGTATCTACTGGACGCTGAATGACAACGCAGTGCCGGAAGATCGTGGCGATACGCCGTATTTCAATAGCGACAGTGACGATTTCACCGGCGACCCGAACCGGTGCGCCTCATCCTACGGTCCGCTGGCGGACAGCGGTTTCTTTACCGCTTCCGGTGCAGCGCGTTGGCGCGAGCCGGAAGAGCAGGAGGATGTAGTGCCGGATTGCAGTTGTGACGACCCGGACGATTTCCTCCAGGGTGAAGACTGCTACGAAGTCGTCCCCGTCTTCAACGCAGACCCCAAGCTTGTCAGAGTCGGTGATTCAGAAACCAGGCGGTACTGTACCGGGTTCGTGTTTTTTGGAAACTGTTATTTTGGGAGCTGGGTCAATGAGCAATATTGCCCTTCTAACCCTGGCGGATCTCTGGCAACCGGTGGTGGTAGTTTTCAGGATGGCTGCTATGAAGTACGAACCCCAACCGATGCCCAAATTGATGCGGGAGTTTTTACGGGCTGGTACGAAGTCAGCGACAACCTGGGCACCAGCTGCCCCGGCGGAGGCACCTACGTCAATATCGATGGTGGTGGGGCGGCATGCTATAGCTTTAGCTCGGTTGTCGAGGGGGAAACGGTTGACGAGGTCGACTACGGCTCATCCGTTCCTGCCCAATGCGCAGCTATTCCAGTAATCCCTGGCGAGTGGCTCCCGTTGGACGAAGATGTCAACAGCCCCACCCACGTCGAGTGTCGCGATGACGTCGAAGCCGCATTGCTTAGTAACGGCAGCGACCAATCCGATGGCTACCCCCAGAATTTGACCGGCCTGGCCGAGGACGAGTACGGCCCGACCGTTGACAACAGTATTGAGTGGCGCGGTACCTACCGCTGGTATACAGGCAACTATCTCAATTACTGGAACGATCCTGACCAGATTGTCGACGGCGACGACAAGATCGTGGTCGCGCAGCAGGTGATCGGTAATATTATCAGCACCAACCCGGGCATCGACTTCGGGCTGCTTGAGTTCAACGGTAACTGGAGCGGCACCAATGACCATGGCGGTCGTGTTGTGCAGCGCATCATCGAGAACATGACGGATGCCCAGCGCAATGACCTGATCAACAACAAGCTGAACGTCATGACGGCTTCCGGAAGCACGCCACTGTGCGAGGCGACCTATGAGGCTTATCGCTACATGGCCGGGCAAACGGTTTACTACGGTGACAATGACGACGGCTGGCGTAGTGGCGACCTGCTGTCCCGGGACACCGGCGCCGAGAGTCCACTGGGTACCTATGAGTCACCCTCATCAGACTGCGCCTATACCTACGTTATCGTGATGACCGACGGTTTGCCGCAAAACGACACGGACGCAAACTCTACTATCGAGAGCCTCACCGGCAAGACTTGCCAGCAGTATGATGGCGACGGCAATACCTCGAAAAACTGCTTGCCCGAATTGGCCGAGTACATGGCCAATACGGATCTCGACGGCGACACCACCAACGGCGACCAGTTCGCGATCACCTATACCATCGGCTTTACCACCGAGCAGCAGTTGCTGAGTGACGCAGCGGAGAAAGGAAAGGGTGAGTATTACACGGCCTTTGACGCTGACCAGCTGACCGAGGCCTTCCAGGGTGCGATCACCAGCATTCTTGCCCAGGACACGACCTTTACCTCGCCCGCGGTTGCGGTAGATACCTTTACCCGGACCCAGAGTCGGAACGAGGTCTACTACGCCATGTTTAAGCCAGGCAATACCGTGGACTGGATTGGTAATATCAAAAAACTGCGCCTGGACTTCAGTACAGACGAGGCGATTCTGGTAGACGCCAACGGCAATGCCGCGATCAATCCCGCGGACGGCAATATCAAGGCGACGGCGCGCACCATCTGGAGCACAACGACGGATGGCGGGGCGGTCGACGCAGGGGGTGCCGGGGCGTTGCTCGCCGCGCGCAATCCCTCCACACGCACGCTTTACATCAACACTGGCTCGGGCGGAGCGCTGCAGTTGTTCAACGACACCAATATCACGGCGGCCTCCATGGGTGTCGGCTCCGACAGCGCGCTGTACGGCCTGTTCGGTGCTACCAGTGAGAGCGGTTTCCTGAGGCAGCTGAACTGGAGCCGCGGGTATGACGCCTACGATAATGATGGTGACGGCAGTACCAATGACAATCGCAAGTGGATCCTCGGGGATATCCTCCACAGCCAGCCACTGGTGATCAATTATGGCGCGCGCTCCGGCTTTACCGAGGACGACCCGGATATGCGTATCCTGGTGGGTACCAACAATGGTTTTGTGCACTTCTTCGGCAGCGAGGACGGCATCGAGGACTGGGCGTTCTTCCCCAAGGAAATCGCCAGTGTCCTGCCGGAGCGCCGGCGCAACGCGGTTGATGGAGACAATATCTACGGCATGGACCTGACGCCGGTGACGTACACCGAGGATGCGGACAGTGATGGTACCCTCAATGTAGCTGACGGTGACAAAGTCTGGGCCTTCCTGGGCATGCGGCGCGGTGGTCGGTCCTACTATGCGCTGAACCTCTCCAACCCGGATTCGCCCCAGTTCATGTGGCGTATCGGCAGTGATGTGGCTGGCTTTGCGGAAATGGGGCAGACCTGGTCGGAACCCGTGGTCACACGGGTGCCTGGCTATACCGACGGGGACGGCAAGCCGAAACCGGTACTGGTATTCGGTGCCGGTTACGACACCAACAAGGATGCCACGGGTATCGGCACCTCGGATGCGCGCGGTCGCGGGGTGTTTATTGTCGATGCCGAAACCGGTGCCCTGGTGTGGAGCGTGACCCCGCGTGTGAACTCCGCCACCAACCTGCAGGAAGCGGGTCTGACCCACTCTGTGCCGGGGTCAGTCACGGCGATGGACAGCAATGGCGACGATCTGACCGACCGGATCTATTTTGGTGACACGGGGGGCAACCTGTGGCGTGTGGATCTGCCCGGCAATGCCCGACCCACGAGTTCCCAGGACACCTGGCGTATCGTCAAGCTGGCGGACTTCAATATCGGTCTGGCTTCCGCGGACCGTCGCTTCTTCAATGCGCCCGACGTGGTGCGCATACGCTTCGGCGGTGCGCCGATAGACGCGGTCATCATCGGCAGCGGCGACCGCACCAACCCCAATGCCACGGACGTGGAGAACAAGGTGTACATGATCCGGGACCGGGCGGTGGCGCCCTACACCACGGCCGTGCCCACAGCCTCTGAGTGCGCGGAGCCGGATTTCTTTGACTTCCGCTGTCAGTTGCCCCTCGGCGATGGTGATATGTATGACGTGACCGATGGCGACCTTCAATCGGACGTAAGTAGCGTGGCCAGCGCTGCCCGCCAGGCCCTGGAAGCAGCCAATGGTTGGTCCCTGACCCTGCAGAATCCGGGTGAAAAGAGCCTGTCCAAGTCCCTGACGATCGATGGCCAGGTTTATATCACCACCTTCACGCCCTCGAACCTGGTCAACGATATCAACGCTTGTGAACCGCAGTCGGGTAGCGGGCAGCTGTATATCCGCGACCTATATGATGCCTCCGGCACGGAGATCAATCTCGGTGGCATTATCCCCGACACGCCCTCAGTGCACTTCGGTGAAGACGGCAAGCTGCGTCTGCTGTTGCCCCCCGGTGCGCCGCCCGGGGACGATGAGGACGATGACGATGACGGCAACTGCAAGAACGGTGTGTGCGATATCGGCGTGGACCTGGATCCTCCCTATGGCTACTACTGGTACCAGGAGGAATACTAGCGTGCGAGCATTGAGGCAGAGCACGGGCCAAGCCGCTGGCTCCAGAGTAGTTGCGATGACGTCCAGTTCGGGGTTTACCCTGATAGAGGTGATGATCGCGATAGTCGTGGTCGCCATCCTGATGGCGGTCGCCCTGCCGGCCTACCAGGAAAGCATCCAGAAGGGTCGGCGCAGCGATGCCATGTCGGCCCTGATGGACGCTGCCAACCGCCAGGAGCAGTATTTCCTCGACTACCGGACCTACACGGCTGATATGGAAGACCTCGGCTTCGGGGATGATCCCATGGAGTCCGAGGAAGGGCACTACACCGTGGATGCGGCCGCTTGCGGAGGGGGTTCTCTCGCAACCTGCTACGAATTGACTGCAACGCCGGTGGCGACATCTCCGCAGGCTGACGACCTGCGCTGTACCAGCTTTACATTGACATCGGCGGGTGTAAAAACCGCCACCGGCACTGCCGCTAATCAGTGCTGGTAAGGAGGCACTATTATGACTTCAAGACTGAACAAGATCGCCGCAGTAAGTGCGATCACATTGTTAACCCTGCTGGGCATGCCTTCAATGGCGCTGGAAATCGCTTCCAAAGGGTTCTACAGGTGTCACGTTATTGCGGCGACGGAAGACCTGGCATTTGTGCAGGTTCCGGCCAATAGCGAGGAGGCGGCCAGGGAATTTGCTGGCCGGGTGATTGTGACCGACCGCGCTGGTGTCGAGTCGACCACGGAATCCGTGGTGCAATGCCTGCCGCTAGGTAAAGGTGAGTTCAGCGACCTCGAGTTCCAGGAGTACGTTGACCAGCTGGATCGCTGAACTGATCCCGACCCTGAGTGCGGATTCAGCAATGCCGGATTTGCAGCAGCGCGGGCTTACCGCGCGCGGGTCTCACAACAGCCCACGCTCAATAGCCTTGAGCACGGCCCGTGTGCGGTCGCGCACGCCCAGCTTGGCGAGAATGGAGGAGACGTGATTCTTCACTGTCCCCTCTGAGTTGTGCAGGGCCTGCTCTCCGGCGCCTGGCAGGTCCTGCCCTGGGTGGCGCCCGCGATAGTGGGTACCATTATCATTTACAGACTCAAGCGTCGTTTTCGCAAGCAAGTTCCGGTCACAACCCGCCACCTCGAAACCGTGACCTCAGGTTGATTTTTCCCCGCTGCCTGTCTTCAATAGTCTCCCCACTCACCCATCCGCCAACAGGTACCGGTAGCGGCGGAGCGGCGCACCCCGGCCGGCACCAGCACATCGGGGGTGAGCCCGCCGGCCCGGATAGTAGCCAGGGAGCAAACAATGGAAACGCTGCTAAGCGAGAAGATTGAACCCGACATCCTGAAGATCACGTTGAACCGGCCCGACCGCCTCAATGCCCTCGACGCCACGCTGACAGGGGAGCTGATGGACTGTTTCCGCGAACTGAACAATGATCGCAGCACGCGGGTCGTCCTGTTGACCGGTGCAGGCAAGGGCTTCTGCGCGGGTGCGGATCTCAAGCCCGACGATGGACAGGGGCAGGGGGGCGGGGTACCCGGTACTGAGGGCATGAGCCAGCTGGGTTACGTCTACAAGTACCAGGAATACATCGCCCAGATGATCCTGGCGATCGCCGAGTGCGATAAGCCGGTAATCGCGCTGGTGAATGGCGCCGCGGTGGGTGGTGGCCTGGCAATCGCCCTGGCCAGCGATATTCGCATTGCCAGTGACCGCGCCCGCTTCAGTGCCGCATTTATCAAGACCGGGTTATCCTCCTGCGATGTGGGCACCAGCTATTTCCTGCCGCGCACGGTTGGTGTGCCGGCGGCGACTGAGTTGATGCTGACCGGGCGGGTGATCGATGCCGTCGAGGGCCAGGCTCTGGGTTTGACCACGCGCTGTGTGTCCCCTGACGCGCTGCTGGAGGCCGGACTGCAAACCGCGCGCGCGATTGCCGAGAACAGTGAGTACGGCGTGTGGATGACCAAGAAGGGGCTGCGCGCCAATCTCGACGCACCCAGTCTGAGGCACGCCATGGAGATGGAAAACCGGACCCAGGTGCTGGGCTACTTCTCTGGCTGCATGGAGGAGGCGATGCAGGCCTTCCAGGAGGGGCGCCCGCCGCGCTGGTCGCGCCTGTAGCAGGCAGCCCGGGGCCTGCGAGGGGCAGGGGTATTCCTGTATAATCTGCGGCACACTTCAAGTTATCGAGGTTCCGGTGCCCGGGACCCGCGGGAATGTCCATGCCTGAATCCAAGCTGATCCCCACCGTACAGGTGGCCAGCGGCGAGAAATACATCAACGAACGCGGTGTGACTGCGATCAAGGACGGTATCAAGGCCAGCGCACGCAGCGGCGAGCGCCTGGCCAAGCCGGACTGGTTGCGGGTGCGCGTGCGCGGCGGTCCGGTGTACGAGCAGGTGAAGGGCATCGTTCACGAGCATCGCCTGGCCACTGTGTGTGAGGAGGCCAAGTGCCCCAATATGAGCGAGTGCTGGAGCGCAGGCACCGCCACCATCATGCTGATGGGCGATGTGTGCACCCGGGCCTGCCGCTTCTGCGCGGTCAATACCGGCAATCCCCGCGGCTGGCTGGATACCGAGGAGCCTGCGAACACCGCGCGCTCGGTGCAGCTGATGGGGCTCAAGTACGTGGTGCTTACCTCGGTCAACCGGGATGATCTCGAAGACGGCGGTGCCGGCCACTACGCCGCCTGTGTGCGCCGGGTCAAGGAAGATAACCCGGAGACTGCGGTGGAAGCATTGACCCCGGACTTTCTGGGTTCCCTCAAGGACGTGGAGACCGTGGTTGACTCCGGCATTGAGGTGTTCGCGCAAAATGTGGAAACCGTGGAGCGCCTGACGCACCCGGTGCGGGACCCGCGCGCGGGCTACCGCCAGACCCTGGAGGTGCTCGCCCACGCCAAGGCCCACCGCCCCGGGGTATTGACCAAGACCAGCCTCATGCTGGGCCTGGGCGAGACCGAGGACGAGATTATCCGGGCCATGGAGGACCTGCGCGCGGCCAATGTGGACATCCTTACCTTCGGCCAGTACCTGCAGCCCACCGCGCACCACTACCCGATTGCGCGCTACGTGACCCCGGCGGAGTTTGAGCAATATCGCCAGTGGGGCCTGGAGCGGGGCTTCCTGGAGGTGGTTTCCGGGGTGATGGTGCGCTCCAGTTATCGCGCCGAACAGGTCCTGCAGAAAAATAACGTCGGCCTTTAGTCCTCTCCACGGTCTCGATATTCCTCGCCCGGCCAGTCCCGGCCGGTGACAAACCAGCGCTCAACCTCACACTCGCCGGCGGCAAAGCCGGCGACCAGCAGAGGACGCCGGGAGTTGGCAAAATGCGTGTGCAGGGCGGCCAGTAGCGCATCGCGATCCTGTGTGTCGCCCTCCGCCCGGTGTGCCGGCGAGAGCCAGCGCAGTCGCGGCAACACGCGATAGCGCCGTTGATCGTCCAACACCTGCGACAGTTCCTCCAGCCGATGCCAGCAGCGCAGCTTCTGGGCGGGGTGCCACCCCGCCGGCGGAGATGCCGTGCTGCCGCCGTGCCGGAACAGGTAACCACGCAGCTCGATCAGCGGCTGTGGCGGGGCATGGATGCCCAACGCCGCGAGCGCGCTCGCGGCTGCCGGATCCTGGCCCAAACGACTCTGGTGGCCGCTCAGCCGCGCCAGTTTGCGGTCCAGGCGGTCCTGGCTGTTGGGTCCCAGCCACGCCGGGCCCGATCCGCCGTCCTCGGGCCAGGCCAGGTAGTACTTCACCGCCAGTTCCAGGTGGCAGTACGTTTGCCTCTGGCGACAGAAGTAAAGACAGTCAAACTCCCCGAGGGTGCGCGCGTCGTCGCGTACCGGCACGTTGTGCGCGATGAAGTCCACCTCTGGATCCGCAGCCAGGAAAAAGTGCCACAGTGCCTCGAAATACAGTCCCAGGCGGGAAGTGGCGTGCGCCTGTAAATGCTCGAGCAACGGCGCCGGTTGCGCATCCAGCGAACGTAGCCAGTCTCGCCTGGCGTCGGTCAGGGCGAAGCCGGGGTTGTCGGTGCCAGGCAGAATCCCGGACAAGCGCGGGGTCTGCAGCAGGGGTGCGCCGAGGCAGGACCACGCCAGGTCCCGCACCGCGGGCTGTTTGAGCTGTAAATCGGGCATGCATGCGTTCCGGAGGCTAATCGTGTTTATAATACCGGTCCATTCGGGTCGGGGCGCAAGTGCAATGCAGCCATCCTTCAAGAGAATCGGCCTGGTCGGCCGCAGTCAGCAGGACGGCGTGCAGCCGGTGCTGGAGGAACTGATCGCGCTGCTGGAAGCGCGTGACCTCGAGCTGGTGCTGGAAGACCGGCTCGGAGACCTCCTGGGGGATGAACGGTATCCGCTGGCCTCCCTGGACGAGATCGGTGAAGACACTGACCTGGTGATTGTCGTGGGCGGCGACGGCAGCCTGCTCAGCGCCGCCCGGACCCTGGCGCGCTATGAAACGCCGGTGCTGGGGGTCAATCGTGGTCGCCTGGGCTTTCTCACCGACATCAGCCCGGACGAGATCAAGCTGCAGGTCCCGGCGGTACTGGATGGCCAGTTTGAACGCGAGCGCCGCTTTCTGCTGGATGCCAGGGTGGTGCGCGACGGCAAGACCGTGGGCCGCGCGGATGCCCTCAACGATGTGGTGGTGAACTCCGGCACCTCGGCGCAGATGATCGAGTTCGAGCTGTCCATCAACAGCACCTTCGTCTACCGCCAGCGCGCCGATGGGCTGATCGTCTCCACGCCGACCGGCTCCACGGCCTACTCCCTGTCCGGCGGCGGACCGATCATGCACCCGACCCTCGATGCGGTGGTGCTGGTGCCGATGTTTCCGCACGCGCTCAGCAGCCGGCCGATCGTGGTCGACGGCAACAGCGAGATCAGCATTCACATCCTGCAGCGCAACCGCATTCATCCCCCCGTGACCTGCGACGGCCAGGTCAATATGACCGCCCGCCCCGGCGACAGCGTGGTGATCAGCAAGAAGCCCCACCGGCTGACCTTGCTGCACCCGATCGGTCACAGCTTCTACGCCAGCTGTCGTGACAAGCTCCGCTGGAGCAACGCGCTGGTGAATTGAGCGTGGCTGAAGGCTATACGGCACTCTCGGTGCCGCTGGACGAAGATCTGCTGCCCCTGAGCGTGGTGTTGCGCGAGCGCGGGGTGGCACACCGTATCTACGAGGAGGCCGGGCAGCAGGTGCTCAAGGTGGCCCGCGCGGATCAAGTGGAGCTGGTAGACAGGGCCTATCGCGCCTGGCGCAGCGGGGAACTGCAGATCAACCTGCAGCGACGGGAGCCCGCCGCGGCGCGGGGGGCTGCCGCCACATTCCGGGGCGTCCCGGTCACCCTGTTACTGCTGCTGGGCAGCGCGGCGGGCTTCCTGCTGGTCTATCTCAACGCGCCGCTGGAATGGCTCGCGGCGCTCACATTTACGCCCTTTACGCTTGAGGGGGGCGAGCTGCAATTCCAGGGTGTCCAGGGCGAGTACTGGCGCCTGCTGACCCCGGCTTTCCTGCATTTTGGCTGGCTGCATATTGTGTTCAACAGTCTCTGGCTGTGGGAGCTGGGCACGCGGGTAGAGCGCGCCATGGGCAGCGCCCAGTTGCTGGGACTGTTTACCGTGATTGCGCTGGTCTCCAACACGGCCCAGTACCTGTTCGGTGGCCCCGGCATCTTCGGCGGCATGTCCGGCGTGGTGTACGGTCTGCTCGGATTCAGCTGGGTCGGTGCCCGGCTCAATCCCGCGTGGAATTTTGAGCCCAGCCGTCCGATCATGTTGCTGATGGTAGGGTGGCTGGTGCTCTGCGTTCTCGGCGTGGTGGAGGTGCTGGGTTTCGGCGCGATTGCCAATGCCGCCCATGTCGGCGGCCTGTTCAGCGGGGGCGCCCTGGGCGCCGTTTTCGGCCTCGCCGCGCGCCACGCGGGCGACAAGGGTGATCCCGGGCCGTTATAATGGCGCCGCCCTGAAACGGTGCGAGAGCCATGGATTACCAGCAACTGATTGCCAATATGACCCCGGAGACCTTTCGCAGCCTGCGCCGGGCGGTGGAACTCGGCAAATGGCCCGACGGGCGGTCGCTGACCCGGGAGCAGCGTGAGACCTGTCTGCAGGCGGTCATCGCCTGGGGGGAGCGTAACCTGCCCCCGGAGCGGCGGGTCGGCCATATCGACAAGGGCCACAAGAGTGGCGACACCTGTGACGACCCACTGACCAAGCCCCTTAACTGGCGCGACTGACCGCAAGGAGACGGTGTTGGCTCAATCCCTGGCCGAAGGGCCACTGCGCAAAATGAAGACGGTCCTCGCGGCACCCGTGGAGTATCAGTTGGTCCTCGGAGAGCATCTGCAAGGCGTCAATGCCCTGTTGGGGCAGGCGCTGGAGCTACGCTTCCTCGGCGAGATCAACTGCGTGCACTGTGGCCGCAAGACCAGCAAAAGCTTCAACCAGGGCTATTGTTACCCCTGTTTTCGCCGGCTGGCCCAGTGCGACAGTTGTATCGTCAGCCCGGAGAAGTGTCACTATCACGAGGGCACCTGTCGCGAGCCGGAGTGGGGCGAGACCCACTGCATGATCGACCACTTCGTGTACCTCGCGAATACCTCCGGCATCAAGGTGGGTATCACCCGCCACAGCCAGGTGCCGACCCGCTGGATGGACCAGGGCGCCTCCCAGGCGATGCCCGTATTCCGGGTCGCCAGCCGCCTGCAGTCGGGCCTGGTGGAAACCGTGTTCAAGCAGCACATCGCCGACCGCACCAATTGGCAGGCCATGCTCAAGGGTCCCGCCGAGCCCGTGGACCTGCCCGGGGAGGCCCGGCGCCTGGTCGCCGAGTGTGCCGATGAGATTGCCGCCCTGCAGGACGCCCATGGCCTGCAGGCCATCGCGGTGCTGGAGCAACAGCCGGTCACCGCAATCGACTACCCGGTGCTGGAGTATCCGGCCAAGGTCAAGTCCTTCAATTTTGACAAGACCCCCGTGGTCGCCGGCACCCTGCTGGGGATCAAGGGTCAGTACCTGATCTTCGATACCGGGGTCATCAACCTGCGCAAATTTGGCGGCTACCAGGTCGCCGTGTCTACACTCTGAGGTTCTGCCATGCGAGACGCCAAACCCCGCGCCATCCGCCTTGAGGATTACCAGGCGCCGAGCTACTACATTGACCGCACCGAGCTCGAGTTCGACCTGCACGAGGATCACGCCACGGTGGGATCTGTGCTGCACATGCGACGCCGGGAGGGTATTGCCGCGGAAGAGCCCCTGGTACTCCACGGGCAGGAACTGGAGCTGCTGGGGCTGACCCTGGATGGCGAGGTCCTGGCCGGGGATGCCTACCAGGCGGGGGAGGACACTCTGGTGATTCACCGCGTGCCGGCCAAATTTACCCTCGGCGTCAAGACCCGCATTCGTCCCCAGGACAATACGTCGCTGGAAGGCCTGTACAAGTCCCGGCTGATGTTCTGCACCCAGTGTGAGGCCGAGGGCTTCCGCAAGATCACCTATTACCTCGATCGACCCGACGTGATGTCGCGCTTCAGCGTGGGCATTGAGGCCGATGCCACCCGCTACCCGGTGTTATTGAGCAACGGCAACCCCGGGGCGACCCGCAGCCTGGGCAACGGCCGCCACCATGCCCGCTGGGAAGACCCTTTTCCCAAGCCGGCCTACCTGTTTGCCCTGGTGGCCGGTGACCTGCACTTTATCGAGGACAGCTTTCGTACCTGCGGGGGGCGCGACGTGCGCCTGCGCATTTACGTGGAAGAGAAGGACCTGGACAAGTGCGAGCACGCGATGCGCTCACTCAAGCACGCCATGCGCTGGGACGAGGAAGTCTACGGCCGCGAGTATGACCTTGAAGTGTTCAATATTGTCGCCGTGGATGACTTCAATATGGGCGCGATGGAGAACAAGGGTCTCAACATCTTTAACAGTTCCTGCGTGCTGTGCAGCCCGGAGACGACCACGGACAGCGGTTTTCAGACGGTGGAATCCATTGTCGCGCACGAATATTTCCACAACTGGTCCGGCAACCGGGTGACCTGTCGCGACTGGTTTCAGCTGAGCCTGAAAGAGGGCTTTACCGTATTCCGCGATGCCGAGTTTTCCGCCGACATGGGCTCGCGCACGGTCAAGCGGGTGGAGGATGTTGCGATGCTGCGCAGCCTGCAGTTCGCCGAGGATGCGGGCCCCATGGCGCACCCGGTGCGCCCGGAGTCCTTTATCGAGATAGCCAACTTTTACACCGTGACGGTGTACGAGAAGGGCGCGGAAGTGGTGCGCATGATCCACACGCTGCTCGGAGCCGAGGCCTTCCGGCGCGGGTCAGACCTCTATTTTGCGCGCCACGACGGGCAGGCGGTGACCTGTGAGGATTTCCTGCGCGCGATGGAGGAGGCCTCCGGCGTGGATCTCACCCAGTTCCGGCGCTGGTACTCCCAGGCGGGCACCCCGGTGCTGAGCGTGACCGACAGCTACGACGCCGACAGTCGCCAGTACTCCCTGCGGGTGAGCCAGGATTGTCCGCCCACACCCGGTCAGCCGGAGAAGGCGCCGCTGGTGATTCCCCTCGCCCTGGGCCTGCTCGGCGATGCCGGAAACCTGCCCCTGCGTTTGGCGGGCGAGCAGCCCGACCCGGACACCGATGACAATACCCACCGTGTTTTGCTGGTCAACAAGGCCAGCCAGACCTTCGTTTTCGATGACGTGGGGGAGCGTCCGGTGCCTTCTTTGCTGCGCGGCTTCTCCGCGCCGGTGCGTCTCAAGTACGCCTACTCCCGGGCCGACCTCTGCGCGCTGATGAGCCGGGACGACGACGGCTTCGTGCGCTGGGATGCTTCCCAGCAGCTCGCCATCGCGGTGCTGAAAGAGGTGCAGGGACAGCAGGCGCGCGGTGAGGAAGTCACCGTGGACACTCTGTTCCTGGACGCCTGCAGTCGCCTGCTCGATGACGCCAGCCTGGATCCGGCCATGGTCGCGGACATGCTGCGCCTGCCGGGGGAGAATTACCTCGCTGAGCTGGCGGCGCGGGAAGGGGGCGCCGATGTGGAAGGTATCCACCAGGCGCGTGACACGGTGATGACGGCCCTGGCAGTGCACGCCGAGGAGAGCCTGCTGGCCGCCTATCGGCGCTGCGTGGTGGACGATCCCTACGCCCCGGAGGCGGGCCAGATCGCACGCCGTAGCCTGCGCAACGTATGCCTGGACTATCTGCCCCTGGCGCGGGCGGCGCATCTGCAGCTGGCCCAGGCCCAGTTCAGTGCCGCGGGCAACATGACGGATCGCCTGGCCGCGCTGCGTGTGCTTACCCAGCGCGGCGACGATGAGGCGCGCCAGGCTGCACTGGATACTTTTTACCGTGACTGGCAGCGTGAGCCGCTGGTGGTCAACCAGTGGCTGCAGGTGCAGGCGGCAATGCCGGGAGAGGACGCGCTGGCGCGCGTGCGCTCGCTCATGGATCACGAGGCCTTCGACCTGCGCAATCCCAACAAGGTGCGTGCCCTGGTGGGTGGCTTTGCCAACCAGAACCCGCTGCAGTTTCACCGCCCGGATGGGGCTGCCTACCGCTTCCTGGGTGAGGTGGTGGCGGAACTGAACAGGCGCAACCCGCAAATAGCCGCGCGCCTCCTGACCCCCCTGACCCGCTGGCGCAACTACACCAGCGATCGCGCCGCGCGCATGCGTGCCGAGCTGGAGCGACTCGCGGGTCTGCCAGAGCTGTCACCGGATGTGTACGAGGTGCTGAGCAAGTCCCTGGAGGGCTGAGCGGCACTAATTGCCCGGGTACAGCGCCAGGCTGTCGCTACCCGTGCTGTCCTCCCGGTCCCCGGCTGCGCGCACTTCCCGGCAGGCCGCCGCCAGGAACTCACCCTGCCACGGGTCACTGGCCTTGCCGTACAGGTGCTGCTCCAGCGCCTCTACCGCCGTGGCCAGGCGCGGGTTGGCTGCCCGCTGCAGCAGCAGCGCCAGGCTCGGGCCGGGCAGGTCGAACCACACTGACCCCCAGGCCAGCAGGGCCTCCCGGGCGCGTTGCGGATTGTTTCCGGCGCAGGCCGCGAGCAGCGTCTTGAAGGCCTGTCGCTCACGCGGTGAAGGCGCCGCGCTCGCAGGCGCATCGCTAACCGCCGGCGTCCGGCCCCGGCGCCAGAGCATTCCCCCGGTGATCAGCCAGCCCAGCAGACTGAGCAGGGCCACGCCCCGCCAGAGCCACAGCTCGCCGCTTGAGGTGCCGCCGGCGTCTGCGGCGGGGCGGGTGGCCGACGAGGGCGCCGGGCGGGTCGCAGCGGTTGGCGATGCCGTGGCAGCGGCGCTGACCTCGATCTCGCGCGCGGGAATCACCGCCTCGCGCAATTCATCGGCGGCGGTGTCCCACCAGGGAATGCGCAGCTCGGGGATGCGGTAGCTGCCCGCCGCGGTGGGCACCAGCGCGGCACTGTCCGTGCGTCTGCCGGTGAGGCCGCCGCTCGTCTCCGTGTCCTCGATCGCCGGCTGGTCCGGGTAGTACTTCAATCCGGGGGTGGCGGGGAACAGTACCGGCGGCAGCTGCGCGCCCTGCACGCCCTCGCCGGTCAGCCGCAGCGTGCGGGTGGCGGACTCGCCGACCTGCAGGCCCCCGGGGTCGCTTGACCACTGCTCCTCGACTTTCAGGTCGCGCGCCGGCAGCCAGGTGGCCCCAGCGGGGAAACTGTCGGGGCGGGGTTTGACCTCCACCGTCAGCGGTTCGGTGCTGCGCCGGATCAGGCGCCCGCTGTCGCGGTCGAACAGGCTGCGCCGGGGCTGACTGATCCGGGCCGAGAACTGCTGGGCGGGGATATCCAGGGTGCCACTCTGTTCCGGGAATATGGCGTAGCGAATTTCGTGTACCAGCCAGGGGCGCCCGCCGATGGTGCGCTGATAGGAGCTCTGCTCGAGGGGTTTGACGAAGGCATTGTCCAGATCCAGCTCGGTGACGCTGCGGGCGTCGAGATTGATTGCCTGCTGAATGCGCAGGGTCAGCAGCAGCTGGCCCTGCACGTACACGCTGTCCCGGTCCAGCTCCGCCTCGAACAGCACCTGCGCACCTTCGTCCGGCGCTTCAGCGGGCGGCTCCACGCGCACCGCCAGGGGCCGGGTGCGCGCCGCGCCGGCGGTCAGCGGCGGAATCAGCAGGTTGCCCTCGCGGCGTGCCACGAGATCAAGCAGGAGCTGGCGCTCGTGGGTGCGTTCGCCGTTGATGATCTGCATGCTGCTGCGCGTCGAACGCTGCAGGATCTGGAAGTCCTCTTCCAGGGGTGACAGGTCGATATCGTTAAGCTGCTCTTCGCCTGTGGCGCTGATTTCCAGGCGCAGGGTGTCGCCCAGGGCGATAACCTGCCGGTCCACCTCGGCCTGCAGGCCCGCCTGGGCGCCGCCGCTGAATCCCAGCAGCGCCAGGGTCAGGAGGAGGGCGAGTTTACCAGTACGTATCATTGTTGCGCTCTGTATCCTGTTGTTCGCGTTGGCGTTGCCGGCTCTCGTAGCGGAATTTTTCCCGCAGCAGCCCGGAGGGGTCGTCGGGGACCCGGCGCAGCCACTGTTCCATGGCCTGGTCCTGCTCGCCCTCGCGCGCCTCCATTTCCCCGGCGCGCATTTCCTGTTCTGCGGGCTCCTCGTCACCCGCCTGTGGCTGCGGCTCTGCCTGCTCCTGCTCACCGGGTTGCCCCTGGGGTTCTGCCTGATCTGCCTGCGGCTCTTCGGCCGGCTCATCCTCCCCGCGCGCATTGTCGCCGCCTTGCGGCTCCCCGTCCTGCTGATTTTGCTGATCCCGGGCGCTCTGGCTATCGGCGGGATCCTGCGCGTCCTGCTGGTTCTGTGGGTCCTGTTGGTTCTCCTGATTCTGTTGCTGCTCTTGTTGTTGCTGTTCCTGCTGTTGCTTCAGCGCTTCGAGGAGCTCGATATTGTTTTGCGCATCCGCCTGCTCCGGTTTGCGCGCCAGCGACTCCCGGTAGGCCGCGATCGCCGCATCCAGCTCGCCGGCACGGGCCAGGGCATTGCCGCGGTTGTACCAGGCGTCGGCAGAGTCCAGTGCCTCGAAAGCGCTGGCAGCGGCGGTGTAGTCACCGCTCTGGTAGGCGGCGGTGCCGCTCCAGGCAGGGTCCTGGAACAGCTGCTGGGCGCGCTCGCTGTCGCCGGCGGCCAGGGCGCGATGGCCCTGCTGGTCGGGGGTGAGCCACAGGTCTTCCCAGGCCTGGGCGCTGGCTGGTCGCGGCTGGCCGAGCAGGAGTAGCGGTACCAGCGCCAGCAGCCAGCCGCGGCGAAACAGTGCGGCACCCAGGGGCAGAAGCAGCAGCACCAGCAGGTAGCCCTGGTCTTCCCACTGGTCCGCGCTGCGTCCCTCACGTTCTTCAAGCTCGCCGCCGTTGGGCAGCATCTGCGGATTGGCCAGCTCCACCAGGTTGGCATTGTCCGGGCGCAGCGGCAGGTAGCGTCCGCCCGTATCGCGCGCCATGCCGGCCAGCGCGGCGCCATCCAGGCGGGGTATCACGATGGTGCCGCTGGCGTCCTTGAGAAATCCGCCGTCCGGCAGCGGGATGGGGGCGCCGCTGGCGGTGCCCACACCCATCACCGTGAGCGCGACCCCGGCATCCTTAACGACCGAGGCCAGTGCGTCCCGCTGCGCGGCGGCGACCGCGTCCGTGATCAATACAATGCGCCCGCCGCTGGAACCCCCGGAGCGAAGCAGGTCCACGGCCAGGCGCATGGCCGCCACCGGGTCACTGCCGGGGATGGGCATCATCCCGGGGTTCAGCGCCGGCAGCAGGTTGGCGATCGTGGGGTTGTCATCGGTCAGGGGGGTGACCACGTGGGCGTCGCCGGCGTAGGCAATCAGCCCCGTCTGTCCCTCCACCCGGGCGCGGAGCAGGTCGAGAATTTTCTGCCGAGCCCGGTCCAGGCGTGAGGGCGCGAGGTCCTGCGCATTCATCGACAGGCTCAGGTCCAGGATGATGACCAGGGCATCCTGGCGCTGGTGCACGGGCTGCGGCAGTTTCTGCATGCTGGGCCCGCAGAGCGCGATTACCGCGATCACCCAGGCGATAAGAATGCCCAGCCACGCGCGGCGTCGCCCGTGGCTGGATTCCTCACTCACGAGGTGGCGCAGCAGGTCAGGGTCGATGACCGCCTGCCAGCTGCCTGAGCGCTGTTGCATGCGCCACAGCAGCAGGGCGAGCAAGGCGGCGGGCAACAGGGCCCAGAGCCACTCAGGTCGCATCAGGTGCAGGTCGCCCAGGGTCATGCCGCTTTGCTCCCGCCGGCGCCGTGGCCAGCTGCCCCGGTTGCGGATTGCCCGGGACCTTTGCCTTCACCCATGGAAGGCAGCGCGCCGCCGCGCAGGGCCTGGCGCAGCGCCAGGGCAAAACTCAGGGCCAGGGCCAGGGCCAGGGGCCAGTACCCCAGGGCCTGGCGCGGGCGGTAGAAGGCGGTTTCCTGCTCTACCGGTTCCAGTTCATCGAGGAGCTCGTAGATTCCGGCCAGTTCCCGGGGGTCGCGGGCGCGGAAGTAGCGACCCCCGGTCATCCCCGCGATACTGCGCAGGTTTTCCTCATCCAGCTCGGCGGACGGGTTCACCTGGCGGCTGCCAAAGCTGGAGCCAAACAGCCCCGGCAGGGTCATCGCGTCGGCCCCGATACCGATGGTGTAGATGGTGATACCCGCCTGCGCCGCGAGGCGCGCGGCGTCCAGGGGCTGGACCGAGCTGGCGGTATCCTGGCCGTCGGTCAGCAGCACCAGCACGCGACTTTCCGTGGGGCGCTCCCGCAGGCGCTTGACCGCCAGGCCGATGGCATCGCCGATGGCGGTTTCCTGCCCCGCAAAGCCGATTTGTGCCTCCTGCAGAAACTGCCCCACGGTCGCTGTGTCAAAACTCAATGGGGATTGCACATAGGCGCGGCTGCCAAACAGGATCAGACCCAGGCGGTCTCCCTTGCGCCGGCTGATAAAGTCGGCGCCCACGATCTTCACCGCCTGCAGCCGCCGCATTACCTGCTGTGCGACCTGCATATCCTCGATCCGCATGCTGCCGGAAATATCCACCGCCAGCATCAGGTCGCGGCCGCTGTCCGGCAGCTCCACGGGCTGGCCAATCCAGATGGGCCGCGCGGCGGCGGTTACCAGCGACGCCCACATCAGGCACAGGATCCAAAGCATGCCCATACGCCGGGTACTGCTGCCGCTGCCACGGCGACCGCTCAGGGCCTGCCACTGGCTGAAGAAGGGGGCGCGTACCGCCGCCAGGCGCGTGCGGGCCGCGGGCAGCAGCCGTCGCAGCAGCCAGGGCAGCGGCAGCAGCAGGAACATCAGGGGCCATTGCCACTCAAGCATGTTGCGCCCCATGGCTGCGTATCCAGCGCTCGCTGGCCCGGAGCAGTCCATCCGTGTCGACCCGGGATCCCCCGGGCCGGTAGGGGTCCGCCAGCCAGTCCCGGCGAAACAGCTCGCGGCTGCGGCCCGGCGCGGTGCCGTTCAAAAACGCGACCCAGGTATCACCGCTGAGGCTGGCGACCTCGCGGTGGCCATAGCTGCGGATGGCTACCGCCTTCAGCAGGGTATTACATTCCGCCTGGAACCTATCGGGGTCGGGCGCCGCCGCGTAGGCCGCGCGCAGCTGGGCCAGAGCCAGGCGACGGTAACGGCGCGCGCGATATCGCCGCCACAGGAACCACGCCAGCGTAGTCACGGCCGCCAGCAGCAGGAAAGCCAGTAGCCACCAGCCGGGCGCGGGGGGCCACCAGTCCGGCGCCGGCGGCTCTCTCAGGGGGGCGAGGTTGGCGAGTGGATCCTGGGGGTTCACGCGCTCCTCGCTCCGTAGTACTGCTGCAGCTCGGCAAAGGGTGCCTGCTCGGTGGTCAGCGCCAGCAGGGGGATGCCGACGCGCTGCAGGCTCTCGGCTATCCCGGACCAGCGCGCCACGGCCTGGGCATGGAAATCACGTTGCAGCGAGGGATCGGCGGTACTCAGCTGCGCTCGTTCCTGACCGTTGGTGACCGCGTACAGGCCATTCTGTGGTAGCTCCGACTCCAGTCGGTCCCGGCAGCCGATGCCGGTGATCTCCACGTGCTGGGCGAGCTGGAACAGGTGCTTCTGCGCCAGCGGGTCATCCGCACCCTGAAAGTCACTGATCAGGTACACGCTGCTGCCGGGCCTGGCGACCCGCCGCAGTTTGCCCAGCATGTCGGCAAAGGTCTCGGTCGCGGCCGCGTCCGCCAGGGGCAGGGCGTGGTTGAAGTCCGCGAGTTCCGACAGGATCGCCAGAACCGTGCGCCGGCTGCGCCGGGGGCGGATCTCACGGTGTCGGGAATCGTTGAACAGCAGCGCGCCCACGCGGTCCCCGTTGGCCAGGGCAGCCCACGCCAGCAGTGCCGCGATATGTGCCGCCAGCACCGATTTGAAGCAGTTCCGGGAACCGAAAAACAGGCTGTTGCGCTGGTCAATCACCAGCAGCACCGGTCGCTCACGCTCCTCCCGGAACAGTTTGGTGTGCGCGGTACCGGTGCGCGCCGTCACCCGCCAGTCAATGGTGCGGATGTCGTCGCCGGCCTGGTAGTTGCGCACCTCTTCGAAGTCGATGCCGCGGCCGCGAAAACTGGACTTGTTGGGGCCGACCAGCAGGCTCAGGGCGCGCTTGCGACGCCACAGCTCAAGCTGACCTGCGGCGAAGCGCAGCGCCATTAACTCCGCCAGGGCCACGTAGGCGCCCCGGGGGGCATGCTGCAGCAGATGCCGGTGGACGTCGGGCGCGGGCATGGGGTCCTGGCTAACCCACCGGCACCAGGGCCAGCAGTTCGGCAATCGCCTGGTCGGTAGTTACCCCGCTGGCCTCGGCCTCGAAGCTGAGCAGGAGCCGGTGGCGCATCACATCCCCGGTGACCGCCTGTACATTGTCGGGGGTGACATAGTCCTGTCCCTGCAGCCAGGCGTGCGCGCGGGCGCAACGGTCCAGGGCGATGGTTGCGCGGGGGCTGGCGCCGTACTCAATCCAGGCATCCAGGTCGCTGGAATAGGGGGTGGCATCCCGGGTCGCCATCACCAGCTGGACAATGTAGTCCTCCACCGCCTCCGCCATGTGCAGGCCCAAAACCTCGCGCCGGGCCTCGAACACCATGGCCTGGCTCAGGGGGGGTGGCGCCGACTGCCCCTGCTGATTGGCCTCGGCGCGGGTCAGGCGGAGGATTGCGCGCTCCGCCTCGGCGTCGGGATAGCCCACGCGCACGTGCAACAGGAAACGGTCCAGCTGGGCTTCCGGCAGGGGGTAGGTGCCCTCCTGCTCGATCGGGTTCTGGGTCGCCATGACCAGGAACAGGTCCGGGAGGCTGTAGGTGGTGCTGCCCACGCTCACCTGGCGCTCGGCCATGGCCTCCAGCAGGGCGGACTGGACCTTGGCCGGGGCGCGGTTGACCTCGTCCGCCAGCACCAGGTTGTGAAACACCGGCCCGGGCTGGAACTGGAAGCTCGCCTCCTGGGGGCGGTAGATTTCGGTCCCGGTGACGTCGCCGGGCAGCAGGTCCGGGGTAAACTGAACCCGGTGAAATGTTCCCTCTATACCCTCTGCCAGGGTCTTGATGGCCCGGGTCTTGGCCAGTCCGGGCGCGCCCTCAACCAGCAGGTGCCCGTCCGCAAGCAGGGCGATGATGAGTCTCTCTACCAGGTGTTCCTGGCCGATAATCTGCTGGCTAAGCCAGTTTTCCAACGCTCTCAGGTCTGCGCTTGCCACGCGATCTCCTGTTGTTAGGGGTAGTTTTCGCCAGCCCACGGAAACATCTCGGGCTGTCTGGGGGAAGCCCGCATTCTATCGCACGCCCACGGCCTGTCCAGTGGCGCACCCGGGCGTGCTCTTGGGACTGGATTTCCCTACAAAAGTTCCGCTTACGGTGGGCTACAGGCGAGGGCATTTAGTCTAGACTGTGCGCAAAGGCGACACGGTCAAAATTTACATAATCAGGAGCCCGCAAATCTCCATGGCCTGGGAAGCATTAAAAGACAACCTGCTCACTGAAGTGGCCGCGCGTATCGACAAGCGCGGCGATACCGCCCACCAGGCGGCGCTGCACAGTCTTTCGGCAGCCTTCCTGGGGCGCTTTCCCGCGGAGGATATGCGCGGCCGCTCGACGGAGAATCTCTACGGCTGCCTCTACGGCCTGCTGCGCTTTATGCACAGCTGGGATGCGCCGGCACCCAAGGTGCGCATTTTCAACCCGCAACTCTCCGGCCACGGCTGGGAAAGCAAGTACACCGTGATCACCGTGCTCTGCCGGGATATGCCGTTCTGCACAGCGTCGGTCCGCGGCGAGCTCAACCAGCGCAATATCCGCATTCACACGGTGGCCAGCTGCAACGTGGTCACGGAACGCGACGCCGATAACCAGCTGCAGCAGGTGCTGCACAAGAGCAGCGATGACAGCCCCGGTATCTCCCACGAGAGCCTGCTGTATTTCGAGATCGGTCGGCACTCGGAGCCGGAAGAGCTGGAGGAGCTGCGGGCCAGCGTGGAGGAGATTCTCGCCGAGGTGGCCCTGGTGGTGGACGACTTCACCGAGATGCGTGAACGCCTGGACGAGGCGATTGAGGTGATCGGTGCCAGTGAGTGCGTGGACCCGGAATACCGCGACGAGGCGGTAGGCTTCTGCCAGTGGCTGCGCCAGGACCACATGACCTTCCTCGGCTACGAGTACCTGGTGGTGGAGCGCGACGGCCCCGCCCTCAAGGTGCTGGTGGACCAGGACGCGAGCCTGGGCAAGTTGCGCCAGCGAGACACCCGCGGCGCCCTGGATCTCGAGGCCGACCTCAATACCATGACGCCCGACGAAATGCACCGGCGCCAGCTCAGCTTCTCCAAGTCCCGGGTGCGCTCGCGGGTGCACCGACTGGCCTATCCCGATTACGTCGAGATCAAGGTTTTCGATGACAGCGGCGACGTGATCGGCCAACACCGCTTTATCGGCCTGTTCACCTCCACGGTCTACACCATGAACCCCTCCCTGATCCCGATTCTGCGCAAGAAGGTGGAGCAGGTGATGAGCATGTCCGGGCTGGACATGACTGACCACGACGGCCGTGAACTGGTGCGCGTGCTGGAGCTGTTTCCCCGGGATGAACTGTTCCAGTCGAGTATCCAGGAACTGTTCGAGACCGTGCTGGCGGTGAACCGCATCCAGGAGCGCCGCCTGACCCGGCTCTTCGTGCGCAAGGACGTGCACGGCAAGTTCGTAAACTGCCTGGTTTACATGCCCCGGGATCGCTATAGCACGGAACAGCGGATCAAGATGCAGGACATTCTCACGCACGCCTTTGGCGCCGAGGAGTCCGAGTTCACCACGCACTTTTCCGAGTCCATCCTGGTGCGGGTTCACTATGTATTGCGCGTCAACCCCGCCGAGCCGCGGGACTACGATGTCAACGAAATCGAGGAGCAGATCGTGCAGGCGACGCTGGCTTGGGAAGACCGCTTACGCATGCGCCTGGTCGAGGAGTTCGGCGAGGAGCAGGGCGAGTACTACACGCGCCATTTTGGCCTGGGTTTCCCGCCCGGATACCGGGACGATTTCGACCCTCGTGTCGCGGTCATGGATATCCAGCGCCTGCAGTCGCTGCGAACCGACGAGGCCCTGGCCATGCGCCTGTACCGGCTGCTGGAAGAGGGCGACGAGCAGCTGCGCCTGCGTCTGTACCACCGCGGGCAGTCCCTGCCGCTCTCGGACATCCTGCCGATTCTGGAGAACCTGGGGCTGCGGGTGGTATCCGAGCGCCCCTACGGCGTGCGGGCCGCCGACGGCCAGCGCCTCTGGATCCAGGAGTTCAGCCTGATCTATTCCCTCGCCAACGATATTGACCTCGAGCAGGTACGCGATGAGTTCGAAGACGCGTTCAGCCGTATCTGGTTCGGCGAGGCGGAAAACGACTCCTTCAACCGCATGCTGCTCGGCACCCGGCTGAGCTGGCGGGAGATAGCGCTGTTGCGGGCCTACGCCCGCTACCTGCGTCAGCTGCAGTTCCCCTACAGTGTTGAATACATCGCCGAGACCATGGCCAACCACCTGGATATTTCCGCCGGCGTGGTAGAGCTTTTCCTGACCCGCTTCTCGCCGGTTTTCGACGGCGACGAGGACTGGCGGGCGCAGCGCGAGGCGGCGGTGGAGAAGCGCATCCTGGACGCTCTGGAGGAAGTGCAGAACCTGGGCGAGGATCGCATCATTCGCCAGTTCGTCACCGTGATCCAGGCGACCCTGCGCACCAACTTCTTCCAGGAAGCAGAGCGCGGCGCGCTGAAGCCCTATTTTTCCTTCAAGCTCAACCCCCGCGCCATCCCCGATGTCCCGCCGCCCGTCCCCATGTACGAGGTGTTCGTGTATTCACCCCGGGTGGAGGGTGTGCACCTGCGCGGGGGCAAGGTCGCCCGCGGTGGTCTGCGCTGGTCTGACCGGCTGGAGGATTTCCGTACCGAAGTCCTGGGACTGGTCAAAGCCCAGCAGGTGAAAAATGCGGTGATCGTGCCGGTGGGCGCCAAGGGTGGTTTCGTGGCCAAGAACCTGACCCCGGATATGGGTCGCGACGAGGCCCAGCAGGAAGCGATCGAGTGCTACAAGCTGTTTATCAGGGGCCTGCTGGACATCACCGATAATCGCACCGAGTCCGGTGTGCAGACGCCGCCGCTGGTGGTGGCCAAGGACGAGGAAGATCCCTACCTGGTGGTAGCGGCGGACAAGGGCACCGCAACCTTCTCGGATATCGCCAACAAGCTCTCCCACGAATACGGCTTCTGGCTGGGAGACGCGTTCGCCTCCGGGGGCAGTGCCGGCTACGACCACAAGAAAATGGGGATTACCGCGCGGGGCGCCTGGGTCTCGGTGCAGCGTCATTTCCGGGAAATGGGCATCGATGTGCAGAGTGCCGACTTCACCGTGGTTGGCATCGGCGATATGGCGGGCGACGTGTTCGGCAACGGCATGCTCCTGTCCGAGCACATCCGGCTCCAGGCGGCGTTCAACCACCTGCACATCTTCGTGGACCCGGATCCGGACGCTGCCAGCAGCTACCTCGAGCGCAAGCGCCTGTTCGAGATGCCCCGTTCCAGCTGGACCGATTACAATCCCGAGCTGATCTCCGCCGGCGGCGGGATCTTCAGCCGCGCTGCCAAGTCCATCGTGATCTCGCCGCAGATGCGCAGCCGGTTTGGCATCAAGGAAGATCGCCTGACCCCGAACGAGCTGATTTCGCGCCTGCTGCGGGCGGAAGTCGACCTGCTGTGGAACGGTGGCATTGGCACCTACGTCAAATCCAGCATCGAGACCCACACCCAGGTGGGCGACAAATCCAACGATGCCCTGCGCGTGGATGCCAACCAGCTCCGTTGCAAGGTCATCGGCGAGGGCGGCAACCTCGGAATGAGCCAGCTCGCGCGCCTGGAGTACTGCCTCGGTGGTGGCCGCTCCAACACCGACTTCATCGACAACGCCGGGGGCGTCGACTGCTCCGACCACGAGGTCAATATCAAGATCCTGTTTAACGCCATCGTGGCGCGCGGCGATCTCACCGAAAAGCACCGCAATATCCTGCTCGAGGAGATGACCGAGAGCGTCGCGCAGCTGGTGCTGCAGAACAACTATCGCCAGGTCCAGGCGATCAGCCTGGCAGAGTTCCAGGCCCTGGAGCGCAGCGGCGAGTACCAGCGCTTTATCACCGACCTGGAGGCCCGCGGGCGCCTCAACCGGGAGCTGGAGTTTATTCCCTCGGATGAGCAGCTCGCGGACCGCAAGGCCCGGGGCAAGGGTCTGACCCGGCCGGAGCTCTCGGTGCTCCTGTCCTACAGCAAGGCCATGTTGAAGGAAGAGCTGATCGATTCGAATCTTGGCAAGGACCCACATGTGGCATCGGCGGTGGCCTCGGCTTTCCCGCCCCAGCTGGTGGCGAACTACGGCGAGGAGCTGGCGGAGCACCGCCTGCACCGGGAAATCATGTGCACCCAGATCGCCAACGACATCGTCAACCGTATGGGGCTGACTTTCGTGCAGCGCCAGCGCAAGGCGACCGGTGCGCCGGTGGCCGATGTGGCACGCGCCTACGTTACGGTGATGGAAGTCTTCTCCCTGGCAGCGTTGTGGGAGGAGATAGAGAGCCTGGACCACAAGGTTGACGCCAAGCTGCAGATGGAAATGATGCTGAACATCATTCGCCTGGTGCGTCGCGCCGTGCGCTGGTTGCTGCGCAACCGGCGCCACGAACTCGCACCCACCGAGCGCATCGCCGAGTTCGGCACCGGGGTGGCCGAACTGCGTGAGGCGATACCCGACCTGCTCCGGGGCCGCCTGTTGAAGCAGTACCAGGCGGTGCAGGCCCGCTATGCCCAGGCCGGGGTGGGCGAGGGCCTTGCGCGCCTGGTGGCCAGCGCGGTGCAGGCATACACCGCCCTGGGCATCCAGCAGGCCGCCAGCGACAGTGGCGCGCCGCTGCTGCAGGTGGCTGAGCTTTACTATTTCCTCGGCGAGAAGCTGGAGCTGGACTGGTTCAGCGGGCAGATACTCGCCAGTAAAATCGATAATGAGTGGCAGGCCATGGCCCGGGACACCTACCTGGAAGACCTGGAGTGGCAACAGCGCACCCTGTCGGTAGGGGCGCTCAAGCACATGTCAGAAGAGGGTAGCGCCGAGGACTGTGTCAAGCAGTGGTCGAAGCAGGAAGCGCCGCTGCTCAAGCGCTGGCGGGAAATGCTGACTGAGCTGCATACCACCAATTCCCCGGATTTTGCCATGTTTGCCGTGGCCAATCGGGAGCTACTGGACCTTGCCCAGAGCAGTTTGCGGAAGTAGGTTGGTGTGGTGGCGCGCGACGTGCGGAAGCCCGCCGCGCAGCGGTTGTTGTGGATTACAGGGCGCGGATCTTGTGCACGCCGGAGACACCGGTGAGGCCGTCCCATTGATCACTGCGGCCTTCACGCCAGCCTGACAGCCAATTCTGTCGATGCTCCTCATTGGCGTGTGGGCAAAAATCGATACTGCGACCGGTTACACCGGCCTGGTAACCTCGATCAAATGCCCGGGAGTTCATGTCGCGCTTCTGTCTTCTCATAGAGCTTGCCTCCGTGTAGGACCTGCACGTCATCTGCCGCCGGGGAAAAGCTGCACACCGGAAGGGTGCGGCGACAGTGTGTCGTGTCTCTGTAGCGTGTATAGGCTTGAAAAACCGCGAAGCAATACAGCGAAGTGGTGCCCGCAGGCACAGCCTCATGAAAGCAAAGCGGCGGGGGCAAGTCGACTATCGTTTTGGAACAAGCGGGTGAGTTTTTATAACAGCTCTGCTCAATCCCTTGAATTCGCGGGCCTTCCCGGGTCCAGCAGCTCCAGCCAGTGGTTCACCGGCAGGCCGTCGCCCCCCAGGTGGAGCTGGCAGCCGACGTTGGCGGTCACGATTCGCTGGGGATCATCTCCCGTCAGCGCCTCCAGCTTGCGCTGCCGCAGGCGCTGGCTGGCGGCGGGGTGCAACAGGCTGTAGGTGCCCGCCGAGCCGCAGCAGAGATGGCCATCGCGGCACTGGGCCAGGGTGATTCCGCAGCGACCCAGTACCGATTCCAGCGCGCCGTCCAGGCCCTGGGCATGCTGCAGGGTGCAGGGGGTGTGTACCGCGACCCGTCCCGGGGCGGGTGCCGGCAGTGACCGCAGGTCCTCCGCGGCCAGCACCTGTACCATGTCCCGGTGCAGTTCGCTGACCCGCCGGGCGCGCGCGGCGTAGGCGGCGTCCCCCGCCAGCAACTCACCGTAGTCCGCAACCAGTGCGCCACAGCCGCTGGCGGTAGTGACCAGGGCCTCGGCGCCGGCCTCGATGGCCGGCCACCAGGCATCGATATTACGGCGCATCGCGGCCAGCCCGTCCTCGCGCGCTCCCAGGTGGTAGTGAACCGCGCCGCAGCAGCCGGCGCCCGCCGCCGCGGTGGCGCGGACGCCGAGGTGATCCAGGATGCGCACTGCGGCATCTTTGGTCCCCGGCGTCGCCGCAGACTGCACGCAACCATCGAGCAGCAGCATGTGCCGCGTGTGGGCACCGGGGGATGCGGGGGTGCGGGCCTGGCGCCGGGGTATCTGCCGGCGCAGGCCGGGTGGCAACAGCGGGCGCAGCCACTGGCCCAGGCGCAGCAGCGGGCGGAACAGGGCGGGGCGCACCAGGGTGTGGCGCAGGAGCCAGCGGCCTGCCCGGCGCGGCAGGCTGCGCGGGGCGCGCTGCTCCAGGCTGTGCCGGGCCAGGTCCAGCAGTTCCCCGTATTGCATGCCCGAGGGGCAGGCGGTTTCGCAGTTGCGGCAGCCGAGGCAGCGGTCCAGGTGGGTGCGCGTGGGTTCGCCGGCGCTACCGGTTTCCAGAAATTGCTGGATCAGGTAGATGCGCCCCCGGGGGCTGTCCCGCTCATCCCGACGATCGAGGTAGGTGGGACAGGTCTCCAGGCAGAAGCCGCAGTGCACGCATGCGCTGATCAGGTCGGGGCCGCGCTGTCCGGCGGGTGAGTCACCCAGGCTGGGATGAACGTTTGTATGCATGCAGGAAGCCCTGTTACATCCAGCTGTACAGGCGGCCGGGATTGAACAGCCCGCAGGGGTCCAGGGCGGACTTTATGCGGCGGTGCATGTCGCGCTCGGGTGCCGGCAGGTCCGGACTTGTTTCGAGGTCGCTGTCGCCCCGGTTCCACTGACCCAGGTAACCGCCGAGTGCCTGCGCCTGGGCCGCGAGGTCTCCCTGCGGGTCACTGGCGTACCAGCGCAGTGTACCGCCCCAGTCCAGCAGCCAGGGCTCCCCGAGCAGGGGGGCCGCCGGACTGATCGATAGGCGCCACCAGGGAAGGTCGGCAGGAAACAGGGGCGCGGCGTACTCACGCAGTGCCTCCCAGGGCTCTCCGTCCGCAAGCTCCGTGCCGCCCCAGGTGCGGGCACAGGCGCTCACCGCCGATGCGGCGCCGGCAAGACGTAAATACAGCGTGCCCTGCCACCAGCAGGCCCCGGCCAGGGGGGCGCCTTCCCGGGCTCGCCGGTTCATCTCGGCCAGCGCTTCGGTTGCGGAACAGGCAAAGGCCAGGGTCAGGCTGTGTTCGGGGAGCGGCATGACCTTGAAGTTGACGCCAGTGACCAGGCCCAGGGTGCCGAGGGCGCCGGCCTGCAGGCGCGACAGGTCGTAGCCGGCAACGTTCTTCATTACCACGCCCCCGAACTTCAGCAGTTCGCCGCGGCCGTTGATCAACTCGACCCCCAGTACCGCATCGCGCAGGGCGCCCAGCCAGGGGCGCGCCGGCCCGGACAGGTTGCCCGCCAGGGCCCCGCCGACCGTGGCGCGGCCCTGGCGCTGTGGGGGGTCACAGGCCAGGTGCTGGCCCGCCTCGGCAAGCTGCGCCTGTAACTGCGCAACGGGCGTCCCCGCCCGCACGCTGACCACCAGTTCCGCCGGGTGGTGTGCAACGACCCCCAGGTGCCCGCTGACGGCGATGGGCGTGCCCGCCGATCGCCGCCCCCGCAGGGCGCGGGTGCTACCGCCGCCCTCAATGACCAGCTTCTGGTCGGCCTCGAGGGCGGACTGCACCCGGGCCAGCAATGCCTCGGTCTGGTCGCTCACCGGGCTTGGCCCCGTCCCGGCAGCGCCCGGTACTCCTGGCAGTGGCGCAGCAGGGGAATACCCTTGCCCGGATTCAGCGTGTAGCCGGGATCCAGGGCCGCCTTGACCGCTTCCAGCTGCGCCAGCTCCGCGGGACTGAACTGCTCGGGCATGTAGGCCAGCTTTTCGATCCCGATCCCGTGTTCGCCGGTGAGACAGCCGCCCACGGCAACGCTGAGCTTGAGGATCTCGCCGCCCAGGGACTCCGCCCGCTGTACCGCCCCGGGGTCGCCCCCATCGAACAGGATCAGGGGGTGCAGGTTGCCGTCACCGGCGTGGAACACGTTGGCCACGCGCAGGTCGTGCTCTGCGGCCAGGCGCGCGATCTCCTCTAATACGTGGGAGAGCCGGTGGCGGGGGATGGTGCCGTCCATGCAGTAGTAGTCGGGTGACAGTCGCCCGACCGCGGGAAAGGCGGATTTGCGCCCCTTCCACAGCAGGGCGCGCTCGGCCGGGTCCGCGGCAGTGCGCAGGGAACTCGCGCGGTGTTGGCGCAGCAGATCCTCAACCCTGGCGCAGTGGTCCGCCACCTCGGCCTCGGTGCCATCCAGCTCGCACAGCAGCAGCGCGGCGGCGTCCCTGGGGTAGCCAGCCATGGCGAAATCCTCGGCCGCCTGGATCGCCAGGGCATCCATCATTTCCAGGCCGGCGGGGACGATGCCCGCACCGATAATCGCGGTCACCGCGTCGCCGGCATCGCTGACGCTGTCGAAGCCCGCGAGGATCACCCGGGTTGCCGCGGGCAGCGGCAGCAGGCGCACGGTCAGCTCCACCACCACGCCCAGCAGGCCTTCTGAACCGGTGAACAGCGCCAGCAGGTCCAGGCCGGGGCTGTCCAGACCGCTGCTGCCGAGGGTGATTTCCTCGCCGCTCACCGTGAGTACCCTCGCGGCGAGGACATTGTGTACGGTCAGTCCATACTTGAGGCAGTGCACGCCACCCGCGTTTTCCGCCATATTGCCGCCGATGCTGCAGGCGACCTGGGAGGAGGGGTCCGGGGCGTAGTACAGGCCATGGTCGGCGGCTGCCCGGGATATGCCCAGGTTGGTAACCCCGGGCTGCACCCGGGCGGTGCGCGCCAGGGGGTCGACCTCCAGAATCTGGTCCAATTTGCTCAGGGTCAGCAGGACCCCGTCGGCGAGGGGCAGGGCGCCGCCGCTGAGGCCGGTTCCGGCGCCGCGGGCGACCACCGGGGTACCGTGCGCATGGCAGATGCGCAGCACCTCGGCGGCCTGGGCCACGGTCTCCGGCAGCGCCACCAGCAGCGGCAACTGCCGGTGCATTACCAGGCCGTCGCATTCAAAGGGGCGCCGGGCCTCCTCGGGTTCCACCAGGCAGTCCCGGGGCAGGGCCTGTCGCAGCGCCGCGAGGAGCGAGGGATCGGGTGGTAGCTGGTCTGCGGTCATGTCCTCACCGGTGCCAGGTTGCCGCGACGCGTGGTCCGCCGGGGCAGTGGATGATATGGTCGCAGCTTACCGTAACCCCGGGGGCACTGTCCCCATTCCAACCGCGAGGAGAACGGGTATGACGCGCTGGCTGGCACTGGTACTGGCATTCACTGCATCAATGGCATGGGCCGAAGCGCTGAGCGAACGTGAGCGGGCTCTAAGCGCCTCCGTAGACGCGTCCCTGCCGGCGGCGACCGGGTTGCTTGAGGAGGCGGTGAACATCAACTCCGGCAGCATGAACTTCGCCGGTGTGCGCCGGGTGGGTGAGCTCTTCGCCGGGGAATTTCGCGCGCAGGGCTTCGCCACCGAGTGGATTGATGGCGAGGCATTCGATCGCGCCGGGCACCTGGTTGCCAGCCGCGGGGACCGGGGCCCAAAAATCCTGCTCATTGGTCACCTGGATACGGTGTTCAGCATCGAGGATCCCTTCCAGCGCTATGAACCCCTGTCCGGGCAGCAGGTGAAAGGCCCGGGTATCACCGATATGAAGGGCGGCAATGTGGTGATGCTGCTGGCCCTCGGTGCCCTGCGGGAGGTTGGGGCCCTGGACGACCTGCAGGTGCGCGTGGTGCTGACCGGCGATGAAGAACTGCGCGGCCGGCCGCTGGCCATCGCCAATGCCGCGCTGGTCGATGCCGCGCGCTGGGCGGATGTCGCGATAGGCTTCGAGGACGGGGATGGTGACCCGAAGACTGCGGTCATCACCCGGCGCGGTTCCTCAAGCTGGCGCCTGGAGGTCAGCGCCAGGACCGCGCACTCCTCGCAGATTTTCCGCCCCGATATTGGTGATGGCGCCGCGTTTGAGCTGGCGCGCATTCTCACCGCCTGGCGCGAGGCCCTGCGGGAAGAACCGGACCTGACCTTCAATGCCGGCGCCGTAGTAGCGGGCACCCGGGTGGGTCTCGACAGTAGCAGCGGTGAGGGCAGTGTATTTGGCAAGGGCAATGTGATTCCGCAGGCGGCGATCGCCAGCGGCGGTATCCGCGCGGTTTCCCCGGAGCAGTTGGCCCTTGCGGTGGCAAGCATGCGCGAGATTGCCGAATCCGGTACCGCCCACAGCAGTGCCCGCTTCAGTCTTGACGAGGGCTACCCGCCGATGCCCGCCACCCCCGGCAACCGCGAGCTGCTGGCCCTGTACGACCAGGTCAGCCGGGACCTTGGCTACGGCCCCGTGGCCGCGGTTGATCCACGGCGGGCGGGCGCCGCCGATATCTCCTTTGCTGCCGCCCACGTGGCGCAGGCGATCGATGGCCTGGGCCTGATGGGGGAGGGTGGCCATACCATTGATGAGACCGCCGATATGCGCACCCTGGGGCAGCAGGCGAAGCGTGCGGCACTGCTGTTATACCGCCTGAGCCGGTCCGCCGAGTGAGCAGCATGTGCCGGCTGCTGAAACCTCAACATAGTAAACCACCGCAGTATGCTTTGCGGGCCGTGTTGCGAGGCGAGAACGGCTCTGGTTACAGTGGCGATCCCGTGACGGGCAGCAAGGACCCCTGACCGCGATGATGCTGATAATAACCACTGTGCTGCGCCCATGAGCGAGCCCTATACGCTGTACGGTGGTGAACTTTCCCTGTACACCGGCAAGGCCCGGGCCTACCTGCGTTTCAAGGGTCTTGAGTTTACCGAGCTGCCGGCCACCCGGGAGGTTTACAAGACGGTCATCGTGCCCCGCGTTGGCGCGCCGATCGTACCGGTGCTGGTAGGCGCGGATGACACGCTGGTGCAGGACACCACCGATATCATCGATTACCTCGAACGCCGCCATCCCCAGTGCCCGGTGTATCCCGCCACGCCCCTGCAGCGCCTGGTCGCCTTGCTGCTGGAATTTTATGGTGACGAGTGGCTGGTGATCCCGGCGATGCACTACCGCTGGAGCGTGCTGGACCAGCAGTACGATTTCATCATGCGCGAGTTTGGAGCGATGAGCGACCCCGACGCCACGCCGGAAGAGCAGGTTCGCCTGGGCGAGAAGCTGTCCGCGCCCTTCCGTGGATCGATCTCGGCGCTGGGCGTGACCGAGGAAACGATTCCCGGCATCGAGCGTGCCTACGCGGACCTGCTGGCGCAGCTGGACCTGCATTTCTCCCGCCACGACTACCTGCTGGGCTCACGTCCCTGTATCGGCGATTTCGGCCTGATGGGCCCCCTCTATGCACACCTGGGTCGCGACCCGGTACCGCGGGCGATGATGGAGTCCGAGGCGCCTAACGTCTACCGCTGGGTCCAGCGCATGAACGCCCCCAAGGCCTTAAGCGGTGAGTTTTTCGCCGATGACCTGGTGCCGGATACCCTGCTGCCGGTGCTGGAAACCCTTTGCCGCGAGCACCTGCCGGACGCGGTGGATGTGGTCACGCAGGTTGAGGACTGGCTCGGGCAGAACCCCCCCGGCAGCAGCATCCCGCGGGTGCTGGGCTTTCACGCGTTTACCACCGGCGGCGTCAGCGGCAAACGCTATGTGCACAGTTACGCCCAGTGGATGTTCCAGCGCTGCCTTGACCACTATCAATCCCTGGAAGGGGATGGGCGCGAGCGCGCTGACCTGTTGTTGCGTGCGGCCGGGGGCTTTGAGGCGATGCAGACCGACGTGCGTCGCCGCGTGCGCCGCGAACCGAGCCAGCTGGAACTGGTAGAAGAAACAGGTGACGGCGAATAAGTTTTACGACGAACATTTGCGACACGACACTTTCAAAACAACAAAAGGAGTTAATGCATGCTGGATGATTTTTCGAACAAGGTCGCGGTAGTCACAGGTGGTGCCAGTGGTATCGGTCGCTCCCTGGTCAAGATGTTACTGCAGGAAGGCGCCCGGGTGGTGGTGGCGGACGTGGAGCAGGCGGCTCTGGATCGCGTGATGCAGGAGTTTGCCGGCCAGGGCGAGCTCAGCGGCGAGGTGACAGACGTGTCCGACCAGGCTTCCGTTGAACGCCTGGCGGAGGCCGTCTATGAACGTCACGGTGCCTGTCACCTGTTGTTCAACAATGCCGGCGTCGCGGCGCCCTCGGCCAACGTCTGGGAAACCACGCCCAATGACTGGCGCTGGGTCCACGGGGTCAACGTCATGGGCGTGGTGCACGGTATCCAGTCCTTCGTCCCGCGGATGATTGCCAGCGGCGAGCCTGGCCACGTGATCAATACCTCCTCCGGTGACGGGGGTATCTCCCCGCTGCCCTACCAGTCGGTCTACGCCTCCAGCAAGGCCGCGGTGTCCTGTATCTCCGAGTGCCTGGCGGCACAGTTGGAGAGCGAGAACACAAAGCTGGGTGCGTCTGTGTTTTATCCCTCGGGCGGCCTGCTGGATACCGGTATCTGGACCACGGACAGGAACCGGCCCAAGGAGTTTGCCCGCGAGAAGCCGACGGCGCCGGTGCCGACGGTCGAGGATTTCAAGGTTGCCGCGGAGAAAGCGGGCTGGGAGCTGCAGTTCCAGGACCTGGACGAGCTGGCAGTTTACTGCCTGCAGGGTATCCGCGACGGGCGCTTCGTGATCATGATCGGCGTTGAGGAAGCCGAGGCGACGCTGCAGCAGCGGGCCCAGCGCATCGGCCGCGCCGAGGTGCCGATCGATCCGGCGGAAATTCCCCAGCTTTAGGGGGCGACACTCACGGGTCTGGGCTAAGCTTGGACCCTGACCCGCCATACTCAAGGGAGTGGCCCATGACTGAACAACGCATCGCCGAGAACCTGCCGGACTGGATCAAGGATCACCTCAAGCGCTACCTGGAAACCGATGGCGCGGACGGCCATTACTGGGATGCCACGATTGGCGGCGGCAAAGGCATGGTGCCCACGCTGCTGCTGACCACCGTGGGTCGCAAGTCCGGCAAGACCCTGACGCTCCCGTTGATCTACGGGCCTGCGGGTGACGGTTACTGCGTGATTGCCTCCAAGGGCGGGGCGCCGGCGCACCCCGCCTGGTACCTGAACCTGGATGCCGACCCCGACGTGCATGTGCAGGTGGCGGCGGACAAGTTCCGGGCCCGGGCCAGGGTGGCGGAAGGTGCTGAGCGCGAGGCCCTGTGGCAGAAGATGGTAGAGATCTACGCACCCTACGATGATTACCAGGCCGCCACCGAGCGCAAGATCCCGGTGGTCGTGCTCGACCCGGTAGCCTAGCGGCATTCAGGCGGCGGTTTGCTCCGCCTGGGCAAACAGGATCGGACTGCCCTCGGTTTCCTCATTGATGCCGCGCAGCAGGTGCAGTTCGCCCTGGAAGTCCTCCACCAGCGCGGTGCAGTTCTCAACCCAGTCACCGTCGTTGCAGTAAAGCACCTCGCCGTACTGCTGCACCACCGGGTGGTGCAGGTGGCCGCAGATGATGCCGTCCAGATTGCGCTGGCGGGCGAGGTTGACCGCCGCCTCCTGGTAGGCCGTGATCGCCTGCTCCGCCTGGGCGATATGCCCCTTGACCCAGCGCGCGAGTGACCAGTAGGGCTTGCCGCGCCACTCCCGGTAGTGGTTGACCCAGCGATTGACGGACATCAGGAGGTCGTAACTGAAGTCGCCGATCACCCGGGTGAGGCGGCTGTAGCGCACTGCGTAGTCCAGCTCGTCACCGTGGGTCACCAGGAAACGCTTGCCGCTGGCGGTGGTGTGCACGGCCTGCTGGCGCAGGCGCACACGGCCAAAGCTGGCGCCGGTGAATTCACGGAAGGTCTGGTCGTGATTGCCGGGAATGTAGATCACCTCGACCTTGCGCCGTGACAGCTTCAGCAGCTTGCGGACCACCCGGTTGTGGGACTCCGGCCAGTGTACCCGCCGCTGCATCGCCCAGATGTCGACGATGTCGCCGACCAGGTACAGTCGCTCACAGCGCACCCGCTCCAGCAATGCGAGCAGGTGCTCCGCCTTGCAGTGCACCGTCCCCAGGTGCACATCTGATATCCACAGGGTGCGACAGTGGATATCACCCTCCGCTACGGCCATTGCCTCCATATCGGTCTCCCCTCCGTTCTAGTTGTCGCTATCTCTGCAGTCAGTCGAGCGGGCTGCGAGATAGCGTTTCCGCTTGCGCGGTGTCAGGCGACTGAGGTCAGCCAGCACGAAGCTGTCGACACAGTCACCGAATTCGGGATCGATGTTGAAAGCGGTGAAGGTCACGCCGTCGGGCTCGGTGGCCTGGGCGTAGTGCTTGTACAGGGTCGGTACCGGCAGGCCCTCGCGGGCCAGCTGGTCACGCAATACCTGAAAGTCCCGCTCCCGATCGCCACTCGCAAACTCCGTGGCAAAACGCGGCGCCAGCTCGGGGGCGGGGATAAACGGATTGCGTGGAGTGACTTCCAGGGGGTGCGAAGCGAAATGGGTGCCGTAGTA
This sequence comes from Sediminihaliea sp., assembly GCA_965222335.1. Taxonomy (GTDB): domain Bacteria; phylum Pseudomonadota; class Gammaproteobacteria; order Pseudomonadales; family Halieaceae. The sequence continues at coordinate 536,631 of OZ244944.1, read as the reverse complement.
GTGGGCGATGCGGGCGATGGCCTCGGTGCCGTAGCTGCGGCTGATGGAGGCTGGCCCAAACAGGTAGCGAAAGCGCGGGTAGCGGGTCACGAAGGCGCCGATGCCCCACCACAGGTAGTCGAGGCTGTGCCGGGTCTGGTAGCGTGGCTGCACGAAGCTGCGCCCCAGCTCAAGCCCCTGTTCGAGATAGGGGTGCATGCCCTCGCCGAACTCAAACAGGCTGTGGGTGTACAGCGCGTCCAGGCCGCCGCGGCGAATCAGCTGGGCGGCGTCAGCGAGACGGTAGGCGCCGGCAATCTCCAGCTCCGCAGGATCCCAGAGGACCAGCTGCAGGTAATCGCGATCGAAACGGTCGATATCCCGCGGCAGCCCGGTGCCTTCACCCACGCTGCGGAAGGTGAGCTCGCGCAGGCGCCCGAGTTCGCGCATCACACAGGGGGCGTCGGCCATCTTCGCCAGGACGATCTGCTTGCCGTCCGGCGTTGCCCCCAGGTGCTCGGCAGCCGCCAGCTCGCGCTTGAGCAGCAGGCGGTTTTCCGGGGCGGCCACGGTCTCGATCGAGCGGAAGATCGGCGCCTTGTTCTTCGCGATACGGTAAACGTGCTTGCGAAACAGGCTGGCCAGCTTCTGCGCGGAGAAGCCCATGGCGTCGTAGTGTGCCGGCGGCACCGGGTTGCCGATGCGAGTGTCCACCGCGTGGTGGGCCTGCTTGAACATCTCCCTGACCAGCCACAGGGTGGAGAGTGGCCTGGCGATAAATGACAGGGAGTAGAAGAAGATCGAGTTCCGGCCGGCGACGTACACCGGCAGGATGGGTGAGGCGGTCGCGCGTGCGATCTTCACAAAGCCACCCTGCCACACGCTGTCCTTGATGCCGGTAGGGCTGAGCCGGGAGACCTCGCCCGCCGGGAAAATAATCAGCGCGCCGTCCTGCTCAAGGTGCTCGCGAATATTTCTCAGGTTCTGGCGCGGGGTGGTGCCGCCCATATTGTTGATCGGTAGCAGCACCGGGTGGAGCGGGGTGATAGTGGTCAGCAGGTCGTTGGCGACCACCTTGACGTCCGGTCTGACCTGGCGCACAAGATTGAGCAGGGCGAGCCCGTCCAGTGAGCCGATCGGATGATTCGCGGCGATCACCACCCGGCCGCTGGCGGGTATGCGGGCTCTTTCGTCATCCCGCAGGCGCAGGGTGAAGTCGAAGTGCCGGAGAACCGCATCGACAAAGTCGAAGCCCTCCAGGTGCGGGTACTCGCGCCCGAACTGCTGGAATCGGGACTCGTGGAACAGCAGCCCCAGGAAGCGCGTCAGCGTGCGCGCCGCACGGGCGTGGTCGCGAAACAGGCGCGGATAGCGTGTGGACAGGGATTGGTGCAGGTCCAGCATATCGGCGCGCCTCTAGTCAGTTACGGAATAAACATCGTCCTGTCGATCTGAAGCCCGGCAGGCCAGGCGTCCGGGTACCTGGCCCTGGTTGCGCTCGAAAGTCCGTATACGGCCGCCGCGCGCCAGGAACTCCTGTACCTGGCTGCGGATCTGGTCGCGCAGCTGCGCTTTCTGGCCACTGTCACTCGCTGTTGATCTTGTCCTCATGGTCTCAAACCTCCTGTGGGGGTTGCGGCTAGGATGCTGCAGCCCTGTTGCAGCAAAAAGACAGCCACGTGAAGCATTTTTGACAAGCTCGTTCCCTGATCCAGGCAAGCCGGCCAAAGATCAGTGGTTCGTAGTGGCGGCGGCAAATGCGGGTGCTCTGGGGTGCAAAAAAATTTTTCAGCCGGGGTTTCAGTCACGAAATTGTCATCTTCCGTGGTTAGCATGCGGAGCAATCGCAGTAGGGCAGTGCGTCGGCACCTCTTGTTCGAGGGTTCTACAGGCCAGGCAGGCATTGCCTTTCACATGACTACAGCTCGGGTTAAGGCTTACATATATGAACAGAATGGTGATCGGCTTAGGCGCATTGATGTTCCTGGTGACCAACCAGGTACTTGCCGCGGGCCTTTACCTGCAAGTGTTTCTGGACGAGGCACCTTTGCAAGGTGTCGCATTAACTCTGGATGGTGAAGATGCCGGCCGCACCGATAACCGCGGCGGTGCCAGCACCTCGCTGGATGCGGGCTCCCACGAGCTGTTGCTGACTGACGACGATATCGACTTTCCGGTCAGCTTCGAGTCCGCTGCGGGTCAGGATGTGGAAGTCAGCGTGGTCTTCACCCGCGCGGAGGGCGTTCTACCCGAGGTCCGCATCAGCAAGTTTGCCGCGGGTGAGAGCGGTGCCGAAGGTGTGGTGACCGGTACGGTGACCAACACGGCCGACAGCCCGGTGGCCGGGGCTCAGGTGCTGGTGCGCGGGGCTGGCCTGGCGACAACCACGGACGCAAACGGTATCTATCGCATCGACGTGCCGCGTGGCCAGTACGACCTGCAGGTCAGCCACCCGGAGTATCGTACGGCCACGGTCAGTGACCTGCGCGTACTCGCGGAACTCGGTGTGACCGCCCAGGTACGTCTGTACGCGGAATCCAGTGCGGACACGGTTCAGGTGCCCTCAACCCAGCTCGAAGAAGTCGTCGTACTCGGGGTGTTTAATCCCACGGAAGACGCGGCCTCCCTGGAGCGCTATGCCACCTCCATCACCAATGCTATCGACATCGAACAGTTGGAGCGCTTCGGTGACAGTGATGTCGCCGCCGCCCTCAACCGGGTCGTGGGCGTGGCGGTGACAGACAGCAAGTATGCGACGGTGCGCGGCCTGGACGGTCGCTACATTTCCAGCACGCTGAACGGTCTGTTGATGCCCAGTACTGACCCCCAGCGCCGCGATGTACAGCTGGACCTGTTCCCTACCAATATCCTCGGCGGTATCGAGATCCAGAAGTCCTACACCCCCGACCAGCTCGCCACCACCACGGGTGGGTCTATCAAGATCAACACCAAGGGTCTGCCGGATGAGCGGATATTCGAGAGAGACGCCTCCACGGGCTACAACTTTGATTTCACCGGCGACGATATTCTCAGCTACCGCGGCTCCGACAGTGACTGGCTGGGCTTTGACAACGGTCTGCGCGACCTGCCGGGCAACGTGGTCAGCCGCACCGACGGTGGTAGTTCATTGACGATCTGCGACCCCTCGGTGGATCCGGTGCGCTGTACTGCACCGGAAGAGGCGGCGCGGCTGGGCGTTGAATTCCAGGACGACTACAACGTGAAGGAGAAGACCGCGTTGCCGGATGGCGGCCTGGGTATAGCCTACGGCGATCGCTACCCCCTGGACACCGGCGAGATTGGCTTTTACGCGGCGGCGGACTTTGGTCGCGACACGGATGATCGCGGCATCGCCGAACTGAACAACCCGATCGAGACCACCGGCCAGTACCGCCGCTCCCAGGAAACAACAACGCTCAACGGGTACTTCGTCGGCGGGTACGAGTATGGGGCCGCCAACGAGGTTCTGAGCAAGACCATGATCCTGCGCAGCAGCGAGGATACGACTCGCCTTGAGGACGGGGTCGACCTGGTCGAGGACAACGAGGTCTCCAAGGCCATTCTGCAGTGGGTGGAACGGCAGTTCGTGTCCCAGGCATTCACTGGCCACAATGAGTTTGAATTTGACCATGGCATCCATCAGCTGGACTGGCGTGTTGCCTACTCCCAGACGGACCGGGATGAGCCCGACCGCCGCCAGTACACCTACTTTAACGGCAACCTGTCGACTTCGGCCTTCGAGCGTCGCTGGTCCGACCTGACAGAGAAAAGTAACGACATTACGGCTGACTACACGGTGCCTTTCGACTGGGGTAGCAACAGCTCGACCGAGTTCAAGGCGGGCTTCCTGTGGTCAGACAAGGATCGTGAAGTGGAGCAGTATCGTTTCGGTATCCGGCTGGGCGATGTACGCGACCTTGATCTGGGCATTGACCAGAACCTGGAAACGGAGGTGCTGCCCTACTACAACTTTGTTCTCGACCGGGTGCGCCTGGCGGCGAACACCACCGACACCGACTCCTATGACTCCCAGGAAGAAATCCAGGCCTACTACCTGACCACCAATACTGACTTTGGCGACAACTGGAGCTTCCTTCTTGGTGCGCGCTTCGAGGATTTTACCCAGGACCTGGTGTACCCGAACGAAGACGGCGGCAGCTCTAACGAACTGGAATACGATGACTGGTATCCGGCAGTGAACCTGACCTGGCGTGCCACCGAGGACCTGCAGTTCCGCGCTGGCTACAGCGAGACCGTTTCCTACCCGGGCCTGATTGAGCGCTCCGAATCACTGTCCTTTGATCCGGAGACCGACGACCCGATCTTTGGTAATCCGGACCTCCTGGTCTCGACCATTGAGAACTTTGACCTGCGCGCCGAGTACTACTTCTCCGAGGACGAGAGCGTGTCCCTGGCCTTTTTCCGCAAGGAAATCGACAACCCCGTAGAGCGCGCGCTGCCGGACGCTTCTGGCTCTGCCGCGGCGGGTATCACCTTCCGTAACCAGGACACCGCGGAGCTTAACGGCATCGAGCTGGACGCCAACATGAATCTGCTGGACGAACCCGATTACCTGCTGTTTGTCGGCGGTAACCTGTCCTATATCGATTCCGAGGTCGCGCTGTCAGCTGACTCGCTGCGCCTCGAGGGTCCCAGTGCTGACGGGCGTCAGCTGCAGGGTCAGTCCGAGTGGCTGGGCAACGTTCAGCTCGGTTTCGATCACTATCCCACCGAGCAGAAGTTTACGCTCCTGATCAATTACTTCGACGACCGGATTTTCCGCATTAGCCGGGGTGAGAACACCGGGCCCGAGATCGAGTCAGGCCGGGTGCTGGTGGATTTTGCCTACGAGAAACTGTTCGGCGAGTCCCTGACTCTCGAGCTGCAGATCAGGAACCTGCTGAACGAGGCAGTCGAGTTCGACCAGAACAGTCGCGTTATCGAGAGCTACGAGACGGGTACCGTGTTCGGTGCCTCGATCAGCTACAAATTCCTGTAAGCCGGCCCGGGGGGCCACAGGTGTCTATGAAAAATTTCAGCAACAAAGCAACCAGTAAGGGATATCTCATGAACCATAAAGGGTTATTAATTGCATCCTTGCTTGCCTGCGCAACCCTCGTCGGTTGCAGTGGGGACGAGGGCGACGATGTCACGATCAACGTCGAGGGGCCGGAAACCGGCGGCGGCGACGGTGGAAATGGCGGTGGCGGTGGCAATGGCGGTGGCGGTGATGGCGATTGTGCCAGCGTTGTCGAGGCCTCATTTGTTGCTTTCAATGACGAATGCTCCGTGGGCACACTGTCCGGCCTGGTGGATCAGGATTACACCCTGACCAGCGATGTGCAGTGGCGCCTCGACGGCACCGTTCGGGTCGGTAACGGCAACGAAACGGTAGCCGATGCCGCCGATGTGCAGGCGATCCGCGATGCCGGTGTGACCCTGACAATTGAACCGGGTACCGATATCCGCGCCTTTGACACGGGCACCCTGCTGGTGACCCGCGGTTCCATGCTGATGGCGGATGGTACCGCCAGCCAGCCGATTACCTTCAGCAGCCTGGACGACAACTTCGACGGCCTCGGCGAGTGGGGCGGTGTGGTTGTCCAGGGCTTCGCGCCCCAGTTTGGCGCCGGCGGCACGGGTGCCTGCTTCGGCAGCGGCGAAGTCTGTAACGTCGAGGGCGAAGGTGGCACCGAGGTTGCAGTTTACGGTGGCAACGACCCCGCGGATAACAGCGGTGTGATCCGCTATGTGCGTATCGCCGAGGGTGGCCTGGTTGCCGGCCCCAACAACGAGCTGAACGGCCTGACCCTGCAGGGTGTGGGCCATGGCACCGTGGTCGAGTACGTACAGGTGCACAACAACCTCGACGACGGGGTTGAGTGGTTCGGTGGCACCGTCGACGCGCGCTACCTGGTTCTGACCGGTAACGACGACGACGACATCGACTACGACGAAGGCTTCATGGGTAATATCCAGTACGCCATCGTGCAGAAGGCGCTGGACAAGGCTTCGCCCACGGGCTCCAACGATCCGCGGGCAATCGAGGCCAACTCCAGCGACGACGACTACGTACCGGAGACCAACGCCACGATTGCCAACGTGACCATCATCGGCAGCGACCTGGTGAACAACCCCGACTCCGACGCCGGCCGTCAGCCCGGTATGCGCCTGCGCGGTGCCCTGACCACCAGCATCTTCAACACCTCGGTGCAGGGCTTCGATACGGGCTGTATCCGCATCGACGACGCCGACATCAACGGCGACGGCTCGGTGATCGAGATGTCCAACGTGACCCTGGTCAACGTGCTGAACGACTGTGTTGAGGGTATCTACACCCACGAGGTGGCGGATTCCGCGACCAACGTGGTCAGTCAGACTCTGACTTACAGCCCGACCCTGGCGATCAATGAGTCCGCCGCGCGCCTGTCTTCGGCGCCGGTGATCGAGGCGGTCAACAACGGTTCAGGCTTCGTCTTCGACCAGACCACCTACGCGGGCGCGGTTGACCCTGATGCCGCCACCGGCTGGTGGGAAGGCTGGACCATCCCCAACAGCCTGACCGCATCCGAGCCGGTCGCGGCCGCCGACTTTGTCAGCTGTAATGCCGACGAGACGATCTGCACCATCAGCGGCACGATTGATGAAGACTACACCCTGGTTTCCGGCGTCGAGTGGCGCCTCTCGGGTGAGGTGCTCGTAGGTAATGGCAACCGCAGTGTGGCCGACGAAGCCGACGTGCAGGCTATACGCGATGCCGGTGTGACCCTGACGGTACGTCCCGGCCTGAACGTGCGCGCCTTTGATGATGGCTCCCTGCTGGTGACCCGCGGCTCCAGGCTCATGGCCGTAGGCTCCGCAGCCAGCCCCATCACCTTCAGCAGCCTGGACGATAACTTCGATGGCGAAGGCGAGTGGGGTGGTGTGGTCATCCAGGGCTTCGCCCCGCAGTTTGGTCAGGGTGGCACCGGCCCCTGCTTCGGCAGCGGCAGCGTGTGTAACGTGGTCGGTGAAGGCGGTACCGTAGTGGGCAACTACGGCGGTAACGACCCCGCCGACTCCTCAGGCATGCTGCGCTACGTACGCATTGCCGAGGGCGGCCTGGTCGCCGGCCCCAACAACGAGATCAACGGCCTGACCCTGCAGGGTGTGGGACACGGCACTGACATCTCCTACGTCCAGGTACACGGCAACCTCGATGACGGTATCGAGTGGTTCGGCGGCACGGTGAACGTCAAGTACGCCGTACTGACCAACAACGACGATGACGACATCGACTACGATGAGGGCTTCCAGGGCAACGTGCAGTACGCGATTGTCCGCAAGAACCCGAACAAGTCGGCACCTACCGGCTCCAACGATCCGCGGGCGATCGAGGCCAACTCCAGCGATGACGATTACACGCCGGAGACCTCAGCCGTATTGGCCAACATCCTGATCCTGGGTAGCGCGGTCAACAACGCCGAGGATTCGGACGCGGGTGCCCAGCCGGGCATGCGCCTTCGCGGCGCGCTCACCACTGCCATCTACAACACGGCGGTGCGTGATTTCAATGCGGGCTGTATCCGCATCGACGATGCCGACATCAACGGCGACGGCTCCAACATTGTCAACTCCAACATCACCCTGGTGAATGTGCTGGGCGAGTGTGAGAGCGGCTTCTACAACCGCCGCGCGGCGGACGTGGAAGACAATGCGGGCGAAGACACCAACGGTACCGTGAGCATTGATGGCGCCTACGCCATCACGGAAGCGGCGGCCAACGTGATGGCGCCGATGATCACTCCGGTGGACAACGGGTCCGGCTTCGTATTCGACCAGACCGACTACGTCGGCGCGGTCGAGCCGGGCACGGCCCCCGGTGATGCCTGGTGGGCCGGCTGGATCATCCCCGGATCCCTCGACTAAAAACCCCAAGCAGCATGCTTTCAAAACCGCGCCCCGGCGCGGTTTTTTTATGCCCAGGGATGGGCGGTAGATCGCGAGAGGCATGGATGCCGTTAGCGATCTGGTACGATTAGCTCCCAAATCGATATCAAGCCAAATGCCGTTAGCGAGCCGGTACGATTGACTCCACAATCTGTAATGAGCGGATGCCGACAGTGATCAATGTACAGGATGTACCGGGCCGCGAAGGCGGTAGCTCGCGAGAGGCAGGAAGCCGTTAGCGAGCCGGTACGATTAACTCCCAAATCGATATCAAGCCAAATGCCGGCAGCGAGCCGGACGAGTAACTCCACAATCGATATCGAGCTCATGCCGGTAGCGAGCCGCTACGATTAACTCCCCAGTCGATATCAAGTTAAATACCGCCAGCAACCCGGCACCATGGCCTATACTGTCACCCCCAACCCGCAGGAGAACAACAACATGATCACGCTTCACGGTTTCCCGTACAGCAATTATCACAACATCGTCAAACACGCCCTGATGCACAAGGGCCTGGATTTTGCCGAGCACATCGTTTACCCGGGCATGCCAGAGCTGATGGCCGTCAACCCGACGGGCAAGGTGCCGGCGCTGACCACCGAGGATGGCACCGCGCTGTCCGAGAGCACGGTACTGCTGGATTACCTCGAAGACGCCTACCCGGAGCCGGCGCTGTACCCTGCCTCGCCCGAAGAGCGCGCCAAGATACGCCGGCTGATCAAGTTCACCGAACTCTACCTGGAACTGCCTGCACGGCGGCTGTTACCGGCGGTGCTGGGCAATATCGAGATACCTGCGCAGACCAAAGAGGAAGTGCGCGGGACCCTGGATCGCGGCGTGGCCGGACTGCGTGAGCTGGCGACACTCTCACCCTACCTGGCTGGCGACGCGGTGACCGCGGCAGATATCTTCCTGCGCTATGCGCTGGCGATTCCCAAGATGGTCGGGCCTTCACAGCTGGACTGGAACGTGTTCGAGGCCGTGCCTGGCCTGAAGGACTGGGACAAGCTGATGGCGGATACCGATATTGCCCGCAAGATCGACGCCGACCAGGAGGCCAACACCGAGGAATTTATGGCCTACATCGCCAAGCGGAGGTAGGTCAGCCCCCGCTAGGTGGCAGCCAGCTGTCCGGCTCCGTCAATCCGCGGCAGGTCGAGCAGGCTGAGAGCCCCCGGCGCTGCGGCGCAGACCGCGGGGATGGCGTTGACCAGCCAGCTCGCAGCCGAGGCGTTGCCACCGCCGGCGGCGCCGGGCTCAAACCGGTCCTCGGCGTGCAGCTCGATATGTACCGTCGGATTGCCGCTTACGATCACCTGGTGACAGCCTCGCCCGCTGCCGGGGTAGGGCCAGTCCGGGGCGCAGTTGTCGTCGATCCGGGTGACGTGCTCCAGGGCGAAACGCGTGCCGCTTTCTCCGACGCCACTGATTTCGAAGCGAAAAGCGCCCTGGGTGCCGGCCTGGAACAGACCCATGCCGGGTACCTCGACGTCCTGTTCCAGGGGCCGCCGCTCTACCTCTACCGCCAGCTCCCCCAGGGACTGACCGAGTCCCCGGGCCACCAGGCGAATCATTGGCGCCCAGACCATCTCGATCGCAAAATCGTGCAGCATCAGCGGGGTCTGGCCGAGGTCGCCACCGAAGCCGATGACCTCTCTGACCACCTCCGGTTGGTCGTACAGGGCATAGTTGAAGATTTCCCGGCTGCGAATCTCGGTGATCGCCGAGCTGGTGCCGCTGACCGCCAGAGGTAGCATGTCCATGGCCCAGCCCGGGTCAATGCCGGACACCAGCAGGGACGCTCCGGAAGCATCGCAGGCAGCGCTGACCGAGTTGCTCAGGGCGTCGGCCGGCGCCCGGGGGTCGAGCAGGCTGTAAAAGGCCGGGGATACAACATTGCAGCCCGCCTCCAGGCAAGCCAGTAATTCCGCCTGCGCCTCTTCGGGCCGGATGTCAGCGGTAGCGCAATACACTACAGCATCGGCACCCGCCGCCAGCAGGGCCTGCCAGTCGCTGGTGGCCCTGATGCCGGTGTCTGCCACGCCTGCCAGCGAACCCGCATCTGCGCCAATCTTGTTCGGGTTATTCACCACTACCCCGGCAAGGCTCAGATCACGGTGGCTGAGCACCGCCCGCAGGGCGGGGCGACCGACATTGCCGGTGCCCCAGACAATGACCCGATAGGGCATGGCGTCTCTCCCGAATAAAGGTTGAATGCCAGTTTAGGGCAGGGGGGCGATGTGGGCCACCGGCGGGCAGTGCAATATTTCATCTCGATGTCATATTACTGTCATCAAGCTTTTGTATTCTGCGCAGCAGCTGAGGCCGACCCCGGCCCCTTGATCTGATTTGAGCCGAAATATGTTACGAGTACTGCAACCACTCCTGTTCATCGCCTGCCTGCTGCTGGCAAGCCAGGCACGCGCCCTGGCCCTCGGCCCGGAGGACTTTGCCGCGGCCAAGCAGCTCACCTGTGTCCTGGCGCAGGAGTCTCTGGGTTACCTGAGCGATGAGGACTTTGCCAGCCTGACCAACGAAGTGCTGGAGGACTACGACGCCAGCCAGAGTGACGTGGTTTACGCCAAGGCCCTGGGCTATTTCGACGGCCTCATGTTCGGCCTGCCCGAAGCAGATGCCGCGGTTATCAACCAGCGCCTGCGCAGTTTCCTCGAAAGCCAGGCCTGTACCCGGCTCGTCGGCGTCAGCCTTTCGCTCTAGGCAAACTCTGACATCATCCCCGGCGCGGCCCTTTCGGTCGCGCTGATCTCCTGTCGTTTGACGCGCGTAACAAGCCTGAATCTCAAGCCAAACAAGAGACAAGGTATGCGCACCCTCACAGCACTACTCATTTCCATGTGCTTTATTCTCGCGGGTTGCTCCAGCGTGAGCGTGCAGGACTACGCGGGTAACAAGCCGGCTCTCGACCCCACGGAGTTCTTCAACGGTGACCTCGTTGCCCAGGGGGTGGTCAAGGATCGCGGCGGCAAGGTCATCCGCCATTTCACCGCAGATATCAAGGCCTACTGGGAAGACGGCGTTGGCACCCTGGAAGAGGATTTCCTGTTTGATGACGGTGAGGAGGATCGCCGTGTCTGGACCCTGCGACCCCACCCCGAGGGCGGATACATCGGCACTGCCGGCGATGTCGTGGGCGAGGGCCGGGCCAGGATTGCCGGCAACGCCATGTTCCTGGATTATGTGCTACGGGTCCCGTGGCGGGAGGATTCGATTGACCTGCGTATCGATGACCGCATGTACCTTGTGTCACCGGATGTGCTGATTAACGAGTCCATCATGAGCAAGTTCGGAGTACAAGTGGGGGCCCTGCTGCTGACGATACGCAAGCTCCCGCCTTCCCAGAATCCTGGTCAATAAAGGCGTCCGCGCCGTCCGACCCGAAATCACGGCGCATCCGGCCGACCAACCCACTCCGGAGGCCTACTTCACCAGATCGCGATAGGCGTGCCAGGTGGCGTGGCCCAGGAGGGGAAAGATAACCACCATGGCGAGCAGCCAGGTGGCGAAGCCGGCGGCGACCAGCAATACCACCAGCGCGGCCCAGACGATCATCGCCGGCAGGTCGCATAAGGTGGCCTTGATACTGGTGCGCATTGCCGTGCTGGCCTCCACATGGCGATCAATGATCATGGGCACGCTCACGACCGACAGCACGAACACGATTGCCGCGAGGATGCCGCCGCTACCCAGGTAAAGGGCGACCTGGGTGGGGCTCAGTTGGCGCAGGATATCTCCCCAGACAGAGGAGCTGATGGGGGGAGCAATCTCTCCCACGGCCCAGAAAAGGATGCCGGCGGAGGTCGCAAACCAGACCAGGGAAATGAGCAGCAGTATCTGGGCGAAGTCCAGCAGGCCATCGTGATTGCGGCGCAGGGGCCGCAGCGAGGATTCGAAGGTCGCGGGATCACCGCTGTCGCGGCAGCGGGACAGCTCACAGACGCCGGCGGTGATCACCGGGCCGAGCAGCAGGAAGCCCGAAGTCATGGCAGCGATAAAGTAGGGGTGTCGCTCGTAGGCCAATACCAGTGCGCCCAGGGCGGAAACCAGCCAGCCCCAGGCGAGGCTTGCGCCGCGGTGATGCATCAGGTCATCCCAGCCCCTGCCCAGCCAGACAAAAGGGCGGGTAAGCGGTATCCGGTGGACCTCGTAGGCCAATGGCGCATGGGCGGTCGTGGACATGGCATTTCTCCTGGCGGGATGCCCCGCAGTCGCAACGCTTACCAGGGCTTAGGCAGCGGGCGGGCCCGGGAGTTCATTGCTGCAACAGATGTAGCTGTTGTCGCCAAAGTTGCAAGGTCTCCCCGTCGCCTGCGGGTCTCGACCGCCCCCGGGGGTTGCGATGGCCAACCTCTCTCCCCATAATGCGCCTGCACGATTTGCCCGACTGTCCGCCCGTAGCTCAGTTGGATAGAGCAGGGCCCTCCTAAGGCCAAGGTCGCAGGTTCGACTCCTGCCGGGTGGACCAAATATCCTATAAAAACAGTAGCTTATAAGATCGCCAAGCAAAGAAGATTCCGAAAAATTTCTTATAACCAGAAAACGTAACCAATCCGTAACCACAAAAAACCCGGCACGCGGCCGGGTGATTTACCAGCCCACCCTGAGCGGGCGCCCAGGGTGGTGGAGCGGCAATCCTAATCGCGATGCGCACCCGGCCCTGCCGTTGCCACTTTGATCGAGGTCATCGCGTCACTTTCAGGATCTCCCCGAAGAAACGCCTCGTAGCTGGACTTCAGCTTGCTCTTCCAAATGCTCTTAAAGCCATTCCACTTCGGAAAACAATGGTTCCCCAGCTGTAGGTAGTAGTTCGGTAGCCGCTGACTCATTTCTAACGTCAAGCCAGGAGAGACAAAGCTATGCGTTTCAGCGTCGAACCCGAACACCGGCCCAAGGTTCTCCGCGGTTAGCTTGTCCTCGTCCTCTTGAAAGCCTGTAACCAGGAATACCGAATACGGCGACTTATTGACAGGAATCATGCTTTTCATAGTCCCAAAACCCCCCAGAGGCCGATGCGTTGTCCCAGATTACACGGCAGCATTCGTGGATTGCTACCAGCTGGTGGCACCGTCAGTGCTGCAGGTCGGCGCGGGACAGTTGTCGGCAATGGGACCGAATCTTCCGGGGGCGTTGATGCTGGATCTCGTTGGCAGCGTCGCCTTTCAATTGCGGCGCGGCCTTCTCTGGTGAGCCTGGTTCCAGATGCGATAGATGTGTGAAGCTTGGCCATGGTGAGGCCTCCTGTGATTGGTTGGGCTTACGCCTCGCCCCGGGTCTCAATCCAGGAAGAGGCGACTGGCGGGTTGAGACTACCGGTCACAGGGCCGGCCCACCCGAAGGTGGCCCACCAGCCGCCAAACGCGAGCACAAAAAAAGCGCCGGGGCGCTTCTGAGTGCGCCTGTGATGGTTCCGGGTCTCAATCCGGGTGCCAGATTTTGCTGGCACGTGATTAATATAGCGTAGGATCGGCGGGGGCGCTATTCTGAGAAAACTCAACTAAATGAAGGGTCGGAAAATGGAACTGCAGAAATTCGTGTCAACAGGCTTGCAACAGATAGTGAATGGGGTACGCGAGGCACAAGAAGCCGTAAAAGACTGTGGTGCTGTCATAAACCCCGTTCCCAGGAATGTTGGAGAAATGAAGGGTGACGCGCTAATCGGGGATTATACCGGCCGCCCTATACTGAAGTTCTCTTTTGACGTTGCGGTAGTGGCCTCTGAGGGCGAAGGGGCGAAAGGCGGGGGCGCCATCAGCGTTGCAGCTTTATCAATCGGGGGCTCAGTCAGTTCCAGCGAATCTATCGAAAAGCATTCACGAATTCAGTTTACAGTTCCTGTCGTACTCCCAGATGGGAACAGGTGAACATGGTGCCTCAGTGAGCGACGCTCAGAACATAGTGGCGGAAATTCGAGACGCGAGGCGCAGGGTATTCTGGTCAGGCGTACTATTCGCCCTGTTGGTTGGAGGATTCGCCGGGTATATGCTGGCGCACTACACGATCAGGCCAGTGACAATAGGAGTCAAAGAATCCTCAGGGATAGAGGTTTAGGTGGCATGGCTTTAGCAGTTCAGATTGCGCTAGGCATAATTCTAGCGATCTTCGGCCTTATCGTTATTTATTTTTTGGTGATAGGTTTTCTTGTAGGTATTAGAAAATTCTTAGATTTTCTCTCATCGCTCGATGTAGCAGACCTAGTTGTGGGATCGGTGCTGATCGCGGCTATGGTGTTTGTTGCTTGGGCGATAATTACAGATGCTTGATTTTTAGTGGCGTGAAATTCAGGCATCACCCCGTCGGGGTCAATATCTGTCGCGGCTGTCAATTGGACCGTCAGAAGTAGCCAGCTCCCCCAAGCGCTCATTAAGGGCACTCCGTAGCTCGGCGAATGTGTCGGCGGCAACTTGAGCATCCTCTGTCGTAAGGTGGCTCTCCACCAATTCCCGCATCGCCTCCAGGTGCTCGCCGATCAGTGCCTCGGCGCGGGGCAAGATGGTTTCCAGGTTTCGGCGTGGAACTAGTCGCTGGTCCGAATCATTCAGCTGGCGGCGGCGGACCTCGGATTCGTACCAGGCCCTGCGGTCTGTTGGGATCAAGTGTCCCGGGTCAGGGTCAACTGCTAGCTCCTCACCTGGGCCGAAGCGCCATTCGGCCAATCGTAGAAGATCGATTTTCCAGGCCTTTCCGAGGCCCCCGCGCGTGACTACCGGAGCTCCGCGTCGGATCCAGGAATCAATCGTTTTTGCATTGACCTGGCAGAACTCGGCCGCCTGCGCTTTATTGGCGAGCCGCCATTCCGGAATGTCTTTGTCAGGCTTTTCCATGTCCTCGCTCGCTCAAGGCATCCACCACCAGCCCAGGGGCCCCAAAAAACTGTCGATTTACGCGAATCTCCGCACCCGTATGGCGCTTTGTCTCGGGAGGACCCGCGCGAGAGCTGATAAATGAGTCCGTCACGCCGCGAGCAGCGGCGACCGGAGGACTCCCGCGCAGCTCACCATCGAAACTGCGCCCGGTCGATGTGGGGGCAAAGCGAGAAGAGAAGCCCCCACACCTAGTTAACGATTGCTCCCTTCTCGGGAGATTTCACTGGAGGCCATCGCCAGACGCTGGCGGGCCACCATGTTGAAACAGGCGTCGCGGTCGGCGCGCATGAGGGCCTCGGGCAGCCCGGGTGGATCTGCTGGGATGGGTCCGTCCGTTTCTTCGTGACTGCCGCTGCGCGCGTCTAGAAGCTCCTTAACCACACCAACCGGTGTCCTTTGCAATGAGGCAACCCCCGTGGCTCGCCAGCAATAGGTGACTTCCTCAACCAAAGGCGAAGCCACCTCCACTAAGCGCTTCGTGGCCTCTTGCGCTCGCTTGGTCCAGTACCGGCGCCGGATGCCCTCCAACGCCTCGAATTGATCCTCGGCCGTCTCCATTGCGATCCGGGCCGCCCTAAGCAGGCTCGGCACCTTTTCAGTATCACCCCCAGTGCGGGCCTGTTCCAACGCATCCAGGAGGCGATCCAATTCCGCCAGAGACTTATCGAGCAGCCTTTGCCCTTTTTGGTATTCCTTGATCATGCCGAAGGCCTCCGCACGACACCCAGTCGGGACACGGGAACCACGCCGACGTCATAGACCAGATCAAGGGCCACCCCCCGGCTGCCGAATTCGCGCTTACGCTCCCCCGGGATCATAGCAAGTCCATCCTCTCGGCCTTCGAGGTGCATCAGGGCAACCGGCGGATTGATCGCAGGATCCGCGCACAGGTAGTAGTTACCGGCGTCTGCCAGCTCCGGACTGGGGACCACCTCAATGTCACTGAGGCCGGCGTTGTGAAGGATATTCACAGCGGCTACGCGCTGCTCAGGCGCAACCGCCAGGTACTTGGCTTTGGTGGCCACCGGATTGCCTGCCGTGGTTTCAATGCGGCAGAGTGCCGAGTCCATTTCTTGGATACTTTCCAGGCTCAGGGCGGCGCCGGTCAACAAATTGCCGTAGTCGCTGTGGAACATTTGCCCGCCATCGCCCAGGGTCGCATTCGATTCCAATAAACCGTAGACCAATTGAGCCCGCAGCCTCCCAGCAGCTGCGCCAGCGTTGCGGGCTGTGTCGACAATCTTGCGGGAGGCATCGGCGTGGAGGGCCTGCAGCGTGATTAGAAACTGGCGGCTGTAGACGTCGACCTTGCCTGAAATTCCCGGCTGGTCGTGGATCGCTACCGGCTGGGGTGACGTAGGCTCGGCGCCCTCGTTGTGCCTCTCCAAGTCGATATCTATGCCCAAGGCGCCCACATTCTGGGGCTTGAAGTTCGGGGCCGGGATCACCCCCGCGATCTTTACCTCATCACGGCGCTGGGAGAGTCCCTCCACAGCGGACACGCGCATGATTTCGCCAAGATGGCTACTGAAGTCGCTCGTGGTGAGGCCCTGGGCAACCACTCGATTGATGTTTTCGAGAGCGGCGGTGTTGCCGCGATCAATCAGGTGTTGAGCACCGAGGGCAAACGCGATCCGGATTAGCGGCTCAGCCTGAGCGGCTTCGGCAGTCTCCCAATGCATCTGCTGATTCCATTGGCCGTTATTGGCGGCCACAGCCAGCGGATGGCAGTCTGATTTTGGCGTCATGCCTGCAGCGAGGAGGAATCGGTCTTTTTGAATGGCGACAAACTCAGTGTATTTCATCGGTGGAGCCCGTTTGTGGATTTGTTCCCATTGCAACACGGCGACCGTGGAAAAAATTTCAAAAGTTTTCCATGAGCAGTGAAGCGAGGGCTTTTCTGGAGCTCAGCTGGGCGCACCCGGCGTTTCGCGCGTCAAATAAGGCGCGATCCAGCGCGCCAAGCGCCTCTCGATTGAAACGGTTTCGCAGCCGGTCAAATCTGTTGAGGGCGTGTGCCATTTCTCCCGCCAACTGCCAGGCGTTAACTTCTCGCCCCTCCGCCAGAGTATTCGCGGCGCGTAGCAAAGCCTCATTCCGAAATTTCTTTCGCCGGGCGACCGTCAAACCAAGGTGTGCTTCCAGGCTACCGCCGTTTTCGAAGTAGCGGCGCAGTGCTTCCGCCAGGTGGTCAAGCGCCTCGGGGTCAGGCTCCCCCCTGGCGATTGACTGCGCGAGTTCAACCGGCTCCACAGTCCTGCCTGCACATTCTGACCATCTCCTTGCGCACGCCATGCTCGCCCAGGTGCCGGAAGCCTTCAGGACGGAAGCCCGCAGCCAGTGTGTTAATCGTCCAGGTGGTGCCGGGGAATTCATCCTCGAGCATGGCCTTTGCCCGCTCGGCATACTGGCGGTCGAAAAACACCCCCGACGATATTCGGTGGCGGTCGCATGTCAGGACCAGCCTCACGGGTCCACCACTCCGGCTTTGCGTTTGCGGTATGCCTTCACTCTGCAGGCGGTTGAGCAGTATTTGGCATCCTTTCGTGTGGGGTCGAAGTTAATGTCACATTGGGCGCAGCTTGTATTCTTGCGGTCATCCTCGCGGATTTCGCGCAACATCTTATTGCGGCGATCCTTTGTTGCCCGCTCATTGCATGGCGCGCACAAGAGTCGCTGTGCCCGGTACTGCTTTGTTTTCCAAACATGCTCGCAATCAAACTCGACATGAGTAATTTCCACTGACCCGCAGCTGTGGCAGTAGTGCTGCGAGCGATCGGGGAAATACGCGTCAGCTTCTATGTGATTTACAGGCCAGTTTGTTCTGTACAGTGCCAGCCGGGCCTGCCAGTTTTTAAGTATCATATGTATTACGCCTCATATGTCATCGCGGCGCTTGCATACCAGCCGTTACACTGCGTGCCTTGACTCCAGCTCTGCCAAGAAAACAGGCCAGAGGCAGGGACACCGGATGCCCCCCTAAACAGGGGGACAGGTAGGTAAACCTAAATAAGTAGGAAAAGGGGTACAGCCCAGTGGGGGCGTGGGTTTCATGGGTGCGGGTCATGCCTTATACCCCCAATTTTCGGCCTCCGGCTCGCCCGGTTGTTTGGGTTGTCCGGTTGTTTGGGGGGGCATGGGGTTGTTTAGGTTTTCCGGGTGTCGCTGGGCAGGCGGCAGTGATTGATACCACTTTGAATTGTTGTCCTTGGTATCCTCCCGCCATTGCTTGCCACGGTAGCGGCGCAGTAGCTTCAGCGCCTTGTTGCGGCCCATGCTCACCGCTTTAACAACGTCAGACTGCACCAGCGCCCCCTGGCGTAGCGCTTCGTGTATCTCCTCGATTTCCTCCCGGTCGCTCTCGTAAGCCGCCTCTGCGGCCTTCCTAGCCTTCAGGTCGATATGCGCCCGCAACGGGGTCACGGTGCGGTCAGCGTTAATCCGAAAAGATACGCGCTCAAACTGGCCGCGCACCTTGTCCGGGTAGGTTGAGATAATCTTGCCGCCGGGGTCATCGGCTGGAATGAGATACAGGAGATTATCCGCGTCTGACTTAATGTCGCCCACGCCCTCGAATACCGGCAGGCCATCGTCGCCCGGGTATTTCAGCGTATGCGCCAATAGCACCAGCGTCATGCCCTGAGCACTCAGCGCCCGCAGCGTCTTGAATAGCTCGCGGGTTGCGCCTTTGTCATTGGGCGGGGTCATCTTCTTGAGCGTGTCGAAGATAAAAACGCGCTTGTCGAATCTCACCCCCGCCTGCGCCATCTCCTGCAGGGCACTGACCACGTAACCCATGCCCAGGGCCTGGCCCATGTCGGGCAGTAACAGTTCAATACCCCAGTCCCGCGATTGCGGTATCAATGACTTCGCATCGCTGCCGGATATGTCGCTGTTGATGTACGTCACCTGGTAGCCACGCTGCACCATCACAGGCGAAAGGTTCCACAGCAGGGTTGTCTTGCCGCCGTTGGGTTGTGCCGCAATAACCGTAATGTGCCCCTCGATAATCAAGTTTTCGTAAACCCAGTCGGGGTCACAGAATTTTTCGGCGTCTGCTTCGCTCACGGTCAGCCCTCCCAACAGTTTGCCTATCAGGTCGTCGGCATTTAGTGGTTGTGTGGCAGCTTCAATACTGGCCTTGAAGGTCTCCACGGCCTCGGGATTGTCTTGCCAGTCGGCAGCGTCGTTGCCCTCTGGCGTCACTGGCTGCGCAATGACTTTCACGTTGGGGGGATAATCAGGCATCGGATTCCCCCGCGATAATCACCTGGCGCTCGGGATACTTGCTCGCCACCTCTGCGGCCAGCTTGGATAACATGCCCTTGCCGAAACAGGCGTATACGCAAGCATTCCAGCGGTAGAGGTTCAGGATCGCCACGGCTGTCGCCCAGCCCTCCACCACAAGCTGGGGTAATGTTGGGTCCAGGTCATTGCCGAGAATCAAAACGCCCTTGTTCCCGAAAGTCTGCTTAACCCCCTCGAGGTTGATGCACTCCACCCCCGTTAACTCGCCTTCCAGCGTCCGCATGGGCACCACAATGCAATCGGCGTCCTGGCCTATCAGTTTGCCGGTGGCGGTGCCCCTGGCGGCTCCTGCGGCGTGTGTAATGCCTTTGCGGATGGCGTAGGGGTGCGAGGCGGTGTATTCATCCGTCCAGGTGGCGGCATTCCAGATTTGCATGGCCTTGGGGTAGGTCGGGGCGCGCGCCTCCTGACAGACTTCGTTGGCGCGCTTTAATGCGCGGTTGATGGTGGACTTGTCGCGGCCTGTAGACTTGGCTGTGTCAGACGCGAAGCCATCAGACCGCCCGGCACCCTTTGGGTTAGACTCGGTTTTTAATTTCGGTGCAACTTGCGCCGCTTTTTGTTCCCTCGCCTCCCACAGCTCCTTGCGCTTCGCCAGGTGCTCGGCTTGCTCGGTAGAGGTAAGCTCGGAGCGGCAGAGGTTTTTGTCTATCCCCAGCACCAGCCGCACCTCATCTGCGGCCCTGGCGAAGTCCCAGCCGTGGTATTTCATCAGCAGGCTGAAGCCATCACCCCCGCCACACTTGCGGCACAGATATGTGCCCCGGCCCTCTCGGTCGCTGTAGTGGTACCGATCAGTGCCACCACAAGCGGGGCAGGGCTGGCCCTTCTTCAATCTGAGGTATTCGGGCGGGATTCCAGCGGCCTGGTGTATCTCCGGCCAGCGCCCCAAAGCCTCCCGCGTCACATCGTTTCGTAGTATCATGGTCTCGACTTCCCCAAGTCTGCCCGGTCCCGTGCCGGGCTTTTTCGTTTATGCCTGTTCACATAGCGCCCTGGCGCTGGTGCATCCGGTGCGCACTGAGCCGACAGAGGAGCGTTCAGGGAAGGTCATGCAGTGGCCTCCCCGCGAGCCTCTGCGGCTTTACGGGCTAGCCACTCGTCCAGGTCAGCTTTACGCCAACCGACACACCTCTTCGACAGGCGTATCTTGCGAGGAAACGTGGGGTCTGTTTCGTGGAGCTGGTGTAGCTTGGTTTGGCCGAAACCCAGGTAGGGTCCCGCCACCTTGGGCCGCATAAAGCTGGTTTCTGTTGTTGCTCGCCTTGTCACGATAAACACCTCGTTTCTTCACCGTTGAAACGAGGTTAAATTGAAGGCGAGAATTTAGCGCCTAATCAGTCCAGGAAAAAAATAAGCAGTAAATTAGGCGTTTGTATTTAGAGAGCGCACCCAGTTTTCGATGGTGGCCTTCGACGGCATAGAGATTTTCGCGTCGGAAAGGTCGGGACAGTTGAGCACTTCTTCGACAAGCTTTGTAACTGCGGCAGGGCCTGGCGGTTGTATAAATACGGAGTGGACCAGAGTGACGGCAGCTCGCGCGGCTAAATATCGGTCGGGCTTCGCGTGGTTTCGATGGACCCTCATATCAGACCGGATAACTTCCACGGTAGCAAGTGCACCGGCAATCTGATCGTACAGTTGACGCAGTAGACTTTCGTTTGCTCCGGCTCGATCCGCCTTCGAGTTGAGCTCTAAGGCAAGGTCGGGTAGAGCACGCAACTGCAGGTCAATAGATTCGGCTCGGGCCCGCTCCAGGTTGCTGCCGATGGTCTCCAGGGCATCTTTGTGGACGTTATGGTCCTGATCAGAAAATACCTGCTCGGATCGTTCTAGCTTGGCAAGAATGTGCCGCGCTGTCTCAGCGATCCACTCTTCTTTCGTAAATGGCCTAAAATCTGGTACTGGTTTGCTACTCATATTGCGGCCCGCCCCCCGGTGACGGTTTGCCGTATCGTCGCAGCAACAATATCCATTGCCTGGCCGGCGCTGGCCGGGGACAAATGGCCATAGTGTTTCTCGATCATCGCTGTATCGCGGTGGCCTACCAACCGGGCCACAGTCAGAAGGGGAACCCCCGCGGCTACCATTGCGCTTATTGCATGGTGCCTCAGGGAATAGAAGACAAGTTCCTCGGGCAGCTTGCCGTGTTCCTTCACGCTCTCCCAGGGCTTACGGTGGGCCTGTGCGTCTAGCTGCCCTCCTGTGCGAGGGGAGGGGAATACTAAACCTGTGTCGGGCTTGCCTTGCTGGTGGTGCCACTTCTTGAGCATGTCCAGCGTTGATTGGGGGAGGGGGGTATCCAATACGGTAGCGTGCCTGTTTCTTCGAGCTGCTAGCGCGCGCGACTTCTCCGCTTCCTTGTATAGCCGCTTCTTAAATTTCAGATCCACATGCCCCCACTCCAGGGTGTAGAGATCACCCGGGCGCCAGCCAGTGGCCAACGCGAGGTTACAGAAGGGAATAAACCAGTGCGGATAAGCCACCGCGTCTAGATCGGGCAGGTTCGGCTTGCCATGCTTGCGGCTGTTCCGGCGCTGCTCCCGGACTTCCTCCGCGAACAGATCCAACCCGGTAAGAATGCCCTGCATCTCCTTGGCGGTCAGCAATCGGCGCTGCTGCTTCTCGGGGTCTACTTTCTGGCGCTCCTGCTCGGTGTGTGGCGCGCCTCTCAGGCGGTGCCCTGCCAGCGGGTTAGCGTCTATCAGGTCATCGGACACAGCTTGATTCAGAAGGGCCTTTAGCGCCGCGTAAGAGCGTCTGACACTGGAGTGAGCGAGGCCGCGTTTTTCCATGCGTGTCTGCCATTCGTTGATATCGTGCTTAGACAGGCTGGTCATGTCCCGGTCGAGAAACTCGGGAAACCGATTCTTGAATCGCAGCTTGTTGTCGCTGGCGTTGCGAGGCTTCCAGGTCTCCATGTGGCGACTGTAGTCGCCCTCCAGGTAGGTGCGCAGCACCCGTCGGTTGCTGTCCGTGAAGGCCTGCTGGCGCTCTTGGCGGCGGGCCGCCTTTTCGGCTTGCGGATCGGCGTCCTCCTGATACCACTCCAGGGCGATTGCCGCGGCCTCGTTAGGGATCATGCCGGGGTACTTGCCGAAGGTGTGGACCTTGCGCTTGCCTTCTGCATTCGTGTACCGGTAGCGCCAGGCGCAGCCCCTCTCGCGCTTGAACAGGTGGAAGCCGGGTATCTGCTTGCAGAAAAGGCTGCTGTCCTTGTCCTTATTCAGTAGGTCGTGCGCGGCATCATCGGTAATGCTGGTGATGCTCGCTTGCTTCTTCGCCCTAGCCATCGTGGCTCCCTCTTGGCTGGGGTTACGCAAAAAACGTAACCAATCCGTAACCATTAAAGTAACATAAACGCGAGGAACTACGAACAAACGCGAAGAAAAAATCTATTTAAATCAATAATATATGGTTATAAGTGATTGATGCAAAAGGGGTAAAAATCACCCTCCTAAGGCCAAGGTCGCAGGTTCGACTCCTGCCGGGTGGACCAAATAGTTAATTAGAACAATAAGTTACAAGCTTTTTCTCCCTGAAAGTCTACAAAACCCTGAAAACCAAAACCAGTGACCAACTAGTGGCCGCTACCGGACGCCCCATGTCCGAACACTCAGCGGCCAGGCCTGTTTATGTGAGAAAGCTCGGGAGGGCGGCGATCCGCTTTCGCCTGGAAGCCGACGACAGCAGCTTGATTTAGGTAACACATAGCGGCATTGCAAAACATTCACCTAAAAACAAGGAAGCCACTCAATTGAGTCGCGCGCAAAGGTCGAGTATGGCAGCGTCGTCGAGTGTATCTGGAGTTTCCTCCCTGATGTGCCACACCATCCGAATATGGTCGGTGCTAGCCGGGAAACCGGTCGAAGGTGGTGATACCCTCAGGCAGGTAATGGAATTTTTGCTTATCGACACAGTAGAAAGCCATTTCTGGTTCGCCAAATTCAGTGGGGTCATCCATAGTGCCTACCTTAATGATTACCATTTCGGCCACACCAGGCGGATTGCTGGTCAGCGAGGTACCACAGTTCCCACAGAATTCGCGTACCACGCCATTTTCGAGGTCGCTGCGCTGAAACGTCTTCGGTTCACCGCTGGTATAGTGAAAGCCGCTTCTGGGCATAGCAATAATCACATTGGCGGAACCGCCCGATATATACTGGCATTCGCGGCAGTGGCATTGCCCACGCATGAGAGGGTCGCCGTTTGCCTCATATCGAACCTGTCCGCAATAACATCCGCCGGTAAATTTCATACGCTTCTCCACAAAAATATTCCCAGACGATAGCAGCTCATAACAAAATCAAAGTTCTAACTCTGCTAACCCTTGTAGCCAAGCGCAGCTTGGAACCCTTTTTCCATAATGGTTCTGATAATGCCTTGTACCGCCTCGGTATCATTGATGTGCGGGAACGCACCTCCTGGGACGGGCAGTTCCAGGAATTCGCAGAGTGGCTGCCAACCATCTGCCACTTCGAAAACGAGCAGCCGTTCGGGGTCTATGTTTGCTCTGACGTCGGCAACATGTTCATTGAACCGCCGGATAAGGTGATCATGATCATGCATCCGACCACCGAAGTAGTCGTTGATCGTCGCCTTCATGTAAGCACCCGCGTCGGTGCCGGGCAGGAACTCTATCCATTCTTTGTCGAAGATCGTGCTTTGAACTGAAGTAAACCATTTCTCCGGATCACGCACGGTAAGCACGACTTTGGCATCAGGGTAATGCTCGGCCAGTGGGGCATAACTGGTGCAGGCAGGAAAATCGACTGTTGCTGTAAAGCCGTCGAAAATCGCATCCCAATCGGGTGCGTCGTGTCCGACCTTTTCCCAGAGTTTCCAGTGCTCGGGCCCTTTGGGAAAGCACTCCACCATGTGATAACAGGGGTAACCCATTTGCTCCAGCGCCGCTTTCAGTGACATGGTGCCGGTGCGACCGAAACCTGCGCCGATAATTTTCAATGCCATTTCACTGTCCTGCAAATAATTGTGCTGGCAAAGAGTATATCCCGCATTGGGTTGGCCGCCTATTCAGGCGAAAGCGGCCTAGTCCGCTTCCACCTGCATGCTGCCTCCAGCCCCTGTAGGATCCTTCACTTCAGTTGTTCAGACTACCGCCCAGCCCATCGCTGCCAGGCCGATAAACCCGCGCAACACCGGCCCGACAATCCGCCCCCGCCGGAATCCCTGAGCGGAGGAAACCAGCAGTGCTATACCGATGATGAGGGCCGTCCAGTCCCAAAAGCCATGGACACCGGCGCCCGCGCCGACGCCGCTGAAAAATTCGCCGATTGCCGGCGGTATGCCCGCGAGAAAGCCGCCAACGTTTTCGCCCGCGGAGCGCAGCAGGCCGCTGGAGTCTGTCGAGTCACTCATTGGAATCCTCGTGGAATTACGACACTGGTTTACTGGTCCGCAGCCGGCTCTGCAGGCGGCGGGTCAGCGAGATTAGCAAAGTCTCACCGTAATCCAAGCCGGCCCCCGGCGCCACCTGAACTTCGCCGGGTGGGCCGACTGCCCATGTATTGGCGGGGGCCGTCGCCGAGAGCGGCGGTTGGCCCCTCACCTCGCCTGGTTTAAGCTCCACGTCTGGCTGAACCCGAAAAGGATCCACCATGAACATTGATTACCAGACCACCCGGCGTAGTGTTGAGTTGTCCCATGGCACCCTGAGCTACCATGAAGTGGGCAGCGGCCCCTGCCTGCTGATGATTCACGGTTCCGGCCCCGGGGTAAGTGGCTGGGCCAATTTCTCCGGTAACCTGGCCTGGTTCTCCGCGAGCTTCCGTTGCCTGGTGGTGGACTTGCCCGGCTACGGTGGCAGCCAGCCGCTGGAGGGTGACCCCATCGCCGGATCAGTGAAGGCCTGCGTAGAGTTCCTCGACGCACTGGATGTGCCCGTGACCCACGTGATCGGCAATTCACTGGGCGGCATGGTGGGTTCGCATATCGCCGCCGCGCACCCCGAGCGGGTCAGGAGCCTGACCTGCATCGGTGGTATCGGGCTCAACCTGTTTACGCCGTTCCCCGCCGAGGGCGTGAATCTTCTGACCGCCTTCGCCGAGGCACCCAGCCGGGAGCGGCTCGAAGCCTGGCTGCGCTCCATGGTTTACGATCAGGACCTGATCACCCCGGAGCTGATCGACACCCGTTGGGAGCATGCCATGGAACCCAACACCCTGGCCGCCACACGGCAGATCTACTCCTCCCAGGGCATCGGCAAAATCGCCGCAATGCGTGAACAGTTTCCCACACGGGCGATCGAGCACCTGGCCAGTATCCAGGCACCCACGCTGCTCACCTGGGGTCGCGACGACCGGGTGACACCGCTGGATGCCGCGCTCCTGCCGATGCGCCTCATTCCCCTGTGCGAACTGCACACCTTCCCCCGCTGCGGCCACTGGGCCATGATCGAGTGCAAGCAGGCCTTTGAGACGCTGGTGTTGAGCTTTCTCAATCGACAGGAACCGGGGCAGCCGGACGTTTGAAGCAGTGGGTGCGATCGGCACCGGTAACCGACATACTAGGCTAATCTGTTGGGTGCCAGGCAGGAAACGGAGGCCAGTTATGCTAGGTATAGAAATAGATGAGAGTCATCGAATCGCCATTCTTACGCCAGCGGGCAAGCTCACTGAGGCTGACTTTGCAAGCGCTACCAAGGTCATTGATCCTTATATTGCGCAATATGGAAAGCTGAACGGGCTGATAATCGCTACGGAGCATTTTCCCGGATGGGATTCTTTTGCCGGCCTGGTGTCACACCTGTCTTTCATCAAGGACCACCACAAAAAAATCCTTTACGTCGCCCTGGTTACGGACTCACACCTTGGTTCGTTTGCGGAGAACGTGGCAAGTCACTTTGTTGCCGCGGAAATAGCGGCTTTCGAATTCAATGAGCTTGAAGTGGCCAAAGCATGGATAGCGAAGAATAGCAGCGAGTAGCCATCGCCAGAAATATTGCGCAAGGGGCAATATCCTGTCCACATCACCGCTTCGCGGATCGTGGTGTGTGACGAGGTAAAGTCGGATATGGAAAAGCTAAGATACTGGAAGAACAGGCTACTGGGGGATGTGGGTTACGTCTTCTGCCTGTCTTTGCTGGTTATCTGTGTGTTTCTCTTTGCGGCCATCGGGAACCCTGACTTCGTGCAGGAGCAGGCACAGACCGCGCTGGATGCAACAGCCAACAACTTTGGCTGGCTTTACCTCCTGGTTACCAGCAGCTTTGTGCTCTTTGTGCTCTGGCTGGCTTTCTCACGCTTTGGCAATATTCGCCTGGGCCCGGACGATGAGCCCCCGGAGTTCAGTTTCAGCAACTGGCTGGCGATGATCTTCTCCGGTGGTATGGGTGTCGGGCTGGTGTTCTGGGGTGTTGCCGAACCGATTATGCATTTCAACTCACCCCCGCTCGGCATCGGCACCCCGCGTAGCGTAGAGGCAGCGCAGACCGGTATGCGGTATGCCTTTTTCCACTGGGGCCTGCATCAGTGGGCCAACTTCACGGTGGTCGGGCTGGCGATTGCCTATGTTCGCTTT
Source organism: Sediminihaliea sp. (assembly GCA_965222335.1). GTDB lineage: Bacteria > Pseudomonadota > Gammaproteobacteria > Pseudomonadales > Halieaceae. The sequence goes on along the minus strand of OZ244944.1, from coordinate 509,995 downwards.
CGCCACAACAGTCATGGCCTGATCAGCGAAACGTTCCGCCCACTGCTCGGTGACCGGGTAGATCGTGGCTGGGGTTGGGCCATTGATACCCTGGCGGTGGTCTCCACCATATTTGGTGTGGCGACCACTCTTGGCCTGGGTGTTCTGCAGATCAATAGTGGCTTGGCCCGGGTTGCAGGCGTTAGCTACGGGCTGACGCCGCAATTCATGATTATGGCTGGGCTCGGCTGCTTGTTTATCCTCTCCGCCATGACCCCACTGAATCGTGGTATTCGGTACCTGAGTAACGCCAATATGATTTTGGCGGCAGGCTTGCTGCTGTTTGTGCTTTCGCTTGGCCCCACCGCATTTATCTTCAGTGAGCTGACGCAAACCTTTGGCGAGTACCTCGGGAATATCGTACAGATGAGCCTGGTAACTACGCCATATTCCAGTGAACACTGGGTACAGCAGTGGACAATTTTCTACTGGGCATGGGGTTTGAGTTGGGCGCCGTTCGTGGGGAGCTTTATTGCCCGCATCTCACGTGGACGCACGATCCGCGAGTTTGTCATGGGTGTGATGATTGTACCGGTGGCGCTGAGCATGCTCTGGTTTTCGACTTTCGGCGGTTCCGCGATTCACTTCGAGCTGTTCGCCAATGCCGGTATTGCCGATGCCGTGGCCGAGGAAGTGCCGGCGGGTCTTTACGTACTGCTGGATCAGTTGCCGGGGGGCTATTATGCCGCGATAGCCGCTATTCTACTGGTGTGCATGTTCGTGGTTACCTCGGCTGACTCGGCGACTTTCGTGCTTGGTATGTTTACCTCCAAGGGCATTCTGGTTCCCACGCGATTCGTGCGTATTCTCTGGGGCGCACTGCAGCTGCGGATGGCGGCGGCCCTGCTGCTCAGTGGTGGCCTGCTCGGCCTGCGCACCGTGTCCATTGTCACCGCGTTTCCATTCATGCTGCTCATGGTGCTGATGGCCTTTTCCCTTTACCGGGACCTGTTCCAGGAGTGGCTGCGCCAGGAGGAAAGAAACAGAATTCTCAACCAGCGTATTGAGCAAATGTTGCTGAGGGAGTCAGAGAGGGAGGCGGAGCGCCAGAAAGAGGAAGAGATTCACCCCACGGCCCCGGAGGCGCCGGAGCCCGAACTGGCGCTCCAGGCTGTTACCGACCCCCAGCCGGTAGTGAGCTCGGCCGAGGATAAAGCTGGTTAACAGACCCCATAAAAAGGGGTCAGACCCCTTAAATCCTCGAATCAAAGGGAACGGGATCTAAAAAGGGGTCAGACCCCTAAAATCTGCACTAGACTGATTCCCCGGGTCAACCAATTCAACACTCTTGGAGTGCGCGCATGAAACTCGGATTAATCAACTGCCTTGCTGGCGGTCTGCTGTTAACGATAGCTGTCGCCGGGGAAGCTGAAGCCGAGATTTCGGTAGGTAATCCTGGTGTAAGCTGTGCTGAGGACGCGGCCTGTATCAATCGCCTCCATCCCGAAATTCCCATGGTTGCCAACGTCGACCCCGGTGAGCGTATCGTATTTTTCAGGCGCGATGCCTTCGACCTGACGCTTGACCCGGATACGCTCTCTAGCGCAAAGGGCAAACCCCGGGACGGGACCGGCATAGTCCACGCGCTGACCGGACCCGTCGCGATCAACGGCGCCAGGGCAGGTGACGTGATTGCGGTCACTATCGGGTCGCTCGAGCCAGCTGGCGTTGGTTGGACCGAAGCCGGCCCATTCGGCTTTGCCAGTGATTTGTTTGGTACCGATCAGCGATTTATTGTCTGGCGCATCAACAATGACTACGCCGTCAGCGATGCACTGCCAGGCGTGCGCATTCCAAATGCCAGTTTCCCCGGCGTCGTGACAACCTTGCCCGGCCGGGCGCTGCTGGCCGACGTGCTGGCACGAGAGACGCAGCTGCTCGCGTCAGGCGGTGCGGTGATGAACCCGGATTCCGACGAGGCCGAGCCGGATGCGCTGTGTGGTGCTGAGGGTACCCAGCCCTCGGAGTGCCTCAGAACGGTTCCGCCCCGGGAGCACGGCGGGAATATGGATATTCGTTACATTACCACCGGCACCACCGTTTATTTGCCGTGTTTCATTGACGGGTGCGGACTGGCTGTGGGTGATTTCCACTATGCCCAGGGTGACGGCGAGGTCGCAGGCACGGCGATAGAAATGGGCGGCAGGATGGCGGTGACCGTTCGTGTGGTCGAAGATGCGCCGGACCTTTCACACGGCCCACACTATGAAGGTCCCGCGTCCGTCCTGGGGATACCCTCAGAGCGCTTTTACGCCGTGACCGGTTTTCCGCTGAAGGAAAAGGGAAGCGTACCGCCGGGCCTTGCCTACCTCGACTCGCCGAAAATCGCCGGCCTGGGCAACCTGTCGGGCGATGTCAACCTTGCGGCACGCAACGCGCTGGCCGCCATGATTGAATACATCATGTCCGAGTATGACTACGATCGGACGCAGGCCTACATGATCGCGAGTGTGGCTGTCGATCTGCGGATCGGGCAACTGGTCGATGTGCCGAATGTCGGTGTTACCGCCATCCTGCCGCTGGATATCTTTGTTCCGCCAAAGTAGCAGTGCAGGGATAGGCCCAAATTCAAATAGCTGGGGCCAGCGCCTCACTTTAGTCCAAACTCCACACCTTTGCTTTTCTTTGTTACGCTCCCGAATGTCGACGGTGCGGGACGGAGTCCCATCAGTCCTCTAACTGCATCCTCGGATTCCTGTGCCACAAAACTGAATTTTTGTTGTTCTTCCGCGTCCAAGCAGCTGCCACCGCGTTGACTCCGGGCAACTCAGGTCAAGGAGGCAAAAATGTTAACGCCACAGCTTCCAGACAACGAGAAGCAGAGGCTGGAGTTTATCGACAGTCTCGATTTGCTCGATACGCCTCGCGATACCGTCTACGATCATATCACGCAGCTGGCTTGTGAGCTGTTTGCAGTCCCCATCGCCCTGGTCTCGATCGTTGATCGCGACAGGCAGTGGTTCAAGTCAAGTGTCGGCCTCGACGTCAATGAGACCAGTCGGGAGGTCTCCTTCTGCGGTCACCTGGTTTTCAGTGCAGCACCCCTGATCGTCGAGGATACTCTCGAGGACGCAAGATTCGCAGATAACCCGCTGGTGACTGGTTCCCCGCGTATCCGGTTCTATGCGGGGCTACCGATTATGCTGAAGGACGATATCTGTGTCGGCAGCCTCTGCATTATTGACACCGTACCGCGGCAGCTCTCGGCGCACCAGGTACGCTGTCTCGAGGGGTTGCGCGATATCGTGCAGGATCTGTTTGTGATCGCCAGAGAGTCGTTGATCGACCCCCTCACTGGCGCGTTCAATCGGCGCATGCTGGAGACGACCGGTGATAAACTGCTCTCGAAATCACGCCGTAAAGCCTCCCCCCTGGCGATTGCCTGCGTAGACATTGACTTCTTCAAGTCGGTGAATGATACCTACGGTCATGACGCGGGCGATGTGGTGCTGATGAAATTTTGTGATTTCCTCCAGCAGCAACTGCGCAATGAGGATTACCTGTTCCGACTGGGGGGCGAGGAGTTTGCGATACTGCTGCCAGATACCGGAAGCAGCGCCGCATTGCGCATGTGCGAGCGTTTGCGCGCCAGTTTGAGTTCAACGGCCTTCGAGTATTCAGGTCAACAGATACCCGTGAGTGCGAGCATCGGTGTCACCGAGTGTCTGTCATCGGATGACACCGTCAACGATGTGCTGAAGCGGGCAGACCGCGGTCTCTACGCTGCAAAGGCCGCCGGCCGCGACAGGGTAGTGGTTTCGCCCTAGCGCGTTAAGACGGACGCCGCCGGCGCCGGTCGTATGCAAAAAAGGCATCAGGTGCTTGTGAACATGTGGCCAAGCATACCCAGTAGAAATCCGCCCACTGCGCCCAGCGGCGGGGCCCAGTGATCGCGCAGGCTGGATTGCGGGCCGATATCCTGAAAAATGATGTACAAGATGCCTCCAGCGGCGAACAGCATGATGCAAGAGACAATCTCCAGCTGACCTCCAAGCAAAAAATATCCCAGCATGCCTGCGAGGGGCCCCAGCAATGCCATGAGTACAAATGCGCCGACGACGGGGGCGCCGCGATAGCGGGTCGCAGAAACCAGTTCCCGGTATGCGTTAAATCCTTCCGGGAGGTTTTGCAGGGCAATGACAAGCGCCAGCAATAGTCCGCTATCTTTCGATACCGCGAATGTGGCACCCAGGGCGATGGCCTCCGGAATAAAGTCGGTCAGCATGGCCGTAAGCTGGCTGGCCGGCGTGGCATTCCTGGCCAATTGTCTGTCGAGCAGCATGAACGCAACGCCCCCCGCGGCAAAGCAAGTGGCGGCCGCCATCGGTGGCAGGTGTTCCAAGCCTTCAGGCACCAGGACCAGCGCGACCGCAGCCAACAGGGCGCCGCCGCCGAAGGCAATGATGCTGTGCCGGATTTCGTTCTCCAGCCACTGTGGGCGAATATTCTCGAATACTGCAATCGACGCACCTACGGGCATGGCAAGACCCGCGATGGCGGTGAGAAGCAGAATTTGTGTCAAGTCACTCAATAGACTTACGGGCTCGTGCCCGCCCTCCTTATAGCTTCGCTCATCCCAAGGCGGTAGTTTTCCCCAGGGCGAAACTCACCGCCTGCGCCGCGTGGATTGCGGTGGTATCCAGTAGCGGTGTGGCCGTGTCCGGCCCGCTGATCAGCAGGCCGATTTCGGTACAGCCCAGGACCACCGCCTGTGCGCCACGACTCGCCAGGTCTGCAACGACTTCCAGGTAACGCGCCTTCGACTCATGTTGGATGATGCCCTGGCAGAGCTCGTGGTAAATCACCCCGTGGATCAGCTCGCGCTGCTTAGGATTCGGCACCAGCACCGAAATTCCCTGGCCCTCCAGGCGCTCGCGATAGAAGGCCTGCTCCATGGTAAATCTTGTGCCGAGCAGTCCCACGCGTGTGATTTCTTGCGCCTGTAGTACACACGCGGTGGCATCGGCGATGTGCAGCAGGGGTAGCCCGGCCTCAGCCTCAATCTGCGCCGCCACCTTGTGCATGGTGTTGGTACACAGCACCAGGAAGTCGGCGCCGGCCGCCGCGAGGGATTTTGCAGCTGATCCCAGGATCGCGCCGAGGGCATCCCAGTCGCCCTGATGCTGTAGTGATTCAATCTCGGCAAAGTCCACGCTGTAGAGGATCAGCCTGGCCGAGTGAAGTCCCCCCAGCTCTGCTTTGACGTTCTGGTTGATCAGGCGATAGTAGGTCTGGGTTGATTCCCAGCTCATACCGCCAATTAAACCGATGGTTCTCATGGGCAATGCTTTCTCCAGCGCCGGTGAAATTACACTGCGCCTTTAGTCCAGTGAGTCGTGTAGGGCGCCGACCACGCTACCCGAACAGCACCGGTACGCAAGGTTTCAGGGGTCTTGCGCCCCCAGCCGCCATACACCATGCTCAGACTACCAATTCCACGACACTAGAGCAGCAAAGGAATGACAGCGCCGATGCAATTCGAACAGTGGCAAGCGCGCGGGCAGTACCGGGAGCTGCTGGGGCGGCAGATCTTCTATGTCGACGAGTCCGCGACCGAGGCTGTCCGCGGCACCATTTTCCTGATTCACGGCTTCCCCTCCGCAAGTTGGGACTGGTGGAAGATCTGGCCGGCGCTCAACCGGCACTACCGGCTGGTTGCCCTAGACCTGCTCGGCTTCGGCTTCAGCGACAAGCCCTGCCCGCACGACTATCGGATCATGGAGCAGGCGGACCTGTGCGAGGCGCTGGTCGAGGCACTGGGGCTCGACGAGTTCCACGTCCTGGCCCACGACTATGGAGATACCGTCGCCCAGGAACTGCTGGCACGGCAGAACGCGCAGAACGCGCAGAACGGCAGCGATCGCTGGCGCTCCTTCCTGTTCCTCAACGGCGGTCTGTTTCCCGAAACCCACCGGGCCCTGCTGGTGCAGCGCCTGCTGCTGGGCCCCCTGGGTTTACTGGTGCGGCACGCCTTCAGCCGGCGCTCGATGCGCCAGTCCTTCGACCGCGTGTTTGGCCCGGATACCCCGGCGAGTGACGAGGAGCTGGATACCCTCTGGCGCCTGTTTACGCATAACAACGGCCAGCGCAACCTGCACCGCTTGATTCACTACATGAGCGACCGGCGCCAGCACCGCGAACGCTGGCTGGCGGCCCTGCAGGACGCCTGTTGCCCCATCGGGCTGATCAACGGCAGCGTGGATCCGGTCTCCGGGGAGCATATGGTGCAGCGCTTTATCGAACTGGTCGGGGAGGCGCACTTTATCCGGCGTCTGCCTGCTATCGGCCACTACCCCCAACTGGAGGCTCCCAACGACGTCGCAGCATCCTACCTGGAGTTCCTGCAGCAAATCTAGGTAGGGCCCGCCGGGCGCCTCGCGAGCTATTTTTTAGGTATCCGTCCCCTTTTACCACAGGTTTTACGGGCAAAAGATTAGGTATCCGTCCCCATTTTCAGGGGACGAGGGCTTGCAAACGGAGGGGGTAGGCAGCACGCTAGGGGCGTGGTTGCGCCGGGGCTGACGTGTTCCCGGAAGCCGTTGTTGTCAGTGAGGTTGAGAGCCACTTGCGGTTCACGAGTTTTTGCTCTGCCATGGTCTGCTGGGCCTGCCTGCTCGGGTCCACGGCCGCTATTGCGGCGGCGGATGTCGAGCGTGCCCGCGAGGGCTACAGTGACGCGGTCGAGGCCTTGAGGCGCGGCCAGCAGAAGACCTTTTCCCGCCTGCGCGACGATCTCGACGATTATCCCCTGGCCCTGTACCTCGACTACTACGACCTCAGCCGCCGGCCCGCCTCGGTGCGTCCCGCAGATGCCAATCTGTTTGTTGCCGACAGCAGCAACTCGCCGCTGCGCAATCGTTTCCTCGCGGTTTATCTCGACCGGGCCGGCCGTGACCGCCGCTGGCAGGATTTCCTCGCGGTGATGCCGGAGGAACCCAACAGCGTCGAGCTCAAGTGTTACTACTTTCGCGCCCGCCTGGCCACTGGCGACCCGCTGGCGGCCTGGGAAGGCGCAGAGCGGCTATGGGTGCACGGCCGCTCCCAGCCCAAGGCCTGCGACCCCCTGTTCAAGGCCTGGATGGAGGCGGATCAGCTGGATGACGCTACCGTCTGGGCGCGAATGCTCAAGGCTTTTGACGCGCGTCAGCGTTCCCTGATGGCCTACGTCGCGCGGCAGGGCTCCGGCGCCCTGGAGCCCTGGGCAGACAGGCTGCAACAGGCCTACCGCGACCCCGATCGTATCGCGCGCCTGGACTTGCCCGCCGGCGAGCCCCGCGCCCGCGACATCGCCAGTCATGGCCTGGCGCTGCTGGCGCGCTACAACCCCGAGCGCGCGCTGCAGGAATGGCGGAACTTCCAGGCGCGGATGGTGTTTACGCCGGCACAGGTCGCGCAGGTGGAAACTGCGATCGTGCGTCACAGCCTGTTTGCGGAATCCCGGACCAATCAGCCCTGGGTGGACGCTGCCCTGGCGCGTCTTGGCGACGACACCCTGACCCAGATCCGCCTGCGCTGGGCCCTGGGTGAGCAGGACTGGGTGGCCATGGAGGCGCTGCTCCCGCTGCTCTCGGAGGAAGCGCGCAGGCAGAGCGTATGGCGCTACTGGCAGGCTTCGATCTGGGCGGATCACGGAGACGCGGCCCGGGCGCAGGAGGCCCTTCGCTCACTGGCCAGCGAGCGCGATTACTACGGCTTCCTGGCCGCCGATCGGCTGGGGGTGGAGTACAGCTTCAACGACAGGCCCCTGGTGCTGGCACCAGAGTCACGCGAGGGCCTGTTGCAGCTGCCTGCCGTGCGCAGGGTCGGGGAGCTGCAGCATCACCGCGCCCTCAATGACGCCCATGCCGAGTGGTACCAGCTGATGTCGGACGCGGAGAACACGACCCTGCAGCAGCTGGCGGCGCTGGCGACCGGCGAGGGCTGGCACCGGATGGCAATCGATGCCGCCAACCGGGCCAGCGCCTGGGACGCCCTGGATCAGCGCTTTCCCATGCCCTACGCCGACACCTTCGATCGCTATGCCGCGTTGCGGCAGGTGCCAGGCACGGAGCTGATGGCCATCGCCCGGCGCGAGAGTGCGTTTTTCCCGGGGGCGCGCTCCCCGGTGGGTGCGCGGGGCCTGATGCAGATCATGCCCGCCACCGGCAGGGAAGTCGCCCGCAGCCTGGGGCAGACGCATAGCACCAGCGCCCTGTACGATGTCGAGCACAACGTGTTGCTCGGTAGCGCCTACTATCGCCAGCTGCTGGATCGTTTCAACGGCAACCGCGTGTTTGCGCTTACCGCGTACAACGCCGGCCCTCACCGTGTGGACCGCTGGCGTCACCCGCCGGATGAGTCGGTGCCAGCGGAGGTGTGGATAGAGACCATTCCCTACCGGGAGACCCGCAACTACGTCCAGGCCGTACTCGCTTACAATGTGGTGTTCAGTCACCGCCGTGGTGAGGCGCAGGCGCCCCTGCTGACCGCGACAGAGCGCCAGGCGCGTTATTGAGGATAAAATGCAAGACACCCGACCACTGCTGCTGAGCACCGACTTCCCCGCCGTGGAGCGGGGCCGCCTGGATACCCTGCAGGTGAACCTGGGCTACCTCTGCAACATGAGTTGCGTCCACTGTCATGTCAACGCGGGGCCGCACCGCACGGAACTGATGGACGATGCCAATCTGGACGAGGTGCTGTCGCTGCTGACGCGCCTGTCCCTCAGCACGCTTGACCTCACCGGCGGCGCACCGGAACTGAATCCCGGCTTTCGACGCCTGGTGCGCGCGGCGCGCCGGCAGGGAGTGCGGGTCATCGATCGCTGCAACCTCAGTGTGCTGCTGGAGCCTGGGCAGGAGGATCTGGCCGGGTTTCTCGCCGCGGAGGGGGTCGAGGTCACCGCTTCGCTGCCCTGTTACCTGGAAGAGAATGTGGAAGAGCAGCGGGGCAAGGGCGCCTACCGTGACAGTATCGAGGGTATACGTCGACTCAATGCCCTGGGCTACGGCAGCGACCCCGCCCTGCAGCTGAACCTGGTTTACAATCCGGTAGGGCCGGTGCTGCCACCCGCGCAGGAGACGCTGCAGGCAGACTACGAGCGCGAGCTGCAACAGCGTTTCGGGATTCACTTTAACCACCTTTTCACCATCACCAATATGCCGATCAGCCGTTTCGGTGCGGTGCTGCTGGCCCAGGGCCAGTTCGTGGATTACATGCGCCTGCTGCGGGACAATTTCAGCGCGGCCAACCTGGAAACGGTCATGTGCCGTAACCTGATCAGCGTCGACTGGCAGGGCTATGTCTACGACTGCGATTTCAACCAGATGCTGTCGCTCCCTGTAGAGTCCGCAGGTCGGCGTCTGCATATCAGCGAACTGCGCGCGCAGGACGATCTGCGCGGCCGCGGCGTCACCGTGGGGGAGCACTGCTATGGCTGCACCGCGGGGCAGGGCAGCAGCTGCGGTGGCGCCCTGGGCGCTTGAGCAGCTACCCCTTCAGCTTTGTGATCCCGGTACGCAACGAGGCGCCGGTGCTGCGCGAGCTCCTGATGACCCTGCAGCGAGATTTCCCTGGTGCCGAGCGCGTTGTGGTCGACGGCGGCAGCGACGACGACTCGGTCCGCGAGGCCATGCCCCTGTCTGACCAGTTGCTGCTGTCGGACCCCGGGCGTGCCACCCAGATGAACCTCGGCGCCCGTGCGGCCCGCGGCGACTACCTGCTGTTCCTGCACGCGGACACGCGGCCCGAATTCACCGCCAAGGCGCTGCAGCAATGGCGGCTGGGGGACCCGCATTGGGGCTTCTGTCGCGTGCGCCTGAGTGGCAACGTCCGTGCGCTGCGCGTGGTGGAGCGGGCGATGAATCTGCGCTCAAGGCTCACCGGAATCGCTACCGGTGACCAGGTGCTGGCGGTGCGTCGCGAGTGGTTCCTTGCCCTCGGCGGCTACGCCGAACAGCCGCTGATGGAAGACGTGGAGCTGTGCGGTCGGCTGCGCACGCAGGTCTCGCCCGTCCTGTTGCCGGGGCGTGTATGCACGTCCTCGCGCCGCTGGGAAGAACGCGGCGTCTGGCGCACGGTCGCGCAGATGTGGTGGCTGCGCCTCGCCTACTTCCTCGGCGTTTCCCCCGCCAGGCTGCACCGGTCCTACTACGGTGGCTGAGCGGGCGCCACTGATTCTGCAGCAGTTCGCGCGGCTGCCGCGCGTTGGCGAGGTAAAGACCCGCCTGCATTCCGCGCTGGGCGCCGAGGGCGCCTGTGAGGTACACAGCGAGCTGCTGACATGGACCTGCCGCAGCCTATTGCGGTCCGGTCTGGGCCCGGTCGAGTTGTGGTTGGACCGCGAGGGCGAGCACCCGGTGATTGCCACTTGCCTTGCCGAGGGTGCTGTGGGCCCGTGGCTGCAGACCGGGGCGGACCTCGGCGCAAGGATGCTGGCTGCCCTGGACTGTGGACTGCAGCGCGCTGCAGCGGTGGTGCTGGTGGGTAGTGACTGTCCGCAACTGGACCGGGGCTACCTGCAACAGGCCGCAGCCCTGCTGGCATCGCACGACTGTGTGCTCGGCCCGGCGCTGGACGGTGGTTTTGTGCTGATTGGGGCGCGACGGACAGAGTCGGACTGGTTTCGGGGTGTAACCTGGGGCAGTGACACGGTGTATCGCAGAACCGCGGACAATCTCGCGGCGTCCGGCGCAAGCTGGGCGGCACTCCCGCCACGGCGGGATATCGACCGCCCCGAGGACCTGGCGCTGTGGCGGGCCCTGTCCGGGGCCTAAGCCGTGGCGCGGGCCGCGGCGGTGCGCGGAGCGGCGGCCGTACCGACCGTGCGCTGGTACAGCAGCCAGGCAATCGCGGTGCAGTAGCTCAGGTTGGTGTGCAGCTCCCGGTCCGGGTCGCTGAGAAATGCCCGCTGGCTGGCCAGGCCGCGGATACGGCTGGCCATATCCGGGTTGAACGCCAGGTAGCGATCCCATATATCCCGGTGCTGGCTGGCGGTAATGTGGAACAGCCCGAGGCCGTCCTTGCGCGCGGCGAACAGGCCGAGCTCGGGTGCCGCGATCGCGGCGTTCAGCAGGAAAGATTCAGCCCCTTCACTCCAGGCCCCAAGGTATTTCAGGGTAGGGCGAATGACCTGTTCCCTGAGATGCTCTGCGGTAACGTACATAACCCTCTTCCTCGCAGGGATGACAACTCCGTCAGATACTGCCGTGTTTTACTCGTTATGGTCACAGCGGGTAAGCGCGCTGCTTACTGCAACGCCGGCCATGGTTTTAGCCCCATGTTCGCAGACGTTACGCGCGTACACGTTTCTTTTTTACCACACAAAAAAAATAAATCCAGTAAAAATAGCAAGTTGCGATAGTTTTTTTATATTTATTTTGGGAGTGGGTCGTAAGCTCTAACGCTGGGGCTCGGAGGAAAGGCTGGATACCGATAAAAAACCAGTAAAATTTGGGTTAAATATGGTTAACTTCGGCTAAAATCGGCAAAATTAGCCACCGGACAGTTTTACCGTATAACCTTTTTTATCCAGCAGGCTTTTTATGCTTTCCCGCTGGTCACCCTGGATCTCGATCATGTCGTCCTTGACCGCGCCCCCCACACCGCAGCGCTGCTTGAGTTCTTTGGCCAGGGCCTTGAGTGCCGCCGGCGCCAGGGGCAGGCCCCGCACCACGGTCACGGCCTTGCCGCCGCGCCCCTTGGTCTCACGCTGAATGCGAACGATGCCGTCCCCGACTGACGCAGGTCGCGCCTTGCCGCAGACACACTCGCCAAGCGGGCGTGCGCACTGGGGGCAGAGGCGCCCGCCGTCAGTGGAATAAACCGGCCTGCTGTTTTTGCTCGCTTTGGACGCCATGGCAGATCCCGCTTGTTGTGGTGAGCGCGGCAGTATATTAGCCTGCCGGACGGTTTTAAACGGAGTGCCCCGGCCATGAGCGATGGCGACGTCCTGGCGGTCCTGCACGATCTGCAGAGCCAGCTCAGTTTCCAGGAGGATACCCTGTCCGCACTCAACGACGCCCTCGCAGCGCAGCAGCAGGAGATACTGGTCCTGCGCCGGCAACTGGAGCTACTCAAGCAGCGCCAGGACGAGCAGTCGGCGCAGTCAGAGCAGGGTGCACAGCGGGGCGAGCCGCCACCCCCACATTACTGAGGGCCGGCGTTCACTTGTTGTACCGCGGCCATTGCCCCAGACTTCCAGATTCACCGACTTATCACCGATAACAGGGAGAAAGTTATGTCCGAGAATTCCCGCAAGGACAGCCCGGAGCAAGCGAGCTTCCGGGAGTACTGCCGGGAGTGGCTGGCCGCCAACAAGCCCGGCGACCCGCCGGTGCGCCTGCCGCAGACCCCGCTGGAGATCATGACCGAGGCGCAGCTGGAATACCTGCAGGCCTGGCAAAAGTCAGCCTACGACGCCGGTTTGATCGGCTGCGACTACCCGGAGGAGGTCGGTGGCGGCGGTCGCAGTGACTGCCAGCGGGTGGCCAACCAGGAAATGATCGCCGCGCGCACACCCTTTTTGCCCAATGTGATCGGCCTCGGTATGGCCGCACCGACGGTGTTCTATCACGCCCAGGAGCCGCTCAAGCAGCAGCTCTTGCCGCGGCTGTTCTCCGGCGAGGATATCTGGTGCCAGGGTTTCTCGGAGCCCGGCGCGGGTTCCGACCTCGCCAGCGTGCAGACCTTTGCCGAGCGCAAAGGCGACAAATGGGTGATCAACGGGCACAAGGTGTGGACCTCACTGGCCCATTTCGCCGAGTGGATGATTATCCTGCTGCGCACCGACAAGTCGCACAAGTACGAGGGGCTGTCCTATTTCGTGGTGCCCATCCGCTCGGCCCTGGGTAAGGGTGTCACCGTGCGGCCCCTGATCAAGATTACCGGCGAGACCGGCTTCAATGAGGTCATTTTTGACAATCTCGAGGTCGACGATGGTTTCCGCCTGGATGAGCTCGGCAAGGGCTGGCAGGTGGCGATGACCACCCTGCTGCACGAGCGCGGCGCCGGCGAGCTGCAGACGCCGCGGGCGGGAGGTATGAAGAGCGAGTCGACCCACGAGATCAGTACCGGCTACCTGATCGATCTCGCCCAGAAGACCCGACGCGGGGAGGGTACCGCGGCGGAGGATCCGATCCTGCGGGACCGCCTGATGCAGCAGCTGATCCGCGAGGAGGGGCTGAAGCAGAACCAGCGCCGGTCCCGGGTCCCCGCACTGCTTGATCACCCGATGCGCCTGGCTTTGCAGAACAAGCTGCTGGCCAGTGAAATCGCCCAGGACATGGCGGAGCTGGCGCTGGATATCGAGGGCGCCGCGGGGTCGCTGTATCTCGCAGACGAGAATGCCCCGGCGCGTGGGCAGTGGCCGCTGGCCTACATGAACTCCTTCGGCATGACGATCGCCGCCGGTACCAGCGAAGTACAACGCAACATTCTTGGCGAGCGCGTGCTCGGCATGCCCAAGTCCAAGTAAGGAGAGCTCCATGACGCAACCCAATGATTTTGGTTTTGGCGAGGAAGCGGCGCTGCTCAAGGAGTCCGCGCGCAAGTTTTTTGCCGAGCACCTGCCCGTCGATGCCCTGCACCAGCTGGTGGCTAGCGAGCACGATCCGGATCGGGCGCCCGAGGTCCTGTGGCGCGAAGATCTGTGGCAGCAAATGGTAGAGCTGGGCTGGACCATGCTCGCGGTCCCGGAATCGGCGGGCGGCCTGGGTATGCCCCTCGCCGCGGTCGCCGGCCTCGCCGAGGAGCTGGGTCGTGCGGCTTTTCCCTGCCCTCTGCTGGGTACCCTCAATGCAACTTACGTACTGTCCGCCTGCGGTGAGGGGGCGATGAACGCCCTCGCTGATATCAGTGCCGGGCAGGCGGCAACCCTGGCCTGCACCAACCGCGACGGCGGCTGGGACCCGGCGACCACCGAACTGCGCTGCGAAAACGGCGAACTGCAGGGCACGGCCTGGTTCGTGCAGGATGCGGGCAAGGTCGACAAGTACCTTGCGGTGGCGCACAGCGATTCGGGGCTCGGCCTGTACTGGGTAGACGCCCGGGCCGAGGGTATCACCCGGCATGCGGACGCCATCGTCGACCTGACCCGGGACCAGGCCCGGGTGAGCTTTGCGGGGGTGACCGCGGAGGCGGTGAGCGACAATGCGCTTGCGGCGCTGCACCAGGCGATGCCCGCCGTCTACACCCTGCTGGCGGCGGACATGGTGGGGGCGGCCGAGTGGCAGCTGCAGACCACGGTCGAATATGTCAGCACCCGCAAGCAGTTCGAGCACCCGCTGGGTTTCTTCCAGGCGGTCAAGCACCCCCTGGTCGATGTGATGGTGAAAATCGACGAGGCCAAGTCCCTCACCTATAACGCCGCCTGTGCCTTCGATACCGAGCCGGCCACGGCGGCCCAGTATGCGCACATGGCGCAGGCATCTGCCAGCGATCTGGCGGGCTTTGCCTCCAGCCGTTCGGTGCAGTATCACGGCGGCATCGGCTTTACCTGGGAGTGTTTTGTGCACCTGTTTTTCAAGCGTCAGAAACACAGCCAGGCGCTGTGGGGTGATGCCACCTGGCACCGTGCCAGGCTGGCGGATTGCGTGATCGGCAACGTCGCCTGAGCCCGCGGCGGCGTGGACAGCGCCGCCGCATTTCGTTATAACTGTTGAAACGGCCCGAGCGCTCGCCGCCCGCGCTGTTCGCGTGCTTGATAACGACAGTCAGCAGGGGCTTATGCATCGCTACAGCGTCGACAACGCCGTGACCTACAGTGCAGATGATCTGGTACTGTTTCGCGAGTCCCCCTTCGCCGCGTGGATGGAACGGCTGACGCTCGAAGACCCCGGTCACCAGATTGCGCCCGACCCGGGCAGCGAACCCCCGACCCCCTACGCGCGACCGCAGAACGCGTTTGCCGATACCCTGCGCGAGAGAGGGCGCGCCTGTGTGCAAATCGACTGGTCCCTGCCGGAGCCAGAGCGCCGTGCCCGGACTCTGGAGGCCATGCGCCAGGGTGCTGATTACATCGTCGATGGCCTGGTTGCTGTGGGGTCCCTGGCAGGTACCGCCAACCTGTTGATGCGCGTCAGTGGGCTCTCGGAACTGGGTGATTTTCTCTACCTGCCCTGCGATACCCAGGGTGAGCCCTCGGTACATCTTGGGTTGCGGCTGGCTTTTCTTGCAGACCTGTTGCACAGCATCCAGGGGCAGTTGCCACCCCAGCTGCTGGTGATCGAGCGAGGGCTGGAGCAGTGGGCCACCGAAGAGCATATTTTTTATTACCGCGCGGTGAAGCACCGATTCATGCTGGCGCAGCGTAATTTCCGTAAACACCGCATGCCCGACCCGGCCGAATCCTCGCATTTCGGCCGCTGGACCATGTGCGCCAACGATGTTGCTCGCCAGCGGCTGACCAGTCGCGAGCGTCCGCAAGAGGACGGCTATATCACTGCGGAGCAGACACCGGAAGCCCTTGCCGAGCAGCCGGTTTTGCCGCAGCTGTTGGCGGCTGAGGGCTCTCGCGCGGCTGAGGGCTCTTCTCGAATGGCTGAAGGCTCTTCTCGTATGGCTGAGGGCTCCCCCGCGGCTGAAGGCGCTTACGTGGCCCAGGATTTTCGCACAGCTGAAGGCTCTCGCTACGACCTGGATTCCGTGCCCGTCCTCCGCAGGCGACAGCGGGGAATGTCACCCCGTGGAGAGACCCTGGCAGAGCAGGCTCAGCAGCTCGGCCCGAACCCGGCGTCTGCTGAGGGTGCGGCAGGATACGGCCGCCTCGAACCCCTGGCTTACATTGGTGCCAGCAGTCGAGTGCCGGAGTTGATGCGCGAGACCTGGGAGGGAAAAGGGCAGTGGCCAAAACCGGGGCGCCGCGCCCCGGGGCCGGTGTTGGACATCTCCGATCACGACCGCGATTTGAGTCCCGTGGACGACGACCGGGCAGCGCCCGCGCAGCGCCCGCATCCTCTGGACAGCCCCGGTTTCAGTATCAGCGCCCACGCCAGGCTGCGCGCCCAGCGCGGTGACATCGCCGGTCCCGGTCTGGTCTCGTCGGGCTACGAGCTGGATGATCCCGGACAGGCGAGTCCCGGACAGGCAAGTCCCGGACAGGAAGCGCCCGGGAGAAGGAAGCGCCGAGAACAGAGGCCCGGCGTGGAAGAACCCGGGGAGCGCGCGCCGGCACCACCGCCCTTCGGTGCGCGCCTGAATACCCGCGATGGCTTCGAGGAGTCCAGCTAGGGCTCCGCTGGGCACCATTCCCATTGTTCCATTGTTCAGGGATGCGTCCTGGGGCCATTCATTCCCCGCGGTTTGCGAGGGACGCCATGCCGCGCTGGGGCCGGATAAACAGGGCCTCACTGCTAGCGGTGATCGTATCTCCCACCCTTATCACGCCGCTGACCACGGTCTTGCGACCCTCAACCCGCGTGATCTCCGCTTCCAGGTTCAGCTCGGTTTCCAGGGGGGTGGGCTGGTGGTAACGCACGCTGATTGAACCTGTCATGCCCGGCGTGCCGCCGGCGATTTGGGTCATGCCCAGAAACTGGTCAAAAATCGCGGCCACATAGCCCCCGTGGACGCAATCCGGCGGACCCTCGTAGGCCCTGCCGCAGGTAACGCGGCCGAAGGCGCGCTCGCCCTCAAGCCACATATTGAGCCCCGGGGCCAAGGGGTTGCTCTGGCCGCCGACGCCGTTGAGTTCGTGGTTAAGTTCTGCATAGCCACCGTGACGACCGGACTCCAGAAATGCGAGGGTCCCCGCGAGCCGGGGCGCATCGCGCAGCCGGTCGGCGATGGCCGCCATGGCCGCGTTGCACTCGCGCAGGGTTACCATATCGGCGTCGGTGGTGACCGCCAGCTCCGCGAGTTCCCGCAGCCGTGAGGCCATGTCACGGCGCACCGCCCAGTGCTCGCTGTAGGGCGGCGCCACCTCCTCGGAAGCGAAGGGATTGAACAGGGGAGAATTGAGATCACTCATAAACTTGCCGCCGTCGCTCAGCGCAGGCTGCGAAAAGCCGTGCGCAGCTCATTGACAAAAACTTCCGGCTGTTCAAACGCCGCGAAGTGGCCGCCGCGCTCCAGCTCGTTCCAGTGGATCAGCTGGGTAAAGCGCTTTTCTGCCCAGCGCCTGGAGCTGCGGAAGATCTCGTGGGGGAAGATGGAGCAGCCCACCGGCATATGGATGGGATCCAGGCTTGGGCTGTTGAAGCTCTCCCAGTAGAGGCGCGCGGAGCTGCCGGCGTTGTTGTTCAGCCAGTACAGCATCACGTTGTCGAGCAGTTCATCGCGGCTGAGTGCGTTCTCCGGATGACGCGAGCCATCGCGCTCACAGTCCGTCCAGGCGTAGAACTTCTCGATGATCCAGCTCATTTGCCCGGAAGGGGAGTCCGCGAGGCCGTAGGCCAGGGTCTGGGGGCGGGTGGACTGCTGCTTGGAATAACCGGAGTCCCACTGCTGGTAGAAGGTCATACCGTCGAGGGCTGATTGCTCCAGCGGTGTGAGGTCATCCATGGTATCCGGGTCCGGTGCCACGATCGGCATGTTGATATGAATGCCCGCGCAGTGCTCGGTCTCGGTCATACCCATGCTCTGGGTGATCATGCTGCCCCAGTCACCCCCCTGGGCGACATAGCGGGCGTAGCCCAGTCGCGCCATCAACTCGCCCCACATACGCCCGATGGTTTCCACGCCGATGCCGCTTTGCGTCGGTTGCCCGCTGAAGCCGTAGCCCGGCAGGGAAGGTGCGACCACGTGAAAGGCGTCATCGGCGCTGCCGCCGTGCAGGGTGGGCTGGGTCAGTGGCTCTATGACTTTGTGAAACTCCATCACCGAGCCCGGCCAGCCGTGGCTGATGATGAGAGGCAAAGCCTGTTCATGGGGGCTGCGGGCATGGATGAAATGGATATCAATGTCCTGCAGGCGAGTGGTGAACTGGGACCACTGGTTCAGGTGAGCCTCGGCGCGGCGCCAGTCGTATTCCTCTCGCCAGTAGCGCGCCAGTTCCCGGGCGTAGGCCAGGGGCATGCCCTGGCTCCAGTCTGCCACGGTTTCCGTGTCGGGCCAGCGGGTGTGGTCGAGGCGCCGGTGCAGGTCCTCCAGCGCGCTCTGGGGTACGTCAATGCTAAACGGGCGGATGGTGTCGCTCACTGCGGCGCTCCTGCTGAGGGGGAGATCACCGTAGCCAGAGGGCGCGGGGAATGCAACAGAGCGGACCCCGCGGGCCGTCCTGGTTTAAATCCTGCACCCTGTCAGGCGGCGCTGGCGGCTTCCCCGGCATCCTCCCGAGGGCGCACGGCTGCGAGGTAGTCCTGAAGGCCCTCACGCTCGGCCGGATCGTCGCGCGTCGACTCCAGCAGGTGGGTGGGGCGCGGCTCACGGTCAAGGAACAGCTCGCCACTGACCTTGCCCGCCTCGGTCGCCCGCGCCAGCCAGATAATGGTATCGGCGCCTTCGAGAGAGTCGCGCAGGATGGTGCGAGTGACCTTGCGGAAGCCGGGCAGGGCAGCCTGTACGCCCGGAGTATCGGCCCACCCGGGGTGCATTGCGTTGAGCACGATGCCTTCGTCGGCCCACTCTTCGGCCCATTGCTCGGTGAGGACCATGAGTGCGCGCTTGGCCCTTGCGTAGGCCACGCTGCCGGAATAGTTCTGCTCCCTTGCCTGCAGTTTTTTGAGTTCCAGCTTCTGGGTGTACATACCACCAGACACCACATTGATGACCCGCGGTGCCGGCGCTGCCAGCAGCAGGGGCTTCAGGCCCAGGGTCAGGCGGTAGGGGCTTAGCGTCAGCAGGGCAAAGCTCTGTTCAATGCCCTCGGGCGTTTCCCCCCACTCGTTGAACAGTGCGCCGGCGTTGTTGATGAGCACATCGACCGGATCCCCGCGTTGCACCAGGCGATCCACGAGGCTCTCGACCTCGGCCATCAGACTGAGGTCGGCCAGCTCTACATGCACGTGCTCGTTCCCCGTCTCCCGGCGCAGGTCGTCGACCAGCTCGGTGGCGCGCTGTTCGTTGCGAATCACGAGGGTCAGCCTGGCCCCGGCCCGCGCCAGCTCCATGGCTGTCGCGTAGCCGAGTCCCGAGCTGGCACCAGTAATCACGACGTGCTTGTCTCCCATCCAGGCAGACATCGGGTTCCAGTGGCGGCGGCCGCGGCGATAGCCGGCACTGCTGAACAGGGCCACACCGGGCAGGACCCACTGGTCAGCGCGCCGGGTACCGGCGGCCGGCGCGGGGGTGGGGTAGTCGTCTTCGAGTGCTTCGCGCATGCCGCGAATGGTTTTACGGGCCATTGCTTCCATGCCGGACTGCATGCCGGGCTCGAGCTTTTTCAGCATCGGCCGGTACTCGAAGCTGGCCCGGTAATCGATGTGGCAGCCAGTTGCCGTGTCTGTGAACTGGATGACATCCGTCACATCAAACAGCTTGCAGCGCCCACTTAACTCCATGAGCTCGTTCGGCTCGAGGCGGGTCACGGTATACTCGATATTGATGTGGCCAACGGGCAGGTCGCACTTGAGGGCAAAGCGCGAGCCTACAGCGACGGGGCCGGGTGTGATTTTCACTGACGAGCGGGTGGTGCTGTCCCACTCGTGGGCAGTACTGAAATCGCTGACATAGGCAAAGGCCTCGTGTCGCGGACGGTCGACCTCGAATTTCTCGTGGAGCACTATCATAAAGAGTTACCTGAAACACTGTGCATATGATACGCCCCCGGAGAGGCCCTGGTTCACCGGGGGGAGTGTCGATTCACCCCAGTATAGGTCATGGGCGTTGGTAATTTTCCCCGGCTTGTCTAAACTGGATCGCATTGCGCTTTTCCGAGCGCTTGTATGGAGGGGCGGCGATAATGTTACGGCTGGCGGCAACAGGCGGCTGGAGATGGCTGGAGGGCGCCTGTTACACAGCGGGCACCGTTATGTGCCTGTTCTTTGTCGCCCAGCTGGCCCTCGGCGAAGTACAGCGCCGCGAGGGCCTTGCAGCCTTCGCCGGCGTGCAGCCTCTCAGCAGTGATGTCTCAGCCGCAAGGGTGGATTTCGCGGAGCCGGGCGCGCCTGACATGTCCCTGTGGTCCAAGGGCAGAATCGCCGACTACCGCGCCGCGAGGGTGGCCGCATCCGGGTCGGTCCTCGGTATCCTGCAACTGCCCAGCGTCGACCTGGCCGTGCCGGTGTACGCCTCGGATTCGGAGCTGAACATGGATCGCGGAGCCGGCATCATCGACGGCATGGCTTTCCCGCACGAGCCGGGCAATATCGGTATCGCCGGACATCGCGACGGCTACTTCCGCGCGCTCAAGGATGTGCAAGTCGGCGACCCACTGTTATTGCAAACCCTTGAGGGACCCAAGCGTTTCACCGTGAGTCATATCCAGGTGGTAGAGATCGCCGATATCCATGTCCTCGAGGATACGGACGAGCAAACACTGACCCTGGTGACCTGTTATCCCTTTTATTATGTCGGGCATGCGCCACAACGCTTTATCGTGAGTGCAAGTCTTGATAAGCACGGCGGTAATTATCAATGAGGAGAGATCGAATGATACGAAAAACGTTACTGGCGGGTACGGCAGTCCTGGCAATAGCCCTGAGTGGTCAGGCGAGTGCCCAGGCACCCACCTGCGATGATCTGGAGTGGGCCGCTGCAGTGAAGGCTGAGTATCCCGACGTCGAACAGTCGTGCCAGGGGGTTTACGAGCAGGACGGAAAGCTGTACGCCAAGGTATCGATCGAGGTGCAGCGCGTGCGTGGCAATCGCGTGACCTTCCGGACCCTGCACACGGATGGCAGCAAAGGGCCGTCACACTCCGTGCAGGTGCCGACAACCTGGCGTGCCGATATCGCCGGACGTAAGTACCGCGCTTCGGAACTGGTTCGCGGCCAGGAGCTGAACGTCTATATGCCGCAGGACCGCTTCGCTTTCGCCACCCACGACAGCGGCGGCAGCGCGGACGAGAGCGACGTGACGATCATGGTGGAAGAGACGGTGATGATCGAGGATGCGGTGGCAATGCCGACGACGGCGAGCCCGCTATTCCTGGTCGGCCTTGGCGGCGGTGGTCTGCTGGTTCTCGGCGGCTTGCTGACCGCGATACGTCGGCGCCGTGCCTGAGCGCCGCTGATCGGGCACCGCGCACCTGCGGTCGCCCGGTTTCTCAATCGCCGGGCGCTTCGCGCCCGCTTCTCTCAGTCTTCCACCCACACCCGGCGCAGTGGCTCGCCGAAATCGTCGTAAATCGTCTTGCGGCGCGGTCTTGGCAGCCGCGAACGGCGCGGTTCCGGCGTGCGCTTGCGCAGTGACTGGCGACGTTTCTCGATTGCCGCGACGACCTCAGGCACCAGTGTGCGTTCTGCCCTGGGCTCGGTAAACAGGCGGCGGGTAGCAAAGCCCGGGGCGCCCGTGTCCTCGTTGCCGCTCAGGCCACGGGGAATAGACTTCACCTCTCCCCCCTCGCTCAGGAAACGTTCGGTTTCCTGCTCCAGATGAGCTCTGAGATCAGCTTTTGAGGTCGGTTTCTTCACGCGATTTGTGGTTGCCCGTTGCGTCTGTGAAATGCCCAAACCACCAGTATACCCGGGCGCCTTGAGAATGACAGTGAGAGCGTCGGCAGGCCTTTTGTGGCGGGCCCGCCATTCTGTTTTAATGCACCTCGAATTCAAGGAGATTGCGCATGATATGGCTCTTGCTCGCTGTTGTACTGTTGCTGGTGTTTACCTACTACCACCTGCGCGGTGCGGATCTTTCCTATCTGGACACGGAAGGCCTGCCGCAGCCCGACCGGGCGCCCAGTGAGGCCCACCACGAGGTTGTGGCATCCCTGTCAAAGTTGCTGGGTGCCAGCCAGGGCAAGCGGGGTCGGGCGCGCCTGGTCTCCATGCGCGAGCAGATGGACGGCATCAGCGAGGGGCGTGACTTTATCAGCAGCTTCACGCCGGTAAGCGATGGCAACATACGCGGTGAATGGGTTGTCGCCCCGGATGCGGACCCCGCGCGGAGAATTCTCTATATTCACGGTGGCGCCTGGCTGGCCGGCAGTCCCAAAAGCCACCGCTCGATCACCAACAAACTGTCCCAGGTAGCCAATGCCGCGGTTTTTTCCCTCGACTATCGGCTGATGCCGGAGCACCGGCGTCTCGATG
Organism: Sediminihaliea sp.; assembly: GCA_965222335.1. GTDB lineage: Bacteria > Pseudomonadota > Gammaproteobacteria > Pseudomonadales > Halieaceae. The sequence continues at coordinate 487,850 of OZ244944.1, read as the reverse complement.
GCATCGTCGACTGTCGCGATGCCTACCGCTGGATCCTGCACAATGGCCCGGATGGCGAGGGCAGCCCGTCCCTGCTGGTGGTGGGCGGTGACTCCGCGGGGGGCAACCTCACCCTGTCACTGATTGCCTGGGTGCGGGACGAGGGCCTGCGCGCACCGGATGCCGCTATTGCGTTCTCGCCCGCCACCGACGCCACCATGAGCTCGCCGAGCCTGCGCACCAACCTGGCCACGGATCCCATGCTGGGACCGGCTTTCGGTTACCTCACGCGCTATCCCCAGCCCCTGCTGTGGTGGGTCGCCTGGCTGACCGCGCGGATGCGCCCCTCGAATCCCGATGTTTCGCCTGTGCGCGGGGATCTGGCTGGACTGCCCCCGGTGCTGGTCCAGGTGAGTGAAGCGGAGATGCTGCTGGACGACGCCAGGCGCTATGTTCACAAGGCACAGCTCGCGGGCAGCCCGGTGGAGCTGCAAAGCTGGCCGCACATGGTGCACGTGTGGCAGGTGTTTACCCCGGAACTGCCGGAAGCGGAGGAAGCCTACGAGCGAATTGCGGAATTTTTGCAGCGGATTGAAAGAGATACTGGCACGGAAAGCGCGGCAGCATGAATGGACTACGCTCAGCGCTGGTATTCCTCTGGATCGTGGTATCGATCATTCCGTTTGGCCTCGCCCTGATTCTCGCTTCCCTGGTACTGCGCGACGACAAGCTCTGGTGGTGGTTTGCGGTGCCCTGGCTGAGAGGCGTGATTGCCGTTGCCCGCGCGGTCGGTGGGGTCAGGTACCGGGTTTACGGCGCTGAAAACCTGCCGACCCACAACGATATGCGCCGCATCGTGCTCTGCCCCAAGCACCAGTCAACCTGGGAAACCTTCTTCTTCCCCAGCATGACGCCCCACCCCCTGGCCTACGTGTTCAAGCGCGAGCTACTGAATATCCCGATCTTCGGCTGGTGTATCGGCCGGCTGGGCATGATCCACATCGACCGCAGTAAACGCAGCGAGGCCTGGGCCAAGGTCGCGGAGCAGGGGCGCACGCTGATGGATCGTGGCAAGTGGGTGATCATGTTTCCAGAGGGCACCCGTACCCGGCGGGGTAGCAAGGGGGACTACAAGACCGGCGCCACGCGGCTGGCGGTGGCGACGGGGGCCAGCGTGATACCGGTGGCAGTAACTTCCGGGCGCTGCTGGCCGCGGCGGTCATTCTCGTTCACCCCGGGAGTGATAGACGTGTCCATTGGCACTCCGGTGCCCGCCATTGGCCGCGAGCCCGGTGAACTGATGGACGAGATTGAGCTCTGGATAGAAGCCGAGATGCGGCGACTGGACCCGGAAGCCTACAAGCCGGGTGCCGCCTGAAATACCTCGCGGCCGTCCGATTTCTCTGCCCGGCTATTCAATCCGCTGTGCGGCGGGCCTACACTGGAGCCGGGCAATGAGCGGAACGAAGGACAAGCTGTGCAAATGGTAAGCGTGGACGTTGCGGTAGTCAGCGAGGACACGGGCTTTCGCGACTCGCTGCGATCGGCCCTGGAAACCTGTGCCGCCGCCGACGCGCGCCAGCCGGGCTGCTGCGAGCTGCGCTTCACACCGCTGGAGGACGCCGCCGCAGTGATTGCGCTGGCGGGGCGCAGTGGCGCCCTCCAGGCCGTGGTGATCGATGCCCTGGCGGTGGCTGACAGCGCGGCGTTGCTGCGGGCACTGTATGACCTGCGGCCCGAACTGGACCTGTTCCTGCTGGTGCAGGGTGAGGCGGACCTGCCGGAAGTTGCGGTAGAGCTGTGCGATCGCCGCGATGACAAGCGCAGCCAGCTGTTCCGCCAGGTGCGTAACGCGATCCAGCGTCGCGCCCGCACGCCCTTTGCGGATACCCTGCGCGACTATGTTTACAGCGCCAAGGACGCCTGGCATACCCCGGGGCACTCCGGTGGTGACAGTCTCCGGGACAGTCCCTGGGTGGCAGATTTTTATCGCCTCATGGGGGAACACATTTTCAACACCGACCTGTCGGTGTCGGTGCAGTCGCTGGACTCGCTGCTAGAGCCCCACAGCGTGATCCAGGAAGCCCAGGAACTGGCTGCGGATACCTTCGGTGCCCGCCACACCTTCTTTGTCACCAATGGGACCTCGACGGCCAACAAGGTGATAGTGCAGCACCTGTTGGGAGCCGGCGGCAAGGTGATTCTCGATCAGGCGTGTCACAAGTCGGTGCACCATGCGGTGATCCTGTTCGGGGCCTTGCCCGTGTACCTGCCCGCGTCGGTGAAAACACGTTTTGGACTCTACGGCCCGGTGCCCCGGGCGCGTGTACTCGAGGCCCTCGATGCGCACCCGGATGCGCGGCTGCTGGTGCTGACGTCCTGCACCTATGACGGATTCCGCTACGACCTGCGGCCGATTGTGGACGCGGCGCATGAGCGGGGCATCAAGGTCCTGATCGATGAGGCATGGTACGCCCACGGCCGCTGTCATCCACAGCTACACCCCACCGCGCTGGCCTGTGGCGCCGATTACGTGACCCAGAGTACCCACAAGATGCTGTCGGCATTTTCCCAGGCAAGCATGATTCACGTGGCGGATCCGGACTTCGATGAGCACCGTTTTCGCGAAAGCCTGAATATGCACGCGTCCACCAGCCCCCAGTACGCGATGATCGCGAGCCTGGATGTGGCACGCAAACAGGCCAGCCTGGAGGGTTTCAGCCTCGTGGCACGCTGCCTGGATCTCGCCGCCCGGCTGCGAGAGGGAATCAATCGCACGGGCATTTTTCGGGTGCTGGACCTCGCGGACATGTTGCCGCTGGAACTGGCGGATGACGGCATCCGCCTCGACCCCTGCAAACTCACCGTGGACACCAGCGGCAGCGGCCTGAGCGCGCGCCGGGTGCAGTTGATCCTGTTTGAGGATTTTGGCATCCAGCTGGAGAAAGTCACCCACAATACCCTGACTGTGCTGGTCACCCCGGGGGCCACCGAGAGCAAACTGCTGCGCTTGCTGAACGCCTTCCAGAAGCTGGCCTCGCGGCGCGGCGGGGAGGGCGCTCACGAGGAGGACGATCCCGTGCAGCTGCCGCCGCTGTCCTTGTTTCGCGAGTTGCCACGAACCGCCTACTTCGGGCCATCGCGGGCCATGGAGCTGGCGTCCGCATCCGGCGGCATCAATGAATCCCTGGTGGGTGCGGTGAGCGCTGACCAGGTGGTGCCCTATCCGCCGGGAATCCCGGTGCTGAACCCCGGTCAGGTCATTACCGCGGAGATCGCCCGCTTCCTTCTGGCCCAATATCGCAGCAACAACGGGATTGAACTGCACGGGCTGCTGCTGCAGCGGGAACGCCCCTGCCTGCGGGTGGTCGACGATGGCGGCCAGTGATAACACACGTATAATCCAGATTATTCCAGTTCACAGGAGGTCATAGTGAGTATCCAGACCCGGCGGGTTGAGTACCTTCACGCGGACACGACATTCGAGGGGGTGTTGGCATGGGACAGTACCGTTACCGAACCGCGCCCTGGCGTTGCCGTGGCCCACACCTGGGCCGGACGTGGCGAGCTCGAGGAGCAAAAGGTGCGCGAGCTCGCAGAGCAGGGCTATGTTGGCTTCGCCCTGGACGTATACGGTCGCGGGGTGCGGGGTACCAGCTTGGAGGAGAACCAGGCGCTGATCCGTCCATTGCTCGCCGACAGGCTGCTGCTGCAGGCACGCCTCGGCGCCGCCATTGAGGCGCTGTCCGGGCAGGACGAAGTGGACGCATCGCGGCTGGCCGCGATCGGCTATTGTTTCGGCGGCCTGTGCGTGCTGGATCTTGCGCGGATGCGGGCGCCGGTGCGTGCGGTGATCAGTGTACACGGCCTGTTCACGCCTCCGGAGCAGTCGCCCTCGAGCAGCATCGACGCCAGCGTGCTCTGCCTGCACGGCTACGACGACCCCATGGTGCCCCCCGATACCGTGCTCGCCCTGGCCAGTGAGATGTCGGCCGCGGGCGCCGACTGGCAGCTGCACGCTTACGGCAACACCCTGCATGCCTTCACCAATCCGGCGGCTGACAACCCCGATATGGGCACCCTGTACAATGCCGTTGCCGACCGGCGCGCGAGCGAAGCCATCGGCAATTTCCTGCGGGAACAGCTGGGCTGAGGAGGACCGACGGTGAAACTCTACGATTATCCCCGCTCCTCCGCCGCTTACCGTGTGCGCATCGCGCTGAACCTGAAAGGGCTCGCCTACGACTCGACGGTCATCAACCTGGTTGAGGCCGAGCAGCGCAGTGACGACTATCTCGCGGTCAATCCGCAGGGCCTGGTGCCCGCGTTGGGCGACGATACCGGGGCTACCTTTACCCAGTCCCTGGCCATTCTCGAATGGCTGGATGAGCGCTACCCCGAGCCGCCCCTGCTGCCGGTGGATGCGGCAGCGCGGGCCAGGGTACGCGGGATGATGTATGCCATCGCCTGTGACATTCACCCCCTGAATAATCTGCGCGTGTTGCGCTACCTGGTGGACGACCTCGCCTGCAGCGAAGCGCAGAAGCTGGCCTGGTACCACCACTGGCTGCGGGCGGGCTTTACCGCCCTGGAACAGCAGGTTCTGGCGGCGCCCTACATGGCGGGTGATCAGGTCACGCTGGCCGACGTGTGCCTCGTGCCGCAGATGGCGAACGCCCGCCGCTTTGATCTGGACCTGGCGCCCTTTCCAAGACTGGTGGCAATCTGCTCAGCCCTCGAGGCCCTGCCGGCCTTTGCCACCGCGGCGCCTTAGTAAGCAATAAATTCAAGGAACCGTATATGCCTGACAACCGTCCCGTCCTCATCGGCGTTGCGCAACAGACCTGGCGCGACAAGAGCCCGGAGCGAACCCTGATTGACGCCCTTTGCGCCGTCTCCACTGCCGCGGTTGAGGATGCTGGCGGGGCGCAGCTGCTCAAGTCGATCGACACGGTGGCTTCGGTTCCCTTCCTTGCAGGTCTGGTGCCCGGCCTGACAGAGCTGATGCCGCCCAATCCCGGCTCCGCGGTGTGCGAGCGCCTCGGCATCGAGGCGCAAACCTATACCACCGAGGTGGGCGGCAATACACCACAGCAGCTGGTGAATCACTTCGCCGACAGGCTCGCGGCCGGCGAGGCGCAATGTGTGCTCATCTGCGGCGGTGAGCTGATTGCCACGCTTTCCGAAGGGCTGAAGACAGGTGCCGATCTCGGCCACTGGAGCCGCGGTGGTGCGCATGAGGCCGTGCTGCTGGGGGAGTCGCGCCCGCCGTGCACCGAGCTGGAAAAGGCCCACGGCATGTTCGAGCCGGTGAACACCTACCCCCTGTTCGAAAGTGCCCTGCGTCATGCCCGGGGCTGGAACCGGGATCAACACCTCGCGCACCTTGGCGGGATGATCAGCCGGATGAGCGAGGTCGCGGCGGCCAACCCCCACGCCTGGCGCCGCGACACCTGGACCCCCGAGGCTGCCATCAGTACCGACAACCGCAATCGCATGATCACCTATCCCTACACCCGGGTGATGAATGCCATTCTGGGCGTGGATATGGCCGCGGCCGCGATCATGACCACTGCCGACCGGGCGCGGACAATGGGTGTCGATCCGGCGCGTTGGATTTACCTGCGCGGCGGCGCTGACGCCACTGACATCTGGAACGTCAGTGAGCGCCCGGTACTGCACGAGTCACCAGCGATTCAGACTGCGGCAGCGGCCGCCCTGGAGCAGGCCGGGCTGGCGGTGGCCGATCTGGACCTGTTCGATATCTACAGCTGCTTTCCCTCCGCAGTCCAGGTGGCCTGTGATGCCATTGGCCTGGCGTCGGATGATCCCCGCGGGGTGACCCTGACCGGCGGCCTGACGATGTTTGGCGGCCCCGGCAACAATTACTCCCTGCACGGCATCGCCGAAATGGTGAGCCAGCTCAGGCGGGGTGCCGGCAGTCACGGCATGGTCACCGCCAACGGGAATTACCTGACCAAGCACGCCGTCGGCGTCTACTCGACAGTTCCGGGGGAGGACGCCTGGCCGACGGCGGGGCGCCCTGACCTGCAGCGGGAGCTGGACCAGGTCGTGCCTGTACCAGTGGCGGCAAAGCCGCAAGGCGAGGGCGTTCTCGAGGCGCATGCGGTGGCCTTCGCGGACGGCAAGCCGGCGCGTGGCATCCTGCTGGGACGCCTCGACGACGGGCAGCGGTTTATTGCCAATGCCGCCGCTGAGGATGCCGACCTGCTTGCCCGCCTGCACAGGGATGACCTGGTGGGGCAGCGGGGGCAGGTCACGCCCGGCGACCCCGTTAATTTATTCCGCCTCGATAGTTAGGTGGCGGGCATGGTCATCAGGGAAGCGTTGCCCCCGGCCGCGGTGGTATCGATGCTGATCGATTTCTCCAGCTGCGCCTGGCGCAGCAGGGTGCGGGGCGAGACGCAACTGATCAGGGGGATGATCGGTCCCTCGCGCTCCGCCAGGGTCTGCGCCACGGCGTGCAGGTGAACGCTGCGCGCGTGCACCAGGACTCCCTCCGTGTGGCTGGAGGTCAGGGCCTGGCGGCTGCTCGCGAGGCCGTACACGCGGAACACACCCTCCGGTAATCCCGCGGCCTCCAGGGCCTCGGCGACCCCTTGCCATTCACTCAGCAGCTCATCACTGGCGAAAGCGGTCAGGGCATTACCCCCCACCAGCGTCGACAGGATCGCCATCAGGTTCTCGCCGTTGTAGCGCGCGTTGTCCATCAGGATGCTCAGGCAGCCGCGAGGCTCCAGCAGCAGGGTGTTTGACTCCCCGGTGGGGCCGGGGAGGGTGACGGGCTGTCCCAGGCACTGGGCGGCGTAGCGTAACTGCTCGCGGGCGGCGGCCAGGGTGTCTTCCAGCGACAGCGGGTCGTTGGCCGGCGGTCGCTCCGCGTAGGCGGCGATAAACTGGCGCAGGCGGGAGATGCGGTCATTCAGGGGCAGGGCCGCCCACGCGCGCTGGTGTGCCTTGGCCTGGCGCAGGTGGCCAATGACCTCGGAGCCGGTTTCTGGCGGCAGGCGGCGCTGGTTGTCAGCATTCTCTGCCTCCTCGCCGGTGGTGACCAGGCGTCCCAGGTAGTGGGGCCCGCCTGCCTTGGGTCCGGTGCCCGACAGGCCCCGGCCGCCGAAGGGCTGCACCCCGACAATGGCGCCGATCATGTTGCGGTTGACGTAGATATTGCCGGCGCTGATACGCCGGGCGGCGTCCTCGCAGGCATCCTCGATGCGGCTGTGGATGCCGAAGGTGAGGCCGTAGCCGGTCTGGTTGATCTGCTCGATCACCGCGCGGAAGTCCTGGGCGCGGTAGCGCACCACGTGGACGATGGGCCCGAAAACCTCACGCTGCAGCAGGGACAGGTTACTGATCTCGTAAAGGCGCGGTCCGAAGTAATTGCCATCGACCTCCGCCGGGGTTTCACAGGCGTACAGCAGCCGGCCTGTATCCTCGAGGAAGGCGACGTGGTCCTCGAGGCGCGCCAGGGCCTTGTCGTCAATGACCGGCCCGATGTCGGTGTCCAGCCAGGCGGGATCGCCGACCTTGAGCTCGCGCATCGCACCGATGATCATCTCAATCACCTTGTCCGCGATTTCATCCTGCAGGAACAGCACGCGCAGCGCTGAACAGCGCTGGCCGGCACTCTGGAAACCGGAGGTGACCACGTCGTCGACCACCTGCTCCGGCAGGGCGGTGGAGTCCACCATCATGCAGTTCTGCCCGCCGGTCTCGGCCACCAGTGGCACCGGGGCATCGGCGCGCGCGGCCAGGGTACGCGCCAGCCAGCTGCCGGTCTCGGTGGAGCCGGTGAACATCACTGCCTTGATTCGCGGGTCCGGCACCAGCTGTTCCCCGACCGGGGGGCCCGGGGCGATCAGCAGTTCCAGGGCGGCGTCCGGCACGCCACATTCATGGGCCAGTTGTACGGCGCGCGAGGCCACCAGGCTGGTCTGCTCGGCGGGCTTGGCGATCACGGTATTACCGGTCACCAGTGCCGCGCTGACCTGGCCCAGGAAAATCGCCAGGGGGAAATTCCAGGGGCTGATGCACAACACCACGCCGCGCGGGCGCAGGCCCTCGGCCTGGAAGTCGGCTTCTTCGGCGCGGGCGGCGTAGTAGCGGCAGAAATCGACTGCCTCGCGTACTTCGGCGACGCCATCGGGAACCGATTTGCCCGCTTCCTTGCAGCACAGCGCGATCAGCTCCGCCATGTTTTCTTCCAGGGCGTCGGCGAGCTTGCGCAGCGCGTTGGCCCGCGTGCTCACGGGGGCCTGCGACCAGTCGGGGAAGGCGGCCTGGGCGCGGGCAAGGGCCGCCTCGATTGCCGAACTATCGGCGTAGCTGACGCGCCCGACCAGTTCCCCGCGGTCGGCGGGGTTGCGAATGTCCACTATCTCGCCGCCCTTGCTGTAGTCCAGGGGCAGGCGCTGTAGCCAGTCGTCCATGGCGCCCCGCGCCTGTTCCAGTACGAGCGGGTCACTGAGGTCGACGCCGGCGGCGTTGGGTCTTTCGTCGCCATAGAGGTCGCCGGGCAGGGGGATGTAGGCGTTGGTCTTGCGTTGCCAGTGGCGCACCTGCTCCACCGGATCTTCCAGCAGGTCTTCCACCGGGATGTCTTCGTCCACGATGTTGTTCACAAAGGAGCTGTTGGCGCCATTCTCGAGCAGCCGCCTGACCAGGTAGGCCAGCAGGTCGGCGTGGACACCCACGGGCGCGTAGACCCGGCAGGGTACTTCCGCGTCGCGCACGACCTGGTCGTACAGGGCCTCGCCCATACCGTGCAGACGCTGGAACTCATAGCCGCTGTGATCCTGGGACATTTCCAGGATGGTCGCTACGGTGTAGGCATTGTGGGTGGCGAACTGCGGATACAGCGTATCCCGATAAGCCAGGAGCCTCGCCGCACAGGCCTGGTAGGAGACATCGGTGGAGGGTTTGCGTGTGAATACTGGAAAGTCGCTGTGGCCCTCGGCCTGGGCGAGTTTGATCTCGGTGTCCCAGTAAGCGCCCTTGACCAGCCGCACCATCATCCGCCTGCCCACGCGGCGAGTCAGCTCCCGCAACCACTCGATGACGAACAGGCCCCGCTTCTGGTACGCCTGCACCGCCACGCCGAAGCCGTCCCAGCCCTCCAGCTCCGGGTCACTGAATACGGCCTCGATAATATCGAGTGAGAAATCCAGACGGTCGGCTTCCTCGGCATCCACGGTGAAGCCAATGTCGTGGGCGCGGGCGGCGAGGGCCAGGGTCTTCAGGCGTGGCACCAGCTCCCGCATGACCCGCTCGCGGTGGGAAAACTCGTAGCGCGGGTGAATCGCCGAGAGTTTGACCGATATCCCCGGGCTGTCGACGGGGCCGCGTCCGGCGGCGGCGCGGCCGATGACTTCAATCGCGTTCATGTAGCTGGTGTAGTAGCGCTCCGCATCCGCCATGGTGCGCGCACCCTCGCCGAGCATATCGTAGGAGTAGCGATAGCCCCTGGCCTCGGCGTCCCGGGCGCGCTCCACCGCCGCGTCGATGGTGGTTCCCATGACGAACTGGGTGCCCATGATCTGCATCGCGTAGCGCACCGAGGCGCGAATGACCGGCTCTCCCACGCGTCCCATGGTTTTCCTGAGCAGCCCGAACTGCTCCTGCTGGTCTTCGTTGTTGTAGTTCACCACCTTGCCGGTGAGCAGCAGGCCCCAGGCCGAGGCATTGACGAACAGGGAGTCTGACTGGCCAAGGTGGGAGCTCCAGTTGCCATCGGCGAGCTTGTCGCGGATCAGCCGGTCCACGGTGTGCCGGTCGGGCACCCGGAGCAGGGCTTCGGCCAGGCACATAAGGACCACACCTTCCTCGGTGGACAGGGCGTATTCCTGCAGCAGGGCGTCCACGCCGCCCTTGCCGCTCTGCTCGGCGCGAATTTTCAACACCAGCCTGCGCGCGCGCTCCCAGGCGCGACTGCGGGCGGCATTGCTGACATCGGCCAGCGGCAACAGGTACTCCAGTACCCGGGCCTCGTCCTCGCGGTGAAAGTCGCGCAGTTGCTGGCGAATGGGGTCCTGGGTGGCCAGTGAATCCTGGAACAGCATGGGGGATTACCTCGCTTGCATGTACAGCTGGCAAGTGTAGCCAGTTCACTGCAGCATGTGCTCGGGTTTTTCCGGTCGCACACAGAGTAAATGCTGCTAAAATAAAATATCACCGCATAAAGTTCTGGGTTAGTGAATGATTAAAGCGAAAGGGGCAGGTCCGGCCGCGCTGGACCGCACAGACACCAGGATTCTCGCCATCCTGCAGGAGGAGGGGCGGATCGCCAATGTGGAGTTGGCCCGGCGGGTCAACCTCAGCCCGAGCCCCTGCCTGGAGCGGGTGCGGCGGCTGGAAGCGGCGGGCCTGATCGAACGCTACGGCGCCAGGTTAAACGCCGCGGCGCTGGGTTTCGGTACCATGGCGTTTATCCAGGTCACCCTGGACCGCACCACCGCGGATGTATTTGATCGCTTTCGCGACCAGGTGGTGCTGATCGACGAGGTGGCCGAGTGCCATATGGTGGCGGGGGGCTTCGACTACCTGCTCAAGCTGCGCCTTACCGACATGGAAGCCTACCGCGGCGTGCTGGCGACGATCGTCGATTTGCCGGGTGTCGCCCAGACCCACACCTATGTGGTGATCGAGGGCATCAAGCAGGATCGGGGCTTGCCGCTGGCGGGCTGAATGTACCCGGCCGCGGGCGAGGGGCTCAGGCGGTCGCCTCGAAACGGTTGGCCTCGCGGTTTTTGACCACCCGGTCGGCATCGAACACCTGGCCGTTCATGGCGATATACACGCCCGGAGGCTTGCTCTGGGCGGCGCCGATAGCACAGCCTATATTGAACACGGCGTCGGATTCGGCAAAGGCCGCGGGCTGCAGGGCGCCGGTGAGCACGATGCACTTGCCCTCAATTCCCGCCAGCGCCCGGGCAGTTGCGACCATGCCATCAGTGCCATGGGTGATCAGCACGCATTCCTCGCTGCACTGCTGTGCCGCCGCGCGAATCGTTGCCCGGTCGGCGTCGTCCATATCCAGGCTGTCCTTGCGCATTGCCGATTCCACGGTGAACTCGAAGCCCACGCCAATGCGCGTCAGCAGTTCACCGATCACAGGGTCGCCGACCTGGTAGTCGCTCTTCGCATCGAAATAGATTTTGTCGATGGTGCCGCCGGTAGTGATGATGTGCAGCTTCATAGCGCCTGGCATGCCTGGGATGAGAAGAACATTATAGCGATGGCCCGCTTCACGGTGCCAGCGTCGCTTCCAGCCGATCACACAGGGTCTCCAGGATCTGGACTCTGGCAAAGCGCTTGTCGTTGCCCGCAACCAGGGTCCAGGGGGCGTGGCTGGTGCTGGTGTGGGCGACCATGTCTTCGACGGCGAACTCATAGTCCCGCCAGCGCTCGCGATTGCGCCAGTCCTCGGGCGTGATCTTGTGCTGTTTGTGGGTCTTTTCCTCACGCTCCCGGAACCGCGCGAGCTGTTCCTGGGGGCTGATATGCAACCAGAATTTCGCCACTACCGAGCCGTGCTCCGCCAGTTGCCGCTCAAACTGGTTGATTTCATCGTAGGCGCGGCGCCAGGCAGCGGGTGCCGCCAGACCCTCCACCCGCTCGACCAGGACCCTGCCGTACCAGGAGCGATCGAAGAATGTGGCGCGCCCGTCCCGCTCCAGGCGGCGCCAGAAACGCCACAGGTAGTGGTGCCGTTGCTCCTCGTCAGTGGGCGCGGCGAACTGCACCAGGTGATAGAGGCGCGGGTCAATCGCCGCGGTGACCCGGCGAATTGCGGAGCCCTTGCCGGCGGCGTCCCAGCCTTCGAATACGGCCACCAGGGATTTCGCCTGGCGGTGTGCCTGCCAGGCCAGGTCCTGCAGCCGGGCCTGCTGCGCCTGCAGGCGCGTCTTGTATTCGTCCTTCGCCAGGGTGGCCCCCAGGTCGACCTTGTCCAGCACGGTGGGCTGCTGCGGTGGTGCCGGGGGGGAGACATCCAGGGTCGCGTCGGCGCGGCGTTCCGGGTGTGTCCGGAGGGCATCCTGCAGGGCGCGCTTGAGGATATCGCCGGCGGTGATTTCGCGGTAGTTGCGATCTTCGGCCTCAATCAGGTGCCAGGGTGCGTTGGCGGTATCGGTGCGCAGGATGACCTGTTCCGCACAATCCAGGAAATCCGGATACGCGCGCCACCAGGCATCCACGTCGGCATCGACCCTCGGGTTCTGCTGTTTGCGGGGGGCTTCCTCGGCCAGCTGCAGGCGCTGCATGTCGCGGGAAATGTGCAGCCAGAGCTTGACCAGCCGGTACCCGCCGTTGGTGAGCAGGCGCTCGAAGTCATTGATCTGCCGCAGCCGCGCGGGGCCAGGTCCGGTGGCCTCGGGGTCGTCTTCCAGCACGCTGCGCAGCATGCGGCTGTACCAGGAACCCAGGAAAATACCGATTTCGCCCCCCGGGGGCAGCTTGCGCCAGTAGCGCCAGAAATAGGGGCGCGATTCCTCCTCGTCGGAGTGGCTCCACATGGCGTTGGTTTCGATACCGCGGGGGTCCATCCAGGCATTGAGCCGGTGGGCCAGGGCGCCCTTGCCAGCGCCGTCCGCGCCGGCGATGACCACCACGACGGGCGTGCGGGTTTTTGCCAGCGCCAGCTGCGCCTGCAGGAGCTGCTCGCGCAGGGGCCCCTCGCGGGCATCAAATTCGTCGCCGCCGAGGAATTTTCCCGTTTCAAGTGCCTCGAACATGAGTAGACTCGGTATCGCGTATGCTGCCGTCTATAATCGCCGAACGACACAAGGATTGACAGACTTTGGGATTCTACGAAACCTACATCCTGCCGCATGTGATTAATTGTGCCTGCGGGACCGCGCCTATTGGCAAGCAGCGGGAAAAGATCGTGCCCCGGGCTGAGGGTCGCGTGCTGGAGATTGGGATTGGCTCGGGCCTTAACCTGCCATTTTACGATCCCCGGCGCGTGAGCAGGGTGATCGGCCTGGATCCCTCGGCGTCGGCCTGGAAGCTGGCGGCAGAACGGGTGCGGGCGGTCGATGTGCCGGTGGAGTTTATCGGGCTGCCGGGTGACGAGATTCCCCTGGAGCCGGAGAGCGTCGACACGGTCCTGGTCACATTCAGCCTCTGTACCATCCCGGATCCGGTGGCCGCGCTGCGCGCCATGGGGCGGGTGCTCAAGCCCGGCGGCAGGCTCCTGTTCAGCGAACACGGCCTGGCACCGGATCCCGCGGTCCAGCGCTGGCAGGCGAGACTGAACCGACCCTGGCGAGCGATGGCAGGGGGCTGTCATCTCAATCGCGATATTCCAGACCTCCTGCAGCGCGGTGGCTTCGCAGTACAGGAACTCGAGCAGATGTACCTGCCGGGTACCCCGCGGATCGCCGGCTACAACTACTGGGGCAGCGCAGTGGGCTCCCTGCACGCCTGATGTCGAATGCGCGAGTGGCACTGCAGTGGCGGCTGGGCGCCTGCCTCTGGCTCGCGCTCGTGCAGCCGGCTGCACTGGCGGGGCTGGAGTACAAGCTCGAGGGCCTCAGCCGCGAGCAGCGTGACAACGCCCGCGCCTGGCTGGGTGAGGCGCCCGAAGACGAGCGCGGGCGAGGCATTTTCCTGGCGACGGCCCGTGAGCGCCTGTCCAGCAGCCTGCAGGCGCTCGGCTACTATCGCGCTGACCTGGATTTCAACCTCGACAAGTCCCGCGAACCCTGGCGCCTGGTGGTCGAGGTCGACCCCGGGGAGCCGGTGCGTATCGAGACTTTCTCGGTAGAGGTCGAGGGGGAAGCCCGCGATGACCCGGAGTTCGTCAGGCTCCTGCAAAACCTGCCCCTCGCCGCCGGCAGTGTCCTGCACCACGGCAAGTACGAGGACCTGAAAAAATCCCTGCTGACCCTGGGGCAGCGGCGGGGTTACCTGGATGCCGAGATCACCCGGAGCCGGGTGGAAGTGCAACCCGCCACCAACAGTGCGCGTGTGGATGTGGTCTATCGCAGCGGCGAGCGCTATCGCTTCGGTGAACTGCGCCACGACGGCGAGAGCCTGTACACCGGGCAGCTGCAGGCACTGCAGCCCTTCACCACGGGTGACCCCTATAGTCTCGCACAGTTGCAGGAGTTCCAGAGTCAGCTGCAGCGCACCGGGTATTTCTCCGGCGTGCTGGTACAGCCCCGGGTGGACGAGGCGCGGGACGGGCAGGTGCCCCTGGAGCTGGAGCTTTTTCCCGCCAAGCGCCACACCTTCGAGGTCGGCGTGGGCTACAGCACCGACACCGAGGAGCGGGTGTCGCTGATCTGGCGCACGCCGCGGGTGAATCGCTACGGTCATAGCCAGGAGACGCGTTTGGAGTACTCGGCAATCAATCCCAGCGGCAGCATTACCTACAATATACCGCTGACCCACCCGCTAAATGATGTGCTGCAATTACGCGCGCGCCTGGAACAGAATGAATTCGGTGACCTCGACAGCGACCAGCGGGAACTGGGCGTGCGGCGCGAGCTGCGGCAGGAACCCTGGGTATATGGCGTATCGCTGCGCAGCCTGGAAGAACGCTGGAAACCCCGGGTGGAAGTGCTGCCCCTGAGAAGTAGCGATGCGGCAGGGAACCGGCGCGCGGACCTGCTGCTGCCCGGGTTTACCATCGCCAGGAAATCCCGCCGGGGCAGCCTGGTGAATCCTTCGCAGGGGCTCAGCCAGTTCTACCAGCTCGAAGGTGGCAGTGACCAGGCGGGTTCCGATCTCAACCTGCTACGCGGCTACGCGAGGTTGGTGGGAGTGGCCTCGCTGGCGGAAAAACACCGCCTGGTTGGCCGCTTCGAGGCCGGCGCGGTGTTCGTGTCCGAGGGTCAGCGCAATGAACTCCCGCCTTCATTGAACTTTTTCGCCGGCGGCTCCCAGAGCCTGCGCGGCTACGATTACCAGGGCATCGGGCGCGAGGTCAATGTGACCCGGCCCGACGGCAGCGAGCGCGAGCTCGTGGTCGGCGGTGACCGCCTGCTGGTGGGCAGTATCGAATACCAGTACCTGCTGCGGCCGAGCTGGCGTACCGCGGTGTTTGTCGACGCCGGTGATGCCTTTGATGAAGGCCGCTTCCAGGTGAATTACGGCGCGGGCGTGGGCGTGCACTACCTGACGCCGGTGGGTGCGATCAAACTCGAGGTCGCCAACAGCGTCAATGCCGATGACCCAGAGTGGCAGTTCATCATCAATATCGGGGCCGAGTTTTGAAGCGTCTCGCCACCGTCCTCCTGTGCCTGCTGGCGCTGCCCGTCCTGCTGTTGGGTTCCCTGCCGTTTACCGAGGGGGGCAGCCGCTGGCTGAGTCAGGGCCTGAGCCAGTTTACCCCGGTGCAGGTCGATTTCGCCGGCGGCCGCCTGTTCGGCGCCTTCCGCCTGCATCAGCTGGAACTGGTGACGGATGGCGTCAGCCTGCGCTTGCAGGGTGTGGCCGCGGAACTGGATCCCGCCTGTCTCTGGGAGAGCCTGTTCTGCCTGCGCCAGCTCACCATTGAGCAACTCGAGGTGGCGGTCGACGACGCCGGCGGCGAGCCGGAGGCCGATGCAGGCAGGGTCTCCGCAAACATACCGCTGCAGCTCCCGGTGCGGGTGCTGGCACCGGCGCTACAGGTGCAGGGGACCACGGTCAGCTGGCCGGGCGGCAGCTGGACGCAGGGCCCGATGGGGGCCTCGGTGAGGGTGGAGAGCGGGGGCATTGCTATCCGCGATGCCCGAATCGAATCACCGCGCCTGAACCTGACGCCCGATGCGCAACCGTCGACCGCGACCACCGCCTTACCGCCGGTGTGGTTGCCTTTTGCGCTGGCAGTTGAGGGGCTTGAGTTGCGGCGTCCGGGCTGGTCGGTGGGGGATAGTGATGATGCGCTTGAGGTGCTGAGCCTGGACGGTCGCTGGCAGGGCCACCGTCTGCAGATTGAGCGCTTCGCAGCACAGCGGCCGGGCTGGGGCCAGCTGGCGGGCGAGGCCGCGGTGGTGCTGGACGGTGACTACGCCCTGAGCGCTCAGCTTACGGGGACTCACGACACGGCGCTGGCGTGGCCCGTGCTCCAGCAGCGTGATTTCAGCCTTACCCTTGAGGGGGACCTGGGGCAGTTGGAGGCAGCCCTGGAACTGCCCGGGACGCCGGCGCTCTCCTTGCAGGCCAGCGGCAAGCTGTTGCACCCCGATCTGCCCTTCAGCGCCGAGCTGGAGTCCAGGTGGGGCGAATCCCTGGCCCTGGCCGAGCTCTTGACCCTGCCTGCGGATGCACCGGCCGTCTCGCTGCAATCGCCCTGGCGCGCGTCCGCCAGCGGCGACCTCGAGCGGCAGTCACTGCAGCTGGACGGTGCGCTGTCCGGTATGGGCTACGAGGAACTGGCGGTCAACCTGGACGCAGACCACGGTGATGGCCGCCTGGCGGTGACCTCCCTCAGCCTGGCGGAGGCCGGCGCCGATGGATCCAGCCTGCTTGCCTCCGGCAGCCTCGCCTATCAGGAAGGGCTGGAGGCAGCCCTGCAGCTGGCTTCGCCGGGCCTGACTCTGCCGGAGGTCAGCGAGTACCTGTTCGGGCGGGTCGCGGGTGCGCTGGATCTGCAGTTTGCCTGGCGTGATGACAGCTGGTCGGCGTCCCTGCGGGAGCTGGACCTGGAGGGCGAGGTGAATGGTCTGCCCGCCAGTGCCAGTGGTCGCCTGGCCCTCAGTGAGGGCCAATGGCTGCGCGGGGGCGCGCTGGATTTCAGCCTCAACGGCGCCCGCGGCAGGCTGCGTGAGGGCACGCGAGCGGACTTGCTGGACTGGAATCTGGAGGTGAGCGACCTCGGCCGCTGGCAACGGGGTGCCAGCGGACAGCTCACCATACAAGGAGAGCTGGACACCGGACGCGGTGCGGTCAGTGTGGAGGGCAGTGGCGAGGGTCTGCAATTCCAGGGCTGGCGGATAGAGCAATTGAGCCTGGTCGGTGAGGGTGCGCTGGAACAGGAAGCGTCGACGGGCGAGCTTACCCTGGTGGGTGTGCAAAGCGAATCGCTCTTCATGCCGCAGGTGCAGATCGTCCTGGGGGGCGACCAGCAGGGGCGCAGCGTGCGCCTGTCGAGCAGCGGCGATATCGCGGGCGAGATCGCCGCCGAGCTGCAGCCCGTGGCGGGCGGCTGGCGCGGCAGCCTGGCTCCGGCCGACCTGCAGACGCCCGCGGGCCAGTGGCAGCTGAGAGCGCCGGTGGCCCTCGCGTTCTCAAGCCAGCAATTGACCGTGGCTGCCCACTGCTGGAACGCCGGGAGCAACCGCCTCTGCGCCGAGGAGAGCCGCATTGGCGCCGACAGCGGCGAGGTGCAGCTGGCCCTCGCCGGGGACTTGAGCCTGCTGCGGCCCTGGGTGACCGAGCAGGTCGTCGAGCTGGGCGGTAGCCTCGGGGGAGAGGTGAAGGTTGCCTGGTCGGGGCAGGACGGCGTAAAAGCGCGCCTGCGCGCGCAGCTGAATGAGGCGGTGGTAAGCCGGCAGCTGCAGGATGGCAGCACGGCGCGGCATCGCTGGGATCGCTTCTGGGTCCGGGGCGATCTCGCGGCGGGTGTCCTGGCGCTGGAGGGCGCTATCGAGCACGACGGGCAGACCCTGATGAGCGTGGACCTTACCCTGCCCGCGGCCCGCAACGCCGAACTCAGCGGGGCGCTTGCCCTGAGCGCGCTGGAACTGGCGCCATTGCAGGCCTTCCTGCCACAGCTAACTTTGCTGGATGGCTACCTGGAGGGACGGTGGATCCTGTCCGGTCCACTCGATGCGCCCCGGGCGGAGGGTCAGCTGGCCTGGCGGGAAGGTGCCCTCGGTATTATCAGCAGCCCCTCGACCCTGACCGAGGTTGAACTGGTGCTGGATCTGGCGGGTAGCGTGGCGGAAATCGACGGCCGGGCGCGCGTGGGTGGCGGACCCATTGATCTCGACGGGCGCCTGCAACTGGGCAGCGAGCCCGAGCTCAAGCTGCGGGTCAAGGGGGAGGATAACCGCCTGGAGTATCCGCCGGCGATAGAGCTGGTAGTGAGCCCCGATCTGCAGCTGGCGGCCTCCCTGTCCAGGGTGAGCGTGCGCGGCTCACTGCGCGTGCTGGAAGGCAGCCTGCGCCAAGAGCAATTGCCCGAGGGCAGTATCGATGTCTCCGATGACGTGGTGCAGGTGGATTACGCGGGCAATGTGCTTTCCCAGACACGCCCGTTTGATACCCGGGTGGACGTACGGGTGCAGATCGACGATCGGTTCCGGGTTCTGGGCGAGAACCTGGAAGTCGTTGTCGGTGGCGACCTGCAGCTCCAACAGGCCTCCGGCAAGCCGCCGCAGCTCTTCGGCAATCTCAACGTTGTGGGCGGTGAACTGCGGGCCTACGGGCAGCGCCTGAACATCAAGCAGGGAAGAATCTCCTTTGCCGGGCTGCCGGAAAATCCGGAGCTGGACCTGCGTGCCGAGCGGGAGATCCCACTGGAGCAGGTTACTGCGGGCGTATCGGTCAACGGCACCCTCGAGGAGCCGATAGTGGAGGTCTATACCGAGCCCGTTATGAGCCAGGCGGAGTCGCTGTCCTACCTGGTGCGTGGTCGCGGTCTGGACAGTGGCGCCGGCGCCGACGGCACGGCGCTGGCGCTGTCCCTGGGCACCGGCCTGGTCAATCGCAGCGCCGTGGTCGAGGGGCTGAACAGACTGCCGGGCCTGAGTAATGTGGAGTTTGGTGCCGAGGGTTCCGAGGACGACACCGCGGCCACGGTGAGCGGCTACATCGGTGAGCGGATCTACCTGTCCTATGGCCTCGGGCTGTACGAGCCGGTCAACGTGCTCACCGCACGCCTTTACCTGCAGACGCGGCTGTGGCTGGAGGTGGTAAGCCGGCTGGAGAACTCGGTCGATCTGTATTACAGCTTCGATATCGACTGAGTTCTGCCGGCCGGCGCTGGCTTAGATACTCTTCGGCAGGATCTGCAGTTCCACGCGCCGGTTCTGGGCACGACCCTGGTCGGAGCTGTTGTCGGCTATCGGCTGGTCCTGGCCCACGCCCTGTACCAGCATGCGCGAGCGATCCACGCCCCGGGTCGCCAGGTAATCGGCCACGCTGCCGGCACGGCGCTCGGAAAGGGTCTGGTTATAGCTGCGGCTGCCGGTGCTGTCGGTGTGGCCGCTGACCTTGAGGGTGGTATCGGCGTACTTGGCCACCACTTCGCCCACGGAGTTGAGCACCGGGTAAAAATCCGAGCGCAGGTTGTAGGAGTCCGTCTGGAAAGTAATATTGCCCGGCATGATCAGTCGAAGGTTATCCCCGTCCCGCGCGACCTGCACGCCCGTGCCCTGTAGTTGCTCCCGCAGCTTGGCCTCCTGCACATCCATGTAGGCGCCGACGCCGGCGCCAGCCAGGCCGCAGCCCAGGGCCGCGTTGCGGGCCCGTTTGCCGGACTCGATAGCGCCCACAAGGGCGCAGACCGTCGCCGCCCCGGCGCCGTAGGTGGCCGCCTTGCTGGCCTGCTGTTCACCGGTGTAGGGGTTGGTGGTGCAGGCGCTCAGGGTCAGCAGGCCCGCTGCCGCCAGCGCGGTATAGCGTAAGTTGATCATAATGTCACTCCGTCAGGTGTTGGCGATGGCCGCCGCGGTTATACTGCGGCGGCCGGGTACCCGTTATGCCCGGGTTCAGGGATTGGACCCTGTTGGCCGCGGCAGGTTTCATGGGCACAGTAGCCTGTTACCCCGGCGTTTTATAGTCTTTGTCAGTGGCTCCGTGGCAGGGCTCGCGGTGTAAGGAGAGAGTTGATGGCGTTGCGCACAGGTGTGCGGTCTTTCAGGTTCGGCAATTTCCGGGTTTGGCGCGCATGGACCCGCTGAGCCAGGGGGTGCTGGGGGCCTCCGTGCCCCTGGGGGCGGCGCGCCGTCGCGAGGCGCTGGTGGCCGCGGCCCTGGGATTCTGCGCCGGGATGGCCGCGGACCTCGATGTCCTGATCCGCTCCGCCACCGATCCGCTACTGTTTCTGGAGTATCACCGCCAGTTCACCCACTCGCTGCTGTTTATCCCCCTGGGGGGGCTACTGTGCGCCCTGGTCCTGCACTTCGCCTTCGGGCGCCGCGCCGGACTGGTTTTTTCCCGCACCCTGCTGTTCTGCTGTCTCGGGTATGCCACCCACGCCCTGCTCGACGCCTGCACCACCTACGGCACCATGCTCCTGTGGCCCTTCAGCGACCGGCGCTTTGCCTGGAACACCATTTCCATTATCGATCCGCTGTTCACCCTGCCCATGCTGGGCCTTGTCCTGGTGGCCGCCCTGCGCCGGCGCCCGGTGCTGGCGCGCTGGGCGCTCGCCTGGGGCCTGGCCTACATGAGCCTGGGTATCTGGCAGCGGGAGGCGGCCGAGGACATGGGCTGGGAGATCGCCGCGGCCCGGGGGCACAGCCCCCTGCGGCTGGAAGCGAAACCGAGTTTCGCCAATATCCTGGTGTGGAAAGTGGTGTACCAGACAGCGGATCGATTCCATGTCGACGCCGTGCGCGCCGGGTGGCAACCCCGTGTTTTTCCGGGTGAATCCATTCCCCGGCTGGATTTGGCGCGGGACTTCCCCTGGCTTGACCCGGGTTCACAGCAGGCGCGGGACGTGGCCCGGTTCAGCTGGTTCAGCAATGGCTATGTGGCCCGGGACCCCGACGATCCCGAGCGGGTGATCGACATCCGCTATTCCATGCTGCCCAACGAGGTGGATGCGCTGTGGAGTATCGGCCTCGACCGCGACGCCGGGCCCGCGGACCACGTGAGCTACGATATGCATCGCAATGTGAGCGAGGGCCGCACGGCGACCCTCTGGGCGATGGTGGCCGGTAATTACGGGCTGTCAGCCCGCGAGTACGGCCTGGGCGGCGGGTAGCGCTGCGCCGGTATTGATCGCCGCGCCCTGGTCCGCAAGCACCGCCTCCAGGGCGGTCAAGCAGGCGAGGACGTTGCGCGTCCGGCTGCTGTGCCCCATCAAGCCGATGCGCCAGGTTTTGCCCGCCAGGGCGCCGAGACCGGCGCCGATCTCCAGGTCAAAGCCGCTGAGCAGGGCGGCGCGCACGGCAGCGTCATCGACGCCCTCGGGGATAGTGACCGCGTTCAGCTGCGGCAGGCGACAGTCCGGCGCCACCGCCATGGACAGGCCCATCGCCTCAAGGCCGGCGACCAGCGCCTGGTGATTGAAGCGGTGGCGCGCCCAGGCTGCTTCCAGGGTTTCCTCCTGCAGCATCAGCAGGGACTCGTGCAGGGCGTACATGGCATTGACCGGCGCCGTGTGGTGGTAGGCGCGCTTGCTGTCGCCACCCCAGTAGCCCATCACCAGCTGCATATCCAGGAACCAGCTCTGCACCCGGTGTTCGCGCGCCTGGATCCGCGCGACAGCCGCGGGGCTGAAGGTCACCGGCGAAATGCCCGGCACACAGGAGAGACACTTCTGGGTGCCGGAGTAGACCGCATCCGCACCCCAGTCGTCGACCCGCAGCTCCACCCCCGCGAGGGAGGTCACGGTATCGACGATGGCCAGGGCGTCGTGCCTGTGCGCCAGTGCACACAGGGCCTGCGCATCACTGTGCACCCCGGTGGAGGTTTCCGCGTGGACGAAGGCGAGGAGGCTGGCGTCGGGGTGCTCGGTGAGCGCCTGCTCGACCTTGTCCAGGCTGACCGGTGTGCCCCACTCGTCCTCGACCGTGATGGCCTCGCCGCCACAGCGCTCCACGTTTTCCTGCATGCGGCCGCCGAAGACCCCGTTGCGACACACGATCACTTTGTCTCCCGGGGAGACCAGGTTGACGAAGCAGGCCTCCATGCCGGCCGAGCCCGGTGCCGAGATCGGCAGGGTCAGGGCGTTCTCAGTCTGGAAGGCGTACTGCAACAGGCCCTTTATCTCGTCCATCAGGGAGACGAACAGGGGGTCGAGGTGGCCCAGCGTCGGTCGCGCCAGGGCGCCCAGCACGCGGGCGGGGACATCCGAGGGGCCGGGGCCCATCAGGGTACGCTGGGGGGGGTGGAAACTGCGGTTCATGTCGGCTCTCACAGGCTGGCTCGGTAGGGGCGCACCCTACCAGTATTGGGCGGGCAACTTAAGGCTGCGGCGCTGATAGTGTGTATCAGGTCGCTGAATGACTGACCGGGTTTGCTCGCTAGGGGCGGGTCGCGGGGGTGGAGGAAAACATTACCAGCAGGGTCATGTCCTCGTCGATCTCGAAAAAGGAATGTTCGGTCGTGGCGCTGACATAGAGTACCGAGCCGGGACCGATATTGCGCTCCTTATCGGCGAGGCGCATGCGTGCGCGTCCGGTCAGCACCAGGTAGAGCTCATCGTCGTCGTGGTGGGACTGCATGTCCTTGCTGCCGGCGGGCAGGAAGTACAGCCCGCAGCTCATGGACGGGACATTCAGGAACTCCAGGTATTGCAGCTGATCGCCATTGAGCCGTTCCTTGACCTCGGCGAGATCAAATACCTGCCACGTTGTCTCCGTACCCATCTGCGCCACGCCTCCTATGTTAGCTACGCCAAGTTGCGATTCAGCCTGCAGTATTACCGAGCGGGCGCCGGCGTACAACCGGGACCTGCATCAACCGGTGAACGGTTCGCTAGCGCTCCATCTCGCGCTTGACCTTGGCCTGGGCCGCGGCAACCCGGGCCACCGGCACGCGGAAGGGACTGCAGGACACGTAGTCCAGGCCCAGGTCGTGACAGAACTGGATCGAGCGGGGGTCGCCACCGTGTTCGCCGCAGATGCCATACTTCAGGCCCGGCTTGCGGGCCCGGCTTTCCTTCACCGCCATCTCCATCAGACGGCCCACGGCGCGCTGGTCCAGGGAGACAAAGGGGTCAGACTCGATCAGCTTTTTGTCCAGGTACTGGGGGATGAACTTGCCGGCGTCGTCGCGGGAAAAGCCGTAGGTCATCTGGGTCAGGTCGTTGGTGCCAAAGCTCATGAATTCCACCTCGCCGGCGAGGCGATCGGCGCCCAGGGTGGCGCGCGGCGTCTCCATCATGGTGCCCACGCGGTAGCGTATCGAGACGTGCTTCTCCTTGAGCACGGCCTGGATGCCGCGGTCGATAATCGCGGAAATCAGCCGGATTTCACGCACGTTGATCACCAGCGGGATCATGATTTCCGGGATCGGTTTGTAGCCCTCCTCGGTGGCCATGACCGCGGCGCTGATGATCGCCCGCACCTGCATTTCGGTAATCTCCGGGTAGACCACCGAGAGCCGGCAGCCGCGGAATCCCAGCATGGGGTTTACTTCCGCCAGGCCGTGGGCAATCTCCCTGATCTTGGCGGCGGGTTTGCCGATGCGCTCCGCCAGCGCCTCGATGTCGTCATCGTCATGGGGCAGGAATTCGTGCAGGGGCGGGTCCAGCAGGCGCACGGTAACTGGCAGGCCGTCCATCACCTTGAACAATGCCAGCATGTCATCGCGCTGGAAGTTGAACAGCTGGTCGAGGTAGCTGATGCGTTCGTCCCGGTTCTCGGACAGGATCATGGCCCGCATCAGGTCGATGCGATCCGCCTCGAAGAACATGTGCTCGGTGCGGCACAGCCCGATACCCTCGGCGCCGAGTTCCCGCGCCTTGGCGGCATCTTCCGGCGTCTCCGCGTTGGCCCGCACTTTCAGGGTCCGGTGCTTGTCGGCCCAGGACAGCAGGGTCTGGAAATCGTCGTTGGAGCTGGCCTCGGTCTTGGGGATGTCCCCCAGCATGACGTCGCCGGCAGTGCCGTCCAGGGTGATGACGTCGCCGCGGTGGATCACGGTGCCCCCGGAGGTCGTTGCGGTGCCCTCGGCGTAGTTGATCTTGAGCCCGTTGCAGCCGGTGATGGCACAGACGCCCATGCCGCGTGCGACCACCGCCGCGTGGGAGGTCATCCCCCCCAGCTCGGTCAGGATGCCGGCGGCGACCTTCATGCCGTGGATGTCCTCCGGCGTGGTTTCGCGGCGCACCAGGACCACGCTGTGGCCCTCGGCGGCGACGGTGACCGCTTCCTCTGCCGAGAACACCACCCTGCCGGTGGCGCCACCCGGGCTGGCGGGCAGGCCGCTGGCGACGACGTCGGTCTTCGCCTGCGGGTCGACCATGGGGTGCAGGAAAGCCTCCACGTGTTCGGGCGATACCCGCAGCAGCGCCTCGCTCTCGGTGATCAGGCCCTCGCGGACCATGTCCACTGCGATCTTGACCGAGGCGCGGCCAGTGCGCTTGCCGCTGCGGGTCTGCAGCATGTAGAAGCGGCCTTCCTGGACCGTGAATTCCAGGTCCTGCATATCGCGATAGTGCTTCTCCAGCAGGGCCTGGGTCTTGAACAGTTCGTCGTAGACGTCCGGTAGTTTGTCCTGCAGGGCCGATACCGGCAGCGGGGTGCGAATCCCGGCAACCACATCCTCGCCCGCGGCGTTGAACAGAAATTCGCCGAAGAAGGTGTTTTCACCGGTGGAAGGGTTGCGGGTGAAGGCGACCCCCGAGCCGGAGTCATCGCCGAAATTGCCGAAGACCATGGCCTGCACATTGACCGCGGTGCCCAGGGTCTCGGGGATGTTGTTCATCTCCCGGTAAACGTAGGCGCGCGGGGTATGCCAGGACAGGAATACCGCTTCCACAGCCAGCTTCAGCTGCTCGAAGGGGTCCTCCGGGAAGTTCACCAGCGTCTTGTAGATGCGAATGATCTCCTGCCAGTCCTCGGCACTCATTTCCGTGTCCAGGGTCTTGCCGTGGGCGGCCTTGTACTTCTCGATCTCGTGCTCGAACTGCTCGCCATCGGCATCCAGCACCACATCGGCGAACATCTGGATAAAGCGGCGGTAGCTGTCGTAGGCAAAGCGGGGGTTGCCGGTCTTGCGGGCCAGGCCCTCGGTGATCTCGTCGTTCAGGCCGAGGTTGAGAATCGTGTTCATCATGCCGGGCATGGAGACCGGTGCCCCGGAGCGCACGGAAAACAGCAGCGGGTTTTCCGGGTCCCCGAAGCGGGCGCCCATCTTCTTCTCGACCAGGTCCAGGGCCACCCGGTACTCCTGCTCCAGTAGCGGCGGCAGCTTGTTGCCGGCCTCGAAGAAGTCGCGGCAGGTGGGAGTGGTAATAATGAAGCCGAAGGGCACCGGCAGGCCCAGGGCGGTCATTTCGCAGAGGTTGGCACCCTTGCCACCGAGCAGGTCGCGGTCGTCCTTGCTGCCCTCGTTAAACAGGTATACGCGTTTGGCCATGATATCTCCCGGTGCCGGTGAGCTGAGTCAGCGGCGGAGTATATCGAGTAATGGCCCGCGCGTGGAGCTTAGCGGCTTGCCAGCAGGTCGCTCAGACGGTCGATCTCCGCGATGTCAGCCGTGGCCGGGACCAGGAACAGCTCCTCGCAGCCGGCGGCCTCGGCGTTGTCCAGGCCCTCGCGCACGGCGTCGGCATTGTGGCGGTGCACCGACTCGGCCATGGCGGTGGCGATCTCCGGGCCGGCGATATCCAGGTAGCTGTAGACGTAGTCGTACAGACGCGCCTGCGCATCCTCCGCGAGGGAAAACCAGAAGCCACCGAGGCGATAGGGGGGCTGCTCCCGCCCCGCCGCAGACCAGGCCTCTTCGGCGGTGTTAAATGCGTTGCGCAATTCCGCGGTCTCGCCGTTACCGGACCAGGCGTACAGGCCGTCGGCCCATTGGGCGCAGCGGGCGATACTCTTCGGCCCGAGGGCGCCGGCGAGGATTCGTGGTCCGCCGGGACGGGTCGGGCTGGGGCCGATGGGGCCGGCACCCTCGATCATTTCCTCTCCGGCCCAGACCTTGCGCAGGTCCGCGACCTGGTGATCCATGAGCTGGTAGCGCCCCCGCATCTGCCGGCCCACGGCCTGGTAGTCCTGGGGCCGTCCGCCGTAACCCACGCAGATCTGGCGCATGCGTCCACCGGAGAGGATATCCATGGTCGCGACCTCCTTGGCCACCTCGACCGCACTGTGCATGGGCAGGACATACAGGGTAGGGGTGATCTCCACCCGTTCCGTGGCAATCGCCGCGGCCGACAGCAGAACCCGCATGTCGTAGGTCGGTCCATGGACCCGCTCGCCGCAGGAAACACTGTGGAAGGGTCCCTCGTCCACCCGCTGGAACCACTGCAGGTAGTCCTCGCGGGTGAGGCCGTCTTTCATGTAGGGAAGGCAGATTCCGATTTTCATGCTTGCTCGCTCGCCGGGAATGGTGGGGTCGATTATCCCTGAAGCCGCCGCCGGGTGGCGACGGGTCTGTACAGCATGATAAACCAGGCCCCGCTGTAGCACCTCGCGCCTGGCTTGCGCCGACAACGGGGGTGCCGCAGGACCCCTGCCTGGGGTAGTGTTTTCGCCCTTTCCAGGGATTACTCAGCATGAAAATTGATGGACCGCTCTACAGTCAGCTACACGATGTTGCCAGCGAGGCCCGGCGCATGGCCTCCCTCGGCTACGACGGCCTGTATACCCTCGAGGGCAGTAGCGATCCGCTGCTGCCGCTGGTGCTCGCAGCGGAACACGCGCCGGGGGTGGATATTGCCACTGGCATCGCCGTGGCCTTTCCCCGCAACCCGCTGCAGCTTGCCTACCAGGCCTGGGACCTGCAGCGCTACAGCCAGGGTCACTTCATGCTCGGCCTGGGGTCGCAGATACGCGCGCACATCGAGAACCGCTTCGGGGTCGAGTTCGATCCGCCGGCGCCCCGGATGCGCGACTACGTCAGCGCCCTGAAAGCGATATTCCGCTGCTGGCAATACGATGAGCGACTGAATTACGAGGGTCGCTTCTACCGGCACACCCTGATGACGCCCATGTTCAATCCCGGGCCCAACCCCCACGGCATTCCTCCCGTGCTGATGGGGGCCCTGGGTCCGAAAATGACCGAGGTGGCCGGGGCTGTAGCGGACGGCTTGATTGCCCATCCCTTCAGCAACGAGGCCTTTATTCGCCAGCAGACCATGCCCGCGGTGGAGAAGGGCCTGGCCAGCAGCGGGCGCACGCGCGCCGACTTCACCCTGCAGGTCAACGCCATGGTGATCACCGGGGAGACCCCGGAACAGCGCAGCGCCGCCCGCGAGAGCGTGCGCCAGCTACTCGGCTTCTACGCCTCCACGCCCGCCTACCGGCCGCCGATGGCGGCGATAGGCAAGGAGGACCTGCAGCCGGAACTGAACCGGCTGTCGAAGGCGGGTGAGTGGGATCGCCTGGCGGACTACATCGATGACGAATTTATCGATGCGTTCGCGGTCGAGGCGCCGCCAGAGTCTGTTGCAGAGGGTCTGCTGTCACGTTACGGGGACCTCGCTGACCGTCTCGCGCTGTACATTCCCTACGCCGCGCCCGACGACATGTGGCGCCGGGTGATCGCCGACCTGCACGAGCAGAGCGCCGGCCAGTGAGCGCAGGTGCCAGAAAAGTTGGCCGCCGGCGTCCTGCGACAGGCCTGACATCGGGTTAGGATAAGCCGCTGGCTGTTGTGCGCCAGGTCCAGAGCGGAGACGCAGATGAAACTACAGTTCACCCCCGAGCAGCGCGCCCTGCGCGATGAATTACGCGCCTACTTCAAGGCCCTGATGACGCCTGAACTGCAGGCGGAGTGCGAACGGGATATGGGGGAGGGGGGCGGCCCGCTGTGGCGCGAGGCGCTGGCGAAGATGGGACGGGACGGCTGGATTGGCCTGGGCTGGCCCGAGAGCCTCGGCGGGCGCGGCATGACGCCCCTGGAGCAGTTTATCTTCGTGGAAGAGGTGATGCGGGCGGGCTACCCCTTTCCCTTTCTGACCACCGAGTCCGTGGGGCCGATCCTGGCCGAGCACGGCAATGCGTGGATCCAGCGCGAGATCGTACCGAAAATCCTGGGTGGCGAACTGCTGGTGGCGATCGGCTACTCCGAGCCCAACGCCGGTACTGACCTGGCAAACCTGCAGACCGCCGCGGTGCGCGACGGTGATGACTGGGTGATCAATGGCCAGAAAATGTGGACCTCGCTGGCACACTTCTGCGACTACACCTGGCTGGCGGTGCGCACCGACCCCGATGCCCCCAAGAAGCACAAGGGCATTTCCATGTTCCTGGTGCCGAATTCCGATCCGGGCTGGAGCTGCAGCCCCGTGCATACGCTGGGCGGGGTCAGGACCAACGCCACCTTCTACGACAATATCCGGGTCAGCGACGACTACCGGGTGGGGGAGCTGAATGGCGGCTGGAAGCTCATTACCAGCCAGCTCAACCGCGAGCGCCTCAGCCTGATCAATTTCGGCCCTGTGGCAGAGCTGTTCAATGCCACCGTGCGCTGGGCGAGCGCTGCGCGGCTGGCCTCCGGCGAGCGCGTGATCGACCAGCCCTGGGTGCAGCTGAACCTCGCGCGCTGCCGTGCCAGCATCGAATGCATGAAGTTGATCGTGTACAAGCAGTCCTGGGCGATGACCGAGAACGCCCTGGATATGGCGGATGCCTCCGCGGCCAAGGTGTACGGGTCCGAGGGCTTCATCGAGATTTACCGTGCGATCGGCGAGATCGTTGGGCAGGCCGGCCTGCTGCGCGACGGTGGCGGGGAGTGTCCGGTGGCGGCGCGCATCGAGCGCCTGTACCGCACCGCTTCGATCATCACCTTTGGCGGTGGCACCAACGAGATTCAGCGAGACATCATTTCGGCTGCGGGGCTGTGGATGCCGCGGGCGGGGCGCTAGGAGGCGATCATGGATTTTGGCTTTAGTGAAGAGCAACGTGAAGTCCAGCAGCTGGCCCGGCAGATTCTTGCCGACCAGGTCAATCCGGAGCGACTTGCGGCCTTCGATGAGTACGCCGCGCCGCGGTTTGACAGCGCACTCTGGCAAACTCTGCTGGACGCGGGGCTGCCGGGCGTTGCCGTAGATACCCAGTACGGGGGCATGGGCTTTGGCTTTATGGAGCTGGCCCTGCTCCTGGAGGAGGTCGGCCGCCACATCGCCCCGGTGCCCATGCTTGCCCAGTGTGTGGGAGCGATGCTCACCCTGCAACGGTTCGCACCGCCGGCGCTCTGCGAGCGCTGGCTGCCTGCGGCCCTGCGGGGAGACTGCCTGCTGAGCGCGGCATTGCCGGCGGTAACGGGGCCCGCGTTGCAGGCCGAGGCAGCCGGCGATGAGTTGGTCCTGCAGGGCAGCCTGGCGGCGGTGCCTTTTGCCGCCCAGGCCCAGCGCGTGCTGGTGGGCGCCCGGCTCGGCGGCGATATCGTCCTGGTACTGCTGGACCCCGGCGCACAGGGCGTCCGCGGCACCGTGGAAGAGAGCACCAGTTTTGAGCCCCAGATGCGTCTGCAACTGGAGCAGGTGCGGGTTGCCGAGGCCGAGGTCGTGATGCGCTCCGGGGGTGCTGAAGCCCTGGCCTGGCTGCGCGAACGCTGGATCGCCGGCCTGTGCGCGCAACAGCTGGGTACGGCAGATGCGGCGATGCGACTCACTGCAGGCTATACCGGTGAGCGCCAGCAGTTCGGCGTGGCTATCTCGACCTTCCAGGCCGTGGGCCACCGCATGGCCGACTGTTACATCGACGTGGAATGTCTGCGCCTGGCGACCTACCAGGCCGCGTCGCTACTGCACGACGAGCTGCCCGCGGAGATTGAAACCCGCATTGCCAAGGTATGGGCCGGCGATACCGGGCACCGTGTCAGTTACGCCACCCAGCACGTGCACGGCGGTACCGGCATCGACCGGGACTATCCCCTGTGGCGCTTCTGTCTGTGGCTGCGGCATAACGAAATGACCCTGGGTAGCAGCACTGAGCACCTGGCCGGCCTGGGCCGCCAGCTTGCCGCAGGAGAGGGATTATTCACCTGAGTTGGTGCTGAAGGGGCCCGGGGGACTGCGCTACACTTGCCCCCGATGCAATCCACCACTCCCATAAACCTGTTGACGCTGGCCTGCCTGCTGCTGGCGCTGAGCGGCTGCGCCGAAACGCCACGGCTGAGCCCGACCCCCGTATCGGGCGGCGCGCCGGTGGATTTCAGTGGCGACTGGGAGCTCAACTACGCCCAGAGCGACAATATCCAGGCCCGCCTCAATGGCCTGGTGCGAGAGCTGCGCAAGCAGAACGAGCGCGCCAGCCGGACCGGGGAAGCCGGCGGCCCGGTGATCTCCGTCGGCGGCAATGACAGTGGCGCATCGGTCATTGGCCTGGCGCAAATGGCGGACCTGATTACCCAGTCGACCCTGCTCAAGGTCGAGCAGAACCCGGACGCGATCCAGGTGAAGCGCGAGGGCAACTTCGCCCTGGACTGTCATTTCACCGGGAGCGGGGCTTACCGGGTGGATTCGCCACTGGGCCGCGAGCTGTGTGGCTGGGATGGACATCAGCTGGTGTTTACCCTGCTTCTGCCGGAGGGGCTGAGCATTCGCCACCGCCTTACCCTGAGTAACGACCGGCAGCAGATGCAGATCGCCAGCACCGTGGTGTCCGATCAGGTGTCTGTGCCCTTCACCCTGAATCGCGTCTACTCCCGCTTTGATCCCGCTGCCAGCGGTTTTCGCTGCGAGCAGACCCTGACCCGCGGCAAGGTCTGCACCACGGAGTCACGGTGAAACGCGCGGCCATCTGCCTCGGTGCCCTGCTGTGCCTCGCGGGCTGCGCCACTTCCTCGCCGCCCGTGCAGACCGAGGCGCTGGGGCCGCTGGCACAGGTGGATACCAGCGCCTGGCCAGCGCCGGTGGGAGAGGTGCAGCTGCGCGAGGTGGCCGAGGTGGACCTGGCGCGCGCCCTGTCCGTGAGCATCGTGCTGTTTGACGAAGGTCTGCCGGAGGACGCTACCTCCCTGGGTGCCAGGGGAGTGTTTCCCGATATTCGCCGTACCGAGACCCGCTACCTGCCCGTGCTGTTGCGCCGGGCTTTGGTGACCGCCAATGCCTGGGGACCTGTGCGCGTGATACCGGAACCCGACAGCGGCGCAGAGCTGCAGCTGCGGGCCCGGATCCTGCACTCGGACGGCCAGTACCTGGTGTTGCAGGTCAGCGCGGAGGACGCTTCGGGCCGGGTCTGGCTGGACCGGGTTTACAGCGACCGGGCGCGCGAGGCGGATTACCCGGTGGTCGGCGACGATGACCCCTTTGCCGACCTCTACCACCAGGTTGCCAACGACCTGCTCGCCGCGCGCGACAAGCTCAGCACCGAGGCACTGCAGCGCCTGCGCCGGACGGCGGAGCTGCGCTACGCCAGCACCCTGGCCCCGGACGCCTTTGCCGGCTATCTCGGCCGCGATGCCGAGCAGCGCTATACACTGCAACGCTTGCCCGCGGAGAACGACCCAATGCTGGCGCGAATCCTGCGCCTGCGCGACCAGGAGCACCGCTTCATCGATACCGTGGACGAGCAGTACCTCGACCTGCTGGAGGAGGTCAGGCCGACCTACAATCTCTGGCGCCAGTACGGCCTCGAGCAGGCGCAATACATAGAGGATTACCAGGCGCGGCTGGCGACCCGCGACAGCGCGGGTCGCCGGGGTACGTTCGCGGCACTGCAGCAGACCTATAACGCCTTCAAGTGGAGTAAGATACAGCAGCAGGATCTGCGCGAACTCGCCGGTGGCTTCAATAACGAGGTCGCGCCCACGGTGATGGATGTCAGCGGCCGCGTGTTCCGCCTGAACGGCTCTCTCGCGTCCCAGTACACCGAGTGGCAGGGGATCCTGCGTGAAATATTCCGCCTGGAAACGGGCCTGCCGGCACCCGGGTGAGCCGGGCCGCCGCGGGGGTCGCCAAGGAGTACCGACATGACTGACAACAAGCAGGGGCAGGAGTCGACTACCCTGATGGACGCCCTGATGCGACTCAGTGGCCAGGTGGCCGGCGGCACCATGGAACTGGCGCGCAACACGGCCACCCTGACCGCGATGTTCGGGGAAACCTGGCTGCGCAATACGGTGCTCAACACCATGGAGCCCGAGCGCCTGGAGGCCATGGCGGACGCGGGGCACTTTCTGCGCGATGCGCGCGAAACTGCCGGCATGTCACTCAAGGACCTCGCGGACAGTCTCGGCGTGTCCGACAAGCGCATGCTCGAGGATGTGGAAAGCGGCGAAAAAATCATGCCGCTGGAGCTGATGCTGCGCAGCGCCTCGTTGCTGGCGCGGCACGACCCCATACCGTTCCTGATCAAGTTCATGCGCACCTATAATCCGCAGCTCGAGCAGACGCTGGAGAGCTGGGGGGTGATGGCGCTGCCCAAGCAGTATGAGCGCGAGCGCCGCTTTATCAACCTCTACCGTCAGCACGACATCCTGCGCGGCTTCAGCGACGACGAGTTTCAGCGCTTTATCGACTATATGGAAAGTTCCGCCAACCTCGTGCTGGATGTGATGGCCCGGGAGAAGGCCGCCAACGCCCCCCAGCGCAAGCGGCGCGTGCCTGCGAATACGGGCCAGGCAGACAAGGCGGGACCTGCGCGCAAGGCACCGCGGAAAACCAGGACCAAAACCAAAACCCGCAGCCGGCGCAGCTAATGACTGAGCAGGCAACAAGGGACTGGTTTGCCACCTGTCCCCGCGGTATCGAGTCGCTGCTGGCACACGAGCTCTCGACTTTGGGTGCCGTTTCTGTGCGGGAAACGGTTGCCGGGGTCAAATTCAGCGGTCCGCTGGCGGTCGCCTATCGTGCCTGCCTGTGGTCGCGCCTGGCCAACCGGGTGCTGCTGCCCATTGCCGAGGTGGCCGCCGCCGACGGTGACGCGCTGTATCGCGGTCTGCGTGCGCTTTCGTGGAATGACTGGCTGTCGGTGCGGCAGACCTTCGCGATAGATTTCAGCGGCCAGAACCGGGCGATACGCAATACGCAGTTCGGGGCACAGCGCTGCAAGGATGCCATTGTTGACTGGTTTCAGGATGCCGTCGGTCAGCGGCCGGATGTTTCGCGGCGCGATCCCGACCTCCGGTTTGTACTGCGCCTATCCAGGGACCGGGCGCTGCTGGCCCTGGACATGGTCGGCGGCAGCCTGCACCGGCGCGGCTATCGCAGCAGCGCCGGTGCCGCGCCACTCAAGGAAAATCTCGCTGCCGCCTTGCTGTTGCGTGCCGACTGGCCGGGCATGGCCGCACGCGGGGGTGCCCTGATCGACCCGATGTGCGGTTCCGGCACCCTGTTGCTGGAAGGTGCAATGATGGTCGCGGATATTGCGCCCGGTCTGGATCGCGGGCGGTTCGGCTTCGAGCAGTGGTCCGGACACCGCCGCGATCAGTGGCAGGCAATCCTCGCGGATGCCCGCGGCCGCGCCGAGCGCGGTCGCAGTCGGACCCTGCCGGAGATACGTGGCTACGATGCGGATATGCGGGTCGTGCGGCGGGCCCAGGAAAATATTGCCCGGCTGGGCCTGGAACGCGTGGTGCGGGTCACCTGTAAACCGCTGGCGGAGCTGCGCCGGCCGACGCACCTGCCCCTGCCGGAGGGCCTGCTCATCTGCAATCCGCCCTACGGCGAGCGCCTCGGAGAGAAGGCAAGCCTGCGCTACCTCTATCGCGAGCTGGGCGAGGCCATGAAGCGGGAATTCGGGGACTGGCAGGCGGCGGTGTTTACTTCCGACCTCGACCTGGGCAAGGCGATCGGCCTGCGCAGCCACAAACAGTACAAGCTGTTCAACGGCGCCATCCCCTCGGTATTGTTGCTGTTCGATCTGGAGGGAAACACCCTGGCGGACGCACCGCCGGGGCGGGAGCAGAGCGGCAACGCGCCCGCCCGGTCGCCGTGGCCAGACCGGGAGGCGACCGCGGCAGGGGAGCCGGCCACACCTCAGCCGGCCGCACCTCAGCAGGAGGTGGAGGCGCTGTCGGCGGGTGCGGAAATGTTTTGTAACCGGGTGCGCAAGAACCGTCGTCGCCTCGCCGCCTGGGTCAAGCGGGAGCAAATCAGCTGCTACCGCGTCTACGACGCGGATATGCCCGAGTACGCAGTGGCAGTGGATCTTTATGACGAGCGGGTGCACGTTGCCGAGTACCAGGCGCCCCGGGATGTCGATCCGGAGGCCGCCGCGCGCCGTCTGCAGGAGGTGCTGTCGGCCCTGCCGGTGGCCCTGGGCGTGTCGCCGGAAGACATCGTGTGCAAGACCCGCCAGCGCCAGCGGGGCAGTCGCCAGTACACGCGACAGGCGGAAGAGGGGGAGCTGATCAGCGTGCGCGAAGGCCCGGCGCGCCTGCTGGTCAACCTGCGCGATTACCTCGATACCGGCCTGTTCCTGGACCACCGGCCGCTGCGCCGGCGCATTGGCGCGGAGGCGGCGGGCAGGGATTTTCTCAACCTGTTCTGCTACACCGGCAGCGCCACGGTGCACGCCGCTCTGGGGGGCGCCCGCAGCACCACCAGCGTGGATCTTTCCAACACCTACCTCGCCTGGCTGCGCAAGAATCTGGCACACAACGGCATCGGCGAGGCTGGCAACCGGGTGTTGCGTGAAGACTGCCTGAACTGGCTGCAGCGAGAGCAGCGGGATTACGACCTGGTGATGCTGGATCCGCCCTCCTTCTCCAACTCCAAGGCGATGGCGGACAGCTTTGACGTGCAACGGGACCAGGTGCCGCTGGTGGAGGCAGCGATGGCGCGCCTGCGCCCCGGTGGCATCCTGTACTTTTCCAGCAACCGGCGCGGCTTCCGCCTCGACCCGGCGCTGGAGGCACAATTCAGCTGTACGGATATCACCCGGGAGACCCTTGACCCCGACTTCAGCCGCCAGGCAAAAGTCCACGCGTGCTTTCGCCTGATGCACCCTGACTGACATTGGGGCCTGTGATTTTGAGGGTTCCACGGTAAGTGCCTGCAAACTCTCCGGCACAAGCTGTCCACATGCCGGTCAGTGCAATAACAAGCCGGTGGCGTGGCCGCATCTCCTGTGGTGACTACTCACCATTAGCCTGCAACTAATTGATTCAAAAAGATTTAATTGCGAATCCCCGCCGCCTGTGCAATCCGCGTGCGACAGGGCGGGGCGCCCGGTTTCGAGCGCGGCGCCTGCCTGTCCCCAGGCTTATCCACAGGCCGGGCTGCCCGAAATCCGGGCAGACAGCGATTCCCACCTGTCACCGGCGGGGTCCTGGATTCATCCGCGCCGATGACAGTGGCCACCCGCTGTGGTCCAATCGGGGCAGCGATGAAGACCCTGCTGATCATCTATCACAGCCAGAGTGGTGCCAGTGCAGAACTGGCTCGGGCCCTGTGTCGCGGCGCCGCTGACGAGGGCACGGTTGCGGTGCAGGTGCGGCGGGCCTGGGACTGTGGGGTGCAAGAGCTCGCCGCAGCTGATGCCTGCGCGCTGGTGGCGGCGGAGAACAGCGCCAGCCTCAGCGGCGGCATGAAGGACTTGCTTGACCGCGTGTTCTACCCGGCGATTGCGCGCGAGCTGGTGCTGCCGGTAGCCCTGGTGCTGAGCGCCGGCAATGATGGGCGCGGCGCGCGGCGGCAGGTGCAGCGGATTCTCTCCGGTATCCCCTGCACCGAGGCGACGCCGCCGCTGATCTGTCGGGGTGAGGTCACCGAGGCGCACCGGGAACAGTGCCGGGAGCTGGGCCAGGCCCTGGCAGCCGGGCTGGAAATGGGTATTTTCTAGGCAATTTTGGAGGCAAGGCTGACGCATGAATTCGCGCGACCATATCCCCGAGGGTTTCGAGCGCGTGCCCGAGGGTCTGGGCTTTACCGATCGTCTGCAGCCGCTGTTCCGCCGCGTGCAGGGGGATGCCATCAGTTTTGGCCTGCGCGTGTCCAGCCAGCACCTCAACGTCATGGGGATGTGCCACGGCGGTGTGTTGATGACACTGGCCGATATTGCTGCCGCCAGCGGCGTGAACCATGTCCGCGGCGAGGTCGGCGGCAGTCCCACCATCAACCTGAGCCTGGACTTCATCAGCGCCGGCAAGGCGGGGGAGTGGCTGCAGGCGGATGTCAGTGAGGTCACCGTCAAACGGCGTTTCGGGTTTTGCAACGGCCTGATCAACAATGACCGCGGCATCGTGGCCCGCTTCAATGGCACCTTTTATCTGCCGGACCACGATGGCATGTGGCAGGGCGGACAGCGGCCGGGCGCCCTGAAGTCACAGGCGGATTAGGGCGCCGCCGGTGCGCTGTTGACCAGCGCGCCGATAAAGGCCTCGGCAGCCCGGGACAGGCTCCGGCCCCGGTGATGAATCACCCCCAGGGTGCGTTCAATCGCGATACCCTCAACTTCCAGGGTCAGCAGGCTCTGGTCCCCCATGGAGCGAGGTAACACCGTCCAGCCGAGCCCGACGGATGCCATCATGCGGATGGTCTCCAGGTAATTGGTGGCCATGGATACCTGTAGCGCCAGCTTGTGACTGTCGAACAGGCGCTTGATGATCTGGCCGGTGTAGGTGTTGAGGCCGGGCAGGACCGCGGGGTGTGCGCTGAGCCGGGCAAGCGGGCAGGGGTCCAGCCCGGCCAGGGGGTGCTCTGGCGCCACCATGACGTCGAGGGGGTCATGCCACACCCGAGTAGTGATGATGCTGGGGTCGGTGTCCGGTGCCAGGGTCACCACCGCCAGCTCCACCTTGCCCTGCATGATCAGGTCGTAGGCCTGCTCCGAGTCCATGAAGTCGATGTCGATATGCACCTCGGGAAAGGCCTTGCTGAATCGGCTGAGCACCGGCGGCAGGCGATGCAGGCCGATGTGGTGACTGGTCGCGAGGCGCAGGTCGCCGGCCACGTCGCCGGAGAGGTCGCGCACGGCCTGGTGCGCCGCGCGCAGCTGGTTGATCACGCCCTTGGCGTGGGGCAGCAGGGCGCGACCCGCCTCGGTGAGCCCGACGTGACGGCCGATACGATCAAACAGCTCGCATTCGAGCTGCTGCTCCAGCAGGGCGACCCGCTTGCTGATGGCGGGCTGGGTGAGGTGGAGGCGTTCCGCGGCGAGCGAGAAAGACCGGGTTTCGGCAACGTGCAGGAAGGCCTGCAGATTCTGGGTATCCATGCTCATGGCCGTATCCTCGGGGCGACGTCGTATTCCAAATTGGAATCTGAAGGATAAAAATAATAAATTTGTGTTATTGAGAGGTCAAGCTTATCCTTGCCGCGATCGATATTGGTGCCGGCGGCGCCCGGGAGAATGGTGATGGCAGGAAAGACGCTTTACGACAAGTTGTGGCAGAGCCACCTGGTGGAGACCCGGGATGACGGTACCTCCCTGCTGTATATTGACCGCCACCTGCTGCACGAGGTGACCTCTCCCCAGGCGTTTGAGGGCTTGCGCCTCGCGGGTCGCCAACCCTGGCGCCTGGACGCCAACCTGGCGGTCCCGGATCACAACGTGCCCACCGGACGCGAAGAACGGGCCGGCGGGGTCGCTGGCATCCTCGACCCTGTGTCGCGCTTGCAGGTAAAGACCCTCAACGACAACTGCGGCGATTTCAAAATCCTGGAAATCCCGATCAACGACCGTCGCCAGGGCATTGTCCATGTCGTCGGCCCCGAACAGGGGGCGACCCTGCCGGGCATGACCGTGGTGTGCGGTGACTCCCACACTTCGACCCACGGCGCCCTCGGTGCCCTGGCCCACGGTATCGGTACCTCCGAGGTGGAGCACGTGCTGGCGACCCAGTGCCTGATGACCCGCAAGATGAAGAACATGCTGGTGCAGGTGGACGGCACCTTGCAGCCGGGGGTCACTGCCAAGGATGTGGCACTCGCGGTGATCGGCAAGATCGGCACCGCCGGCGGTACCGGACACGCGATCGAGTTTGCCGGAGAGGCAGTGCGCGCGCTCAGCATGGAAGGGCGTATGACCCTGTGCAACATGTCGATCGAGGCCGGCGCGCGCGCCGGGATGGTCGCGGTCGACCAGACCACGATCGATTACGTGCGCGGCCGCCACTACGCGCCGACCGGCGCACAGCTGGAACGGGCGATCGAGGCCTGGCGCGAGCTGCACAGCGACGACGACGCCGAGTTCGACACCGTGGTGGAACTGCGCGCCGAAGACATTCAGCCCCAGGTGACCTGGGGTACCTCACCGGAAATGGTGCTCCCGGTCAGCGGCCACGTGCCGGATCCGGAGCAGGCACCCACGTCCGCGGGCAGGCAGGCGATCACCCGGGCACTGGAGTACATGGGCCTCAAGGCGGGCATGCCGATCACCGATATCCGCCTCGACCGTGTGTTTATCGGCTCCTGTACCAACTCGCGTATCGAGGACCTGCGCGCGGCCGCGGCGATCGCCCGCGGGCGCAAGGTGGCGGCATCGGTGAAGCAGGTGCTGGTGGTGCCCGGATCCGGCGAGGTCAAGGCGCAGGCCGAGGCCGAGGGTCTGGACCGCATCTTCCTGGACGCCGGGATGGAGTGGCGCGAGCCCGGCTGTTCCATGTGCCTGGCGATGAATGCGGACAAGCTTTATGCCGGTGAGCACTGCGCCTCGACCTCGAACCGCAACTTCGAGGGTCGCCAGGGTTTCGGCGGGCGTACCCACCTCGTCAGCCCGGCGATGGCGGCCGCCGCCGCGGTGGCTGGACACTTCGTGGATGTGCGCAGCCTGCAGGAGGGCAGCGAATGAACAAATTTACCGTACATAAAGGCGTGGTCGCGCCCATGGATCGGGCGAACGTGGATACCGACCTGATCATTCCCAAGCAGTTCCTGAAGTCGATCAAGCGCACCGGCTTTGGTCCCAACCTGTTTGACGAGCTGCGCTACCTCGATGAGGGGCAGCCGGGGCAGGATTGCAGCAATCGCCCCCTGAATATGGATTTCCCGCTCAACCAGCCGCGTTACGCGGGCGCCTCGGTGCTGCTTGCGCGAGAGAACTTCGGCTGCGGCTCCAGCCGGGAACACGCCCCCTGGGCGCTGGAAGATTACGGCTTCAGGGTCATCATTGCACCGAGCTTCGCCGACATCTTCTTCAACAACTGCTTCAAGAACGGGGTGCTGGCCATTGCCCTGCCCGCGGAGCAGGTGGATGCCCTGTTTGAGGCGATGTACGCCAGCGAGGGATACACCCTGGAGGTCGACCTGCCGGCGCAGCTCATCCGCACGCCCGAGGGTCAAGAACTGCCCTTTGAGGTGGACAGTTTTCGCAAGCACTGCATGGTCGAGGGCCTGGACGCGATCGGCCTGACCCTGCAGAGTGCGGATGCTATTCGCGATTTCGAGCGAGGTCACCGCCAGCGGTCACCCTGGCTCTTCGACAGTATTCACTAGGGGCAGGTCATGACGCGCAAGGTACTTATTCTCCCCGGCGATCACATCGGGCCGGAAATCGTGCACGAGGCAGAGCAGGTGCTGCGCCTGGTCGATGAGCGCTTCAAGCTGGACCTCAGCCTGGATCACGGTCTCCTGGGCGGGGCTGCGCTGGATGCCGAGGGGACACCGCTGCCGGCGGCGACCCTGGCCAGGGCGCGGGAAGCCGAGGCCATCCTGCTGGGCGCGGTGGGAGGCCCGGAGTGGGACGGCGTGGAGCGCCACCTGCGACCGGAGCGGGGCCTGCTGGGCCTGCGTTCCGAGCTGCAGCTGTTTGGCAACCTGCGGCCGGCCCTGCTGTACCCGCAGCTGGCGGATGCCTCGAGCCTGAAGCCGGAGCTGGTGGCCGGCCTGGATATCCTGATTGTGCGCGAGCTGACCGGGGGTATCTACTTCGGCGAGCCGCGGGGGATACGCACCCTGGAAAACGGCGAGCGCCAGGGCTACAACACCTATGTCTACAGTGAGTCGGAAATCCGCCGCATCGGGCACCTGGCCTTTTCCCTGGCCCGCCAGCGCAGCGGGCGCCTGTGCTCGGTGGACAAATCCAACGTGCTTGAGGTCACCGTGCTGTGGCGCGAAGTGATGCAGGAGCTGGCGGCCGAGTACCCCGACGTCAGCCTCTCACATATGTACGTGGACAATGCGGCGATGCAGCTGATTCGGGCGCCCAAGCAGTTTGACGTGCTGGTGACCGGCAACATGTTCGGCGATATTCTCTCGGATGCGGCGGCCATGCTCACCGGGTCTATCGGCATGCTGCCCTCGGCGTCGCTCGATCAGCAGGGGCGGGGGATGTACGAACCCTGCCACGGCTCGGCACCGGATATCGCCGGGACGGGCAAGGCCAACCCGCTGGCCACGATCCTCTCGGTCGCGATGATGCTGCGCTACACTCTGGATAGTCCCGAGGCAGCGGCGGCCATCGAGGCAGCCGTCAGCCAGGTGCTGGACAGCGGTCTGCGCACCGCCGACATCTGCGGTCCCGAGGGCGTGGCAGTATCCACCCGGGAAATGGGCGACGCCGTGCTACAGGCCCTGGCGGGCTGATCTCACATTCACTTTCAAACGAACGGAAAGCAGGTATGAGCAAGCAATATGACGTCGCCGTGGTCGGTGCAACCGGCGCGGTTGGCGAAACGATGATCGAAATCCTGGAACAGCGGGACTTTCCCGTGCGCAACCTGTATCCGCTGGCCTCCAGCCGCTCAGCGGGCAAGACCATCAAGTTCAAGGGCAAATCCGTCACCGTCACCGACCTGGCGGAGTTTGACTTCAGCCAGGCCCAGATCGGCCTGTTCTCCGCTGGCGGCAGCCTGTCGGCGGAGTACGCACCCAAGGCCGGTGCGGCGGGCTGTGTGGTGATCGACAATACCTCCCATTTTCGCCGTGACGAGGATGTCCCCCTGGTGGTCCCGGAGGTCAATATCGAAGCCCTGGCGGGTTACACCCAGCGCAATATCATCGCCAACCCCAATTGCTCCACCATCCAGATGCTGGTGGCGCTGAAGCCGATCTATGATGCCGTGGGTATCGAGCGGGTCAATGTCGCGACCTACCAGGCGGTGTCGGGCACAGGCAAGGAGGCGATCGAGGAGCTGGCGGGGCAAACTGCACGCCTGCTCAACGGCCAGGAGGCAGAGTGTGAAGTGTATCCCAAGCAGATAGCCTTCAACGCGCTGCCGCATATCGACACCTTCCAGGAGAACGGTTACACCCGGGAGGAAATGAAGATGGTCTGGGAGACGCAGAAAATCTTCGGCGACACCAGTATCCAGGTAAACCCGACCTGTGTGCGGGTGCCCGTTTTCTTCGGTCACTCCGAGGCCCTGCACATTGAAACCAGGGAGAAGCTGACCGCGGCCCAGGCCCGTGAGCTGCTGGCCGCAGCGCCTGGCATTACCCTGCTGGATGAGCACGCGGACGGGGGCTACCCCACTGCGGTCACCGAGGCTGCGGGCAAGGACCCGGTCTTCGTGGGCAGGATTCGGGAGGACATTTCCCATCCCCGCGGCCTCGACCTCTGGGTTGTAGCCGACAATGTGCGCAAGGGGGCGGCGCTCAATAGTGTGCAAATTGCCGAGAGCTTGATCCAGACCTTTCTTGATTAATACTAACCTTATGGACATACTTGGGGAGACTTGGGGTTGCAACCGGGGCCGGGATGCCCTTCACCAAGCTCCTCAAGAGCCCACTGCAAGTGCCTGACCCGGGGGAAGTATTTTTCGGGAAAGGGGCTGGAAAAAGACGGCGCTGTAGTGGGTACTGCCGACTGGGTGGCTGGGCTAGGGGAGGCCGGCTTTTGGAGTTAAGCGGGAGCACAATAATAAGGCTTGGGTATGGCTAGGAAGCGAAGGTTAGCGGCAGTTCTGTTCTCGTTGGGCTGTCTTCAATCCGGGTCGGTCTGGGCCCTGGGATTGGGCGACATCACCCTGGAGTCTTTCCTCAATGAGCCGCTGAAGGCGCAGGTCGACCTGCTGAATACCGGCGGTCTGCAGGAAGACCAGATTCGCGTGCGCCTTGCGACCACGGAAGATTTTGATCGCATGGGCATCGACCGTGCGTATTTCCTGACCGGGATCAAATTCGAGGTTGAAGTGGATGCCAATGGCCGGGGCCGCATCGTCCTGACCTCCGAGGATCCTGTCCTCGAGCCCTATCTCGACTTTATCATCGAAACCCGCTGGCCCTCGGGCCGCCTGCTGCGCGAGTACACGGTGCTCGTTGATCCCCCCACCTTTGACAGCACGACCGAAGTCATTTCCGCCAGCGAGCGCGTTGCAGAAGTCGAGGGCACTCCCGCCCCGGAAGCAAAAAAAAAGACTGAGCCTGAAGTTGCCACCGGCACCCGGGTAGGGGTCGGCCAGAAATCCGGCCTCGCGCCCGGCGAAATGCCGGCCCGCGATTACAGCGCCGATACCGCAGCAAGCCCGGCACCGGGCGCACGCTACATGATCAGTCGCGACGAAACGCTCTGGCAAATCGCCCAGCAGGCGCGGCCCGACGGCGTTTCCGTGCACCAGACCATGCTCGACATCCAGCGCCTCAATCCCGAGGCGTTTATCGACGGCAACATCAACCGCATCAAGGCAGGCTATATTGTTTACCTGCCGGCCTCCGGCGACATCAGCTCCGATGA
The DNA here is from genome assembly GCA_965222335.1 of Sediminihaliea sp. Classification (GTDB taxonomy): domain Bacteria; phylum Pseudomonadota; class Gammaproteobacteria; order Pseudomonadales; family Halieaceae. The sequence goes on along the minus strand of OZ244944.1, from coordinate 445,572 downwards.
CGTCTCCGAGGCACTGGCAGAGGTGCGGCAACAGAATGAGGACTGGCGTGCGGGCCGGGCCTCCACGCCTGCCGCAGCCTCCGGTCCATCCCTGCGGGTTTCTGCTGATGCCGAGCCGGCGCAAGCCGAGCCCGGGGCGGCAGGCGAGGATACCAGCGAGCCGCAACCGGCGATGCCTGCCAGCGCGGGCGCTGCAGCCGCCGCCAGTACCGATGCAGCCATGGAAGACCTGGAGCGGTCCAACCTGGAAAATGCCGAGCTGCAGGATCGTCTCAGCGCGCTCGCCGAGCGCCTGGAGACCCTGGAGCGGGTGGTGTCCGTCAAGGACGAGCAGATTGCTGCGCTGGAAGCTGCACTCGCCGAGCGTGACGAGGAGGTTGCGGCCGCCAGTGCTGCAGCGGAGTCGGCGGCTACACAGACCGCCGCGGCCAAGCCCGAACCGGAGCCGAAGCCCGCTGCGCCGGCTCCCAGGCCCGCGGAGCCGGGTTTCCTGGATACCTGGCTGTACCCTGCAATCGGTGCTCTGGTGGCGCTGCTTCTGGGGGCACTCTGGTGGCGTCGCCGGCAGTCCGACGAGGATGACGCAGCATCCGACCAACGAGAGCAGGATGTGTTTGCCGGCGTGCAGCTTCGGGACGAGAATCTCGAGGTGGGTGAAGATGAGGCGTCGGGAACACAAGTAACACCGGGTTCTGCCGCACCCGAGCCGGCCTCGTCCCAGCCGACCGCGCCGGTCGACGAGCCCGAGCCCGCGGAAATGGCCCCCACCCGTGGTTACGGTCAGCGCAAGCACGATGAGTACGCCGCGGATGTTGATACCGGAGACGCGCTTGCGGAAGCAGACATCTATATTGCCTATGGTCGTTATCCGCAGGCGATCGAGCTGCTGCGTACTGCCAGCGAGGCCGAGCCTGGCAACCTTGCCTACCGTTTGAAACTGCTGGAACTCTACGTGCAATCCGGGCAGGACGGTGACGCCCGCGAACAACTGGCTGCCATCCGTGAATCCGGTGACAGCCAGGCGGTCTCCCGCGCCGAGGCCCTGCTGCAGGACCAGGGTGCCGAGGAAAAATCCGATGATGACAGGGTGCCGAAGTTTTCCGGCCCCACCGTGGGCAACCCCAGCGGGGCCGCACCGAGCGCGGGCCAGCCGGGTGGGTACCTCGGCGAGTCTGGGCCGGAGACGGCCGAAACCGATCTGCCCGAGCCGGAGGAACTGCCGGAGGCGGAGCTCTCAGAGATGGACCTGTCAGAGGAGTTTGATCGGGCGCCGGAGTTCGAAGAAGCCGCAGCCGAAGACAGCTTCACGGGCCTGGAGATAGAGGAAGACGTGACCGACGAGCTGGAGGACGAGCTCGACCTCAGTCGCGACTTCGAACCGGTGGCCCCTGCCTCAACCCCGGCTGAGGATGTCGAGGAAGAAGACATGGTGTTCGCATCGGAAGGTAATCCGATGTCGACCAAGCTCGATCTTGCCCGCGCCTATATCGATATGGGCGACGAGGACGGGGCCCGTCAGATCCTCGAAGAGGTCTTGCTGGAAGGCGCCGAGGATCAGCAGAGCGAGGCCAGGGCGCTGTTGGAGCGCCTCTGAACCCTGAACCGGCTTGGCTGAGTTTGCACGGCAGTTTTCTCCTGAACCGCTGCCACCCGGGACGCGCATCGCGCTGCGTGTAGAGTACGACGGCAGTCAATACAACGGCTGGCAGGCCCAGCCGCAGCACTCGGCGCGCACTGTCCAGGATACCCTGGAACACGCACTGGCCTGCGTTGCCGGCACCGCGCTGCGCGTGCACTGCGCCGGGCGTACCGATACGGGGGTGCACGGCCACGCCCAGGTCATTCACTTTACAAGCCCGGTAGCCCGTAGTCCCAAGGCCTGGGTACTGGGCACCAATGCCAATCTGCCCCGGGATGTGCGTGTGCACTGGGCCGTTGCGGTGACTGACGACTTCCACGCCCGCTTCTCCGCGCTCTGGCGCCGCTACCGCTACGTGATCGTCAATACCCCGGTACGGCCAGCGCAACTGCTGGGGCAAGTGAGCTGGCAGCGGCGGCCCCTGGATGCCAGCGTGATGCACAGCGAGTCGCAGGTGCTGCTGGGGGAACAGGATTTCAGTGCCTTTCGCGCTGCCGCCTGCCAGGCCAGCACGCCCTTCCGGGAGGTGCAGGCGGTGAGCGTGTTCCGCTGCGGACCTCTGGTCGTGATCGATATCCGGGCCAATGCCTTCCTGCATCACATGGTGCGCAACCTCGCCGGCAGCCTGATGGCGGTGGGCAGCGGACAACAGGCCTGCGGCTGGATGGCCGAGCTGCTGCATGGTCGCGATCGCCGGCGGGCAGCGGACACCGCCCCGCCGGACGGGCTGTACCTGGTGGAAGTCGGCTACCCGGCACAGTTCGCCTTGCCGCCCACACCTGAGGGGCCGCTGCTTCTGGCGGGCGCCAGGGGACTGTAAAGACAGTGGCGGGAGGGGTCTGCTATCATGCCGGCCCCGACAGAGCCTGGTACCAGCGTGTCCTACACCCGGATAAAGATCTGTGGCATCACCAGCCCCGCGGACGCAGTCGCCGTGGCGGAGGCGGGTGCCGATGCGATCGGCCTCGTGTTTCACCCGCCCAGTCCCCGGGCGGTGACCGTGGAGCAGGCACGGGAGATCGCCCGGGCATTGCCACCCCTTGTCCAGGTGCTGGCCCTGTTTGTGGATGAACCGGCGGCGGTGATCAGGCGTACGCTTGACGTGGTACCGGTGCACACCCTGCAGTTTCACGGTGAGGAGCCAGCGGATTTCTGCAGGCAGTTCGCGCGCCCCTACATCAAGGCGGTGCGGGTACGCGGCGACATGGACCTGGCAGCCGCGTGTGCACCCTACGACAGTGCCGCGGGTTGGTTGCTCGACAGCTGGCAGGAGGGCGTCCCCGGGGGTACGGGCAGGGCCTTCGACTGGCAGCTCGCGAGACAGGATTTCAGGCGCCCGCTGGTGCTTGCCGGCGGCCTGAACGCGGACAATGTGGGCGAGGGGATACGCCTGCTGCGCCCGGCGGCGGTAGACGTCAGTGGCGGCGTTGAGGCGGCACCTGGACGCAAGGATCACGCGGCCATACGCGAATTCGTGCAGCGTGTGCGCGAGACAGATTTACAATTGAGTGGTGAGCACAATGACCAGTGACATAGACCAGAACCTGTTTGGTACGGTACCTGACGCCGATGGGCGCTACGGTATCTACGGCGGCAAGTTTGTCGCCGAAACCCTGATGTCCGCGCTGGCGGAACTCGAGGCTTTGTACCGCAAGCTCTCCGCGGACCCTGAGTTCCAGCGTGAACTGGATTACGACCTGGCGCACTTCGTGGGTCGTCCGTCACCGCTGTACGAGGCCCGGCGCTGGTCCGACCAGATTGGGGGCGCGCGGATCTACCTGAAACGCGAGGACCTGAATCACACGGGTGCGCACAAGGTCAACAACACCATCGGCCAGGCGCTGCTGGCCAAACATATGGGCAAGCGGCGGGTGATCGCCGAAACCGGCGCGGGGCAGCACGGCGTTGCCACGGCGACGATCGCGGCGCGCCTCGGCCTGGAGTGCCAGGTGTTCATGGGTGAGGAAGACGTGCGCCGGCAGGCACTGAATGTTTACCGGATGAAGCTTCTCGGTGCCGAGGTGATTCCGGTGACCTCCGGCTCGCGCACCCTCAAGGATGCCATGAACGAAGCGATGCGTGACTGGGTCACCAATGTCGACGATACCTTTTACATCATTGGCACGGTTGCTGGTCCGCACCCCTATCCGGAACTGGTGCGCGACTTCCAGTGCGTCATTGGTCGCGAGGCGCGGGAGCAGAGCCTGGCACAGACCGGACGCCTGCCCGACGCCCTGGTCGCCTGCGTGGGCGGCGGGTCGAACGCGATTGGTCTGTTTCACCCCTTCCTGCGCGATAGCGGTGTAGCGATGTACGGTGTCGAGGCGGGCGGACACGGTGTGGAAACCGGCGAGCACGCGGCGCCCCTGTCCGCGGGAATTCCCGGGGTTCTGCACGGTAATCGCACCTACCTGATGCAGGATGAGGATGGGCAGATCAGTCATACCCACTCGATTTCCGCCGGCCTGGACTATCCCGGCGTCGGTCCCGAGCACGCCTGGCTCAAGGATATCGGGCGCGTCAACTATGTGGCGGTCAACGACGACGCCGCGCTGCAAGCATTCCACAAACTCACCCGTGTCGAGGGTATAATGCCCGCCCTGGAGAGCAGTCACGCGCTGGCCTACGCCGAAACGCTCGCGGCCGGCATGAGCCCCGAGCAAAACATCGTGGTGAATCTCTCCGGTCGTGGAGACAAGGATATTCATACCGTCGCGGAACTGGATGGTATCGAGTTTTAGAAAGTATTGAAGGGTTCAGGGGTGGTCGTGTGAGTCGGATTTCGGGTCGGTTTCAAGCATTGGCAGCGCAGGGACGCAAGGCGCTGGTGCCCTATGTGGTCGCCGGCGACCCGGGCATGGATGCCACCGTCCCGTTGATGCATGCCCTGGTGGACGCGGGCGCTGACATCATTGAACTGGGTGTGCCGTTTTCCGACCCGATGTCCGAGGGCCCCACCATCCAGCTTGCCCACGAGCGCGCGCTGGCCAAGGGCGCGCGCCTGCGCGACGCCCTGGCGATGGTGCGGGAGTTTCGTGAGACCGACAGCGACACGCCGGTGCTGTTAATGGGCTATGCCAATCCGGTCGAGCGCATGGGTTACGCCGCCTTTGCCGATGCGGCGGCAGCAGCGGGTCTCGATGGCCTGCTCACCGTCGACATACCCCCGGAAGAGGTCACCCAGGTCAACACCGAGTTACGCCGCGTGGGTATCGACAATATTTTCCTGATCGCACCGACCACGCCCCAGCCGCGTATCGGGGTCATTGGCGGGCAGGCCAGCGGCTTTATCTATTACGTTGCGCTCAAGGGCGTGACCGGGGCCGGCAACCTGGATATCGACGATGTTGCCTCGCACCTGGCCCACATTCGCGAGCAGACCGACCTGCCCCTGGCGGTAGGGTTCGGGATCAAGGACGCCAGTTCCGCGCGCCAGATTGCGGCTTTGGCCGACGGCGTGGTCGTGGGCAGCGCGCTGATCCAGTGCATGGCCGACGGCCTTGCGGCGGGGGAGGCCAATTCGCTGCTGATCGAGCGCGCCGCGGCGCTGTTGCGAGAGATTCGCGGGGGAATCGACAGCACGGGTTCCTAGTGACGGCCCCCGCCGTTTATAATGCCGAGAACTGAGCGGGGGAAGTTATGAGCTGGATAGACAAGATTCTGCCATCCGGGGTGCGCAAGGAAGAGGGGCAACGCCGCTCGAACGTACCCGAAGGGTTGTGGAAGAAGTGCGTCAAGTGCGACGCGGTGCTCTATCGCCCGGATGTCGAGCGCAATGACGATGTCTGCCCCAAGTGCGATCATCACATGCGCATCGGCGCCCGTCGCCGACTCGACATCTTCCTCGATCCCGAGGGCCGGGAGGAAATCCTCACCGAGATTGAGCCTGTTGACCGCCTCAAGTTCAGGGACAAGAAACGCTATCGCGACCGCCTCGCGGGGGCCCAGAAGTCCACTGGCGAGAAAGATGCCCTGATCGCCATGCGCGGCACCCTGTGGGGCATGCCCGTGGTCACGGTGGCCTTCGAGTTTGCTTTTCACGGCGGCTCCATGGGCTACGCGGTGGGGGAGAAATTCACCCGCGCGGCACAACTGGCGCTCGAGGAGCGCATTCCCCTGATCTGCTTTTCGGCCTCCGGTGGTGCGAGGATGCAGGAGGCACTGATCTCGCTGATGCAGATGGCCAAGACCAGCGCCGTGATCGAGCGCATGAAGCAGGCGAGCGTGCCTTACGTCTCCGTCATGACCGACCCGATCTATGGCGGAGTCTCTGCCTCTCTGGCCCTGCTGGGTGACCTGAACGTGGCCGAGCCCGATGCGCGCGCCGGTTTCGCCGGCCCCAATATCATTGAGCAAACCATTCGCCAGAAACTGCCCAAGGGTTTCCAGCGCAGCGAGTTCCTCCTGGATCACGGTGCAATCGATATGATCGTGCACCGCAATGACATGCGCAGCACTCTGGGACGCCTGCTGGCCAAATTGACCGATGTCAGCCTGGATATGCCAGAAGATGATTCGCCCGACGACGATGAAGGTGTCGCGGCAGCGGCCGCCGCAGCGGCGGCCGCTGTACCGGTGGCCGAGGCGCCTGCGCCGGATGCCGATGAGGCTGCCGGTGCCGAGCCGGAGCCCGAGCAGGATGAGCTGCCGGCGGAGGATCCCGAGTCGCCAGAGGTGGAGACCGACAAGCGCAATGACTGAACCCGGCCTGGCGGCCTGGCTGCAGCGGCTCGAGTCCCTGCATCCGAAAGCGATAGACCTCGGCCTGGAGCGCGTGCGCACCGTGGCCGCGCGACTAGAGCTGATTCCCCAGTCGATTCCCGTGGTGACCGTGGCCGGCACCAACGGCAAAGGCACGACTGCAACTGCCCTGGAAGCCCTGTTACTGCAGGCGGGTTATCGCCCCGGCGTCACCACCTCACCCCATCTTATGCGCTTCAATGAAAGAATTCGCGTTGCGGGGGAGGAGGCCGGAGATGACGCGATCGTCAGTGCCTTTGAGGCCATAGATGCTGCGCGTGGCGAGCTGTCCCTGACCTATTTCGAATTTGGCGTACTCGCTGCCCTGTGGGTATTCCGCGCGGAATCTGCGGATATCCTGGTGCTGGAGGTGGGCCTGGGCGGGCGTCTGGATGCGGTGAATATCGTCGACCCAACGGTGGCGGTGATCACGCGGTTGGGTATGGACCACCAGGCCTGGCTGGGTGACAGCCTCGACCAGATTGCACGGGAAAAGGCCGGTATACTGCGGCGCGACGGTCTCGCGGTGATCGCCGATCCCGCGCCGCCGCCAGGACTGATTGCCGCCGTAGCCGAGGTGGGCGCCCGGCCGGTTTTCCTGGGGCGGGATTTTAGCTGCATGGACGCGCCGCCAGACGCGTGGCGGCCGCAGCTGGTCGACGCCGATGGTGGACAACATCTCCTGCAGGCCCTGCCCCGGGACGGTCTGGTCAGTGACAATCTCTGCGCCGCGCTTGAGGCGCTGTTGTTGCTGGGCATTGATGTCACCCGCCTGGACCTGGGCGAGAGCCTCGGTTCGCTGTCCCTACCCGGCCGGCGGCAGACCCTGACGACGGCCGGTATACACTACCTGCTGGACGTGGCTCACAATCCCCAGGCAGTTGATAAGATGCTTGAGTATTTGCAGCTAAGTCCCTGCCAAGGTAAGACAATTGCGCTTTTTTCCGTCATGGAAGACAAACCGATTCGTGCTATGATTCAGGCGCTTCGCGGGGTCTTTGCGGCCTGGTTCCTGGCCGATCAGGGGGACAACGCCCGCGCCGCTGCCGCTGCCGATATCGCCAGCTTGCTGCGGGAAGAAGGGGAACATATGATCAGCGTCAGCAAGAATTTGCGCCAGGCCCTGCGTCGGGCGCAGAGCATCATGGCCAGTGGTGACCGGCTCGTGGTATTCGGCTCTTTTACCACCGTGGCCGGGGTGTTGCCTGCGCTGGAAAAGGACATTGACAGGCTTGACCCGTGAACGACGTCCTTAAACAACGCCTCGTCGGCGCCCTGATCCTGGTCGCTCTCGGGGTGATCTTCTGGCCGATCATTTTTATTGAGCCGGACCAGGGCGACGCCGCCATGGAAGCGCGGATCCCGCCGCGTCCTGGCGTGGAGACCACGCCCCTGCCCAGCCCGGACAAGGTTGGCCTGCGTGAGTCACCACCCCTGCTGGCTGACGACAGCGCCAAGGGCGACCAGCCCGTGCATGAGAGCCTGCCTGCTCCCGACCCCCAGGATTCACCGCTGGCGCAGGCGGAGCCGGCGCCGCCGGTGCCGGTGCCAGACCCGCAGTCCAGCGCGGCCGGGGATGTCACAGTGGCGGACAGCGACATCGCGATACCTACCCGCGACCGGGCGCCGGAGTCGCCCAAACTCGATGCCCAGGGGGTGCCTGTCGCGTGGATGCTGCAGGTCGTCAGTCTCTCCAACAAGGCGAGCGCCGAAAAGGCCACCCAGCGCCTGCAGGACATGGGCCACAAGGCCTACGTCAAGGCGGCACAGGTCAATGGCCGCATGCTTTACCGGGTCTACGTGGGACCCAAGTTCGAACGCGCCAGGCTGGAGTCGATCCAGGCCGCCATTGACGAGGAATTCGGAGTGCAATCCATGATCCGCCGGTACTACCCGTGACCAGGCGTCAGTTCCCCACTGCGCGGTGCGGGTTACGTGCGGTCCGCTTTGGTCCCCTCCGGGGGTCTGCTAGAATGCGCCGCCCGGGCCTTGGGAGCGTGCTGTGAACCTGGCTGCCATGACCTGGGTGGACTGGGCGATAATTGCGATCGTTGGCCTGTCCACGCTGGTCAGCCTGTGGCGGGGCTTTACCCGCGAGGCGGTGTCGCTGCTGGGCTGGGTGGCGGCATTTGTCGCGGCAAATCTGTTTGCCAGTGAGCTGGCGTCGGGCCTGACGGAATACATCAGCAACATCACGGCACGTTATATCGCTGCCTGGTTGCTGCTGTTTATTGGCGTGTTGCTGGTATTCGGCCTGGTCAGTATGTTTCTCTCACAGCTGGTCAAGGCGACCGGGCTCGGCGCTACCGACCGGCTGCTGGGAACCGTGTTCGGCTTTGCCCGCGGGGTGGTGATCGTGCTGGTGCTGGTATTCCTGATCCGGGAACTGCTGCCGCCCAGGGACCAGGTCTGGTTGCACCAGGCGCAACTGATGCCGCAGGTGGATGCCTTGATGTCCTGGGCGAAGCAGACGCTTTCGCACTTTGATACTGACAGTCTCTCGGCCATGGCCCCGAAGGCTCCGATTTAGGATTGACCGGCGATGCCCGGCATCGCAGCGAGGTAAAGACAGCATGTGTGGTCTGGTTGGAATGGTAGGTAAAGGCAATGTCGCGCCCGATATCTACGACGCGCTGACAGTGCTGCAGCACCGCGGCCAGGACGCGGCGGGGATCATGACCTGCTATCGGGGCAAGTTCAGCCAGCGCAAGCGCGAGGGGCTGGTTCGGGACGTGTTCCAGCAACACCACATGCAGCGCCTGCAGGGCCCCATCGGCATCGGCCACGTGCGTTATCCCACGGCCGGCAGCTCGGGTACTGCCCTGGCGCAGCCTTTCTACGTCAACTCGCCCTACGGCATTGCCCTGGCCCATAACGGCAACCTCACCAATGCCGAGCAGCTTGCCCGGGAACTGTTCCAGGACGACCTGCGCCACTTGAACACTGATTCCGATTCCGAGGTGCTGCTGAACATCCTGGCCCACGAGATGCAGACCCTGGGCAAGCTGAGTCCCAGCGCGGACGATATCTTCCAGGCGGTGGCCGCGGTGCATCGTCGCTGTCGCGGCGGCTATGCCGCAGTCGCCATGCTGGTGGATTACGGCGTGGTGGGTTTTCGTGACCCCCACGGTATCCGTCCCCTGGTGATCGGCCGGCGCAGCTCTCCTGCCGGTGACGAGTACATGGTGGCCTCGGAGAGTGTGGCCCTGGACGTGCTGGGCTTCACCCTGATCGACGACGTGGCACCGGGGGAGGGGGTCTTCATCGACCGCCACGGGGAACTGCACCGGCGCCAGTGCGCGGAGGCGGCCTCGCTGCATCCCTGCATTTTCGAGCACGTCTACTTTGCCCGTCCGGACTCCATGATCGACGGCATCTCGGTGTACAAGACACGCATGCGCCAGGGCGAGTCCCTGGCGCGTAAGATCCAGCGCGAGTGGCCGGACCACGACATCGACGTGATCATCCCGATTCCCGATACCAGCCGCATCGCTGCCCAGTCCATGGCCACGGAGCTGGGCCTGAAGTTCCGCGAGGGCTTCATGAAAAACCGCTATATCGGGCGTACCTTCATCATGCCCGGCCAGAGCCAGCGCAAGAAGTCGGTGCGGCAGAAGCTCAACCCGGTACCGCTGGAATTCGAGGGCAAGAACGTGATGCTGGTGGATGACTCGATCGTGCGCGGTACCACCTGCCGCCAGATTATTCAGATGGCCCGTGATGCCGGGGCACGCAAGGTGTACTTCGCCTCCGCGGCGCCGCCGGTCCGCTTTCCCAATGTCTACGGCATCGACATGCCCTCGGCCAGCGAACTGATTGCCCATGGGCGCAGCGTGGATGAGATCAGCCAGCTGATCGGCTCCGACTGGCTGGTGTACCAGGACCTGCAAGACCTGGTGCAGTGCTCGCGTGAGGGTAATGCGACCGCGGCGGGCTTCGATTGCTCGGTGTTCGACGGTAGCTACATCACCGGTGACGTGGATCAGGGCTACCTCGACCACATCGAGTCCCTGCGCAACGACGAGGCGCAGTCCATCAGTCGCGCGCGCATCCAGGAGGAGGGGGCGGTCGTGGGTTTGCACAACGACGCCAGCTGACCATTCATGAGCGATAGCGACGACAACAACCCTCTGGAAGGCGCCCGCCTCGATACCCTCGCGGTGCGCGCGGGTATTCGGCGCACCGCTGAAGGCGAACACGCCGAGCCGATGTTCCTGACCTCCAGCTACATATTCGACTCCGCGGCGGACGCTGCCGCCCGCTTTGCCGGTGACGTTCCCGGCAACGTGTACTCACGCTACACCAATCCCACGGTGCGCAGCTTCGAAGAGCGTATTGCCGCGCTGGAAGGCGGCGAACTCGCGGTCGGGACGGCGTCGGGTATGGCGGCCATTCTCAGCACCTGCATGGCGCTGCTCAAGGCGGGCGATCACGTGATCTGCTCCCGGGATGTATTCGGGACCACGACCAACCTGTTTGGCAAGTACCTCGCCAATTTCGGTGTCAGGGTGACTTTTGTGCCCCTGCTGGATCTCGACGCCTGGCGTGCTGCGCTGCGCGATGAGACGGTAATGCTGTTCATGGAAACGCCCTCCAACCCGCTGTGTGAGGTGGCGGATCTGGCTGCTTTCGCGCAAATGGCAAAAGACAGTGGCAGCCTGCTGGTGGTCGACAACTGCTTCTGCACCCCGGCGCTGCAGACGCCGCTGGCCCTGGGCGCGGATATCGTGATTCACTCGGCGACCAAGTACCTGGACGGGCAGGGCCGCTGCGTCGGCGGTGCCGTCGTCGGCAGCGAGGCCCACATGGCCGAGGTAGTCGCCTTCCTGCGCACCTGCGGCCCCACCATGAGCGCCTTTAACGCCTGGGTCTTCCTCAAGGGGCTGGAGACGCTGCGCCTGCGCATGGAGGCCCACAGCCGCTCCGCCCTGGCCCTGGCGCGCTGGTTGCAGGCGCAGCCGGCGGTGGAGAAAGTCTACTACGCCGGTCTGGAAGAGCACCCCGGACACGCACTGGCGGCGCGCCAGCAGCGCGGCTTTTTTGGCGGTGTGCTGTCCTTCCAGGTGCGCGGCGATCGCCAGGCCGCCTGGGATGTGATCGACGCTACCCGCATCCTCTCGGTGACCGCCAACCTGGGCGACGCCAAGACCACCATCGTGCATCCGGCGACCACGACCCACAGCCGCCTGACCGAGGGTCAGCGCCGGGAAGCCGGCATTCACGACAACCTGATCCGGGTCGCCGTGGGGCTGGAGGATATCGAGGACATCCAGGGCGATCTGGAGCGGGGGCTGGCAGCGCTGGCCCGATAGTTCATTTCACGGAGCGGTTTCCCGCACAGGATGGCGATGCAGATTCAGGGCGTTATAGACACAGCAGTAGAGCAGGTCGGACGCGTGCTGCTGGGCAAGGAGCCGCAGATCCGCCTCGCGCTGTGCTGTCTGTTCGCCCGCGGGCACCTGCTGATTGAGGACCTGCCGGGGATGGGCAAAACCACGCTCTCACACGCCCTGGCAGATGTGCTGGGCCTGTCCTACAAACGGGTACAGTTCACCAGCGACCTGCTGCCGGCGGATATCCTGGGGGTGTCGGTCTACAATCGCAACGATGCCAGCTTCAGTTTTCACCCGGGCCCGATCTTCACCCAGCTATTGCTCGCCGACGAGATCAACCGCACCACGCCGCGCACCCAGAGCGCGCTGCTGGAGGCCATGGCCGAGGGCCAGGTGACGGTGGAGGGAGAGACCCGCAAGCTCCCGGTCCCCTTTTTTGTCATCGCCACCCAGAACCCGATTGACCAGTCCGGTACCTACCCGCTACCGGAGTCGCAGCTGGACCGCTTCCTGATGCGGCTGGAACTGGGTTACCCACACCCGCGGGCAGAGCGCGAAATGTTCCAGCGCGAGGCCCTCGGTGGCGGCAGCGGGGCGCGCTTGGCGCAGTGCATCAGCGATGAGGAACTGGCGATGATTCGCGAGGCGGTCACCCGGGTCCACGCCTCGGACAACCTGCTGGACTACCTGCAGCGGCTGGTCGCCTATACCCGCGAGTCACCGCAGTTCGCGGTGGGCCTGTCCCCCCGCGGCGCCCTGGCGCTGCTCGATTCGGCGCGCACCTGGGCGGTGATGCAGAATCGCAGTCACGTGGTGCCCGAGGACCTGCAGGCGGTGCTGCCTTCGGTGGCAACGCACCGCCTGGTACCGAGCGGCGAGTACGCCGGTGACAGCGCCGCCCTGGTGGCGCAGATGCAGCGCGATGTGGATGTCGTCAAACCCTGAGGCCGTAAGCCCGTCACCCGCCGCGCCTGCCCCCTGGCGCCGCGGACTGCAAAAGCGCTTCAGTGCATGGCTCAACCGGCGTATTCCTCCCGCGCGCAGCGTCACCCTGGATCAGCGGCGTATTTTTATCATGCCCTCGCGGGTGGGGTTTTTCTTCGGGCTGTGCCTGCTGGTGATGCTGCTTACCGCGATCAATTACCAGAACAACCTCAGCTACGCCCTGACCTTCCTCCTCGCGACCCTGTTTATCATCGGCATTCTGCACACCTACGCCAACCTCGCGGGGATAACCGTGCACGCCATGCACGCGCGCCCCGCATACCCGGGGCAGCAATCCGAGTTTACCCTGCGCCTGGAACGGCCCGGGATCCGGGAGCGCTACGCCCTTCGTGTGGGGTGGCCCGACAGTACCGAGGTCAGCGTCAATCTGGTGCAAGAGGATAGCGAGGAAGTCCGCCTGCATTGCCCGGTGGGTGCCCGTGGCTGGTACAACCCGGGGCGACTGCTGATCGAGTCCACTTACCCCCTGGGGCTGCTGCGCTGCTGGACCTGGGTAGACCTGGACCTGTGGGCCCTGGTCTATCCGCGCCCCCTGCCCACGGATGCCCCGCCGGGCGTGGAGGGTGACCAGCCCGAGGGACACGCGGTCGCGATCAGGGGCCCTGACGATTTCTACGGCCTGCGGGACTATCGGGAAGGGGACTCCCTGCGCCAGGTGCACTGGAAGGGTCACGCCAAGGGCCAGCCCCTGCAGAGCAAGCTGTACAGCGCCTACGCCAGCCGCAGCGTGTGGCTCGACTGGGAGGCCTTTGCCGGGCTGCCCACGGAACAGCGCCTGTCGCACCTGTGCTACTGGGCCTTGACCCTGGCAGCCCGCCAGGAGGAGTTTGGCCTGCGCCTGCCCGGCCGGGAGCTGCCACCGGCTACCGGTGACGGACAGCGGGATGCGGTCTTGCGTGCCCTGGCCCTGCACGGCTTGCCGGAGCGACCATGAAGTTTGCCCAGCAGGTGCCGCGCAACGCGCTGGTGTGGATCATCCTCAGCCAGTTTGTTCTTGTGGCGCCCCACCTCGGGCGGCTGCCGGTCTGGGTCCTGGCGGTGTACGTCAGCTGCGCGGTGTGGCGCTTCCAGGTCTATCGCGGCCAGTGGTCGCTGCCGGGGCGCTGGGTCAAGCTGCTGCTGATCCTGGTGGGCTGCGCCGGGATCTATCTCAGCTATGGCAGCCTGCTGGGACTGGAGCCCACGGTAGCCCTGCTGCTGACCGCCTTTGCCCTGAAGCTGCTGGAGCTGGTGCGCCGCCAGGACGCTTACGTGGTGCTGTTTTTGGGCTACTTCATCTGCATTACCGAATTCCTGTTCAGCCAGGACCTGCTGATCGTTCTCTACTCGCTGCTTGCGGTACTTCTGGTTACCACCGCCCTGGTGGCGCTGCACCAGCCGGGGCAAAATCGCCTGCGCCTGCGCAGTCTGCGCACCGCGGGGGTGATGCTCGCCCAGGCCTTCCCCCTGATGCTGGTCCTGTTTTTCCTGTTCCCGCGGATCGGCCCCCTCTGGACCGTGCCGCTGAAAAGTCATGCTGCCAAGACCGGGGTTTCGGACTTCATGAGTCCCGGGGACATCTCCCGGCTGAGCCAGTCCGACGAGGTGGCCTTCCGGGTGCAGTTCGAAGGCGAGATTCCACCCTCCTCAGATCTTTACTGGCGGGGCCTGGTATTCAGCCGGCTACAGGGTGATACCTGGTCCAGCCTGCGGTATTACGATATTCCTGCCAGCGAACGGCGTACGGCGGACATAGACCCGCCCGGTCAACCGCTTGAGTATACCGTGCTGATGCGCCCTACCCAGCAGAACTGGCTCTACGGCCTGCACTACGTCGAAACCCCGGACAGGGGGGTGCTCCAGGCACCGGATTTTCGCCTGTTCCGGCCGGTGGAGATCGAAGATCAGTATCGTTACCGGGCCCGCTCCTGGTTGGGCGCCACGGTGGAGCCCGAGCTTTCCGGGTGGCGTCGCCGCACGGAGCTCAAGTTGCCCCCGGAGCGCAACCCGCAGACCCGCGCCCTGGCACGGCAGATGCGCGAGGAGGCTGCCAGCGATGCCCAGTTCGTGGAAGCCGTGCTGGATATGTTTAACCAGCAACCCTACGTGTACACCTTGCAGCCGCCGCTATTGGGTGACAATGGCATGGATGACTTCCTGTTTCGCACCCGGCGCGGTTTCTGCGAGCACTATGCCTACGCCTTTACCGTGATGATGCGGGCCGCGGGTGTCCCGGCGCGGGTGGTTGCGGGTTACCAGGGCGGCGAGGTCAATCCGGTCAATCGCACCGTGATCGTGCACCAGTTCGACGCCCATGCCTGGACCGAGGTCTGGCTCGAGGGTGAGGGCTGGCGACGGGTCGATCCCACTGCGGCGGTCTCGCCCGCTCGGGTCGAGCAGGGACTTGAGCAGGCGGTGGCCGAGGAGGGCAGCTTCCTGTCGGAATCGCCGCTTTCGCCCCTGCGCTACCGGGGTATTTCCTGGGTCAACAGCCTGCGCCTGCAATACGATGCGATCACTTTTCGCTGGCAGTCGTGGATTGTCGGCTTCGACGGTGACCAGCAGCTTGATCTGCTGCAGAACTGGTTCGGACGCCTGGACGTGCGCAAGTTCCTCTTGCTGCTGTTTGGCAGCTGGACACTGGTGCTGGTGCCGGTGGCGCTATGGCTGCTCTGGCGTCGCCCACGGCTCGCCCTGTCGCCGGTCGACCGGGCCTACCTCGCCTGCTGTGAGCGGCTGGCCCGCTGTGGTGTGCCGCGCCAGGCGGGCGAGGCGCCCGGCGTCTACGCCCGCCGGGCTGCGCGAGCGCTACCGGACTATGCGCCGGTTATTGAAAGCATCCGTCGGGCCTATGAAGCTTACAGCTATGCCCCGGTGCCGGCAGTCGAGTCGAGGGATTGCGCACGGCAGATCCGGCGCTTGCGCCGCCGCCTGCCAGGGAACTAGGCTACGATAACCACTATCATTCAGGGGTTCCCTGGCGCTCGATGATCACCGCCGCACGCAGGCGATTGCTGCCGAAGCGGCTCATGGCGGCAAACTCTGCCCTGGCGATCGGCAGGTGCTGGCACTCGAGGGCATCCAGGGGCGCCTGTCGCTCCCGCCGTGGCGAGGTATCACCGCGGTCCGGGTCGTGCACGTACAGGCAGTCGTCGTCGAAACCGCTCAGGGTTACCCAGTGGGGGGCCTTCATCCGGTCCATGCGATAGGTCGAGATCAGGATCAGCACATTGGCGCCTGCGCGAAAACGCGCGGTCAGCTGCTCCTGGTCGATCTCCGCGCTGTGGATGGTGATGCCCGCATCGGCACACTGGCGTACAAAACTGTCATGGGCAATGCGCATCACCCGCTTCTTGTTCTCGTCGCGCACCCCTTCCAGGAACAGGGGGCCCTGAATATTGATCCAGGCTTCGGCGGCGTAGCCCCGCCGGTGCGCCGCCAGCGCCAGGCCCAGGGGGTGGCAGCCGCCGTGGCCGGATGTCATGAATACCGTGGTGGCTTCCCGCCACAGTTCGATCTCGTCCTCGGGGGATGGCTGGTAGCGGCCGAGGCCCGCCATGGCCATCATCAGGGCCGCCGGCCCGCAGGTGAAAGCCGTGGTTTGCGCCAGCCAGGGCAGGGAGCGGCTGTCTCCCGAGGGCGTGAACGGACGGATACACTTCTCCATACGCAGGGCGCTGCCGTGATCCTCGTAGTAGTCCTCGTAGAGCCCGAAGGGGGTGTAACCCAGGCGCTCATACAGCGCGATGGCTGGGGTATTGCCGGTGCTGACCTCCAGGCGCATGTACAGCGCGCCCGCGACCCGGGCGGCCTCCTCGGCCGTCACCAGCAGCTCCCGGGCGAGGCCCCTGCCGCGCGCTCGCGAGGCCACCGCGAGCGAGTACAGTCGCGCGAGGCGGGTGCCGCGACGCAGGCTCACCAGCGCGTACCCGGTCAGGCCCCGGTCGTCCTCGCTGACCCGGAGAACGCAGTCGCCTTGCTTCAGCCAGCGACGAAAGCTGCGTCGGCTGATACGGTCGCTGGAGAAGGAGGCAGCCTCCAGCGCCACCAGTGCATCCAGATCATCGCTGGTGGCGGGGCGGATAGACATGGGAGAATAACCTGGCAGAGAAACGGACAGTTGCCGACTATACGCCGGGTGCAAGGCTGCAGCCACCCCGGATAGTGTGCTACTAATGACGCTGCGCAGACCTCTCCAGATGACAAGGATTACCTTACGTGCCCAACATTGTTACTTCCCCATTTCGTCGCCGTTGCCCGGCAGCCGCCCCGGCCCCGGACTGCGCAAGGCTGCCTGTCCATGAGCGCTGAAACAGCCACAAACTGGGAGGCGAGCGACAGCGCCAGGCTCTACGGCATCGATGCCTGGGGGGTCGGCTACTTCTCCGTTTCGGCCGCGGGCGAGGTACAGGTCAACGTCGAGCACGAGGGCGGCGTGAGTTCGGTCTCGGTACCTGCCATTGTCGAGGGCATGCGCGCGCGAAATCTCGACATGCCGGCCGTGCTGCGTGTGCGCAATGTCCTGGATCACCGGATTGCCGCCCTCAACGAATCCTTTGCCCGCGCTATTGCCGATGGCGATTACCGCAACCACTACCGCGGCGTGTTCCCGATCAAGGTGAACCAGCAGTGCCATGTGATCGAGGAAATCGCCGATTATGGTCGGCGCTATCATCACGGCTTTGAAGCCGGGAGCAAGGCGGAATTGATCATCGCCCTGAGCCAGTTGCGCGACACCCAGAGCCTGGTCGTCTGCAATGGTTACAAGGACGCGGAGTTTATCGATCTCGGCCTCTACGCCCGACGCATGGGTTATTCGGTATTCTTTGTGCTGGAGTCCCTGCACGAGCTGGAAATCATTATTGAGCGCAGCCGGGCACTGGATATTGACCCCCTGATTGGCGTGCGCATCCGCAGTGCGGTCAAGGTCGACGGGCACTGGAGCCAGGACAGTGGTGACCGGTCCATTTTCGGTCTTTCCACGACCGCGTTACTGCAGGTTGCGACACAGCTGCGCGAAGCCGGCAAGCTGCACTGCCTGCAAATGCTGCATTGCCACCTGGGCTCCCAGGTACCCAATATTCGCAATCTGCGCAGTGGCGTTCTCGAGGCCTGCCAGTTCTATGCCGGGCTGGTGCAGGAGGGTGCGCCCATGGGTTACCTTGACCTCGGGGGTGGCCTCGCGGTGGATTATGAGGGCGCCAGCGCCAACAGCACCCACAGCATGAACTACCAGCTCGACGAGTACTGTGTGAATATCGTCGAGACCGTGCGCGAGACCCTGGACCCGCTGGATATTCCCCATCCGGTGCTGGTGTCCGAGTCCGGGCGCGCAACGGTAGCCTATTCTTCCATGCTGCTGTTCAACATTCTCGATGTGCGCAGGAGCGAGCCGGGTCCCATCCCGGCCTTTGCTGACGCGCAGAGTTCGGAATTTATCGGTCACCTGCTGGAGGTCCTGGAGAAGGTGACGCCCGCCAGTGTCCAGGAGTGTTATAACGACGCCCTGTTCTACCGCGATGAGCTGCGTGAACTGTTCCACCGGGGACAGGCAACCCTGCGCGACCGCGCCCTGGCGGAGGACATCTGCCAGGCAGTTCTGCAGCGCATTGCCAGCCTGCTACCGGAAGTGGAGCGGGTGCCCCCGGAGCTGGACAGTCTGCCGGAACTGCTGTCGGATATTTACTACGCCAATTTCAGTCTGTTCCAGTCCCTGCCGGATATCTGGGCCATTGACCAGCTGTTTCCCATCATGCCCATCCACCGCCTCGGAGAGCGCCCCGACAGGGAAGCCATTTTTGCCGACCTGACCTGTGACTGCGATGGCAGGATCGATCGCTTTACCCTGCCGGGTGGCGTGCGTCCAACGCTGCCGCTGCACGAGTTGCGGGAGGGCGAGGACTATTACATCGGGGTATTTCTCGTTGGCGCTTACCAGGAAACCCTGGGTGACCTGCACAACCTGTTCGGCGATACCAACGTGGTGAATGTGGCGGTCAATCCCGATGGCAGCTTTGACTTTGCCCGGGAGTTCCCGGGTGACAGCATTGCCGATGTCCTGAGCTACGTAGAGTACGAGCCCAAGCACATGCAGGAGCAGTTCCGCCAGGTTGCCGAGGAGGCGGTACGCAGTGGGCGCATCAGCGTCGCCGAGCGCCAGCGCATTCTTACGGCCTTCCGCGACAGCATGCACGGCTACACTTATTTCGAGCACGCTTAAATTCAATTTGTAAGGAGAACACATGTCCAAGGTCATCATCATAGGCGCCGGTGGCGTGGGTGGCGTGGTCGCACACAAGTGCGCGCAGCTGGATTCGGTATTCAGCGACATCCTGCTCGCGAGTCGCACGGAGTCAAAATGCCGCGCGATTGCCGAGCAGATCGGGCGACCGATACGCACTGCCCAGGTTGATGCCGACAACGTGCCGGAACTGACCGCGCTGTTGCAGGCGGAGAAGCCGGAGCTGGTGATTAACGTCGCGCTGCCATACCAGGACCTGAGCATCATGGATGCCTGTCTCAACGCGGGGGTGCACTACCTCGATACTGCGAACTACGAGCCGCCCGATACCGCGCGCTTCGAATACAAGTGGCAGTGGGCCTACCAGGATCGGTTCGCCGACGCGGGCCTTACCGCCGTGCTGGGCAGCGGTTTTGATCCCGGCGCGACCAACCTGTTTACCGCTTACCTCGCGAAACACCATTTCGACGAGATTCAGGAGCTGGACATCATCGACGTCAACGGCGGCGATCACGGTTACCCTTTCGCTACCAACTTCAATCCGGAGATCAACATCCGCGAGGTGACGGCCGAGTGTCGCCACTGGGAGAACGGCGAGTTCGTGACCACGGCGCCGATGTCGCAGATGGCGCGCTTCGAGTGCCCGGAAAACGTCGGCACTTACAATATCTACCGCATGTACCACGAGGAGTTGGAGTCGCTGTCCACCCACTTCCCCAGCCTGCGCCGCGCCCAGTTCTGGATGAGCTTTGGCGACAGCTACCTGAAGCACCTGGAGGTGCTGGGCAATGTGGGCATGACCAGCATTGAACCCGTCACCTACCAGGGTCAGCAGATCGTGCCGATCCAGTTTCTGGCGAGCCTGCTGCCGGACCCCTCTACTCTGGGGCCCCGTACCAAGGGCAAGACCTGTATCGGCTGCATCGTCCGCGGTGTGCAGGGGGGCAAGGAAAAGCTCATGTACCTCTACAACATCTGTGATCACGAAGCCTGCTATGCCGAGGTCAAGTCACAGGCGATTTCCTACACCACCGGGGTGCCGGCCATGATCGGGGCCAAGATGATCCTGGAGGGGCACTGGAAGCGCCCTGGCGTGTGGAACGTGGAGCAGTGCGATCCGGACCCCTTTATGCAGGCAATGAATGACTATGGCCTGCCCTGGACGGCAGTGGAGCTGGACCCCGACTTTCGTCTCGATCTAAAACCCGGCAGGGACCGCTAGGGTGCAGGTTCACCAGTTCACCGATTTTTCGCGCCTGGATGTCAGTCGACTGCCGTCCCCGTGTTACGTGGTGGACGAGGTCGCGGTGGAGCGCAACCTGCGTATCCTGGCCCAGGTTGCCGAGGCGAGCGGGGCCAAAGTGCTGTCGGCGCTGAAGGCCTTCAGCATGTGGCATTTCGCACCCCTGGTCTCCGAGTATCTCAGTGGTACCTGTGCCAGCGGCCTGCACGAGGCGCGTCTGGGCAGTGAACACTACGGCGGGGAGGTGCATGTATTCAGTGCCGCCTACGGCGCGGCCGACCTGGCGGAGATCCTGCAGATTGCCGACCACGTGGTGTTTAACAGCTGCGGCCAGTGGCAGCGCTTCCAGCCACAGACTGCGGCCGCCAGGGCCGCCCGGCCCGGGCTGCGCTTCGGCCTGCGAATCAACCCCGAGCACTCCGAGGGCGAGGTGCCGATCTACGATCCCTGCGCCCCCGGCTCGCGCCTGGGTATCCCCCTGTCGCAGTTGGACGAGTCGACGCTGGAAGGCATCAGCGGGCTGCATTTCCACACCCTCTGCGAACACGACTTCCCCCCGCTGGCGCGCACGCTGGAGGCGGTCGAGTCCCGCTTCGGCCACCTCCTGGGGCAAATGGAGTGGGTGAATTTCGGCGGCGGTCACCATATTACCCGGCCAGGCTACCAGGTGGATGACCTGGTCGCGTGCATTCGCGAGTTTGCCGGGCGCCACGATGTGCAGGTTTACCTCGAACCCGGTGAGGCGGTGGCGATTGGCACCGGGGTGCTGGTCAGCGAGGTACTGGATCTCACCTGGAACGGCACGCGGCAGGCGATCCTGGACACCTCTGCAACCTGTCACATGCCGGACGTGCTGGAGATGCCCTACCGGCCGGGCATCCTGGGGGCCGTTGAGCCGGGTGAAGGGACGAATGACTACCGCCTGGGCGGCCTGACCTGCCTGGCCGGGGATGTGATTGGTGACTACAGTTTCGCATCGCCACTTTCGGTCGGGCAGCGGCTCCTGTTCCAGGATATGGCGCACTACACCATGGTCAAGACCACCACTTTCAATGGCACCCGGCTGCCCGCTATCGCGGTATGGAATTCCACAACCGGCGATCTGCAGGTTATCCGTGAATTCGGCTACGAGGACTTTCACCAGCGCCTCTCCTGAGCGCAGGAATCACCCCGCTCTCCCCATTCTGGTGCAGCCCGAATGCCGCGCCGGTCGGCAGTTTGCCGCGCGCAGACCATCAATTAAGAACCTTTTTGACCAGAAAATCACGCATTATATTTGCGCCGGCAATCTTCTTACCGGCGTAAATTACTGTATGCTGAAAATGAATCTTCTGTGGTTTTCTTTGTCTTTACGACAGGGTGGAGGAGAAAGATGAGCCTGTTCGATCACTATCAGGGTCGCTACGAAACGGCACGTGAGGAGGAGTACAGCCTCCAGGAATACCTTGAACTGTGCAAGCAAGACCCCAGCGGATACGCCTCTGCAGCGGAGAGGATGCTACTCGCCATCGGGGAACCAGAGTTAGTAGACACTTCCAAAGATCCCCGCCTCAGTCGTATTTTCGCCAACAAGGTCATCAAGCGCTACCCGGCCTTCAGCGAATTTTACGGCATGGAGGAGAGCGTCCAGAAAATCGTGTCCTACTTCCGACATGCCGCCCAGGGCCTGGAGGAGCGCAAGCAGATCCTCTACCTGCTGGGCCCGGTGGGGGGCGGTAAGTCGTCCCTGGCGGAGCGCCTGAAGCAGCTGATGGAGAAGCAGCCTATTTACTGCATCAAGGGCTCGCCCGTCTTCGAATCGCCCCTGGGGCTGTTCGACGTTAACGAGGACGGCGCGATTCTCGAGGAGGAGTACAACATTCCCCGTCGCTACCTGAAGTCGGTGATGTCCCCCTGGGCGGTGAAACGACTACACGAGTACAACGGCGACATCACCCAGTTCCGCGTCGTGAAACTGTACCCCTCGATCCTGGATCAGGTTGCCCTGTCCAAGACCGAGCCCGGGGACGAGAACAACCAGGATATTTCCTCCCTGGTGGGCAAGGTCGACATCCGCAAACTCGAACACTTTTCCCAGAGCGACCCCGATGCCTATTCCTTTTCCGGTGGAATGTGCCGCGCCAACCAGGGCCTGATGGAATTTGTGGAGATGTTCAAGGCACCGATCAAGGTGCTGCACCCGCTCCTGACCGCGACCCAGGAGGGCAATTACAACGGCACGGAAAGCATCGGCGGCATTCCCTTCGAGGGCATCATCCTGGCGCACTCGAATGAATCAGAGTGGCAGTCTTTCCGCAGTAACAAGAACAACGAGGCCTTTATCGACCGGGTCAATATTGTCAAGGTGCCCTACTGCCTCCGGGTGACCGAGGAGATCGAGATCTACCGCAAGCTGTTGCAGAACAGCTCCCTGTACGAGGCGCCCTGCGCACCGGATACCCTGGATATCCTGGCCCAGTTCAGCGTGCTGTCACGGCTCAAGGAACCCGAGAACTCGAGCATTTACTCGAAGATGCGAATCTACGACGGCGAGAGCCTCAAGGACCGGGATCCGAAGGCCAAGTCCATTGCCGAGTATCGTGACAATGCAGGCGTCAACGAGGGCATGGACGGGCTCTCTACCCGCTTCGCCTTCAAGGTCCTGTCGCAGGTGTTCAACTTCGATTCCGTGGAAGTGGCCGCCAACCCGGTACACCTGCTGTATGTGCTGGAACTGGCCATAGAGCAGGAGCAGTTCCCGCAGGAAGTGCACGACCGCTACCTGAACTTTATCAAGGAATACCTGACGCCCAATTACGTCGACTTCATCGGCAAGGAAATCCAGACCGCCTACCTCGAGAGTTATTCCGAGTACGGTCAGAACCTCTTTGACCGCTATGTGACCTACGCCGACTTCTGGGTACAGGACCAGGAGTACCGCGACCCGGAGACCGGGGAGATTCTCAGCCGCTCGTCGCTCAACGACGAGCTGGAGAAAATCGAAAAGCCCGCGGGTATCAGCAACCCCAAGGATTTTCGCAGCGAGATCGTCAATTTTGTACTCCGCTCGCGGGCCAACAACGAGGGTCGCAATCCCAAGTGGACCAGCTATGAGAAGCTGCGCGGCGTGATCGAGAAGAAGATGTTCGCCAGTACGGAAGATCTGCTGCCCGTGATCTCCTTCAATGCCAAGGCGTCGGCAGAGGACCAGAAGAAGCACTCGGACTTTGTCGCGCGCATGGTGGACCGGGGATATACCGAAAAGCAGGTGCGCCTGCTTTCCGAGTGGTACCTGCGGGTCAGGAAGTCGCAGTGATGTATAGCCGGCACCGGCGCAGCCGGTGCGGGCAGGAGGTGCCGTGAGTTTTTTGATCGACCGCCGCAATAACCCCAAACAGAAAAGCGCCGTCAATCGGCAGCGCTTTCTGCGGCGCTATCGCCAGCAGATCCAGCGCTCCGTGAGCGAAAGCCTGCGGGGCAGGCACATCACCGACAGTGATCGCGGCGAGAAGATTTCCATTCCCAGCAAGGACATCGGTGAACCCCACTTCCAGCACGGCAGCGGGGGACAGGTGACCCACGTGGTCCCGGGCAACGAGGAGTTCACCCGCGGCGACCGCATCAAGCGCCCTCCGGGCGGCGGCAGTGGTGGCGGTGGTAGCGAGGGCAGCCCGGACGGGGAGGGCATGGATGAGTTTTCCTTCCAGGTCAATCAGCAGGAGTTTCTGGACCTGCTGTTCGACGATATGGCGTTGCCCAACCTCACCAAGCGCCAGCTCGCGGGCCTGGAGGAGTTCAAGCGGGTGCGGGGTGGTTTCGCCAGTGACGGTGCTCCCTCCAACCTGAGCGTGGTGCGTTCGATGCGCTCGGCGACCGCCAGGCGTATTGCCCTGGGCGCCGGCCGGCGCGCGGAACTGCGTGAGCTGGAGGCGGAGCTGCAGGCCCTGGCGGACGAACCGGAGCAGGCAGGGCGGCGGGCGGAGATCGAAGCCCGCGTCGACGAACTGCGCGAGGCGCTGTCGCGGATTCCCTTCCTGGACGACGTGGACATTCGCTATCACCGTCACTACAACGAGCCCATTCCGCACTCCAAAGCGGTGATGTTCTGCCTGATGGATGTCTCCGGTTCCATGGACCAGGCGACCAAGGACCTGGCGAAGCGCTTCTATATCCTGCTCTACCTCTTTCTCTCGCGGAATTACGATCGCACGGAGCTGGTGTTCATTCGCCATCACACCGTGGCCAAGGAAGTCGACGAAGAAGAGTTCTTCAATTCCCGCGAGACGGGCGGCACCGTGGTATCAAGCGCCCTGGACCTGATGCAGAGCATTATCCAGGCGCGCTATTCCCCCGCGGAATGGAATATCTACGGGGCCCAGGCATCGGATGGTGATAACTGGCCGGACGACGCGCAGCGCTGTACCAACATCATGCAGAGCCTGCTGCCACAGTGCCAGTACTACGCCTATGTCGAAATCACCGATGCGGGTGACAAACCCCTGTGGCTGACCTACAGCGGTTTGCTCAAGGAATGGAATGAAGTGTTCGCGATGCAGCATATTACCGGTCCCGGCGATATCTACCCGGTGTTTCGCGAGCTGTTCAGGAAGCAGACCGCATGAGTCGTTCCCCTCTGTCGACCGGATCGGACTGGACCTTTGACCTGCTCAAGGAGTACGAGCGCGAGATTGCCCGCATCTCTGACAATTTCGAACTGGATACCTACCCCAACCAGATCGAGGTGATCAACTCCGAGCAGATGATGGATGCCTACGCATCCTCTGCCATGCCAATCAACTACCACCACTGGTCTTTCGGCAAACACTTCCTGGGTGTGCAGAATAACTACAAGCGCGGTCGCATGGGCCTGGCTTACGAGATCGTGTTCAACTCCAATCCCTGTATCGCCTACCTGATGGAGGAGAACACGTTGACGATGCAGGCCCTGGTGATGGCCCACGCCTGTTATGGCCACAATGCGTTCTTCAAGGGCAACTACCTGTTCCGCACCTGGACGGACGCGGAATCCATTGTTGATTACATGGTTTTTGCGCGCAATTACATCGCCGAGTGCGAGCAGCGCCACGGCATCGACGAGGTGGAGGCGATCCTGGATTCCTGTCATGCCCTGATGAATCACGGCGTGGACCGCTACAAGCGCCCCTATCCGCTCTCCCTGAGCGAGGAGCGCCAGCGGCGCGAGGAGCGTGAGGCCATCCTGCAGCAGCAGGTCAACGAGCTGTGGAAGACAATCCCGGTCAGCCCGGACGCGGCCGAAGGAGTTGAGCCGACCCGCTATCCCGAGGAGCCACAGGAGAACATCCTGTACTTCCTGGAAAAAAACGCGCCCCTGCTGGAACCCTGGCAGCGTGAAATCATTCGCATAGTGCGCAAAGTATCGCAATACCTGTATCCGCAGCGCCAGACCAAGGTCATGAACGAGGGCTGGGCCTGTTTCTGGCACTTTCACATCCTGCACGAGATGTACCGTGAGGGCCTGGTCACCGACGGCTTCATGATGGAGTTCCTGCAGTATCATACGGCGGTGGTGTACCAGCCCCCGTTCAATTCCCCTTACTACAGCGGAATCAATCCCTATACCCTGGGCTACGGCATGATGCAGGAACTGCGACGCATCAGTGAAAGCCCCACCACCGAGGACCGCCAGTGGTTCCCCGATCTCGCCGGTACACCCTGGCGCGAGAATCTCGAGTTCGCGATGCGCGACTTCAAGGACGAGAGCTTCATTCTGCAGTTTCTCTCACCGCGCCTGATCCGTGAACTCAAATTGTTCACCGTGCTTGACGACGCCGAACAGGATTACCTGGAAGTCACCGCGATACATGACGAGGCGGGCTACCAGGCGGTGCGGGAATCCCTCGCCGCAAGTTACGACCTGGGCAATCTCGAACCTTATATACAGGTTTACAATGTGAATGTGCGCGGTGACCGCGCGCTGACCCTGCGCCACGAGATTCATCGCGGCCGGCCCCTGGAGACCCGTAGCGCCGAGGAAATGATCAAGCACCTGCACCGGCTTTGGGGCTTTGATGTGGTGCTGGAGTCTGCCGTGGATGGCGAGGTGAAATCCCGCATCCGGCACAGCGAGCTGGGCGCCGTGACGACCTGACTTGTCGGCCCGGCTGCCTGCGTTACAATCTTCCTGGCACGAAAAATTCGAAACCCTTAGCACGAGGCCGCCACATGTGCCGACCAGAGCAGGACGCCGGAGTGATTGCACGCCTTCGCGGCCTTTACAGGTTCCTGCCGCCACTGTTACTGCTGCTATTGGCAGGCTGCGCCAGCCTGCCAGAGCCCGGTGAATACGCCAAGCCCGAGAGCTACGCACTGACAGAGACCAGCGATACCTCGCTTGCCAAACGTATCGACGAGCTTTTCCCAGGGCAGCTGGAACAGTCGGGCTTTGTGGCACTTGGCGATGGTATGGAAGCTTTTGTGGCTCGTATCGCCGCGATTCGTGCTGCCGAGCGCAGCCTGGACGTGCAATATTACATCTGGCATGCAGATACCAGCGGCAACCTCCTGGCTGCGGCGCTACTGGATGCGGCCGATCGCGGCGTGCGGGTGCGCCTTCTGCTCGATGATCTGGATACCCAGGGCAAGGATACCTTCCTCAGCCAGCTCGACGCCCATCCCGAGATCGAGGTGCGCCTGTACAACCCCTTCGGCTACCGGGGTAGTCGCGGGCTCGGGTTTGCCTCTGATCTCAAGCGCCTGAATCATCGCATGCACAACAAATCCCTCACTGCCGACAATCAGCTTACGGTGGTCGGCGGCCGCAATATCGGCAATGAGTACTTCGATGCTGTCGCTCACACTTCGTTTGCAGACCTCGACGTGATCGGGATAGGGCCTATTGTGCAGAAGGTCTCGGATATGTTCGACCTTTACTGGAACAGCGAGATGGTCATCCCCATGGCCGCCTTTGCCGACCCGGAGGTGTTGACGGCGGAGCGACTGGCGCAGGCACGCCGCGATTTTGCGGCGGTCACGGCATCGGCAATCGCTTCAGATTACGTGGAGGCGATCCGCAAGCGCGGTTCTTTCGATCGCATGAATTTCAATGACGCCGAGTTCCTGTGGGGGGATGCAAGTCTCGTGGCAGATGACCCACGCAAGGTGTTTAACCCTGAAATTACTGCAGAAACCCACCTGATACCCAATCTTGAACCCATGTTCGCCGCCGCCAACAACGAAGTGGTGGTGGTGTCTCCTTACTTCGTGCCGGGCGATGAACTGGTCGCATTTTTCACCGGTCTGGTAGACCGTGGCCTCAGCGTGCGCATTCTCACGAACTCACTGGCGGCAAACGACGTGGGGCTGGTGCATGCCGGCTACATGCGCTACCGGGAGGATTTACTGGAAGGTGGCGTGGAGCTGTGGGAGTACAAGCCTGCGCCTGGAGAAGCGCAGCGCAACAAGAGCTGGGTCGGCTCGAGTACAGCCAGTCTGCATGCGAAGACGCTGGGGGCCGATAGCGAACGGCTGTTTGTGGGTTCTTTCAATCTGGACCCGCGCTCGGTGGCGTTGAACACAGAAATGGGGCTGATTATAGAGAATGAAATACTGGCGGCGAGATTGAGCGATACCTTTGAGCGCACCGTGGCCGACAATGCCTATCGCGTGTTCCTGACCCCCGAAGGCGACCTGCGCTGGCAGGAAAAGCAGCGCGATGGCGAGATGGTGACCTACGACAGCGAACCCGCCACTACCTGGTGGCAGCGCTTCGTGACAGGCACGCTCTCCTACATAGTTCCCGAGAGCATGCTGTAACGACTCTTCCACAGCAGGATTCAAATGATGTTATCAGACGGCCGCAGGGCCCACATGTCAGGGCACCTCGGGTTGTGCTATCCGGCTGTGTGCCTGGCACTGCTATTGCTCGTCTTGCCCCTGACCGCGCAGGCCCAGAGCGGTGTCGACGCGTGGATTAACGAGACCATGGCGCCGGTCACGGAAGTCATCTCCTCGCTGGTATTTTTCACCGTGCCCGTCTTCGGTGCCGAGCTGCCATTGGTGGTGCTGTGGCTGGTAACGGCGGCGGCCTTTTTCACCCTCTATTTCGCCTTTCTCAGCGTGCGCGGGCTGCCTCACGCCCTGCGCATCGTGCGCGGCGCCTACAGCGACCCGGATCACCCGGGACAGGTCACCCATTTCCAGGCCCTGGCAACCGCGGTTTCGGGCACAGTCGGGATAGGTAATATTGGCGGCGTTGCGGTGGCGGTTTCCGTTGGCGGCCCCGGAGCGGCGTTCTGGATGATCGTGGCGGGTGTGCTGGGCATGTCCACCAAGTTTGTCGAGTGCACCCTGGGTACGCTGTACCGTCGCCAGAACCCGGACGGCTCGGTATCCGGCGGGCCCATGTATTTTCTCGAGCGAGGTTTTGCCGAGAAGGGCAGGGCGGCCCTGGGGCGCTGGCTGGGCAGATTCTACGCCCTGGGCATTGTCATCGGCTGCATGGGTATTGGCAATATGTTCCAGGCCAACCAGGCCTACGTTCAGGTGGTCAACGTGACCGGGGGCTTTGGCAGCAGCTGGCTGGGTGACAAGGGCTGGGTATTCGGGCTGCTGCTGGCGAGCCTGGTGGCGCTGGTGATTATCGGCGGTATTCGCAGCATCGCCCGGGTCACCAGCAAGGTCGTGCCATTTATGGCCCTGTTCTACACCGCGGGAGCTGTGTTGATCCTGGTGATGAACCGGGAGGCCTTGCCGTTCGCGCTGAATGCCATGGTCAGCGGTGCTTTCAGCGCGCCCGGCGTGGCCGGGGGAGCCCTGGGCGTAATGGTGATCGGTTTCCAGCGCGCGGTTTTTTCCAACGAGGCGGGCATTGGCTCGGCGGCAATAGCGCACGCGGCGGTGCAGACGGATGACCCGATTACAGAGGGCTACGTCTCCCTGCTGGAGCCTTTGATCGACACCGTGGTGATCAGCACCCTGACCGCGCTGGTCATTATCACCACGCTCTACTACGTACCCGGGTTTACCGAGGGCATGGGGGGGATTGAAATGACCTCCCGTGCGTTTGAGCGCAACCTTGCCTGGTCGCCGTACTTTATCGCGGTGGCCGGCTTTCTGTTCGCCTTCTCGACCATGATTGCCTGGTCCTACTACGGACTCAAGGGCTGGACCTACCTGGTGGGGGAGGGCCGTGGGGCGGATGCCGGGTTCAAACTGGTGTTTTGCCTGTTCGTGGTGATCGGCTCCAGCATCGAGCTCGGGGCGATCCTGGATTTTTCCGACGCCATGGTGTTTCTGATCTGTGTGCCGAACATTATCGGGCTGTATGTGCTGGCGCCGGTGGTGCGCCGGGAATTGGCCCGCCACCATCAGCGCGTGGGTCGCTAGCGGGCGGGCGCATCTCCGGGCCGCACATTGCCGTGACTGTCCTGCCTACTCACGGTGAATGGCGAACGGCCCCCAGGCCTGGCGTACCGCCATCATTTCCAGGGCATTGACGTTCAGGTGCGGGGGCAGGGATGCCAGCCACCAGCAGGTATCGGCGATGTCCTCCGGCTGGATGGGGTCGGCACCGGCGTAGAGTTTGTCGTGGGCGGCCTGGTCACCCCCGGTTCGCACCAGGGTGAATTCGCTCTCCGACAGGCCCGGGGCAAGGTTGCTCACCCGGACCCCGGTACCCTGAAGGTCGCTGCGCAGGGCGTAGGAAAACTGCTCGACGAAGGCCTTGGTGCCGCAGTAGACATTGCCGCCCGGATAGGGCCAGTGCCCGGCGACGGAACCAATATTGATAATTGTAGCTCCCGGCCCGCGCTCGATCAGGCGGGGCAGCAGGGCATGGGTAACGGTGGACAGCCCCTTCACGTTGGTGTCGATCATGCGGTGCCACTGCTCCAGGTCGCTGTCCTGGGCAGGGGCGGTACCCAGAGCCAGGCCCGCGTTGTTGATCAGGGTGTGAATCGAGTCGAAGGGGGCCTGCAGCCCCTCGACCGCGGCCCGTACCCCATCCGTGTCGCGTACGTCGAGGGCCAGCGCCAGGACCTCGCACTGCGGCGCGAGTTCCGCCTGGATTTCCTCAAGGCGCTCCTGTCGCCGGCCGGTCAGCACCAGGTTCCAGCCCTCCCGGGCAAAGCGACGTGCGCAAGCGAGACCGAATCCGGAGGTGGCGCCGGTGATTAAAGCGGTGTTGCTCATGATGAACTCCCTGTGACAAGTGCTGGGGCCAGGCTCCTGGTGGGGCCTGAAACTGGCCGCTCATGATACCGGGACTGGCGAACAAATGCTGACAGCTTGCCCGACTCAGGGCGTGAGGACAGCCGCGCCATTGAGGCGACCCTCGCGCAGCGCTGCGAGCGCCTCGTTCGCCTGTGCCAGGGGGAAAGAGTGGGTCTCGGTGACCACGCCGGCCTCCCGCGCTACCGGGAAAAACGTGCGCGCATCCTCCCGGGTGAGGTTCGCCACGCTGACCAGTTCCCGCTCCTCCCACAGTATGTTGTAGGGCATGTTCGGGATGTCGCTCATATGAATGCCGCCGCAAATGACCCGGCCGCCCTTGCGCACTGCGCGCAGGGCGGCAGGCACGAGCTCCCCGACCGGCGCAAAAATAATGGCCGCATCCAAAGGGTCGGGCGGGCGCTGATCCGCGTTGCCGGCCCAGGTGGCGCCCAGCGACATGGCGAAATGCTGGCCATCACGGTCTCCGGGCCGGGTGAAGGCGTAGACCTCGCGGCCCTGCCAGCGACAGATCTGGCAGAGGATGTGAGCCGCCGCTCCAAAGCCGTAAAGGCCGAGGCGTCTGGCGCTGCCGGCCTTCTGCAGACAGCGCCAGCCGATCAGGCCGGCACACAGCAGCGGCGAGGTGGCTACGGGTTCGGCCTGCGGGTCCAGGGGAAAAGCGAAGGCGGCGTCCGCCAGCACGTGGCTGGCGAAGCCGCCATCACGCGTGTAGCCGGTAAACTCCGGCGCATCGCACAGGTTCTCCTGTCCGCCGTGGCAGTAGTCACAGTGACCGCAGGTGTGGCCCAGCCACGGCACCCCAACGCGCGTACCGGGCTGCAATTCGCTCACGCCGGTACCGCAGGCGATGACACGCCCCACGATTTCGTGGCCCGGGATCACCGGGTGCCCGGGGAAGGGCAGGTCACCGTCGACCACGTGCAGGTCGGTCCGGCAGACGGCACAGGCCTCAACCTGAATCAGCACTTGACCTGCGGCCGGAGAGGGCAGGGGGCGATGCTCAGGGCTCAGAGCACTCCCGGGCGACTGCAGTACCATCGCATACATGGTCTGGGCGCCGCCGTTATTGGTCGCCCCTGGCAGGTCCTCTGGCATCAATCAGCTCGCGTGTTCTGGCACATATGCCCAGTATAGCGAACAGTCCCGTGCATCTCGCTTGCATATCATCCATCCCGAGGGGCTTGTCGTAATGTTCAGACAGATGTCACTGAGTGGAAATGCAGGCATGAAAATATCCCTGACTGAGGCGAGCCGACACCGGGCACTGGAGCGCGTACTGGTATGGTCACTGGACAACGGCATCTACACGGCCCAGGTGGAGGTTGACGGCGTTGTGATGACCCTGACCGATGATGCGGGCAAGGCACTGACCGCGCGGAATATCACCGCCATGCGCAGCCTGCTGGCGCCCCTGGCGGGACATCCGGGCGTGCTCTGCCAGCGCAGTGCCTACGATGAAATGGTGGGGCAGCCGGGGAAGCCTGTGGGCAATCAACTGGAGGTCCCCCTGTTCATCGGCGGGGTCGAGGGCGACATGCTGCACTGAATCATCCAGCGGTCGTGCGGCTACCGGAGGGGGCTGCTACACTCTGCGGCGTTGCGAACGGCTAATCGAGGCGCCCATGCACATTGTCCGGCTAATCCTGTTGAGCCTGTTTCTCACTGCCTGTGGCGACGGGGGCGATGGCGGTGGCCTGCCGGATATCGGCGAGCATACGCGCGGCATGCAACACATCGCCGGTTTTCAGGACCTTTACTGGGATGCCCGTGAGGGGCGGTTGTACCTGGAGATCACCGAGCTCGACCAGCCCTTCATCTATGTCAGCAGCCTGTCCCGGGGGGTGGGGTCCAATGACCTGGGCCTGGACCGGGGGCAGCTCGGGGAGACCTATCTCGCGAGATTTGCGCGCTCGGGGGGCAAGGTCGTATTGCTCGCCGACAACCCCACCTACGTCGCAGACAGCGCCAATCCCGACGAGCAACGGGCGGTAGAGGAGGCTTTTGCCCGCTCCGCCCTGGGCGGATTCGAGGTCGTGGCCAGTAGCGGAGAGCGGGTGCTGGTGGACGGTACCGACTTCTTCCTGCGCGATGCCCATGGTGTGTCCCGTACCCTGGCGGACAAGGGGCAGGGCACTTACCAGGCGGACGCGGATCGTTCCATGATTCATCTGCCCCGCACCCGCGGTTTTCCCGACAACACCGAGGTGGATGCCCTGATTACCCTGGCTGGTGAACCCGAGGGAGATATCATTCACACGGTGACGCCAGACCCGCGCACGGTATCGGTGCATCAGCATCACTCCTTTATCCGCCTGCCCCCGGCCGGTTATGAGCCCTTGCCCTACGACCCGCGTGCCGGCTATATCGACCCGCGCCGCAATGGCCCCCGCTACGACTACGCGGCGCCCATTGGTGAGCCGGTCAAGCAGAGCTATGCCTGGCGTCATCGCCTGCACAAGAAGAATCCCGAAGCCGAGCTGAGCGAGGCTGTGGAGCCCATCGTCTACTACCTCGACCGGGGTGCGCCAGAGCCCATCCGCAGCGCCCTGCTGGAAGGCGCGGCCTGGTGGAACGAGGCCTTCGAGGCCGCGGGCTACAAAGATGCCTTCCAGGTGAAAATGCTGCCCGAGGGGGCGGACCCGATGGATGTGCGCTACAACATTATCCAGTGGGTGCACCGCTCCACCCGTGGCTGGTCCTACGGCTACAGTGTGCGCGACCCGCGCACCCAGGAAATTCTCAAGGGGCACGTGACCCTGGGCTCCCTGCGGGTGCGCCAGGACTACCTGCTGGCCGAGGGCCTGCTGGCGCCCTACGACGACAGCGGCGAAGTGCCGCCGGCGCTGCTGGAGTTTGCCCTGGCGCGGATTCGCCAGCTTTCGGCGCACGAGATCGGCCACACCCTGGGCCTGGAGCACAATTTTGCCGCCAGTGCTGATGACCGGGCCTCGGTGATGGATTACCCCCACCCCTACGTCACCCTGGATGAAGATGGCAATATCGATCTGTCGGCGGCCTACGATACCGGCATGGGCGCCTGGGACGAGCGCGCCATCCTCTACGGCTACCAGGACTTCCCCGAGGGAGTGAATGCAGCGGCGGCACGCGAAGAGATCCTGCGCGAGACTTATGCCTCTGGCCTGCATTTTGTGGCGGATGCCCACGCCCGCGGGGATGGTTTCGCGGTGACCGCAGGGCCCGCGCACCCGCGGGCCAGCCTCTGGGACAATAGCGCCGATCCGGTAATCGAACTGCGCCGGCTGATGGAGCTGCGCGCCGCGGTGCTGAAGCAGTTCTCCGAGCGTAATATTCGTCCGGGGCGGCCCATGGCACAGCTGGAGGATGTCCTGGTGCCCATGTACCTGATGCACCGTTACCAGGTGCAGGCGGCGGCAACCCTGATCGGTGGCCAGCAGTTCTCCTATGCCCTGCGCGGTGATGGCCAGGTGCCCACCGCCCTGGTTGCTCCCGGGCGGCAGCGGGATGCCATTGATGCGCTGCTGCAGACCCTGTCACCCGAGGCCCTGGCCCTGGCGCCGGAGCTGGTGGCCCTGATTCCGCCGCGTCCACCCGGTTACGGCGAGATGCGTGAGCTGTTCCCCCGTAGAACCGGTTATGTATTCGATCCTCACGCAGCGGCGGCCACTGCCGCGGGCCTGAGCCTGGATATGCTGCTCAATCCCACCCGCGCCGCGCGCATGAATAACAACCAGGCACGCTCGGCTGCGCAACCCGGATTTCTGGACCTGCTGGAATCGGTTCTGGGCGCCACCTGGTACGCGCCGCCGCAGGAGGGTAACAGTGGTGCCCTGATGCGCGTGGTCAACACGGCCGTGCTGGACCGGCTGCAACGGCTTGCCGGAAACGCCGAGGTCCAGCCCCAGGTACGGGCGGAGAGCCTGGATGCCATGCTCGCCCTGAAAACCTGGCTGGAGAAGGAGGCGCCCGTGGCCTCACCCAAGTGGCGGGCCCACTACCGCTTTGCCGCCCAGCAGGTTCAGCGCTTCCTGCAGGACCCGGCGGCGATGCAGGGGCTGCAGCCGGTGGCGGCGCCGCCGGGCTCGCCGATCTAGCGCCAAGCGATGCGAACCTTACTTGAGACGGGTGAATCCTGATGGTCGCGGAAACAGGGCGCCCACACTCGCCTGATGTGATCATTGTGGGTGGCGGCCACAACGGCCTGGTTTGTGCCGCCTACCTGGCCGAGGCCGGGAGACGCGTGCTGGTACTGGAGCGCCGCGATGTGGTCGGCGGCGCGGCGGTCACCGAGGAGTTTCATCCCGGCTTCCGCAATTCTGTGGCGTCCTACACGGTCAGTCTGCTCAATCCGAAGATTATTGCCGACCTTGATCTGCACGGTCACGGCCTGAAAATCGTCGAGCGCCGGGTCAACAATTTCTGGCCTAACGACGACGGTGACTTCCTCTGTTTTCCTGTGGGTGACGAGGCCCTGCGTGAGGAGATCGCGCGCTTCTCCGCTGCCGATGCCCGGGCGCTGGCGCGCTACCAGCGGGACGTGGGTATGGTGGCCGACCTGATCCGCGACTACGTGCTGCAGACTCCACCCAATGCGGGCGGCGGCCTGCGCGATGTGTTCAGGATGGCGGGCTTTGCCAATCGACTGCGCAAGCTCTCCCTGGAGGACCAGCGCATCGTGATGGATGTGTTTGCCAAGAGCGTCTCTGACTTTCTCGATCTGTACTTCGAGAACGAATACGTGAAGGGAGCCTTCGCCTTTGACGGGCTGGTGGGCAATTACGCCGATACCCGCAGCGCCGGCTCCGCTTACGTCCTGTTGCACCACGCCTTTGGCGAGATCAACGGCAAGAAGGGCGTCTGGGGCCACGCCATCGGCGGGATGGGCGCCATTACCCAGGCGATGGCAGCCTGTGCCAGATCGCGTGGCGTGGAGATACGCACCGGTGTGAGCGTGGATAAAATTATCGTGCAAGAAGGCCGCGCTGCTGGTGTGCGCCTGGCAGATGGCACCGAGATCCAGGGGGGTATTGTCGCGGCCAACGTGAATCCCTCCATGCTGTACAACCAGATGCTGGATGATTGTGACCTGCCCGAGGATTTTTCCCGGCGCATGCGCCAGTATCGCAATGGGTCGGGTACCCTGCGTATGAATGTAGCGCTGAGTGAACTACCGCAGTTCACCTGTCTGCAGCAGCAGACCCGCGCCAGCGAGGACCACCTCACCGGCGGGATTGTGATCGGTCCCACCCGTGATTATCTCGATGCCTGCTACCGCGACGCCAGGACGCAGGGCTGGTCGCAACGGCCCCTGGTGGAGATGCTGATTCCCTCCACCCTGGACGACAGCCTGGCGCCGCCCGGGCAACATGTGGCGAGCCTGTTCTGCCAGCAGTTTGACCCGGACGTGGACTGGGATACGCACCGGGAGGCCGCCGCTGATGCGGCCATTGACCAGGTGGAGCGCTACGCCCCCGGATTTCGCGCGAGCATCCTGGGCCGGCAGGTCCTCACCCCGCTGGATCTCGAGCGAAAGTTCGGTCTGACCCGGGGCGATATCATGCACGGCCACCTGAGTCTGGACCAGATGTTCAGCGCCCGGCCCGTACTGGGCCACGGCGACTACCGGGCGCCGATCCCGGGGCTGTTTATGTGTGGGGCGGGCACCCATCCCGGGGGCGGTGTGACCGGCGCACCGGGGCATAACGCGGCACGGGAGATTTTGCGGGGGAGGGCACGTGCACCTGCCTGAACTCACTGAGACCGCGTGCATGACGCGAGTGGACGAATAGCGCATGGGTGATTTCTACGTCCAGTACGAGTACTGGTTTGCCAGCTTCCAGCTGGTGATGGCGATGCTGGGCATGGGCGCCACCCTGACCGCGCGCGACTTTGCCGACGTGATCAGGGAGCCGCGATCGGTGAGCGTCGGCCTGGTGGTGCAGCTACTGGTCGTGCCGCTAATGGCATTTGCTTTCCTGCGCCTGCTGGGGCTGGAGGGTGGCATTGCCATTGGTATCGCCCTGCTCGCAGCCATTCCCGGCGGCACCACCTCCAATATTTTCACCTTCTTCGCCCGCGGCAACAGTGCGCTCTCCATCAGCATTACCGGCCTGACCACGCTCGCCTGCCTGGTGACCACGCCCCTGATCCTGATGGCGCTGATCAGCAAGAATCTGCCCGCTGACTTCAGCATGCCGACGGGCAAGATCGTGATCGAGATTGGCCTGACCCTGTTGCTGCCCCTGGGGGTGGGTATGGCTTACCTCTACCTCTACCCGGTGCCGGCTGCCACCGTGTCCAAGTGGTGTATACGCACGTCCCTGTTCGGCATCCTGCTGATCGTGATTGGCTCGGCCAGCGCGGGCAGGCTCGATCTGGAGGCGTTCGGGCTGGATAACCTGCGGATAGTCCTGATGTTTGCGTTGCTGATGATTGCGACCGGATGGCTGGCACCGCGCCTGTTTCGACTGCCCAGGCCAGACGCCACGGCGATTGAGTTTGAAGTCATTGTGCGTAACACCAACCTGGGCGTGATGCTGAAGGCATCGCTGTTTCCCGCCGCCGCCAGCGCGAACGCCGCGCTGGGCGATACGGTGCTGTTCACGCTGCTGCTCTACGGCGGCCTCCAGCTACTGGTTGCCCCGGTGTTGATCTGGATTTACGGCCGCCTGAAACGAGGGGCATAGCGCAGAACCAGGGCCTCAATGGCATAAGAGAGTGGGCACAACAGTAGCTGCAGGATTGCCAGAATCACTGGTGCGCCCAGCAGTATCCAGATGATATCCCCCCGGGAAAGGTCGATATCGAGGGTGATTGAGCCTTCGATGCCGGCGGTGATCATTACCAGTAGGCTAAGCACGAGGCCAAAGGCAATGGCGAGGTAAGTTGCCGCGCGCATCTGGCTGGCGAGGTGAGTGAGAAATTTGATAGCGGCTTGCTCCGTGGTGGTGGCTGGGTATCAGTCTGCTGCGGACCGGTCGCCGTAGCGCAGCAGGACAGTCTCTGCAGATTCACCTGGGCTGACGCTCACCATATAGAGCCGGTCATATTCCCAGCCCTCGGCAATCGCCTGGCCGGGCTCACCGCCGAGTAATGCCACCAGTGCCGGGGTAGTGTCGCTGTGGCCGACCACAACATGTCGGCCCCCGGCTGCTCGCAGACGGTCGGCAAAAGCAGGCAGTTCGTCTGGCTGATAGATCTGGACGGCCAGGGTCAGGGCAGCGGCGGTGGGCCCCGCCGTGTCCCGGGTGCGGATATAATCGGTGCTGTGTACCTGTTCAATACCGGCATCCTGCAGCAGCAGCGCCAGGTGCTCGGCCCGTTGTTCGCCCGCAGGCGACAGCGAGGCGTCGGCTGAGCTATCCACCTTCTCGCCATGCCGCACCAGAAAGACCACCAGGGGCGCTGCCCCCGGTTCCGCCGCGATGGCCTGGCCATCGGCAGCCGAGACGGCCTGTGCCATACCCGCAAGAAGGGACAGGGTGAAAAGCCAGGTCGCCAGGCCGCGGCGATTCACTGGTATTCCTCGGCGCTCGGCTGGAAAAACACAGTCGGGCCGACGGTCAGGCCGCAGGCACCTCACTGATTTCCAGCGCCGCAATGCGCTTGCCTTCCTCGGCGCTCTTCTGGAATTCGACGATCTTGTCGAAGTTCATGTAGCGATAGATATCCGCGGACATGGCCTCCAGGTTCTTGGCGAAGCCCATGTACTCTTCGGGCGTCGGCAGCTTGCCGAGGATCGCCCCGACCGAGGCCAGCTCGGCGCTGGTCAGGTAGACGTTGGCGCCATCGCCGAGGCGATTGGGGAAGTTCCGGGTGGAGGTGGACAGTACGGTGCTATTGGCCGCGACCCGGGCCTGGTTGCCCATGCACAGGGAGCAGCCGGGCATTTCCGTGCGCGCGCCGGCGGCGCCGAAAATGTTGTAGTAGCCTTCCTCCATCAGCAGGTGTTCGTCCATCCGCGTGGGCGGGGAAATCCACATGCGTGTGGAGATGCTGCCCTTGTGCTGGTCCAGCAGTTTGCCCGCGGCGCGGAAGTGACCGATGTTGGTCATGCAGGAGCCGATAAAAACCTCGTCGACATTGTCACCGGCGACCTCTGACAGCAGTTTCGCGTCGTCGGGGTCGTTGGGGCAGCAGACGATGGGTTCCTTCACCTCGGCGAGGTCGATCTCGATCACCGCGCTGTACTCGGCATCGGCGTCGGCCGCCATCAGGCTGGGGTCGGCCAGCCACTCTTCCATTTTCTGGGCGCGACGTTCCAGGGTGCGCGGGTCGCCATAGCCCTCGGCGACCATGGAGCGCAGCAGCACGATGTTGGAGCGCAGGTACTCGGCGATGGTGTCCTCGTCCAGCTTGATGGTGCAGCCGGCGGCGGAACGCTCGGCGGAGGCGTCGGAGAGCTCAAAGGCCTGCTCCACGGTCAGGCCCTTGAGGCCCTCGATTTCCAGGATGCGGCCGGAGAAGATGTTCTTCTTGCCCTTCTTCTCGACCGTCAGCAGACCTTCCTGGATCGCATAGTAGGGGATCGCGTGCACCAGGTCCCGCAGGGTAATGCCCGGCTGCATCTCGCCCTTGAAACGCACCAGCACCGACTCCGGCATATCCAGCGGCATCACGCCGGTGGCCGCGGCAAAGGCGACCAGCCCGGAGCCCGCGGGGAATGAGATACCCATGGGGAAGCGGGTATGGGAGTCACCGCCCGTGCCCACGGTATCGGGCAGCAGCATGCGGTTGAGCCAGCTGTGAATGATGCCGTCGCCCGGGCGCAGGGACACGCCGCCGCGGGTCATGATGAAGTCCGGCAGGGTGTGCTGGGTGTCGATGTCCACGGGCTTGGGGTAGGCCGCGGTGTGGCAGAAGGACTGCATGGTCAGGTCGGCGGAGAAGCCGAGGCAGGCCAGGTCCTTCAACTCGTCCCGGGTCATCGGGCCGGTGGTGTCCTGGGAACCCACGGTGGTCATTTTCGGTTCACAGTAGGTGCCGGGGCGCACGCCCTCCATGCCGCAGGCGCGGCCGACCATTTTCTGGGCCAGGGTGAAGCCCTTGCCGGTGTCTGCCGGCTGCTCCGGGGTACGGAATAGTTCGGACACGGGCAGGCCCAGGGCCTCGCGGGCCCGGGTGGTCAGGCCGCGGCCGATGATCAGGTTGATCCGGCCACCGGCGCGCACTTCGTCCAGCAATACCTGGGAGCGGAGTTCGAACTCGGACACGGTTTCGCCCGCCTCATTCAGGATCTTGCCCTCGTAGGGGCGAATCTCGATTACATCGCCCATGTTGAGATTGTCGACGTCGGCCTCGAAGACGAGGGCGCCGGCATCTTCCATGGTGTTGTAGAAGATCGGCGCGACCTTGCTGCCGATACAGATGCCGCCCGCCTTCTTGTTGGGCACACCGGGAATCTCGTCGCCGAAGAACCACAGCACCGAGTTGGTGGCGGACTTGCGCGAGGAGCCGGTACCCACCACGTCGCCGACGAAAGCCACGGGCAGGCCCTTGGCCTGGATGTCGGCGATCTGCTGCATCGGGCCGGTGACGCCGTGCTCCATGGGCTCCAGGCCGTCACGCGTCATCTTGTACATGGCGCGGGCGTGCAGGGGGATGTCGGGCCGGGACCAGGCGTCCGGGGCGGGGGAGAGGTCGTCCGTGTTGGTTTCGCCGGTGACCTTGAACACGCTCACCTTGATCGACTCGGCCACCGGGCTGCGGGAGGTAAACCACTCCCCCTCGGCCCAGGATTCCATCACCGCACGGGCGTGGGCATTGCCGCCGCAAGCCAGTTCATCGACGTCGTGGAAGGCGTCGAACATCAGCAGGGTGTGCTTGAGTTCGGTGGCCGCCAGCTCTGCCAGGGCCTCGTTCTCCAGCAGCTCCACCAGGGTGGCAATATTGTAGCCGCCGTGCATGTTGCCCAGCAGGGTGACCGCCTCGGCGGCGGTAATCAGCGGGCAGTCCACCTCGCCCTTGGCGACGGCAGAGAGAAAGCCCGCCTTCACATAGGCGGCCTCGTCCACGCCCGGTGGTACCCGGCTGGTAATGAGCTCCAGCAGGAAAGTTTCCTCGCCCGCGGGAGGATTCTTCAGCAGTTCGACCAGTGCAGCTACCTGCTCGGCGTTGAGCGGCTTGGGGGGAATGTCCTGTGCGGCGCGTTCCGCCACGTGTTCGCGATAGGCTTCAAGCACGGTTGAGCTCCTTGTCCATTACAGTGTCCGGATAATCGGGGGTGTGCCACCCGGCGCGGGCTGGCCGGGGGCAGCAAAAACGGGAGCAGAGTATATCCCAGGCGCCGAAACAATTAAATTGAGGCGCCTTATCAATGGCTTATATCGTGCATTCACCGGGCTGATACCGTAGACTGAAAAGCGCTGTGTGACCCGCAATTCCTGCCCGCTTTATGCTCGACCCAACCATTAAAACGCCCTGTATCGGCGTCTGCTCAACCGGCATCGGCGACTCGGTCTGTCGCGGCTGCAAGCGTTTCAGTCACGAGGTGATCGACTGGAACGCTTATACCGTGGACCAGAAGCGGGCGATCGATGCCCGCCTGTCGGACTTCCTGTCACAGTGTGTGCGCAACAAGTTACAGGTGACGGACCGGGCCCTGCTGCAGTGGCAGCTGGAGGTGCAGCAGGTCCGGCATCGACCCCACCACGACGAATACTGTTGGGTGTTCAGCCTGCTCAAGGCGGGTGCGGGCCAGATCGACAATCCCGAAGATTTCGGCTTTCGCGTGGATCAGGCCTTTCGCGAGATGCCGCTGACGGCGCTGCGGGACCAGATCGACAGCGAGTTCTATATTCTCTCCGAGGCGCACTACGACCGCTACATGATGACCCCGGACATGTTCGGCGAGCGCGGGCGGTGAACGCGGGTGTCGACATGGGGCCGATCCGGTCCTTCCTGCCCTGCGCCACGCCGGCGGCCTGGGTGAGCTGGGCGCAGGCCAACCCCCAGACCCTGCTGGTGGACCACGCCAACTGTGAGAAAAAGGCCGCCGCCACCGCACTCAACCTGATGTACCGCTACACCGACCAGCCGCGCCTGCTGCACAAGCTGTCGCGCCTGGCGCGGGAGGAGTTGCGTCACTTTGAGCAGGTGCTGGCCCTCATGGGGCGGCGCGACGTGGCCTACCCCCAGCTCTCTGCCGCGCGTTACGCCGGGGCCCTGAGGGCGCTGGTACGCCCGGCAGAGCCGGCGCGCCTGGTGGACACCCTGCTGGTGGGTGCGATTATCGAGGCCCGCTCCTGCGAGCGCTTCGCTGCGCTGGTGCCGGTGCTGGACGCGGAACTCGCCACATTTTACGGCTCCCTGCTGAAGTCAGAGGCGCGGCACTTTATGGACTATCTCGAGCTCGCCCGGGCGGCCAGCAACGAGGCGGAGGTGGCTCAGCGGCTGGCGGTGATGCTGGCCGAGGAGCAGCGCCTGATCGAGTCAGCGGATAGCGAGTTCCGCTTCCACAGTGGAGTGCCAGAAGGCCAGTCGGTAGCCTGAGAGCCCCGGAGCCGGGTCGACAGGCAGAATTTATAAATAAGATGAAATAAAAGTTTTATATTATTGATTTATATGAAGTTTTCTTAGATTAATTCCTTCTGCGCTCGCCCGGATAATCCAGGCATGATCGTGCCAGTCTCCCAGCACCCAGCGCGTACCCTGGTCCTGCCGATGCAATTGCGGCCTGTGGGTGTGACCATGAATCAGGCAGTTCACACCGTGTTCCTGCATCACCCGCTCCACCTCTGAGGGGGTCACGTCCATGATGTCCTCGGCCTTGTTGCTATTGGCTTCCTGGCTGATATCCCGCAGCTGTGACGCCAGTGCCCGGCGCTCCGCCAGCGGGCGGGCCAGCAGGTCTGCCTGCCAGTCGGGGCTGCGGGCCATGGCGCGGAAGTCCTGGTAAGCGGTGTCGGCGGTGCACAGGCTGTCCCCGTGCATCAACAACACCGGCTGGCCGTAGAGATCGATCACGCTGGGGTCCGGCAGCAACTCACCGCCGGCGCGCTCACAGAAGGCTTCCCCGAGGAGGAAGTCGCGGTTACCACGCATCAGGAATACCGACGGCCCGCTGCGGGAAAAGTCCGCCAGACTGGCGGCAACTTCCCGGCCGAGGGGAGCGTCGTCGTCATCGCCGATCCAGGCTTCGAACAGGTCGCCGAGTATATAGAGGGCCGCGCAATCCCGGTGGCTGTCGAGAAATGCCCGGAAAGCCCGCGTGACCGCGGGCCGGGATGGATCCAGGTGGAGGTCGGAGATGAACCAGGTGTGGCTCACGGGGGTGCGGTTTATTCCTCGACGATCTCGATGGTCTCGATAATGACCGGCTCGGTCGGCACATCCTGGTGGCCATTGCGGCTGCCCGTGGGCAGGGCGCGGATTTTCTCCAGCACTGACTCACCCTCGGTAACCTTGCCGAACACAGCGTAGCCCCAGCCCTGCATGTTCTTGCCGCTGTGGTTGAGGAAGTCATTGTCGTTCACATTGATGAAAAACTGTGCGGTGGCGGAGTGGGGGTCCATGGTGCGGGCCATGGCGATGCTGCCAAAATCGTTCTTCAGGCCGTTGTCCGCCTCGTTTTCGATCGGCGCGCCGGCCTCTTTCTGGCGCATTTCGGTGTCAAAACCGCCACCCTGGATCATGAAGTTGTCGATCACCCGGTGGAAAATGGTGCCATCGTGAAACCCGTCGCGGACGTACTGGAGGAAGTTATCGACCGTCTTGGGGGCTTTGTCGGCGTCCAGGGCGACGGTGATGTCGCCGAAGGTGGTGCGGATAATGACCATATTGAGCATCCTGCTGTATTGGTGGCGGTATTTTGCGGGCCGCCAATGATACGGACTTTTGCCTTGCCGGGGAATAGTGCCGCGGCGCTTCGGGGTGGGCATTCTCCCTATAAGAGGATGCTATCTACCGGTATAATGCGCCCCCTTTGAACCGCGCCCGAAGGACTCATGGAAACGCCAGCCGCCAACAATTTCCTGCATAACATTGTCGCCGAGGATGTCGCCGCCGGCCGGGTGAGCAAAGTGGTGACCCGCTTTCCGCCGGAGCCCAACGGCTACCTGCACGTGGGCCACGCCAAGTCGATCTGCCTGAATTTCGGCCTGGCGGAAGCCTTTGGCGGCGAGTGCAACCTGCGCTTTGATGACACCAACCCGGCGAAAGAGAGCCCCGAGTTTGTGGCCTCGATCATGGAGGATGTCAGCTGGCTGGGTTACCAGTGGGCCGGTGAGGTGCGTTACGCCTCTGCCTACTTCCAGCAGTTCTATGAATGGGCGCAGCACCTCGTGCGCGAGGGGCACGCCTACGTCTGTGACCTGAATGCGGAGGAGGCGCGTGAGTACCGCGGCACCCTCACTGAACCCGGGCGCAACAGTCCCTATCGCGAGCGCAGCGCAGAAGAAAACCTGGACCTGCTGGAACGGATGCGCGCGGGGGAGTTCGAGGAGGGCAGCAAGGTGTTGCGGGCCCGCATCGACATGGCCTCACCCAACATGAACCTGCGCGACCCGATCCTCTACCGTATCCGCAAGGTCAGCCACCACCAGACTGGTGACGACTGGTGTATCTATCCCACCTATGACTTTGCCCACGGGCAGGAAGATGCGATCGAGGGGGTGACCCACTCCATCTGCACCCTCGAGTTTGAAGACCACCGCCCGCTGTACGAATGGCTGATTGAACACCTGCCGGTACCGAGCACTCCGCGGCAGTACGAGTTCGGGCGCCTGAATCTCAACTACACGGTGACCAGCAAGCGCAAGCTGAAGCAACTCGTGGACGAGGGCGTGGTCAGCGGTTGGGACGACCCGCGGATGCCGACCATCGCGGGCATGCGCCGTCGCGGTTTCACCCCGCGCGCGAT
Organism: Sediminihaliea sp.; assembly: GCA_965222335.1. Lineage (GTDB taxonomy): Bacteria > Pseudomonadota > Gammaproteobacteria > Pseudomonadales > Halieaceae. The sequence goes on along the minus strand of OZ244944.1, from coordinate 401,364 downwards.
CCGTAAATTCTGCGAGATGATCGGCGTGACCCGCTCCGATGGCGTGGTGGACGTGGCGATGCTGGAGCACGCGATTCGCGACGACCTGAATGAGAATGCGCCGCGGGCGATGTGTGTACTGCGGCCGCTCAAGGTGGTACTCACTAATTTCCCGGAGGGTGAGGTGGAGTCGATGCTGGCACCCTGCCATCCGAGCCGGGAGGAATTGGGCGAGCGTGTGCTGCCGTTTACTCGCGAACTCTACATCGACGCCGAGGACTTCCGCGAGGAGGCGAACAAGAAATTCAAGCGCCTGGTGCTGGGCAAGCGCGTGCGCCTGCGCAATGCCTATGTGATCGAGGCCGACGAGGCCGTGCACAATGAGGCCGGGGAGGTGGTGGCGGTGCGCGCGCGTATCGTGCCCGACACCGTGGGCAAGGACCCCGAGGACGGCGTAAAACCCAAGGGCGTGATCCAGTGGGTCTCGGCCACCGAGGGTCGGCTCGCCGAGGTCCGCCTCTATGACCGCCTGTTCACCCACGAGGCCCCGGACCGCGGCGAGAACGACTTTATGGCCCTGGTGAACCCCGCATCCCTGGAGGTCGTAAGTGAAGCGTGGATCGAGCCGCGCCTGGCAGAGGCGGCGCCCGAGGCCGGCTTCCAGTTCGAACGGGAGGGCTATTTTGTCGCGGACCGCTATGACCACCGCCCTGAAGCGCCCGTATTCAACATGACCATTGGCTTGCGCGACACCTGGAACGACGGACAGTAACGGATACCCCATGAGTCTCACGCTTTACGATACCTTAAGCGGCAAGAAGCGGCCCTTCGAGCCGCTCAAGCCCGACACAGTGACCATGTACGTCTGTGGTCCCACGGTGTACAACCTCGCCCACATCGGCAACGCCCGCCCGGTGGTGGTGTTCGACACACTGTTCCGCCTGCTGCAGACTCACTACGACAGCGTGACCTATGCCCGCAACATCACTGACGTGGATGACAAGATCATCGCCGCGGCGCTGGAGGGCGAGCGCAGTATCGAATCGGTGACCGATGAATTCACCGCCAAGTATCGCGAGGACATGGCGCAGTTGAATGCGCTGCCGCCCACGCTGGAGCCCCACGCCACCCACAATATCGGCCCCATGATTGCCCTCACCGAGACCCTGATTGCCAAGGGGCACGCCTACGAGTCCCAGGGCCACGTGCTATTCGCGGTGGAATCGATGCCGGGCTACGGCAAGCTCTCGGGCCGCAGCCTGGAAGACATGCTCGCGGGGGCGCGGGTCGAAGTGGCCGACTACAAGCGACATCCCGGGGACTTTGTGCTGTGGAAGCCCGCCCGCGAGGGCGAGCCGGGCTGGGACAGCCCCTGGGGCCGCGGGCGTCCGGGCTGGCACCTGGAGTGCTCGGCGATGATCCGCGAACACCTGGGGGAGACCATCGACATCCACGGCGGCGGTCGCGACCTGATTTTCCCGCACCACGAGAATGAGATTGCCCAGAGCTGCTGCGCCCACGGGGGCGATTACGTGCGCTACTGGATGCACAACGCCTACCTGGATATCGACGGCGAGAAGATGTCCAAGTCCCTGGGCAACTTCCGCACCGTGCGCGAGCTGTTGCAGCACTATCGCGGCGAGGTGCTGCGCTTTGCCCTGCTCTCGGCCCACTACCGCTCGCCACTGAACTTTTCCGTGGACCTGCTGGCGCAGGCTGAGACGACCCTCGGCAGCCTCTACAGCACCCTGCGTGAGGTGGCGGATATTCCCCTGGACGTGGAGGTGCAGCTGGCGGACGAGCCCTTCTACCAGGCCCTCAATGACGACCTCAACACGCCCCAGGCGATTGCCGAGCTGCACGCCCTGGCCAAGCAGCTGCACAAAGCCGAGGCGGGCGACAGGGCAGGGCTGAAGGCGCGTATTCTCGCAGCTGGCAATCTGCTCGGGATTCTTGAGAGTGACCCGGAGGAGTGGCTGCAGGCGGGTGCTGAGGGGGAGCTTTCCGCCGAGGATATCGAGGCCCGGATCGAGGCCCGGCAGGCGGCCAAGGCCGACAAGGACTACGCCCGCGCCGACGAGATTCGCGAGGAGCTGCTACAGCAGGGGATTGTGCTGGAAGACTCCCGCGAGGGGACCAAGTGGCGCCGCGCCCAGGGCGGCGCCTGAGGTAACGAAGGCCCGGCTAGCCCAGGCTGGCCTCGCCCGATTCCACGGTCTGCATGATCAGGGTGTTGATGGTCATGGGGCCCACGCCACCGGGTACCGGGGTCAGGGCACTGGCGCGCTCTGCCAGCGGTGCCAGCTCAATATCCCCGATGCCACCCGGGTGGAAGCCGGCGTCCACCACCACGGCGCCATCCTTGACCCATTCCGCCTTGATGAATTCGGGCTTGCCCACCGCGCCCACGAGGATGTCCGCCTGGGCCACCAGTGCGGGCAGGTCGCGGGTGCGGGAGTGACAGATGGTGACGGTGGCGTTCTTCTGCAGCAGCATCATGGCCATGGGTTTGCCCAGGATGGGGCTGCGGCCCACGACGACCGCGTGCTTGCCCTCGATGTCGATCTCGTAGGCCGCCAGCAGGCGCATGATCCCCTGGGGCGTGGCGCAGCCATAGGCGGCTTCCCCCATCGCCATGCGACCAAAGCCGAGGCAGGTCACGCCATCGACGTCCTTGTGCAGGGCAATGGCGTCAAAACAGGCGCGTTCGTCAATCTGCGCCGGTACGGGATGCTGCAGGAGGATGCCGTGGACATCCGGGTTCTCATTCAGCTCGTTGATTTTCGCCAGCAGCTCGTCGGTGGTGGTGGCAGCGGGCATCTCGACCGCCATCGAGTCCATGCCCACGCGGCGGCAGGCATTGCCCTTCATACGCACGTAGGTGGCGGAGGCGGGGTCGTCTCCCACCAGGATGGTGGCGAGGATCGGCGTCTTGCCCCCCGATTTCTGCTTCAGTGCCTCGACCCGCTCGAGCAGGGCCGCCTCGGTCTGCTGGGCCAGTGCTTTTCCGTCGAGAACGAGAGCGGTCATGTTGTTTCCTTTGTGACTGTCGGGGTGGCGGTCGTGGGTAGCCGACTGCGGTCGGGCGGGCGCTTCGCCGCAGGCGTGTATTGTCCCACGGCCCACCGCGAGGAGGGAAGCCTGGGTGCCGGAATCTCGGGTATAATGTTGCCTTTGTCGTTGACGCTACAGGGGGTGGTGAGTATCATTCGCCACCTGAAATCGGGGTCCAACGTCAACCCGGTGTCTTCGGGGTATAGCGCAGTCTGGTAGCGCGCCTGCTTTGGGAGCAGGATGTCGGGAGTTCGAATCTCTCTACCCCGACCAATTTCATCGCCACGCTCAGGTGAGTTGGTTCACAGCGATTTCAGCACCCTTCAGTGGTGGCCGTAGCTCACCAGGTAGAGCACCGGATTGTGACTCCGGAGGTAGCGGGTTCGAGACCCGTCGGCCACCCCATCTCTCCCTGTTCGGTTCAGTCCACCACAGCCTGCCTGTATAATCGCAAGTCCACCTCGGGGGTATAGCTCAGTTGGATAGAGCAACGGCCTTCTAAGCCGTGGGTCGGGGGTTCGATTCCTCCTACCCCCGCCATTTTTCAGCGGTGTATACCGGAGACATGGTTTACATCTCATACCGGACACATGGTTTACACTTTTTCCGGTAGCCACGGATTCTGGGCGGGCTCAACCCGTCCAAAGTCCTCATCAAAGAATCCTAGATCATAATCCATAAAGCTGACCAGCCAGATTTTGTCAGCGACTTCGCGCACGCCTACGATTTGACCTCCGAAGACGACGCTTAAGTTTATTTTCCGGCGTCCCATGCAGATTCGACCACACTTGGTTACTTTCACCGCCTTGTCGTGGAAAGGGTACTCCGGCTCTTCCGCGGGTCGGTATTGGCGAGCTGAAGGTGTAAATACTTCAGCAGGGTACTGCCCGCCAAGTGCCTGGTGTGGGCGCTCATTGTTGTAAACCCCCTGAAACGCATCAAACCGGCCCTGCTGCTGCAGGAAGTTATAAGAGGCAGGCTTGGTAGCCTCCTTCTTCAGCGTCAGGTGCATACGTTCATGCCGTCCGTTCTGCTCTGGATGTCCTGGCTGAATGCGCTCAATGTTGATGCCGAGCTTGAGCCACCATATGGAGAGTCGGCTAAGACCGAATAGGGCGTTCGGCGAGGCGAACGGAATGCCATTGTCGGTGCGAATGGCTGCTGGCAGACCATAGTCCTTGAAAGCCTGCTCAAATACGTGGAAGGCCAGTTGCGACTTGGTCGAGTCCAGGCCCTCGCAGGCAAGCAGGTACCGGGACCTGTAGTCCGTGATGGTGAGTGGGTAGCAGTACTTCTTGTTGCCTAGGAGGAACTCGCCTTTGTAATCAGCACACCATAGCTGATTGGGTGTAACCGCATGGTTGAGCACTGTCCCCTGAGATCGCCGCCGCCTGCGCTTACGACGCTTGACCATGCCGTTGCGGTCAAGAATGGCATGCACCGTACTCTTGGCGGGTGGATTGATCATCGGGTATTCCTTGATCAATTTCTCACGGATCTTGGGGGCACCCCATGAGGGATATTCCCGCTTGATCGCCAGGATGGCTCGCTCAACCTGGAAGGGCAGTTTGTTGGCGTGGCGATAGGGCCGACGGCTTCGATCTTCAAGCCCAGTAGGACCTAACTCCTTGTAACGATTGAATATCTTGTAGCCAGTGGGCCGTGAGATACCGAACTCAGTGCACAGGGACGACATCTTCTCGCCATCCAGGAGCCGGGCAACAAACTTAAGGCGTTCATCCATCGGTTTACACTCTTTCCAGGGCATTTGAGGTCCCCCCTCAAATACCTAAATGTGTAAACCATGTCTCCGGTATATTCTGTAAGCTATCTCTCGAGAACTACAAGCGGTGCATTCTGGCCGCATTGGTAACACTTCCGGCGAAACTTGATAGCATTTCAGGGCGTTATTTTTGCGATTTACGGCAAAGGAACCCGCTCCATGATCAGATACTTTACCTGTTACGTTTCGCTTGCGTTTCTCTGCTTTGAAGCCGCATTCAGTCATGCGCGGGTCAATGCTGGCGACCTGGTCGGGGACTGGGCCTGCTATGGCTACGAGGAAAGCGGTAGCGGCATGTACCACGCCGACTACAGCATCATCCACGCTGGCGACGGCTCGTGGCGTGGCGAAGGTCAGTTTGGCAGTATGAGTGATTCGACCGGCGGAATGCCCTTCGAGTGGGACTTTGACGCAACGGGTACCTGGTCCGTGGAAAGCGATGCGCTGGTTTACTCCATGGGGAGAATAAGATTCCTGCCCACCATGGGTGGCGAGGACTATGAGGCTGCAGATCCGAAGAACTACCTGCGGCTGCCACTGAACGGCGCCTGGCGCATGGACATGCCGGAGCCGGTCTTCATGACCCTGGAACACGAAGACGGTGGACTGCTCATAGAGTGCGACAAACAACAATTTGAATAGGATGCCATGCGCACAGCCACAGCCGTGCGTAACACCACCCTGGGGAGGCCATTATGTTGATAGCAAAACGCTTGAAGATTGCCGGGTTCGCGACTGTCGCCAGTGTGCTGGCGCTTTCAGGATGTGGTGAAGACGCCGCAGATGCCGGCGGCGGTACGTCCGGGTCGCAGTCAGTGCAGGTGGATGTCACGGGTGCTGTTAGCAGCACGCTGGCAAAGCGCGGCTCGATCTACTGTTCCAAGTCAGACCTGGGGCCGGGGTATACTTTCGAGCTGTACCTGATGGCACCGCCGGAGGGTTTCAATCTCGTTTTCGATCGTGATCTGGCAGCGGGTGAGCACCCCATCGCGGGCGCTGATGACGACGACAGGGCAGCCCGCGCATCGTTCTATTATCGCGCACCGGACCGTCGCCGTTTCGACAAGGCGGACAATGCGACCTTCGTCGTCGAGAACATGCCGACGAAAGCCGGGGAGGCCTTTGTCGCCCGGATCGACGCCACCATGAACGACGACGATGGCGCAAGCATTAACCTGAGCGCTGACATCAACGTCGTTGCTGGCTCACAGACTTTCGACGAATGCCCCTGACATAAAAGGGGTCAGACCCCTTTATCGAGTAAATGGGATCTGACCCCTTTTCTTGCTTTATTGATCGAGGGTGGTAGGGCCAATAAATTAGTGCTTGATCGCGTAGTGCACCATTTTTGTGCGGCAGTTCCCATAACCGCATTCTCGCGTCCGAATTCATTTCCCAGGCGTGGTCGAGGTGCGATATAAAATGGCAAAACGACCAAAGCCGAGGGGGGCGAAATATGGACAACCTGCGACTGGGCGACCTGATTATTCAGGCTGGCGAAACAGGACTTAGCATCCGCAACAGCCAGAGCCTGGCGGTCCCGAGCGAGATTTCGCTCGAGGATTTACCCGTGTTGCTGGAATTTATGAAGTCCTTTCTCGAGGAGAGTGCCAACCGCCGCTCCAGCTTCCGTCTTGATCTGACCGAGCTCAGCCTCGACGATTATCAAAGGCTGGAGGTCAGCATCCTCACAGGTCGGGGGCAGTGCAGGGTGCGGCCCCTCGACATCAGTCTGACCGGGATGCTGGTGGATGCCGAGACGTACTGCGGCGCCGAGGGGGAAAAGGTGCGGGTGAATATCGAATTCGGGTCGCTGCGGGCCGTGCTCAGCGCAAGAATCGTCCGCGCCAATGAATCCAGCCGGCGCATTGCGCTGCAGTTCCCGGAGGTGATGGCGGCTGACGGTACCGTCGACGCGCCCACAGAACTGACTGAAATTTTCCAGGCGCTGGAGGCGAGTTGGTTAGGCAAGAGCCTCGGACTGGACTGGTATGCAGCCTGAGGGGTCGACTCACGCTATCTCGGACCAGGCGTAAAGGGTCCTGAAGTCCCGGCCAGGCGGCCGGGGCGGGCCATCACTCGCAGCGTCGCTCCTCCCGCGGCGTATCCAGGAGCGATTCCAGCAGGATGGGGCGGTCGGTCATGATCGCATCCACGCCCAGGTCCATCATCTCCAGCATTTCTTCACAGCTGTTCACGGTCCATACCTGCACCGCGAGATTGGCGGCGTGGGCATCGCGGATAAAGTCCTCGGTGACCACCCGAATGAAAAAGTCGTCGGGGATCTGCCCAATCTGGCTGGTGTCGGGCGGCACCTGAAAGGCCACGTGCTCGGGGACGGGGGGGATCGTGCCATCACCCTGGCCACCCAGGACCAGGCCCGTGCCCTGCTCGAGGGGCACTGAGGTATAGATGCACGGCGCCACGGCCTTGAAGTTATTGGCTGCCTCGTCGACGAAGGACGCGGCAATCACATCAGTGGTTCGACCGTAGCGCAGAAGCAGCTCCGCAATCTGCTCCTCGTAGTTGCCGTCACCGTCCAGGTCCGGTTTCAGTTCGACATTGATCAGGTGCTGTGGAAAAGCCTGCAGGGCCTCTTCCAGGGTGGGAATGCGAAAGTCCTCCGCCCGGTAGCCCGGCGGTGGCGGCCGCTCTCCCGTGGCGATGCCGCGGAAGGTGTAGGCGGACTCGGGGGCGTCCCTCGGTGTGCCCTGGTCGGGTACGAACCAGTAGGCGGCGTCCAGTTCCCGCAATTCCGCCAGGGTCAGGTCGACCACATTGCCGGTGCCGTTGGTGGTGCGATCCACGTCCAGGTCGTGAATGATTACCAGCTCATTATCAGCAGTCTGGTAGACATCCATCTCCAGCACGTCGGCGCCCGCCGCAGCCACGGCGTAGTAGGCGTAGAGAGTGTTTTCGGGAAAATCGATGACCCCGCCGCGGTGGGCGTAGTTCAGCGGGTCGCTGCCCTCGGCCACCCGCCAGGGATTGGGTGATTTGCTGAAGGGCATGTCGCAGGCCTCGTCGTCATTGGCGATAGTGCCGCTGACGGTGGATGTCGCCAGGCGGGCGTTGCCCTCCACCTCCAGCTCCAGGTGAAAGCGTTCCGCGTCTTCCGGGGCGGCATCGCCCAGGGTCTCTACCGCCAGGGTCGCACTGGTGCTGCCGGCGGGAATCTCCAGATTGCTGTCCAGTGGCAGGTAGTCCTGGTCAGCAACGGCCTCGGCATCGACCGTCCTGTAGTAAAGGGTGATGTCCCGCTCCTGGGGCGCATCCAGGAAAACCGGAAACTCGATCCTCCCCATGCCGCCGGCATCGCCCTCGGGTGCGGCGACCGCGCGCACCGTGAGCAGCGAGGCGGGTCCCGGCTCGGGCGGTGGCGGGGCGTCGCTGGAGTCGCTGCAGGCGGTCAGCAGGGCGGCACAGGCGACGATCGAGGCAAACGGAATTGGGCGCATGGGTTTTTTTCACTCCGAAGTGGCGGTCAGGTACTTGTCGGGCCCCGGGTGCGCCGGGGCCGACGCCCTGTTGGCCGGTGATTCTGTTTGCCGCGAAGCCTAGCACGATTTCAGCGTATTGCCCTGCGCCCTGGCGAGCGACGGGTAGCGGTGGGCGTGGCCGATTGCGTTACACTTTGTGCCTCTCTGAGGCAATAAAAGGAAACTTTCCTATGTTTACTCGCTATCTGGCTCTCCTGTCACTGGCGCTCACGGCCTGCGCGGCGGCTGACCCCGAGGAGCATCCCTTTACCACCACTCCGGTGGCCCAGTTCGAAGAGCCCTGGGCGATGACCTTCCTGCCGGATGGCCGCATGCTGGTCACTGAAAAGCCGGGACGCCTGCTCATCGTGACTACCGATGGCAGCAAGTCCGCGCCTGTCAGCGGTACGCCGGAGGTCGACTATGGCGGCCAGGGGGGCCTCGGTGACGTGGTGCTGCATCCTGATTTTGCGAACAATGGCCTGGTGTACCTGAGCTACGCGGAAGCCGGTGATGACAACACCCGCGGTGCCGCGGTGGGCCGGGGCCGCCTGCAGCTGGATGCGCAGGGCGGCGGCAGCCTGGAGGATTTTGAAGTGCTCTGGCGCCAGGCGCCCAAGGTCTCCGGGCGCGGTCACTACGGGCACCGCCTCGCGTTTTCCGGTGATGGTTATCTCTTTATCTCCTCGGGGGAACGGCAAAAATTTGATCCCGCCCAGGACATGTCGGGCAACCTGGGGAAAATCGTCCGGCTCTTCGATGACGGCCGGGTCCCTGCGGACAACCCCTTCGCAGAAGAGGGCGGCGTCACCGCACAGATCTGGTCTCTCGGTCATCGCAACCCCCTGGGCCTGGCCTTCGACGCCGAGGGGCGGCTGTGGAACCAGGAGATGGGGCCGGCCCACGGGGATGAGCTGAACCTGGTCCAGCCGGGCCTGAATTACGGCTACCCCATTGTCTCAAACGGCGACCATTACAACGGCGATAAAATTCCGGATCACGATACGCGCCCTGAGTTTGAGCCCCCTGTCGAATACTGGGTGCCGGCGATCTCCCCCGCCGGCCTGATGTTCTACGACGGCGAGCTGTTCCCGGCCTGGCGCGGCAGCGCGTTTATCGGCGGGCTGTCCGCCCAGGCCCTGGTCCGGGTGGCCTTTGACGGGGTTGATGCCGAGGAGGCGGAGCGCTTCGAGATGGGCGCCCGCATCCGCGAAGTCGAGCAGGGCCCGGCAGGCGCCATCTGGGTGCTTGAGGACGACCGCAAGGAGAGCGAGGGCCGCTTGCTGAAGCTGACCCCGCGGGCCACCGGGAATGGTGGCAGCGATTAAGGGGGGGCGGACGCCCCGGTTGATTGCGCGCTGACTTAATCCGGCGCGCCCCAGCCGAAGCGCGCCAACAGTTCGCGAAACACACCCTCCGGCGGCGCCGCCAGGGTCAGCGTCGCCCCGGTGACCGGGTGGTGGAGCGCGAGGCGGGTGCAGGCGAGTAGCAGTCGCCCGGCGCCAAATTCCGCAGCGAAAAAGCGATTGTGCACCCCCTTGCCGTGCTTGGCATCGCCGATGATCGGGTGGCCGATGTGCTTCATGTGCCGCCGCAGCTGGTGCCGGCGCCCGCTGGACGGCTGCAGGGCAACCAGGGCATAGCGGCTGGTAGGGTAGCGGTCGACCGCCCGGGGCAGCTCCACTGTGCCCAGGCGTTGATAGCGGGTCAGGGCCTCCCGGGGCGGCCCGCGCTGGAGGCCCGCGCGCGGGTCCGGGTCGTCGCGAATGGGGTGGTCGATAGTACCCGCCTCCGGCGGGAATCCGCGCACGATGGCGAGGTAGTTTTTCTCTACCTGCTGCGCCTCGAATTGGCTTGCCAGCGCCCTCGCAATGTCGCTACTGAGTGCGAACAGCAGGACACCTGAGGTGGGTTTGTCCAGGCGGTGCACCGGGTACACGCGTTGACCCAGCTGGTCGCGCAGCAATTGCAGGGCGAAGCGGGTTTCCCGTCGGTCGACGGGGCTGCGATGTACCAGCAGGCCGGCGGGCTTGTGGATCGCGACCAGGTGTGGGTCGCGGTAAACAATCTCCAGGGTCACCGGTGCCTTATTCCGGGTCGCAATAGCTGTCGTGGCGCAGCCCGTCCAGCATGCTCTGGGTCGCGCCCTGCAGCAGCGCGGTGATGTCCGCATCCGGCAGAAACTTCTCCAGGTGCCTGTGCATGCTCAGGGCCATCAGCCCATGGGCCATCGCCCACAGGCGGGTCGCCAGCTCCAGGGTCGATTTCGGGTGCAGCTGATTCGCCTCGCACCATTCCTCCACCGAGGTCAGCAGCAGGTAAAAGCCCGTGGTCTTGGGGTCGAGCGAGGGGTCCGCCAGCTGCTGTTGGCCCCGCTCCCCCCACATCAGCTGGTAGAACGCGGGCCTGGCGGTCAGGTAATCGATATAGGCTTTGCCCAGGGTGACGATGCGCTCCGTGGAGCCCGCGGGCGTTCGCTCGCAGGCCTCCCGCACCGCTCCTGCAAGCCCCAGGAACAGCAGCTCAAGCACCCCATCCAGCAGCGCCGCCTTGTCCTTGAAATGGCGATAGGGCGCGGCACTGCTGACCCCGGCCCGCCGCGCGGCGTCCACCATGGCAAAATCCGCGTCGCCCTGTTCTTCAATCAGTGCCGCCGCGGCGAGGATCAGCGCATCCCGCAGGTTGCCGTGGTGATAGCCGCGTGCGCTGTCGGTGCGACTCATGTTCCGGCCCCCATGGCGCTCGCGGCGGTGGGTGCAACTCGCCGCTTGCCGAGGCGGTTGGCGAGGACAAACATGGGTGGCACCAGGAAAAATGACACGATGGTGGACAGGAGCACACCGCCGGCGATGGCCATCGCAAAGGGCGGCCAGAATTCGCTGCCCTCCAGGATCAACGGCAGGAAACCACCGAAGGTGGTGACCGTGGTGCTGACGATGTGGCGACTGGAATCCATCACCACCCGCCGTACGGCATACAGCCCGCCGCGCACGGCACCATCGTCCAGCTGTAACGCAGTCATGATAATGATCGCCGCGTTGATCGACACCCCGATCGAACCGATCACGCCGATGACTGCCTGCACACCGAAGGGGTAGCGAAAGATGGCCAGGGCCAGCAGGCTCAGGCCCAGGGAGCACACACAGACCAGGATCGCGATCATCGAGAGGCGCCAGGAGTTGAAGGTAAGCACGATGGTCGCCACCAGGGCGGCGAAGATTATCCCCATGGGCGCCATGATGTGGCCCACCACCTCGGCCCGCACATCGGAGTCGCCCCCAAAGCTGTAGTGGTAACCGTCCGGGAGCGGCACCGGGTTGCGGGCCAGGTCCTCGCGCAGGTATTTCAGCGCTTCCTCCGGCAGCACACCGCGGGTCAGGTAGGCCTGGACGATATTGACCCGCTCACCATCCTTGCGCGTGATAGGGCTGCTGGAGGGCTGCAGGACCGTGCGCGCGATGCTGCTCAGGGGAACGCCCGCAGGTGCATCGGTCATGCCCCGTGTGCTTCCTGCGATACGCAGATCGCCGATTTCCTCGGCAGTGCCCCAGGCGTCCTCCTCCAGGCGCACCCGCACCGGCAGTCGCTGGGTGTCTTCCAGCAGCTCCCCGGCGGGCAGCCCGCGCAAGCTCGCGTCCAGGGTGTCTGCAGCCGCGGACAGGCCAACGCCGGCGAGCCTGGCCTCGGCCTCGTTGATCTCAACCAGCAGCTTGGGCGCCCCACCGGACAGGCTGGCGTTGGTGTGGGTGACGTCGGGCACCTGCTCGAGGCGCTGGCGAAACAATTCGCCAAGCTGGCGCAGGCGCGACAGGTTGGGCCCGTAGATTTCGACTTCCAGCGGTGCCATTACGGGCGGGCCCTGGTCGATACCGCGCACGATCACCCGCGCCGCGGGGTACTCGCGATCTACTTCCCGCTGCAGTCGCCGGATCAGGTCATTGGTCTGGTCCTCATCCCGGGTCATGACCAGCGCCTCCGCCCAGCTGGGAATGCCTTCCTTCATGCGGTACATGTTGTAGTAGAAAGCCGGTGGGCTTTCCCCCAGGGTCCAGTCCACGCGCCGCACCAGGGCTTCGTCCCGCAGTTTCTGGTCCAGTCGTTGCACCAGGGCCTGGGTGTCGTAGATCGAGCGACCATCCGGCAACTTGACCTGCACATAAAACTGGTCGCGGTCCGTACCCGGGAAAAACTGGGCCGTCAGCATGGGAAAGGCAATAAACCCGGAAACCGGCAGCACCAGGGCCAGGGCGATCGAGGCGGCGGGCCGGCGCAGGGCCCAGTCGAGGGTCTGCTCCAGGCGCCGCGCCAGGGCGCCGCCCTCGATGCCGCGTTCCCACCAGTGGGCCTCGCCCCGCAGCCCCCCCGGCAGCAGCCAGGCGGCGAGCGCCGGGGTCAGGGTCAGGGCCAGCAGCAGGGAGGACACCAGCATCACCACTACCGACTTGGCAATGCTGCCCATAAAGTCTCCCGAGGGGCCGGGCAGGACGACCATGGGCATAAAGGCCAGGACCGTGGTGATGGTGCTCGAGAGCAGCGGTACCCGCATGCGCCTCACGGCAGCACTGATCGCCTGCAGGGGCGGGTCGTCATGCAACAGCCGTTTGCGGATATCGTCGGTCATCACGATAGAGGCGTCCACCAGCAGGCCCAGGGCGACCACCAGCCCGGTGACCGACATCTGGTGAATCGCGACCCCCCAGTAATAAAGCAGGGCGATCGACAGCAGGGCGCACAGGGGCAGGATGACCGCGACCACCACCGCGGCGCGCCAGCCCAGGGTCAGCAGCAGAACCGCAAGCACCAGCACGACGCCCATTACCAGGTTCTCTACCACGCCCCAGAGCCGGGCGGAGGTGTAGCCACTCTGGTCGTAGGTATTGACCAGCTCGATGCCGACCGGCGCCCGCTCGCGCCACTGCTGTACAAACCCGGCAAAGTCGGCGCTCCACCTGTCGACCTGCAGGCCATCGGACATTGCCACGCCAATGAGGATGCCCGGCTGGCCGTTGACCAGGGCCATCGCCGGCGGCGGTGTCTGCTGAGCCTTGTAGACCCGGGCGACGTCGCCGACGCGCACGGCGCCCGCGTCGGCGGTGGAGCTCACGACCGCATCGCGGATCCGGTCCAGGGAATCGAACTCGCCCCCGACCTCGACCAGAAGCTCGGTGCCTGCCCCCGAGGTGCGGCCGGCGGCGACCTTGGGGTCAGCGGCACGCAGGGCCAGGGCGAGCTGGGCCATGTCCAGACCACGGGCGCTGAGCGCGGCTTCATTTACCGCCACCCGAACCTCCTCGGCGGGTTCGCCGTACAGGTCGACCCGTTCGGTGCCGCCCACGTTGCGGGCGGCGTCGGCAAAGTCCAGTGCCAGCCGGTGCAGCAGTGACAGCGGCACGGTTTCGCCGGCGACGGCGCTCAGGGCCTCGATCCGGGTATAGGCGGTGAGGCGGTCATCATCGAAGGCGGGCGCACTGACACCTGCGGGAAAGCCCGCGGCGACGTCGCCCAGGGCGTCGCGGATTTCCGACCAGGCACGCTGGATGTCGCGCTCGGACAGGGTTTCCTCGAGCTGAACATTAAGGAACGACACGCCTGCGCTGGAGGTGGAGTTGATCTCTTCGATCTCGGGAATCTGGCGCAGTTCGTCCTCGAGGGGACGGGTGATCAGGGCCTCGACGCGGGCGGGGGTGGCGCCGGGCATAAAGGTGGTGACCGTGGCCACGAAATTGGTGATGGTGGGGTCCTCCTGGCGCGCGATGGAGGTAAAGCTGCTGATGCCCGCGGCAATAATGACCAGCAGGAAGAGGGCGCAGTAGCGGCGATTGGTGAACAGGATGCGAGCGAGCACGTCAGGACTCCAGGGGCGTGACCACCGCCCCTGCGGCGATCCGGTGGAGGCCGTCACCCACGACCTGCTGGCCGTCCCTGAGGGTCCCGCGCACGTAGGCGCGATCGCCCTGGATTGCCAGGACCTCGACCACCCCGCGGCGGGTCTGGTAGCGCTCGCCTTCGCGCTGGAGCAACAGTACGTTCCAGATTCCCCGCTGTCCCTCGAGCAGAGCGGACAATGGCAGCCAGCCCCCGCGGCTCTCTACCCGGTCCGACAGGTTCAGGGAGACCGTCTCACCGTCGAGGATGCCGGTGCCCGCTGACAGGGTGAATACCGCGATCGTCGCCCGCGTCGCCGGATCCACGTCGGGGCGCACTGAGCGCAGCTGTGCCGATAGCGACTGCTCGCGCCACTGCAGGGTGTAGGACTGGCCCGGCTGCAGCGTGGCCGCAAGCTCCGGGGTCACGCCCACGTGCGCCTCCCGGTCACCGGATTGAATCAGGCGCAGGACCGGGCTGCCGGCAGCGACGATCGTACCCGGGTCAAGGTAGCGCGCCGCGATGACCCCGGCAAAGGGTGCTTTCAGCTGCAGCTTTTCGAGCTCGATGTCCAGCCGCCGCAGCTGGGCGGCGACGGCGTCCTGCTGGGCCCCCAGGGCCTTTGCCCGCAGGCGCGTTTCGTCGAAGGCCTCCCGGGAAACCGCGCCGGTGGCCTGCAGGTCCTCCTGGCGTTTGGCTTTGAGCCGAGCCAGCTCCAGGTCTGCCTGCAGGGTGGCCAGTTCCGCCGCCGCCGCCGCGCGCTGGGCCTGCAGCCGCTGGTCATCCAGGGTGGCCAGCAGGTCACCGGCCTCCACGCTGCTGCCCTCGTCGACCGCCATGGTCGCGAGCTGGCCGCTGGTCTCGAAGCCGAGGTCTGCCCGCTGGGCGGCTTCCACCAGGCCGAAAAAGCGTCGCTGGCGCTGGTAGGCGGGTTGTTCATGGTAGGTGGCGACAGCGACCGGCATGGCCTCGACACGCGCGCCATGCCCCTCCGCCGTGGCGTGCCAGCGCAGCAGGGCGCTCAGTGCCGCGGTAAGGAGCAGGGCGGCGACAATACCCGGGGCGCTGCCGCGCAAAAAGCTGGGGGCCTGCATGGAAGAATGCTCAATGTTAAAAAATCTTACATTTATGTTAGACGAACTAACATTGGAGTCAAGTGAAGTCGCTTGAACGCCGCCGGGCTTTGCGCCACAATGCGCCCGCCGCGGTGATCTGCGGTGCGCTATGGTGGCCCGAGCGGTCCCCCCGCAATGATAGGTAGTGAAACCCGCCAGGCCCGGAAGGGAGCAACGGTAGTTACCGACTCGTGTGCCGGGGTGTGGCTGTTCGGGTCGCCTCCAAATCTCCCCGACAGGTGTCTCTCGCCTTTTGGCAGTTACCGGGCTGGTGTATCCTAGCGGTTTTGCTGCAAGGCACGAATCTGTATGTCCTATCTGGCACTCGCGCGCAAATGGCGGCCCAAGAGCTTTCGCGAACTGGTCGGTCAGGAGCACGTGTTGCAGGCGCTGGTGAATGCGCTGGACAATGACCGCCTGCACCACGCCTACCTGTTTACCGGCACCCGGGGTGTAGGCAAGACCACGATCGCGCGCATCCTTGCCAAGTGCCTCAATTGCGAGCAGGGCGTCAGCTCCGTGCCGTGCGGCGAGTGTGTGTCCTGCCGTGAGATCGCCGAGGGGCGCAGCGTTGACCTGCTCGAGGTCGATGCGGCATCGCGTACCAAGGTGGAGGACACCCGCGAGCTGCTGGAGAACGTGCAGTACGCGCCTACCCACGCCCGCTACAAGGTGTACCTGATTGACGAGGTGCACATGCTGTCCAATCACAGCTTCAACGCGCTGCTCAAGACCCTGGAAGAGCCACCGCCCCACGTCAAGTTCCTGCTCGCCACCACCGACCCACAGAAACTGCCGGCCACCATCCTGTCACGCTGCCTGCAGTTCAACCTGAAGAACATGCCCCCGGAGCAGGTCGTGGGCCACCTCAAGCACGTGCTGGACCAGGAATCTGTCGGCTACGAGGAGCCAGCCCTGTGGCTGCTGGGGCGTGCCGCGGCGGGTAGTATGCGCGATGCGCTCAGCCTTACGGACCAGGCCATTGCCTTCGGCGCGGGGTCACTCAGCGAGGAAGACGTGCGCCGCATGCTGGGGACGGTGGACCTGGGCTTCGTCTTCCAGGTACTGGAGGCAGTGGTCGCGGGCGACCCCGCAGAGGTGCTGGCGGTGGCCGGCAGGATGGCGGAGCACGCCCCCGATTTTGCCGCCGGCGCGGACGAGTTGATCTCCCTGCTGCACCGGGTGGCCATAGCGCAGGCGGTGCCCGATGCCGTGGACAACACCTGGGGCGATGCCGAGCGGGTCCGCGAACTTGCAGCGGCCATGACCGCTGAAGACGCCCAGCTTTTCTACCAGATGGCGATCAACGGCAAGCGTGACCTGCCCCTGGCCGCGGATCCCCGCAGCGGCTTCGAGATGATTCTCCTGCGCATGCTGGCCTTCCGTCCAGCGGTTGTGTTTGAGCCCGGTGCGGGAGCGGCATCCGGCGGTGGAGGCGATATCGCCGCCACGGCGGCAAAACCCCTGGCGCGGGCCGCCCCAGCGCAGGCCGTGGGGGAGGTCGGTGCTCCGGCAAAAAAGTCTCCTGAGCCCGAGGCGCGAGGCGCCGCGGATGCAGATGCCCTGGCCAGTCTGGGTCCAGAGGGCTGGGCGCAGCTGCTGGAACAACTCGGCCTGGTAGGCATCGTCTACAACATCGCATCACACTGTGAGCTGCGCGCGGTAGCCGATGGTCACCTGCAGTTTGTGCTGGACGAGGCGAACGCCTCCTTATTCAACAGCTCGCACCAGGACAAGCTGCGCCTGGCACTGCAAAACTATTTTGATACCCCGCTGTCAGTGACCATCGAGGCTGGCACCGTACAGGGTGAAACCCCGGCCCGGCGGCAACTGCGCCTCGCGGCGGAACGCCAGGCGGAAGCCGTCGTCGCCATTGAGGGCGATCCCGTGCTCCAGCATCTGCTGGAGCGATTTGACGGTGAGCTGGATCGCAGCTCCATCATTCCATTGGACTCCTGAGGAATCCCCATGAAAGGCAATTTGTCAGACCTGATGCAGCAGGCGCAGAAAATGCAGGCGCAGCTGCAGGAAAAACAGGCAGAACTCGCCCAGGCGGAGGTGACCGGTGAAGCCGCCGCAGGTCTGGTGCGGGTGACCATGAACGGCCGCCATGACGTGCGCCAGGTATCGATCGATGACAGCGTCTTCCGCGAAGAAAAAGATGTCCTTGAGGACCTGTTGGCAGCCGCGGTGAACGATGCCGTGCGCCGGGTTGAAGCCCAGAACAAGGAGGCCATGGCCGGCCTGACAGCCGGGCTGGATCTGCCCGGCGGTTTCAAGATGCCGTTCTGAGCCGGCTTTGAGCATGAAATTCAGCCCTGCCATCATCGACCTGATCGAGGCCCTGCGCTGTCTGCCCGGGGTGGGCCCCAAGTCCGCCCAGCGCATGATGCTGCACTTACTGGAGCGGGATCGCGAGGGCGCCACGGCCCTGGCGGAAGCGCTCAGCCACGCCGTGGCGCGCGTCGATCACTGCCAGCGCTGCCGCAACTTCACCGAGCTCGAGATCTGCGAAATCTGTACTGACACCCGGCGTGACCACAGCCTGATCTGCGTGGTGGAGACGCCTGCGGATGTGCTGGCGGTGGAGATGAGCGGCAGCTACCGGGGCCTTTACTTTGTGCTGATGGGCCATCTCTCGCCGATTGATGGTGTGGGCCCCGCCCAGATCGGCCTGGACCGCTTTCAGCAGCGCGTGCTGGAGGAGGGTATCAACGAGGTCATTCTCGCCACCAATCCCACGGTCGAGGGCGAGGCTACCGCCTACTACCTGACAGAGATGCTGGTTCCTCGCGGCATCCGCGTTTCACGCATTGCCCACGGGGTTCCCCTGGGCGGCGAGCTGGAGTACGTCGACGGCTCCACCCTGGCACATGCCTTCAGCGGTCGGCGCACAGTGGAGCAGTAATGGACTGGCAACTGATAGATGACGATGCGGCGCTGCAGGCGCTGCTGCTGGATAACGCGCAGGCGCCGGCAGTGGCCGTGGATACTGAATTCATGCGTCGAAATACCTTTTACCCCCAGGTGGCGCTGCTGCAGCTGTGTTTTGGCAGCGAGGCCTGGCTGGTCGACCCGCTCGCGATCGACAACCTCGACCCGCTGCGCGCCCTGATGAGCGAGCCCGGTATGGTCAAGGTGCTGCACTCCCCGAGTGAGGACCTGGAAGTGTTCAACCGCTGGCTGGGGGTGCTGCCGCGCCCGCTGTTCGACACCCAGCGCGCCGCAGCACTGGTCAACCGCGGTTTTGGCCTGGGATACCGCGCCCTGGTACAGCAGATTTGCGAGGTGGACCTGCCCAAAGACGAGACCCGCTCCGACTGGCTGCAGCGGCCCCTGAGCCCGGCGCAGTGCGAGTACGCGGCCCAGGACGTGGTCTACCTGCTGCAGGTGTATCGCGTCCTGCGCGAGCAGTGCGAGGACCGGTCGCGCCTGAACTGGGTCCTGGCGGACGGAGAGACCGCGGTGGCGGCGATGGAGCAGGGCGCGGGCCCCTATTATCCGCGGATCAAATCCGCCTGGAAACTGGACCCGGATGCCCTGGCGGCCCTGGTGGCCCTGAGCGAGTGGCGCGAGCAGACCGCGCGCGATCGGGACAAGCCCCGGAGCTGGATCATCGATGACCAGGCCTGCCTGGCTATCGCCCAGGCGCGCCCGCGGGACCGCAACCAGCTGCGCTCTGCGGTGGAGTTGCCACCGCCCGCCGCGCGTCGTTATACGGACGCCATCCTGGCGGTACTGGCGCAGCACGCCGCCAGCGGTGCGACACCGCCAGACCCCCTGCCAGCACCCCTCAGCGCGCGTGAACGAGAGCTGGTCAAGCGGCTCAAGAAACGCGCGCGCGAGATCGCCGAGGCCCTGGATATGGCGCCCGAGGCACTGGTGCAGGGCAGGGACTATGAGGCGCTGCTGCGCGAGGCCCAGGGCCACGCGCTCACGCCGCCGGCGCACTGGTCAGGCTGGCGCGACGAGCATGCCATTCAGCCCCTGCGTGCCGCGTTGCGGGAGTGGCTGGCGTGAAGCGGCTGTGTGAAATCTTCACGAGCCCGCGTCGGGCGGAAATGTACCTCTACGTGGACAAGGCCCGGGGACTGGCGGAGGTACCGGCGCCCCTGCTGCAACAGTTCGGCGACCCGAGGTCCGTGATGGTGCTGATGCTGGATCCCGAGCGCAAACTGGCGCGAGCCAACGCCGCTGAGGTACTGGCAAAAATAGAAGAGCAGGGTTTCTACCTGCAGATGCCGCCCAGCGAGACGGAACTCAGGCGGCGGGAAAGTGCCGGTGACTGAGTGGTGGAACAGATTGTCCCTGGCGGAGCTGGATACCGCGCAGTGGGAGGCCCTGTGCGACGGCTGCGGGCGCTGCTGCCTGCACAAGCTCGAGGATGCAGAGAATGGCGAAATGCTCTATACGCGGGTGCACTGTCGTTACCTGGATGCGGATAACAGCCGCTGTAAGGATTACGCCAACCGCGCACGCCTGGTCCCGGATTGCGTGCAACTGGCCGCTGACAACGCCGCCGCGCTGTCCTGGCTGCCCTCGACCTGCGCTTACCGGCTGCGTGCCAATGGCAAGCCACTGCCGGCCTGGCATCCCCTGGAGACGGGAGACCCGGACAGCGTCCACGAGGCCGGCATTTCGGTTCGCGGCCAGGTCATTTCGGAAGACCACGTGCACCCGGACGGCTATGACGAACATATCATTACCTGGATCGAGTAGGAGGACCGAGTCGTGCTGAGTCAAAGCGCCTACCAGCTGGCGATGGTGGTCTATCTCGCCGCCGGCACGCTGGCTTTACTGGCCCTCGCCTGGTGGCTGCGCCGGCACTGGCGACCGGCCTGGATTGGATTTGTGGTGTTGACGGGCGCGGCCCTGTTGCTCACGCCGGCCTATCCGGAAGCGGGCGTGGATACGCTCGCGCCGGCTGTGATTGTCGCGGCGTTTCAGTGGATGACCGTTGATCAGGCGGCGGCGGAACATGCCCTGCGCCCGCTGGCATTCATGCTGGGCGCAGCGCTGTTCCTGTCCCTGCTGCTGGGCCTGACCGTGCTCCGCCACCGGCCGGGGCAGGAATCGCGGGAAGAGGCTGCGGACTGAACGTGTACGTGGGCGGCCAATTCCGCGACCGTTCGCCGGCGTGGTGCCTGTTGAGCGCCGGCCTGTCGCTCTGCCTGCTCCTTGTTGCCGGCGGCGCCCTGGGGGATCCGCTTGCCGGCCGCGGGCTGAAACCCGATCTGCGCCTGCTGATCGATATTTCCGGCAGCATGAAACAGTCGGACCCGGACAACCTGCGCGAGCCGGCGCTGGAACTCATTGTGCGTCTGCTTCCCGATGGCGCCCGTGCGGGGGTGTGGACTTTTGGTGAGTCGGTGGAGGTGCTGGTGCCGCACCAGGAGGTGGACGCGGCCTGGCGGCAGCAGGCGCGCGACGCCGTGGCACGGATCGACAACTCCGGCCAGCGCACCAATATTCCCGCCGCGCTGGCGGCGGCGACCTACGACCTCGGCAGTATGGACCCGGCCTATCGCAGCAGTATTGTCCTGCTGACAGACGGCAAGGTGGACGTGTCCCCGTCGCCCATGGCCAACGCCAACGCGGCGCGCAAGTTGCTTGCCGAGACCGCGCCGCGCCTGGGCGGCACCGGCATACCGGTGCACACGATTGCGCTCTCGGGCGAAGCGGACTGGCCCTTTTTGCGCGATCTCGCGGAGCAGACCGCGGGCATTGCCGAGCAGGCGCTGACAGCGGAGGATCTCACCACGATATTCGTGCAGTCCCTGGAGATGGTCGCGCCCGCCGCGCGGGTGCCCATCGCCGACAGCCGTTTTGTGGTCGATGACAGTATCGAGGAGTTTACCGCGCTGATCTTTCTCGCCGGCGGCGGTTCGCCACAGGTGGGCCTGTTTACGCCCGCTGGGAGCAGCCTGCGGCCAGAGGTCGATGTCGAGGGCGTGGACTGGTTCAGGACCGATCGCTTCGCCCTGGTGACGGTGCGCAGCCCGGCGCCAGGTGCCTGGCAGCTGGAGGCGCCGCCCGGGGCCCGGGTCCGGGTCACGGTCATCGCCGACCTGCAACTCGAGGTCGATCCGCTGCCCAACAGTATCCCGGCTGACCGCGCCAGTGAGGTCGGCATCCTGCTGCGCAACGAGGGTGAGGTCGTCACTGACCCCGAGTTACTGGCGTTGTTTGATATCAGCCTCGAAATCATCGGGCCCGGGGGCGAGAGCCGGGTGTTGCCGGTGAGCGGACGCTACCCGGTGCCGGCCACGGGAGAGTACCGGGTGAGCGTCCCGCCATTTGCGCGCGGTGGCCGCTATCAGCTGGTGGCGCGAGTCAATGGCAAGACCCTGCGCCGGGAATTACCCATGTATGTGGAAGTGATCGACGATGCCCAGAGTTCCGCGATCAGCACCCGCCCGGCGAACATTCCCGAGGCCAGCCTGAGGACACCCCTGCTGGTCGTGGCGTCGGTGGTCACCGCGGTGACCGTGCTATCCCTCTGGATCGCGCGGCGCCGCCGCCTGCGGCGCCTCGACATCTGGAAACGACGCTTCCAGGATTCCGCCGGCGATTCCGAAGACCGTGTGGTCGAGGGCGTGGTCGCCACGGATCCGGATCCGGACGGCCGTTGAGCCGGCTTGCCATGCGCAGGGGCGGTCGCTACCCTTGTGCGCTTCGACTGTAACCACACCAATGGAATGCTTATGAAATTTGAGGGCACTGAGCGCTATGTAGCGACTGACGATCTGCGCATGGCGGTCAACGCCGCGGTCACCCTGGAGCGGCCGCTGCTGATCAAGGGCGAACCCGGCACCGGCAAGACGATGCTCGCGGAAGAGGTGGCCCTGGGTCTGGGCAAGCGCCTGATCCAGTGGCACATCAAGTCCACCACCAAGGCGCAACAGGGGCTGTACGAATACGATGCCGTATCGCGCCTGCGGGACTCCCAGCTGGGCGATGAAAAAGTTCACGACATCGCCAATTACATCAAGCGGGGCAAGCTGTGGGAGGCCTTCGCCGCAGACGAGCAGGTTGTGCTGCTGATTGACGAGGTGGACAAGGCGGATATCGAGTTCCCCAACGACCTGCTGGTGGAACTCGATCGCATGGAGTTCTTTGTCTACGAGACCGGGGAAACCATTCGCGCCAGGCATCGGCCGATCATTATTATCACCTCCAACAACGAAAAGGAGCTGCCCGACGCCTTTCTGCGTCGCTGCTTCTTCCACTTCATCAACTTCCCCGACCGCGACACCATGCGCGAGATTATCGATGTGCATCACCCGGGCATTGCCCAGTCCCTGGTGCAGGAAGCGCTGGAGGTATTCTTCGATGTGCGCGCGATACCCGGGCTGAAAAAGAAGCCCTCCACTTCGGAACTGATCGACTGGCTGAAACTGCTGATGGCCGACGATATTCCCGATGAGCTGCTCAAGGAGCGGGACCACAGCAAGGCGATTCCGCCCCTGTACGGTGCCCTGCTGAAGAACGAGCAGGATGTGCACCTGCTGGAGCGCCTGGCCTTCATGCATCGCAGGGAAAGCCGCTAGTTGCCATGTTAATTAACTTCTTCCACGGTCTGCGCGACGCCGGGGTCCCGGTGACCACCCGTGAGCTGCTGGACCTGATGGACGGCCTCCAGCGCCATGTCGCCTTTGCCAACATGGACGACTTTTACTATTTCAGCCGCGCCTGCATGGTCAAGGACGAGAAGTACTTCGACCGCTTTGATCGCGCCTTTGGCCTGCATTTCCAGGACCTTGAAGAACTGGATGATGTGATTGAGGCGCTGATCCCCGACGACTGGCTGCGCAATGAATTCATGAAGCACCTGTCCGAGGAGGAAAAGGCCAAGATCGAGTCGCTGGGCGGTCTGGAAAAGCTGATCGAGGAATTCAAGAAACGCCTCGAAGAGCAGAAAGAGCGTCACGAGGGCGGTAACAAGTGGGTCGGCACCGGCGGCACCTCGCCCTTCGGCCAGCAGGGTTACCACCCGGAAGGCATTCGCGTGGGTCCCAACGGCGGCAACCGCAAGGCGGTCAAGGTCTGGGAAAAACGCGACTTCAAAAACCTGGACGACAGCGTCGAGCTGGGTACCCGCAATATCAAGGTGGCGATGCGCCGTCTGCGCAAGTTCGCCCGCACGGGGGCTGCCGACGAGCTGGACCTGGACGATACCATCAGCTCCACCGCGCGCAATGCCGGGCTGCTGGATATCAAGATGGTTCCGGAGCGCCACAACGCGGTCAAGGTGCTGTTATTCTTTGACGTCGGTGGCTCCATGGACCCGCATGTGCGCGTGTGCGAGGAGCTGTTCTCGGCTGCCCGTACTGAGTTCAAGCACATGGAGTACTTCTACTTCCATAACTTCCTCTACGAGAGCGTGTGGCGCAACAACGTGCGGCGCCACAACGAGCGCACGCCCCTGCTGGATGTCCTGCACAAGTATTCCCACGACTACAAGGTGATCTTTGTCGGCGACGCGGCGATGTCTCCCTATGAAATCGTCCAGCCCGGTGGCTCGGTGGAGCATTGGAACGAAGAGGCCGGCGAGGTCTGGATGCGGCGCCTGCTGGAGACCTACGAAAAAGTGGTGTGGATCAATCCGGTGCCCGAGGAAGAGTGGCAGTACACCCAGTCGACGGCGATCACCCACCAGCTGATGCAGGGGCACATGTATCCGCTGACACTGAAGGGTCTGGAAGAGGCGATGGCTTACCTCTCCAAGTAAGTGCCGCATGCGACAGTCTGCCCCATACGTGCGCTGACCGAACCCACGCGGATCGATAAATTGGTTTACAATCCAGAGCCCTTTGCCTGGATTGTCCGCCATGTCCCTGTTGCGCAAGATTTTCGCCTGTCTCGGCCTGTTGCTGCTGGCCGGTATTGCCGTGCTGGCGGTGCTGATCAGTTACGACAGTGCCTGCCCCTCACCCCGGCAGCCCGGCGGCGAGGTCCAGGACAGCTTTCAAGCCTATATTTACCAGTGCTACGGCGATGCGGAGGTCCTCGAGTCCACGCGCCTGCCTATCCCTGAACCCGGCGCCGGGCAGGTGCTGGTGAAGGTGCATGCCGCATCGGTCAATCCCCTGGACTGGCATTATATGCACGGCTCGCCCTACCTCATGCGCCTGCAGGCCGGTATTGGCGCCCCGGATAATCCGCGCATCGGGCGGGATGTCGCCGGGACCGTGGCCGCGGTGGGCGAGGGCGTTACCCGCTTCGCGGTGGGGG
This sequence comes from Sediminihaliea sp., assembly GCA_965222335.1. Taxonomy (GTDB): domain Bacteria; phylum Pseudomonadota; class Gammaproteobacteria; order Pseudomonadales; family Halieaceae. The sequence goes on along the minus strand of OZ244944.1, from coordinate 376,855 downwards.
ATGCGGTATTTGGCGGCGCCAACGGCGCTTTTGCTGAATACGTCCTCATGCGAGCCACCGGCTCGATCGCCGCCAAGCCGGACGCGGTGAGTTTCGAACAGGCGGCGGCGGTCCCGGTGGCGGCACTGACGGCGCTGCAGGCGCTGCGGGACAGGGCGCAGGTCGCTCCCGGTGAGCGGGTATTGATCAACGGGGCATCGGGCGGCGTGGGAACCTTTGCGGTGCAGATCGCCCATTCCCTGGGCGCCCATGTGACCGGCGTTTCCAGTGCCCGCAATCATGACCTGGTCCGCTCCCTGGGTGCCGATCAGGTTATCGATTACCGCACCACGGATTATACCGGTGCCGAGGCGCGCTACGACGTGATTATCGACAATGTCGGCAACCATTCGATTCCCGCCAATGTGTCGGTGCTGTCCGCCGGGGGGCGCCTGGTCATGGTGGGCGCTTCCAAGGGCGACTGGGTTGCACCGCTGGTGAATCCACTGTTGTCGCTTGTTTACCAGCCCTTCGTCGAGCAGGAACTGATGGTGCTGATGGCCCGTCTCGACGGGGATGACCTGGCCACCGTGGCGCAGATGATGGCCGACGGGGAGGTGGTGGCAGCGATTGATCGCCGGTTTTCGCTGGAGGAGCTGCCCGCGGCGATCCGCTACTCTGAAACCGGCAGGGCGCGCGGCAAGATTCTTGTCCAGGTCACCACGGGGGGCTAGGAGAGACGTGCGGCATAGGCTATCAGGCCCGCCGTTACTGCCACATTGAGTGATTCCACCCCGTTGCGCATGGGAATGCCGAGGCTGTGGGTTGCCAGCGCGGCGCAATCCCGCGACACGCCCGCGGTTTCATTGCCCAGGATATAGACGCAGGCACCCGCGGGGTGAAAGTTGAACAGCGTTTCCGGTGCATCGGCGGCCAGCGCGCACACTGACAGGCCGCGTTCCAGGCATAATGCCAGTGCTTCTGACAGATTCTCACACTGCAGCAGCGGTGCCCGGAACAGGGTGCCCGCGCTGGCCTTGATCACCAGGGGTCCCAGGGCCGCGTTGCCCGCCCTGGCGTAGATGATACCGTCGATATCGCCGGCAGCGGCAGAGCGGATGATCATCCCCAGATTCTGTGGATTGGTAATGCCGTCCAGGGCGAGCAGGCGGGCGCGGGCGGGCAGGGCATCCAGCGCGTCCTCCAGGCGCTGGAAGGCGGGGCACAGTACATCGAGGGCCACCCCCTGGTCCTGGCGCCCGTTGCGGGAGATGCGTGACAGTGCCTCGCGGCTGTGGCTGCGCAGGGGTATCCCGCGCGCGCTGGCCAGGTCGCGAATTTGGGCGACAATCCCCTTTTCCCGGTTGCTCTCGGCCAGGTGCAGGCAGTGGCATTCAAGGCCGTCCTGCTGCAGGATTTCCAGTACCGGTTTGCGCCCGTAGACAGTAAGTACCCGGTCGAAAAAGGCCTTGCGCTCGCGATAATCGGTGGAATCCACCATGTGAGCGGCTTAGCGGACGCTGCTGCGACCGGTGGCGAGGGCGGTGACGCGATCGGCGGACTCTTTCATGCGCGCGGCGATATGTTCGATCTGGGCGCCGGTAATGGGCTTGTCCATGGAGCCGGCGACAAAACACATGACCGGAACATCGCGGTAGACAAATACCGGCACGGAGATGGTGCTCACGCTGTAACGCGCCTTGGGGTCGATACGGTCCAGGTGAAAGTGTTCATCACAGATGTCGTGCTGGTAGGCATTGGTCGCGTCTTCGAGCTCGGTGAGACTCCAGCTCTGGTGAATGCGGGAGAGCTCGGCGGTCAGCTTTTCCTCGGCGCGGGTTTTCAGGGTTACCTCGTAGCCGCGGGCGCGTATGGCAATCACCGAGACGCGCAGTTTCTGGTCCAGGCGTTCGTTGTAGCCGCCGCGGGACTCATGCGCGCGGGTCAGCCAGGCTTCAAGCTGCTTGGCCGGGGAAAAGGCGGTGAAACAGGCGGCGATAGGCGCGGTATTGGGCAGGCGCAGTCCCAGCTGGAATGAGTCGATCAGCGGTGTCGCGCGGCCGTACAGGGCGAGCAGCACCTGGTGGAGTTTGGAGCGCGCGGTCACGGCGAAGCCCACGGCCAGGTCGTTCTGCAGGCCTTCGAGCTCGGGCCTGGCGTATTCCAGGACCGGGAACTGGGCGAAGGCGGCGTTGCCGGCGGCGATGATGGACGGGCCCAGGCGATAGGCCTTGGTTTTCGGGTGCTGTACCAGGAACCCGTAGTTGGCCATGGTGGTCAGGATCGCGTGGCAGGTGGCTTTGTTCAGGTTCAGGCGACGGGTCATCTCCGTCAGGCCAAAGGCCTGGTGCGGATTCGCCATTAACAGGTCCAGGATGGCGAGCGCGCGTGCTGTCGGCTGGGAAAATAAAGCCACCTAATCTACCCCCGGGTTTATCGGTATTGTGTGGGTAGGGATTCTACCCGATTATGCCCATTTGCGGTGGGCATTAAACTACAGGAGCCAGGGGTGATGCCAGTCAGCGAGACCAGCGTGTTGCTACTGTACGGGACCAGCGCCTGCCATCTTTGCGATGAGGCGGCGGCGATGCTGGAGGCCATGCGAGATTCGAGTCCGGCGCTGTGCGTGGCACGCGTCGACATTGCCGACTCGGACGCCCTGTTTGCGCGCTACGGCCTGCTGATCCCGGTGCTGCGCCGCGCCGATGGTGCCGAGCTCGGCTGGCCTTTCACCCCGGAGGCGCTGCAACGCTTCCTGACCTAGTCACTCTTGCCGACGCGTACGGCGAGCACGTCACAGGTGGCGCCGTGCAGCACGCCATTGGCCGTTGACCCCATGAGCAGGGCAAGGCCGTAGCGGCCATGGCTGCCGACGACCACCAGGTCGGCATCCAGTTCTTCCGCCTTGGTATGGATTTCCACTTCGGGACGCCCCAGGACGATATACTGGCGCTCAGCGGCGATGCCCTGGGCCTCACCGAACTGGGTGAGCTGCTGCGACGCCTGCTCGTGGATTTCATCCTGTATGCCGGAGAAATCCATGGGGATGTCACCACCGTAGGCGAAGCTCAGAGGTTCGATCACGTGGATGACATGAAGCTCCGCGCCGGCGCCCGCGGCCAGCGCGCGGGCGCGCTGGGCGACTTCGGTGGAGTCCTCACTCAGGTCGATAGCCACGAGAATTTTCCGGTAATCGCTCATGCTTCTGCTCCATCAGTAAAGTGCGGGACCTTGTAACTGCTTTTATAGCATACAATGGCGCGCAATTGAGCCCATCGCGGAGAGCCGAAAGTTGGTTTACCTGTTAATCGCCCTGGTCGTGCTTATTGCCCTGGCGCCGCTGACGCATTTCCTGCCCAGCAAGACCCAGCGCCACCAGGCGGCCATGCGCGAGGCGGCGGCGGTGCAGGGTCTGTTTGTCGAGTTTCGCGACCTGCCCGCCGCGAGTTCGGCGGATACGACGCGCTCGCGCGCAGACAGCGTTTATTACGGCCTGCGCCTGCGCCCCTCCAGCGGGCGCCAGGGCCGCGCGCGCCGCAACTGGCTGCGACAGGAGGGCGAATGGCGTCCCCTGGGCAGCCGCGCGATACCGCCGGATTGCCTGCAGGCGATGCCTGCAGGCGTGCTCGCGGCGAGTGTCGACGAGGCTTCCTGCGGGGTCTACTGGCGGGAAGACGGGGAGCTGGCTACAGTCACTGAAATACGCCGGCTACTGGGTGAATGGGCACAGCAGTTGGCTGCCTGAGCCGGGATTTTCCTTGACCGCGGCGGTCATGGCACTTATATATGCCCCTTTTTCCCGCCGGGGACACCCGGCCCGAGCCAGTACATCGGTTACATTCAGGAGCTTATGGGCAAATCACTCGTTATCGTGGAGTCGCCGGCCAAAGCCAAGACCATTAATAAATATCTGGGTCCGGATTTCATCGTCAAGTCCAGCGTCGGCCACATCCGCGACCTGCCCACCGCCGGTAGCGGCAGTTCGGTAGACCCGAAGGAGCGAGCAGCGCAGGCCGCCAGGACCCGCAAGATGGCACCCGAGGAAAAGGCTGCCTACAAGAAGCAGAAGTCGCGCGAGCAACTGGTGCGGCGCATGGGTATCGACCCGGAGCATGGCTGGAAAGCACAGTACCAGGTGTTGCCCGGCAAGGAGAAAGTGGTCGCCGAGCTGAAGAAGCTGGCAGCCAGCGCCGACGCGATCTATCTCGCGACTGACCTTGACCGTGAAGGGGAGGCCATTGCCTGGCATCTGCGCGAGGCAATCGGCGGCGACGACGATCGCTACCAGCGGGTGGTATTCAACGAGATTACGAAGAAGGCGATCGCCGAGGCCTTCGAGGCTCCGGCCCACCTCGACCAGGACCGGGTCAACGCCCAGCAGGCGCGGCGCTTTCTCGACCGGGTGGTCGGTTATATGGTGTCGCCCCTGCTGTGGGCGAAGGTAGCGCGCGGCCTCTCCGCGGGGCGGGTACAGTCGGTCGCGGTGCGCCTGATCGTGGAACGGGAGCGGGAGATACGTGCCTTCGTGCCGGAGGAGTACTGGGAGGTACACGCGGATCTCGCACCGGAGAAGGGCGAAGAGGTGCGCTTCCAGGTGCGCAAGCACGCGGGCCAGACTTTCCGGCCGGACAACGAGGCGGATACCCGCAAGGCCACGGCGGAGCTGGAGAAACTGCCCTACGCGGTGCGCCAGCGTGAGGACAAGCCGACCCGGTCCAAGCCACCCGCGCCGTTTATCACCTCGACCCTGCAGCAGGCGGCGAGCACGCGCCTGGGTTTCAGCGTCAAGAAAACCATGATGATGGCCCAGCGGCTGTACGAGGCCGGCTACATCACCTACATGCGAACCGACTCGACCAATCTCAGCGGCGAGGCGGTCGCCGCCTGTCGCGATTACATCAAAGCCAACTTCCCGGCCAAGTACCTGCCCGAGTCCGCGATCCGCTACTCCTCCAAGGAGGGAGCCCAGGAGGCCCACGAGGCAATCCGGCCCTCCGATGTGAACCTGAAGCAATCCGCCCTGCAGGGCATGGAGCGGGATGCAGAACGCCTTTACGAGCTGATCTGGCGCCAGTTCGTGGCCTGCCAGATGCCGCCGGCGGAGTACCTGTCCACAACGGTCACAGTGGCTGCCGGTGATTACGAGTTAACTGCCCGCGGCAGAATTATCGTGTTCGACGGCTTCACCCGGGTGCAGCCGCCGGCGGGTCGCAAGGGTGAAGATGCGGTGCTGCCGGACATGAAGGCGGGCGACAAACTGTCACTCAAGGCCCTGGATCCGGCGCAGCACTTTACCAAGCCCACCCCGCGCTACGGCGAGGCGGGCCTGGTCAAGGAGCTGGAAAAACGCGGCATCGGTCGACCCTCGACCTATGCCTCGATCATCTCCACGATCCAGGATCGCGGCTACGTGCGCCTGGAAAACAAGCGCTTTTACGCCGAGAAAATGGGCGAAATCGTTACTGACAGGCTGCAGAAGAGTTTCACCGACCTGCTGGACTACGGCTTTACCGCGACCATGGAGGAGCGGCTCGACGAGGTCGCTCAGGGTCAGCTCGACTGGCGCGAACTGCTGGACCGCTTCTACGAGGAATTTCGCGGCCTGCTGGAAAAGGCGGAGGAGCCGGAGCCCAGGGGCATGCAGCCCAATGAGCCAACCATGACCGATATCGAGTGCGCCAAGTGTGGCCGCCCGATGCAGATTCGCACGGCCAGCACCGGCGTGTTCCTGGGCTGCTCCGGTTACGCACTGCCACCGAAAGAGCGCTGCAAGCATACCCTGAATCTGGTCTCCGGTGACGAGGCGATTCGCGAGGACGCGGACGATGAAGCGGAGTCGCGGCTCCTGCGCAGCAAGCATCGCTGTAGTCGCTGTAACGCGGCCATGGACAGCTACCTGATCGATGAGCAGCGCAAGCTGCACGTGTGTGGCAACAACCCCGATTGCCCTGGCTTTGAGGTCGAGCACGGCAAGTTCAAGATCAAGGGTTACGAGGGCCCCACGCTGGAGTGCGACAAGTGCGGCGCGGAAATGCAGTTGAAAACCGGCCGCTTTGGCAAGTACTTCGGCTGTACCGCCGAGGACTGCAAAAATACCCGTAAACTCCTGCGCAACGGTGAGCCGGCGCCGCCGAAGATGGACCCGGTGCCCATGCCCGAGCTGGCCTGCGTCAAGGTTGAAGACCACTACGTGTTGCGCGATGGTGCCGCGGGCCTGTTCCTCGCGGCCAGCCAGTTCCCGCGGAACCGGGAGACCCGCGCCCCCTTCGTCGATGAACTGTTGCCGCACAAGGAGGAGATTGATCCCAAGTACGACTTCCTGTTCAGCGCGCCGACCGAGGACGATGATGGCAACCGCACCCAGGTGCGCTATAGCCGCAAGACCCGCGAGCAGTACGTGATGAGCGAGGTTGACGGCAAGGCCACCGGCTGGAAGGCCTTCTACCAGGGCGGCAAGTGGGTTCCCGAGGCGGGCAAGAAAAGTGCCGGCGCCAAGGCGAAAAAGGGGACCAGAAAGCGTCGGCAGAAAGCGTGAGCAGCGCCCGCGGACTGGCCAACCACCACCTCTACCTCGGGCGCATCCTGCTCGGTGCCTGGGGGCGCGACCTGCTTGCCGAGGATATTCCGGCAAGGACGCTGGCCCAGGCCTACGCGCCCGGTTGCCACCGCCACCTGAATCTCGCCTACGGCTGGTTCCTGCTGGCGATCCTGTCTCCCGATGACCTGCCCGCTGCGCCGCCGGGCAAGGTCGCCGAACTGCCCGAGCGGCCGGCGGGACAGGCCACGCCCGCAGAAATCCACGAGTTCACGCTGCTGGAGAGAGATGGCTGGCTGGGGGACATGCTGGCCTGGACACCCGGTACCCCGTCGCGGGCCGCACCCGCCCGGTCCGTGGGCAACCTGGCCCGCGGCGCCGACACCAGTGCTGGCGATCACGCCGACTTCAGCGCCTGGAGCGAGCGCCTGGAGGCCCTGTTCCTGCGCATGGGCGATTCCCTGGACGAGTGCTAGACCTCGGCTGACAGACCCGGTGCAGGGCTGTTAGACTGGTCTCGCATTCTGCAATAGCCGAGGTAATCGAGTGCCTACATCCCTGCTGGAAATTGTCGACCTGGGTAACGGGGAAATCGTCCTGCAGCGCGCGGAGGAGGCAGACGCCGAGCCCCTGGTGCGCATCCAGTTTTCCGATGAGTCGCGGACCTACCTGATGGATAATGGCCTGGAAGTGGCCAGGGCCATGATCCAGGCGGGCATTGAGACAGCCTCGCAACTTGCCGAGGTCGAGGTGGAAACCGAGGTGGAAACCGAGGAAGAGCTCTTCGACACCGCCCCCCGCGTTCTCCATTAAGCGCTAGTTCCCGCGCCGCAGCACCCCGACGCTGAGGCCCTCAATCGCGAACTGCTGCTCCCGCAGATCCACGACAATCGGTGCGTAGTCCCTGTTTTCCGGGAGCAGTTCCACGCGGTGGCGGTCGCGGGTCTTACGCAGGCGTTTGACCGTAACCTCGTCATCGATGCGCGCCACCACGATGGCGCCGTGTTCCGCCACCGGCGTGCTGTGCACCGCCAGCAGGTCGCCATCGAAAATACCCACCTCGATCATGCTGTCGCCCTGGACGGTGAGAAAATAGTCTGCCTGGGGCCGGAAAAAACTCTGCGGCAGGTCACAGTAATCCTCGATATGCTCTTGCGCCAGCACGGGACTCCCGGCGGCGACGCGACCGACGATAGGTATGCCGGGGCGCTCGGGCAGGCGGATGCCGCGCGAGGCGCCGGGAATAATCTCAATGGCGCCCTTGCGCGCCAGGGCCTTGAGGTGCTCCTCCGCCGCGTTGGCGGACTTGAAGTTGAGCTCGCGGGCAATGTCCGCCCGGGTCGGGGGATAGCCTGTGCTGCCGATGTGGTCGCGGATGATGTCGAGGACCTGCTGTTGCCGTTGGGTGAGCTTGTCCATTTCAACTGCCTGTTTATTTATACAGTGATGTGAGTATATACAGGCATTGGCGCCCGGTAAACCCGGCCCGCAGTTGCAAAGCGGGGGCGTCTGGGCTAGTTTCTGCCGGCGTTGTCAGGGGTGCCCGGCGAGGGGCGCCCGGCTCAGGGGCGTCCGGCTAGGGGCGCCCGGCCAGGGGCCCGGCAAGGGGCGCCTGGTGGTTCCTGACAACGGCATGTGGCTAACCGGAGATCGCCATGAGTGACCCCTCAGAACAGCTGGCAACGACCCCCCTGACCGCGCTGCATCGGGAGCTGGGCGCCAGGATGGTGCCCTTCGCGGGCTACTCAATGCCCGTTCAGTACCCTGCCGGGGTCAAGCAGGAGCACCTGCACACCCGCAGCCAGGCGGGTCTGTTCGACGTCTCCCATATGGGCCAGCTATTGCTGAGCGGCGCGGATGCCGCGGCGGCTCTGGAAAGCCTGGTGCCGGTGGATATTATCGACCTGCCCGTGGGCAAGCAGCGCTACGCTCTTCTCACCAACGCAGAGGGCGGCATCCTCGATGACCTGATGGTGACCAATTACGGCGACTGCCTCTACCTGGTAGTCAATGCCGCCTGCAAGGCGCACGATATCGCGCATCTGCGGGCCCACCTGGGGGAAGGGGTGAGCCTGGAGGTGCTGGAAGATCGCGCCCTGGTGGCCCTGCAGGGGCCCGCGGCGGCCACGGTGATGGCGCGCCTGGTCCCGGAGACCGCGGACATGGTGTTCATGGACTCGCGCCGCATGGAAATTGCCGGCGCCGCGTGCTTTATCAGTCGCTCGGGCTATACCGGGGAGGACGGCTTCGAAATCTCCATACCCGCGGCCGACGCCGAGCGCCTCACCCGCCTGCTGCTGGCAGAGGAGGAGGTGGCACCGATCGGCCTCGGTGCGCGTGACTCCCTGCGCCTGGAGGCGGGCCTGTGCCTCTACGGACACGACCTCGACAGTGGCACCACGCCGGTGGAGGCGAGCCTCTTGTGGGCCATCAGCAAGTCCCGACGCGAAGACGGCGAGCGCCCGGGGGGATTCCCCGGGGCCGAAGTCATCCTGTCGCAGCTGGCCTCACGGGCGGTGGCGCGCAAGCGCATCGGCCTGGTGGGCGAGGGCCGGGCACCGGTACGCGAGGGCAGCCCACTGTTCGATGCCGATGGCCAGGCGGTGGGCAGCGTAACCTCGGGGACCTTCGGCCCCAGCGCGGGTGCGCCGGTGGCGATGGCCTACGTCGACCCCGACAGTGCCACGCTGGACGGCACCCTGTACGCGGAGGTGCGCGGCAAGCGCCTGCCCATGCGGGTCAGCAGGATGCCCTTCGTGCCCCAGCGTTATTTCCGGGGCTGAGGCGGGCATGTCCGCGGCCGAGTCGGGAGCGCTGGTGTTCAGTGAGAGCGTGCACGTGCGCTACAGCGACACGGACGCCCAGGGCCATCTGTACTTCGCCAAGTACATGATTTACGCCGACGAGGTCGCCGGCAGCTACATGCAGGCCCTGGGGCTGGATGCCATGAACCCCCAGCGGGCCCCCTGTTTTATTTTCACGGTGAATATCAACTGCGATTTCCTCGGCGAGTGCGTCGCGGGTGAGCGGGTGCGGGTCGATGTGGGCTACCGCCGGCTTGGGCGCAGCAGTGCCGAGCTGGCCTTCCACCTGTCGCTGGAAGCGACCCGCGAGCCGCTGGCGGCCGGGAGCCTGACCCAGGTCTTCGTGGACAAGGAGACCCGCAAACCCTGTCCACTCCCGGCGGCCTACCGCGCGGCAATCCTGCAGCGTCAGCCAGCGCTTGCGGACACCGCGGATACGCCCGCCTGATGGGCTCGCCAACTGCCTCCAGGAGAAATCCCATGCGCGAACTTCTCGGCTTCGGCCTGCTGCTTTCCCTGGCGCTGCCGGCAGCCGCTGACCTGCGCCAACTGGTGCCCGCCACGACCCTGGAGGCGATCGCCGCGGAGACCACCGGGGCCGCCCCCAAGCGCCACCTCGATGCGATTTCCGTAGAGCACCGGATGCGCACTGGCAGCCAGTTTGACCGCGCCACGGACCATATCCTGGAGGCGCTCCGCGGCTATCCCCTGGACGAGGTGTCCACGATCGAGTTTCCCGCCGACGGCAAGACCCTGATTGGCACCCAGAAGTCCCGCCCGGTGTGGGAGGTGGATGGCGCCGAGCTGTGGGAGGTGACCGGGGACAGTGCCTCGCCGCAACGCGTGCGCCGGCTCGCCGACTGGGAGTCCGTGCCCCTGTCCCTGGCCCAGGACAGCCACGCAGCGGCGGTGCTGACCACGCTGGTCGATGTCGGCGCCGGCACCGCCGAGGCGGACTACGCCGGCAAGGACGTGGCGGGCAAGCTGGTATTGACCGCGTCCCAGCCAGGTGCCGTGGCCCCCCTGGCCGTGGAACGCTATGGCGCCGCGGGGATTGTCTCCCACGCGCCCAACCAGAAATCCGCCTGGTGGCTGGAGGATGACCGCCTGGTGCGCTGGGGCCACCTGGACAGCTTTACCTCCACCAGGACCTTCGGCTTTATGATTTCCCTGGGCGAGGCCCGCGCCCTGCGCCAGCGCCTTGCGGCGGGGGAAGAAATTCACCTGCAGGCCCGGGTGGATGCCCGCCAGCGCACCGGGCGTTACCGGTTCGCCACGGCCGCCCTGCGCGGCGCGAGCCTGCCAGAGCAGGAAATCCACTACAGCTGTCACCTGGATCATCCCCGTCCCGGTGCCAACGACAATGTCTCCGGCTGTGTGGCGATCCTCGAGGTCGCGCGGACCCTGGCGACCCTGGTGGATCGGGGTATCCTGCCGAGGCCGGCGCGTACGCTGCGGTTCCTGTGGCCGGCGGAGATCGAGGGTACGATCATGTACCTGGCCAGGCACGAGAACGCCCAGCGCATCAAGGCAAATATCCACATGGACATGGTCGGTGGCGCCCCCGTCACCCGTTCCGTGTTCCGCATTGCCGGTGGCCCGCTCAGTGCCGCTTCCTTTGTCGCCGACGTGGGCCACGAGATTGGCCATTTTGTGAACCGGGAGACCCTGCGCTACACCGATGGCGAGGCCACCGACTTCCCCCTGGTGGCGCCGACCGGCGGCAAGGAACCGCTGCTGGCGCAGATGCAGGGCCTGGACATGGGCAGCGACCACGATGTGTTCTTCGAGGGCAGCTGGCGGATTCCCGGCCTCTATGTGCACGAGTGGCCGGACCGCTACATACACACCAATTTCGATCTCGCGGCCAATATCGATCCCACCAAGCTTAAACGCGCCGCATTTATCGGCGCGGTGGCTGGCTGGTACCTGGCCAACCTGTCAGCCGATGATGTCCCGGCGCTGCTGGCGCTGCTGGAACGCAATGCCCTGGCACGCGGGGCCGGGTTGCTGGCACGGCAGGCCAGTCTGGACGAGGCGGACGCGGCGCGGGTGGCCGGGGTGCACTTCGCGGTGGAGGCGGACAAGCTGCGCAGTATCAAGCGCTTTGTTGCCCTCGACGAGGCCGCGCTGACGCCCTCGTTGCAGGCCCTGGACAAACTGGCGGCGCTCCTGGATGTGACGGTACCCGGGGCGGGCGACAGGGTCGGGCAGGGTATCATTTACCGGCGCAACCCCGATCTGCAGGGGCCGATGATTGGTTTCGGCTACTCCTACCTGGAAGACAGGCTCCCGGCGGATCGCCTGGCAGCGCTGGCGCTGCGCGACTTCCGCGCGGACGAGGGCCTGGCGCGACAGTACACCTACGAGGCGCTGAATCTGGTGGATGGCCGGCGTGATGTGGCAGAGATTCGTGACTGGCTGACGGCGGAACTGGGCCCGGTGCCGGAGTCGCACGTCGCCGGTTACCTGGCGGCGCTGGCCGAGATCGGAGTGATCGAGCCGGCGGCGCAGCCCTGAGCCAGGGTCGCGTGGTCTGTGGGCGCGCCGGAAGAACGCCCGCGCCTAGTACTCTTCCACCCCGTACATGGCATCGGGCTCAATCATGCTGAGGGGGTTATTCCAGTCTTCCGGGTGGAAGGGGTCGTCCGGATCCAGGTTGTCCTCGTCATCCAGTTCGAAGGGGCCCCGCCAGTCTTCCGGGGGTTCCGCCTCGGACAGTTTGAGCTGACGCCAGGCGTCGAGGTCGTACTCGGTGATTTCTCCATCGAGGAACTGGGCCTCAATCGTCAGCGTGGCGGCGTCCCAGGCAACCACCTCAAACAGTTCGTGCGTTTCCAGATCCTTGTACCAGCCACCCACGGTGGGACTTAGCATTTTCATTTCAGTACACTCGTGTCTGTGCTGTGTTGAGCCAACATAACATCTCTGGGCAGCCTGTCCATTATGTGAAATTCGTCTAAAAAAGTCGGATAAAATGCCGATTCTGGATAGGGCGAGAGATAGCGCCATAGATCAGTTGCTTGCGAGCATTTCGCAGAGTTGACTTAAAGCGGGTCGCGGTTTTATATGCTCGTGCCCCATCCTTCTTACCAGCGGAAATAAGAAAATTGTCTAAAAAGGCTGCTTTCAGGCTTGTGAACACGAAGGCCCCCCGATGATGGAGGCGCTGACGGACATGCTCGATGTCGCGATGGGCATCTGGCAGGAGGGCGGGGTGCTGCTGACCGCCGGGCTGATCGTGGCCGGCGCCCTGGCGCTGCACCTGCTATTGGGCCTGCTGGTACAGCGCCTGCACCGGGTCGCCGCGCACAGCGAAAACCGCTGGGACGATGTCCTGATAACGGCACTGGAGCAGCCGCTGCGGGTCGTGCTCTGGGTGGTAGTGTTCTATCTGCTGCTCAAGGTCACCGAACTGGCCGCCCAGTGGCACGAGCCCCTTTTCCAGGCCTACGACACGGCCCTGGTCCTGGTCCTGGCCTGGTTCCTGCACCGCCTGGTGGCGGGCGCCGAGGCAGAGGTGCTGCGCGACAAACCCGCCGGCGGGGGTTCCACGGACAAGGCCACGGTTCACGCCACCGCCAAGCTGCTGCGCATCACCCTGTGGGTGATCGCCGCGCTGATGGCTCTGCAGAGCATTGGCGTGTCGATCTCCGGCTTGCTGGCCTTTGGGGGTATCGGCGGCATCGCCGTGGGCTTCGCCGCCAAGGACCTGCTCGCCAACTTCTTCGGTGCCCTGAGCATCTACCTGGACCGACCCTTTGCTCCCGGCGACTGGATCCGCTCTCCGGACCGGGAAATCGAGGGCACCGTGGAGGAGGTGGGCTGGCGCCTGACCCGGATCCGCACCTTTGACCAGCGGCCCCTCTACGTGCCCAACGCGGTGTTCAGCCAGATCGCGGTGGAGAACCCCTCGCGCATGCTCAACCGGCGCATTTACGAGACCATTGGCCTGCGCTACGAAGACAATGCGGTCCTGGGGGACATCGTCGCCGACGTGCGCGCGATGCTGGAGCAGCACGAGGACCTCGATCAGCAGCGCACCCTGATCGTGAACTTTGTCAGTTTCGGCGCGTCCTCGCTGGATTTCTTCATCTATACCTTTACCCGCACGACCAACTGGGTGGAATATCATGGCATCAAACAGGACGTATTGCTCCGGGTGCTGGGTATCGTGCACGCCCACGGCGCGGACGTGGCCTTTCCCACACGCACCCTGCACCTGCAGCAGGTGGCGCCCGAGGAGAGCGAGCCGAACAGGGATAGCGACGAGAGCGTGGACGCATGAGCTTGCTCGGTATTATTGGCGGCACCGGGGTCGAGGAACTCGATGGCATGGTGGTTTACGAGGAGCACCTGCCGGAGACACCCTACGGCGCGCCTTCCCGCGCGGTGCAGGAGGGACGCCTGGGCAACGCCCGGGTCCTGTTCCTGCATCGGCACGGCGGCCCCGCGGCGATCCCGCCGCACCGGGTCAACTACCGGGCCAACCTCTGGGCGATGCGCTCACTCGGCGCTACCGACGTGGTGGGGATCAACGCCGTGGGCGGGATCAGCGCAGAAATGGCAACCGGGCGCCTGGTGGTCCCCGACCAGATCATCGATTACACCTGGGGGCGCGAGCACACGGTTGATGACGGCAGCAGCGGCAGTCTGCAGCACATCGATTTCACCGACCCCTACGACCGCGACCTGCGCCTGGCCCTGCTCGCGGCGGCCGATGCCTGCGCTATCGACGTGGAAAATGGTGGCGTCCATGGCATCACCCAGGGGCCCCGGCTGGAGACCGCTGCGGAAGTCCGCAAGATGGCCCAGGAGGGCTGCGATATCGTGGGTATGACCGGGATGCCCGAGGCCGCCCTGGCGCGGGAACTGGGACTTGCCTACGCGGCGGTGTGCATGGTGGTCAATCCTGCCGCGGGCCTCGGGGACGTGCCGCTGTCCCTGGATATGATGCGTGACATCCTGCAGCGCGAAACCAGGGTGGTGCGCCGTCTGCTAACCGCCCTGGTGACGGCCCGCTACTCGGCCTGAGCAGCTGCCCCGGCCGCCGCGGCATCGGCTGCCGCAGCATCGGCTGCCGCAGCGTCGGCTGCCGCAGCGTCGGCTGCCGCAGCATCGGCGCGGGCGATCTGGTCCAGTTCCTCCTCGCTGAGGCGAGTCAGGCGTATCACCACACCCAGCAGCGGGTGGTCCAGGTAGTGCACTTCATCGCTGCGCATGCGCCGTGACTGCTGCAGCAGCACGGCATGCCGGTAGGGGTACTCAGGCGCTGCATCCACGTCCGGTTCAGCACCGGTTTCCCTGTCCGGCTCAAGGCCGCTTGCGTTCTCGGCTCCGCTTGTGTCCGCCCGCGTTTGCTCCTCTCCGGGTAGCGGCATTGCGAGCGGTACCCGCGCCAGGTTCAGTGGTGGCAGTTCCTCGAGCACAGGCACTTCCTCGATAATTACCGAGGGCGGCGCCAGCGGCGGTGCCGGCATGCGCCAGTAGTCGGGCAGGTAGCTGCCATCGGTGTTCAGCCACAGGTTTGTGGTCACATGCAGGAAGCGCGACAGCTGCAGTTCGACGCTGCCCTGCAGCACCGGGTAGCTTGCATCGTCGCCGGAGCGATCGATGATAATCGGCAGCGCCCGGCTTTCCTCCTCCAGCGGCTGCAACCAGTTGCGGTGCCACAGCACCCGGTAATCACCGTTGCGCTCCATGTAGGCCGCCTTGCCGCGAAATGCCAGTTCCGCCGCGGGCCGCATGACGAAGGGCTCGGGCAGGCGCAGGGCGTCTTCGTCGGGCGCTTCCGGGGCAGGCGCCGGGGTATTCGGGTCTGCGGCGGCGTCTTCATCTATCACGGGTTCCCGCGTCGGAATGTCCTGTGCCGGCGGTAGCTCGGTGACCGGAGCGGGCAGGGTGACCACCTGCACGCCGTTGGCCTGCTGTACCCGCTCTGCCTCGGGATACGTCGCCTCCAGCCCGGCGACCTGCTGGGGGTCGACCAGGAAGCGGTAGCGCTCCGGGTAAGCCAGCTCCGGCTCAGGGTTCCAGCGCTCGGCCTGCTGCGCTGCGGCGCCACCCTGGGTGAAGATCAACAGCTCAACCCGATACCAGGTGGCGGCGCCCGCCGGGCTGGCAAGCATCAGGGCCAGCAATACGCTGGTCAGGCGGTGGCGGCAAGGCAATAACAATAGCGGCATCAGGCGGCGTCTTCCCTGGCATCGGCGGTAAAGGACGCCAGCAGCCCCTCGGCCCAGCGACGGCGCTGTTCCGGCTCCTCAAGGTCGTCCTTGAAGCGCAGGCGCGTGGCGCCGGCGAGCTGGTAGCGGCCCGGATCACCCTGCACCAGCTTGACCAGTGACAGGGGATTGACCCGCGTGGTTTCCTTGAATTCGATGGTACCACCCTGGGCACCGACCTCAATGGCCTTGATCCCCAGCTCCTCGGCCTGCAGGCGCAGGCGCGAAACCTGCACTAGGTTGTCCACCTGTGGTGGCAGCAGGCCGAAACGGTCAATCATTTCCACCTGTATCTCACGCAGCTCCGTCTCCGAACGCGCGGCGGCAAAACGCTTGTACAGCACCAGGCGGGTGTTGATGTCCGGCAGGTAGTCGTCGGGGATCAGCGCCGGCGTGTGCAGGTTGACCTCGGTGCCGGCGTCGAGGGGGGCGTCGACACTGGGTATTTCCCCGCGCTGCAGCGCCGCGACCGCACGCCGCAGCATATCCATGTAAAGGCTGAATCCGACCGAGTGAATCTGGCCGCTCTGCTCGTCGCCCAGCAGTTCGCCGGCGCCGCGGATTTCCAGGTCGTGGGTGGCCAGCAGGTAGCCGGCCCCGAGGTCGCCCGCGGCCTCGATGGCCTCCAGGCGTTTCTCGGCATCGGCGGTGATCGCGGAGCGCGGCGGGCACAGCAAATAGGCGTAGGCCTGGTGGTGAGAGCGGCCCACCCGGCCCCGGAGCTGGTGCAGCTGGGCGAGGCCGAACTTGTCCGCCCGCTCGATAATGATGGTGTTGGCGTTGGGGATGTCGATCCCGGTCTCCACGATGGTGGTACACAGCAGGATGTGGTGGCGCTGGTGATAGAACGCCGACATCACCTGTTCCAGCTGCGTCTCGCGCATCTGTCCGTGGGCCACACCGATGGAGAGGTCGGGCAGCAGCTCGCGCAGCCTGGCCGCGGTCTCTTCGATGGTCTTGACCTCATTGTGCAGGTAATAGACCTGGCCGCCGCGCAGTGTCTCGCGCAGGACCGCCTCCTTGATCAGGCCGATATTGTGTTCCCGGACAAAGGTCTTGATCGACAGGCGCCGGGCGGGGGGGGTGGCGATAATCGACAGGTCGCGCATGCCGCCGAGGGCCATGTTCAGGGTGCGGGGGATAGGGGTCGCGGTGAGGGTGAGGATGTCCACCTCGGCGCGCAGGGCCTTGATCGCCTCCTTCTGCTTGACCCCGAAGCGATGCTCCTCGTCGATGATCAGCAGGCCCAGGTCCCGAAAGCGGAAATCCTGCTGCAGCAGCTTGTGGGTGCCGATCAGGATATCCACCTCACCGGCTGCCACCCGCGCGGTGACCGCGTCGAGCTGCTTGCCGGTCTTGAACCGGGAGACCACCTCCACGGTGACCGGCCAGTCTGCGAAGCGATCAGAGAAGGAACTGAAATGCTGCTGGGCGAGGAGGGTGGTGGGCACCAGCACCGCCACCTGCTTGTTGTTGCGCGCGGCCACGAAGGCCGCGCGCATCGCCACCTCGGTCTTGCCGAAGCCGACATCGCCGCAGACCAGCCGGTCCATGACCCGCTCGCTGCGCAGGTCTTCCAGCACTGCGGTGATGGCATTGGCCTGGTCGGCGGTTTCCTCGAACGGGAAGGCCGCGGCAAACTGCTGGTACTCCAGGGTCGGGATCTCGAAGCTGAAACCCTTCCTGGCCTCGCGCCGGGCGTAGACCTCCAGCAGCTGGGCGGCGACGTCCGAGGCGCGCTCGCTGGCCTTGCGCCGGGCCTTGTTCCACTGGTCGGAGCCCAGCTTGTGCAGGGGCGCCAGCTCAGGATCGGCGCCGGCGTAGCGGCTGATCAGGTGCAGCGAAGACACCGGCACGTAGAGGCGTGAGCCCTGGGCGTAATCCAGGGTCAGGAATTCGTTGGTCTGGCCGTCCACCTCCAGGCTCTGCAGACCCATGTAGCGGCCCACGCCGTGCTCCAGGTGCACCACCGGCGAGCCTTCCCGCAGCTCGTTGATGTCCTTGAACACGTTGGCCTGGGCCGTGTCGTCGCCGCGCCGCCGCCGGCGGCGCTGTGCCACCCGGTTGCCGAACAGCTGCGCCTCGCACACCAGGGTGGCGGTGCCCGGTCCGAAGTACATGCCTCGATCCAGCGGGGCGGTGGTAATGGCAAACGCGGGCAGGGTGTCCATAAATGCCTGCCAGCTGGCCACCGTGGTCGGCTCCAGGGACTGCTCCGCGAGCCCTTCCAGCAGCATTTCCCGGCGGCCGGCGGACTCCGCGCACAGCAGCACCGGTCCAGCGTGCGCCTCCAGGAATCTGGCGAGGTCCGCCAGGGGAGGGCGACGCGGGTCGCCGCCGATCACCGGGGGCGGCAGGCTGGCCGTCTCCACGTGCACCGGTGCGTCCGCGTTGGCGCGCAGCTCGAGGACCGCGTGGCGCTTGAAGCGCTGGTACAGTTCCTCGACCGGGGTAAAGCAGCGCCCCGGCGGCAGCAGGGGGCGCCGCGGATCGACGCCGTATTCGCGCTGGCGCTCACTGGCCTCGTCCCAGAAGCGCTGGGCGGCAGCATGGTGGTCGCCCAGGGCGATGACCGGCGTATCCTCGGGGAGGTAGTCGAAGAGCGTGGCGCAGGTCTCGAAGAACAGGGGCAGGTAGTACTCGCAGCCCCCGGGCGCCCGGCCCGCACTGACCTCGTTGAAAGTGGGGCAGGCGTCGTGGTCGATCCCGTCGAAGGCTTCAAACCAGTTCAGCTGGAAGCGCGAGATGGCCTGGGGGTTCAGCGGGTACTCGCGGGCCGGCAGCAGGTTGATCTGTTCCACCCGGTCGATGGTGCGCTGGGTCTCGGGGTCGAAGGTGCGCAGGCTGTCAATTTCATCGTCCAGCAGGTCAATACGATAGGGCAGTGCCGAGCCCATGGGGTAGATGTCCATGAGTGAGCCGCGCAGGGCAAACTCCCCGTGCTCATACACGGTGTCCACGTTGCGGTAGCCATTGCGCTCGAGGTTGCGCCGGAAAGTATCGGTGTCCAGGGTCTCACCGGTCGCCAGCACCAGGCTGCTGCCCGCGATGTACTCGGTGGGGGCGAGGCGGTGCATCAGGGTGGAAACGGGCACCACGAGCACCCCGGAACGCATCGCCGGCAGCCGGTAAAGGGTATCCAGGCGCTCCGAGATGATGTCCTGATGGGGAGAGAAGTTGTCGTAGGGCAGGGTCTCCCAGTCGGGGAAGGCGAGAATTTCCTGGCCCGGCTGCAGAAAGAAAGGCAACTCCCTTTCCAGGGTCAGGGCCGCGCTGGTATCTGCGGTCACCACCAGTACCAGGCGCCCCGGTCCGGCCAGTTCGGCGATACAGCGCGCCTGGGCACTGCCGTGCAGGGGTCCCAGGGCGGTACGGCTGCCGGCTTTCGCCGGCCAGGGGGTATCGGCAATCAGCTTGTCAAACATGGGGGTGGTCACGGGTTACGGGAACCGGGAGGCTATTGGGGCGCCTATTGTATGCGCCTCGCCGCGGCGCCTCCACCCGCGGGTGATCGGGTGTGTGAAAATGCCCGCTCGTGCTTGCGGTGGGGCGGGTTGGCAACGATAATACGCGCGCCTGAAATTGCCCCCCACCCCGCACGCATAGGTGAGCCCAGTGAACGATCGCAAGAGAGAGCGTCCCGACGATTATTTCAAGGACTGGAAGGAGCGCGAGGCCCTGGCCGAGGGCATGATCCCCCTGGTTGGCCAGCTGGCGCGCGAGCGCAACGTCAAGTGCTACATCTACGGCAAGTCGCTGATGAACCGCGCCGTCACCCAGATCATGAAAGATCACCGCTACGTGCGCCAGGTCGAGGGCAACGAGCTCTCGGAGTTCGAGACCTTTCCTGTGGTCAAGGCGCTGAGCCAGCTGGACCTGGGCCCCGCGCACATCGACATCGGCCGTCTCGCGGTCAATTACTTCGACCGCGGCGCCGGCTCCGGGCAGAGTGTGGACGAGTATGTTCGCGAGCAGGTCGCCGACCTGATCGGTTCCACGGAAAAGCCGATCGAGGAGCCCCGGGACGTGGTCCTGTATGGCTTTGGCCGGATCGGCCGCCTGATGGCCCGGATCATGATTGACAAGGCCGATGGCGGTGACAGCATGCGCCTGCGCGCGGTCGTGGTGCGCAAGGGCAATGCCCCCAATGACCTGGTGAAGCGCGCCAGCCTGCTGCGGCGGGACTCGGTACACGGCGCCTTCGAGGGCACCATCCGCGTGGACGCGGAGCGCCAGTCCTTCGTTGCCAACGGCAATGAGGTCAAGGTGATCTACGCTGACTCCCCCGACGCCATCGATTACACCGAGTACGGCATCAACAACGCGATCGTGGTCGACAACACAGGTGTCTGGCGCGACAGCGAGGGCCTTTCCCAGCACCTGAAGTGCAAGGGCGTCAGCAAGGTCATCCTCACCGCTCCCGGCAAGGGCGATATGAAAAACGTGGTCGCCGGGATCAACAACGACATTATCTCCGATGATGACACCATCATCTCGGCGGCGTCCTGTACCACCAATGCCATCGTACCGCCGCTGAAGGCGATCGATGACGAGTTCGGCATCGTCACCGGGCATGTGGAAACCGTGCACGCCTATACCAATGACCAGAACCTGACCGACAACTACCACAAGGCCGAGCGCCGCGGCCGCAGTGCCCCGCTGAACATGGTGCTGACCGAGACCGGCGCGGCCAAGGCGGTGGGCAAGGTGCTGCCCCAGCTCGACGGCAAGCTGACCGGCAATGCCATCCGGGTGCCGACGCCGAACGTGTCGATGGCGATCCTCAATCTCACCCTGGCCCGGCCCACAGACAAGGCCAGCATGAATGAGTTTATGCGCAACACCGCGCTGCATTCATCCATGCGCAAACAGATCGATTACTCCAACTCACCGGAGATCGTCTCCTCGGATTTCGTCGGCTCGCGCCACGCCTGTATCTACGATGCCCAGGCAACCATCGTTAACGGCACCCAGGCCGTGGTGTACCTCTGGTATGACAATGAATTCGGCTATAGCTGCCAGGTTTACCGCATCCTGGAGCAGATGGCGGGGATTAAGTACCGGGTATACCCGCAAGAGCACTGAAACGCGGTTTTTTCCGGGGAAAACTGTTCAAAATCAAGCGGCTGCTGGCGGCCGGAGGTGGCGTTTCGGGGGCGGATTCCGCTATAATGCGCGCGGTTCGGACGCCGGGCCAGCAGGGCTCGGCGCTGGCGCAGGGCCTGTGTCTGCGCCTGTCCGCTGCCGGGGCAGGGCATCACGCGCGTCTCCAGTCGCTGCACTTTATTATCTCAATCTGTAGGCAGATCGTATGATCAAGATCAAGCGGGGCCTGGACATACCGCTCCAGGGAGCGCCCCAGCAAAACATTGAAGCGGCGCCCTCCGCGCGCGCGGTCGCGGTGGTCGGGTTCGACTATGTCGGCATGAAGCCAACCATGGAAGTTGCCGTGGGCGATACGGTCAAAACCGGCCAGCTCCTGTTTACCGACAAGAAAACCGAAGGCGTACGCTACACGGCCCCGGCCGGGGGCACCGTGGCGGCGATCAACCGTGGCGCGCGCCGCGTCCTGCAGTCGGTGGTGATTGAAGTTGCCGCCGATGAACAGCACGAGCAGTTCACTGCCCACGATGCCGACAGTGCCCGGCAGCTGGATGCCGACACGGTGCGCGCGCAGTTGGTCGAGAGCGGTCTCTGGACCGCACTGCGCACCCGTCCTTTCAGCAAGGTGCCAGCCGCCAATGCCGACGCCAGTGCGATTTTTGTCACCGCGATTGACACCCAGCCCCTGGCGCCGGATCCGGCACTGATCATTGCCGAGCAGGCCGAGGCCTTTTCGCTGGGCCTGGATCTGCTGGCGTCCCTGACCAGCGGCCCGCTGTACCTCTGTCGCGCGCCCGGGGCCGAGATGCCCGCCGGCAGCGCCGACAACATCGAGGTGGCGGAGTTCGCCGGGCCACACCCGGCTGGCCTCGCCGGCACCCATATCCATTTCCTGCGCGGCGGTGCCTCTCAGGATCGCCCGGTATGGACCGTGGGATACCAGGATGTGATCGCCGTGGGACGCCTGTTCCTCGACGGCAAACTCTACACCGATCGGGTGATTGCGCTCGCCGGCCCCCAGGTGGAGGAGCCGCGTCTGCTGCGCACCCGTCTGGGCGCGGATTTGCAGGCCCTGTGCGCGGGCGCACTCAGGGAAGGCGAAAACCGGATCATTTCGGGTTCGGTGCTGGGCGGGCGCAACGTCCATGCGCCCACCGCCTACCTGGGTCGCTACCACAACCAGGTGAGCGTCCTGCTCGAGGGGCGCCAGCGGGAATTCATGCGCTATCTGTCCCCAGGGGCCAACCGGCACTCGAATCTGTCGATTTACCTGAGCAGCCTGTTTGGCACCAGGCCGCTGGCGATGACCACCAACACCAACGGCAGCGAGCGGGCGATGGTTCCCGTGGGCAGTTACGAGACCGTGGTGCCGATGGACATGCTGCCAACCCAGCTGCTACGCGCGCTGATCGTGGGCGACACTGAAACGGCGCAGGCCCTGGGCTGCCTGGACCTCGACGAGGAAGACCTCGCCCTGTGTACCTACGTCTGCCCCGGCAAGTATGAGTACGGTCCCATTCTTCGGGACAACCTCACGCGTATTGAGAAGGAGGGTTAAGCGTGGCTCTGCGAAAGATCCTTGATGGCATGGAGCACCACTTCCAGGACGGCGGCCGTTTCCAGAACTGGTACGCCCTCTACGAAGCAGTGGACACCATCTTCTACTCCCCGGGTTCGGTGACCAAGACCACGGCACACGTGCGCGACGGTATCGACCTCAAGCGCATCATGATCACCGTGTGGCTGTGTGCCTTCCCGGCGATGTTCTACGGCATGTACAACCTCGGCTTCCAGGCCAACGACATTTATGCCGCCACCGGTGGCCAGGTCGAGGGCTGGCGCGGCGCCATGATCAGCACCTTCGGTGGCTACGACCCCTCCAACCTGTGGCACTGCCTCTGGTTCGGCGCCATGTATTTCGTGCCGGTCTACCTCGTGACCTTCGTGGTCGGCGGTTTCTGGGAAGTCCTGTTCGCGATGAAGCGCGGGCACGAGGTCAACGAGGGCTTTTTCGTCACCTCCATCCTGTTTGCGCTGACCTGCCCCCCGAGCATTCCCCTGTGGCAGGTCGCCCTGGGGATCAGCTTTGGTGTGGTAATCGGCAAGGAAGTCTTCGGCGGCACTGGCAAGAACTTCCTCAACCCGGCCCTGACCGGCCGCGCCTTCCTCTACTTCGCCTACCCCGCGCAACTGTCCGGGGACGCGGTGTGGACCGCCGTAGACGGCTACACCGGCGCAACCCCGCTGTCGGTGGTAGCCTCTGAAGGTATGGCCGCCCTGCAGCAGCAGTGGACCTGGATGGAGGCCTTCGTCGGCGCGATCCCGGGCTCCATCGGAGAGACATCCACCATCGCCATCCTCATCGGCGGCGCGGTCCTCTTGCTCATGCGCATCGCCTCCTGGCGTATTGTCGCCGGGGTGTTTCTCGGCATGGTATTGCTCTCGACCCTGTTCAACATGGTCGGTTCGGAGGGTAATCCCGCCTTCGCCATGCCCTGGTACTGGCACCTGGTCACCGGTGGCTTTGCCTTTGGCATGATGTTTATGGCGACCGATCCGGTGTCGGCGTCAATGACCAACAATGGCAAATGGGCCTACGGGATTCTCATCGGTGTCATGGCGGTACTGATCCGGGTGATGAACCCGGCGTTCCCGGAGGGCATCATGCTCGCGATCCTGTTCGCCAATATTTTTGCTCCGCTGATTGATCACTTCGTGATCCAGGCCAACATCCAACGGAGGCTCGCGCGTGTCCAGTAACGATGGCATCAAGAAAACCCTGATGGTTGCGCTGTCACTGTGCATCGTCTGCTCGGTGGTGGTGTCCACCGCGGCCGTGGTGCTCAAGCCGGCGCAGGAAGCGAACAAGGCCCTGGACCGCAAGCGCAATATCCTGGCGGCCGCGGGCATGCTGGAAGAGGGCGTTTCGGTCGAGGAGCAGTTCAAGCAGGTACAGACGCGGGTGATCGACCTGCGCACCGGCAAGTTCACCGACGCGGTGGATCCGGCGAGCTACGATCAGCGCAAGGCGTCCAAGGATCCCGCCCGCTCCAAGAATCTCAGCGCAGAGGAAGACATCGCCAAGATCAAGCGGCGCGCGGACTACGCCGAGGTGTACCTGGTGGAAAACAGCGGCGGGGAGATGGAGAAAGTTATCCTGCCGGTCCACGGCTACGGGCTGTGGTCCACGCTCTACGGCTACCTGGCGCTGGAGTCCAACCTCAACACCGTGGCGGGTCTCGGCTTCGCTGAACACGGCGAAACCCCCGGCCTTGGCGGCGAGGTGGACAACCCCAGTTGGAAGGCCAAGTGGCCCGGGAAAAAAGTCTATCGCGACGGCGAGGTGGAACTCGGCCTGATCAAGGGCACGGTAGATCCCTCCAGCCCGAAGGCGGAGTGGCAGGTGGATGGCCTGTCCGGCGCCACTCTCACCTCCAACGGGGTGACCAACCTGGTGCAGTTCTGGCTGGGTGAGCAGGGCTACAAGCCGTTTATCGACAACCTGAAATCCGGGGAGGCCTGAGATGTCGGAAATGAAAAACACCCTGGTACAGCCGATTTTCCGCAACAACCCGATCGCGCTGCAGATCCTCGGGGTATGTTCGGCGCTGGCTGTGACCACGTCTCTGCAGGTCACCCTGGTGATGTGTATTGCGCTGACCAGCGTGACCGCATTCTCCAACCTGTTTATTTCCATGATCCGCAAGCAGATACCGGGCAGCATCCGGATCATCGTGCAGATGATCATCATCGCTTCCCTGGTGATCGTGGTGGACCAGGTACTCAAGGCCTACGCCTACGCCATCAGCAAGCAGCTGTCGGTATTCGTGGGTTTGATCATCACCAACTGTATCGTCATGGGCCGCGCGGAAGCCTTCGCCATGAAGAACCCGCCCCTGCCCAGCCTGATTGACGGTATCGGCAATGGCCTGGGCTACAGCGTGGTCCTGCTGGTCGTGGCCTTCTTCCGCGAGTTGCTGGGAGCGGGCAAGCTGTTCGGAATCGAGATCCTGCCGGTCGTCACCGAGGGGGGCTGGTACAACCCCAACGGCCTGATGCTGCTGGCACCCAGCGCATTTTTCCTGATCGGCCTGTTTATCTGGGCCCTGCGCAGCTGGGACCGGTCGCAGGTCGAGGAGCCCGACTTCAAGATTGCCCGCCATACATCCCTCGAGGAGGCCGCGTAAATGGAACATATGCTGAGTCTGTTTATCCGCGCGGTATTCATCGAGAACATGGCGCTCGCTTTCTTCCTGGGGATGTGTACCTTCCTCGCGATCTCGAAGAAGGTGCAGGCGGCACTGGGTCTGGGTATCGCGGTGGTGGTTGTGCTGACCATCACCGTGCCGGTAAACAACCTGATCTACAATTACCTGCTCGCGGACGGCGCCCTGGCCTGGGCGGGCCTGCCCGACGTGGACCTGAGCTTCCTGGGGCTGCTGTCCTACATCGGCGTGATTGCAGCCCTTGTCCAGATTCTGGAGATGTTCCTGGATAAGTTTGTCCCGGCCCTGTACAACGCGCTGGGGGTTTTCCTGCCACTGATCACCGTGAATTGTGCCATTCTGGGCGCGTCGCTGTTCATGGTGGAACGCGACTACACGTTCGGTGAAAGCGTGGTGTTCGGTGCCGGTGCCGGCGTGGGCTGGGCCCTGGCGATTGTCGCGCTCGCCGGTATCCGCGAGAAGATGAAGTACTCGGATGTGCCCGAGGGCCTGCAGGGCCTGGGCATCACCTTCATCATCGTCGGCCTGATGTCCCTGGGCTTTATGTCCTTCGGCGGCATCGACATCTAGGCGGGAGAGGTAACTATGGATATAACCATTTTTCTGGGCGTTGGCATGTTCACAGCAATCGTGCTGGCGCTGGTGCTCGTGATCCTGTTTGCGCGCTCGCGCCTGGTCAGCAGCGGTGACGTGCATATCGAGATCAACGGCGAGAAGACCATCACGGTCCCCGCGGGCGGCAAGCTGCTCCAGACCCTGTCCGAGGGCGGTCTGTTCCTGCCCTCCGCCTGCGGTGGTGGCGGCACCTGTGCCCAGTGTAAGTGTGTGATCGAGGAAGGCGGCGGCGCCATGCTGCCCACCGAGGAAGGCCACTTCACCCGCCGCGAGGCCAACGAGGGCTGGCGCCTGTCCTGCCAGACCGCGGTCAAGCAGGACATGAAGATCCAGGTGCCGGAAGAGGTGTTCGGGGTCAAGCAGTGGGAGTGCACGGTGGTTTCCAATCCCAACGTGGCCACCTTTATCAAGGAACTCACCCTGGAGCTGCCTGAAGGTGAAAACGTGGATTTCCGCGCCGGTGGCTATGTGCAGCTCGAGTGCCCGCCTCATCACGTCAAGTTTGCCGACTTTGATATCGACGAAGAGTACCGAGGTGACTGGGAGCGGTTCGGCTTCTTCAAGCTGGAGTCGGTGATCAAGGAGCCGGTGATTCGCGCCTATTCCATGGCCAACTACCCGGAAGAGCGGGGCGTGGTCAAGTTCAACATCCGGATCGCCACACCGCCCCCCGGCAGTGAAGGTATCCCGCCAGGCGAGATGTCGTCCTGGGTATTCAATCTCAAGCCCGGTGACAAGGTCACCGTGTACGGACCCTTTGGCGAGTTCTTTGCCAAGGACACCGAGGCCGAGATGATCTTTATCGGCGGCGGTGCCGGCATGGCGCCGATGCGCTCGCATATCTTCGATCAGCTCAAGCGCCTCAACAGCAAGCGTAAAATCTCGTTCTGGTACGGCGCGCGCTCCCTGCGGGAGATGTTCTACACCGAGGATTACGACCAACTGGCGGCAGAGAACGACAACTTCGAGTGGCACGTGGCGCTCTCCGACCCCCAGCCCGAGGACAACTGGGAAGGCCTGACCGGCTTTATCCACAATGTTCTGTTTGAGGAATACCTGAAGGATCACCCGGCGCCGGAGGACTGCGAGTACTACATGTGCGGTCCGCCGATGATGAACGCGGCGGTTATCCAGATGCTCACCGAACTGGGCGTTGAACCGGAAAATATCATGCTGGACGACTTCGGCGGCTGATGCGGTCCCGGAACGCCTCACCAAGCCACTCCACGGGGTGGCTTTTTTGTATCCTGCTGGCGCTGGTCCTGGGCGGCTGCAGCGGGGAGCGCACGCAGCCGGTTGAGCTCAGCGGCAGCACCATGGGCACCACCTGGCATGTCACCTACACCGTGGCAGAAGATGTGCTGGTACAGCCCGACCACGAGGTGGTACGCACCGACCTGCAGGCATTGCTGGATGAGGTCAACGCCAGCATGTCTACCTATCGCGCGGACTCCGAGATCATGCGCCTGAACCGCAGCCCCGAGAAGACCTGGGTCAAGGCGTCCGCAGCCTTCATGGAGGTGCTGGGGGCCGCACTGGAAGTCGGCGAGGCCTCGGGCGGTGCCTACGATGTGTCGGTGGGTCCCCTGGTGGACCTCTGGGGTTTCGGCCCCGGGGAACGCCGGGATTCCGTGCCCGGCGATGACGAGATTGCCGCGGCGCTGGAGCGGGTCGGGCAGCAGTCCCTGCAAGTGGACGCCGAGGGGGGCAGGGTGCGCAAGCAGCAGCCCCTGGAGCTGGATTTCTCCTCCATTGCCAAGGGCTATGCGGTGGATCGCCTGGCGCAATATCTGCGCGGGCAACAAATTGACGACTTCATGGTCGAAGTGGGAGGCGAACTGCGTTTGTCCGGGCTAAGCCCCCGGGGCGATGCCTGGCGTATAGCCATTGAGCAACCCAGCCTGGGACGGCGTGAGCCCGCCCGGGCGCTGGCGCTCAGCGACATCGCCATGGCCACCTCGGGTGACTACCGCAACTTTTTCGAGGTCGATGGCCAGCGCTATGCGCATACCATTGACCCGCGTACCGGTCGGGCGGTGGTCCATGACCTGGTGTCGGTCACTGTGCTGGCAGAGACGGCGATGCAGGCGGACGCCTGGGCCACGGCACTGCTGGTGCTGGGTGCGGACCAGGCCCTGGCATTGGCCTCGCAGCGGTCATTGGCGGTATATTTGATGCAGCGGGAAGGTGATGCGTTTACCTCCCGACATTCAGCGGCATTTGCGCCCTACCTGCGGGCGCCGGATGCGGCGGCAATCGAGGGCTCCGGCCCCGAGAGGTAATGATGGCAACGTTTTTGATCACACTGTTGATTTTCGGCCTGGTTATCGCGGCGATGGCGGTTGGCGTCCTCGCGGGTCGCCAGCCCATCAAGGGCTCCTGTGGCGGTATCGGTGCCACCGGCATCAGCCAGTCCTGCGAGATCTGCGGCGGCGACCCCCAGCGCTGCGACGAAGAGACCGGTGACGACAACACTGCCCCCGCGAAACCGGGCCTGTTTTACGCCGCCGATGCCAACGATCGGGCAGGGCGCTGACCCCATTGCGGCAGACTGGTTTTTTCGATCATTACACCCTCTTTATCGGTCTGCGCTACAGCTTCAGTCGCAAGCGCGACCGCTTCACCTCGGTCATTGCCATGGTCTCCATGCTGGGCATGGTGCTTGGTGTGGCCAGCCTGATAACCGTGCTGGCAGTGATGAACGGCTTTGCCGGCGAGTTACGTCAACGCATTCTGTCCCTGGTGCCCCACGGCTATGTTGACGCCGCGGGCCCCGGCCTCGATGACTGGCGCGGCACTGCGGCCACGATTGCGAGCGCCCCGGGGGTGGAGGCAGTGGCACCCTATATCAGCGACAAGGTGATCTTTGCCGGCCCCCACCTGATGCGCGGCGGCGTACTGACGGCGATTGATCCCGCCCTCGAGGCGGGCGTCTCCCGGGTACCGGAGGCCCTGACCCTGGGCCGCCTCGAGTCACTGGAGAACCAGGCATTTTCGGTGGTCCTGGGCGCCTCCCTGGCGCGCCTCTTGGGCGTGGGGGTGGGCGACAGCGTGGACGTGACCCTGCCGCGCCTGACCGTCACCCCCCTGGGGGCCTTCCCCCGGACCAAGCGATTGCAGATCGTGGGCGAGTTCGAGGTGGGGGCCCAGCCCGATACCTACCAGGCCTATGTCTCCCTGGCGACCGGGCAGCGGCTGTTCTCCCTCCCGGGACAAGTCAGCGGCCTGCAGGTGCGTACCCGTGACCTGTTTGCGGCGCCCACGATCATGGCCGGCCTGAAGCCGTTGCTGCCGCCGGAACTGGGTGTGCGCGACTGGAGCCAGACCCAGGGTTCCCTGTTCCGCGCGGTCAAGATGGAAAAGGTCATGGTGAGCCTGCTGCTGTTGAGCGTGGTCGCAGTGGCGGCCTTCAATGTCGTCTCCACCCTGGTCATGTCGGTGGCCGAGAAGCGCGGGGATATCGCCGTGCTGCGCACCATGGGCGCGCGCGCCAGCGGCGTGATGGGCATTTTTGTCGCCCACGGCCTGGGCCTGGCCGGCGTGGGTATCGCCGTGGGCACGGCCCTGGGAGTGCTCCTGGCGGTGAATATCGCCGATGTCACCGCGACCTTGGAGTCGCTGCTGGGGGTCAAGCTGTTCGATCCCAGCGTGTATTTCATCAGCGAGTTGCCATCGCGCCTGATGTGGGGCGACGTACTGGCGGTGGTGCTGGCTTCCCTGCTCCTGAGCCTGCTGGCCACCCTGTATCCCGCCTGGCGCGCGGCACGTGTGGCACCCGCCGAGGTACTGCGCTATGAGTGAGGCGGTGCTCCGGTGCGAACACCTGGCGCGCAGCTATCGCGACGGCGACCGGGTGGTCGAGGTGCTGCAGGATGTGGAATTGCAGTTGATGCCAGGGGAAAAGGTGGCGATTGTCGGCGCCTCCGGGAGCGGCAAGTCGACCCTGCTCAACCTGCTGGGGGGGCTGGACGATCCCAGCGCCGGCCGCGTTCTGATGGCGGGGGAGGATATGGCCACCCTGTCGGAAGCGGCACGCTGTCGCCTGCGCAACCGCAAGCTTGGCTTCGTCTACCAGTTTCACCACCTGCTGCCGGAATTCGACGCCTGCGAAAACGTGGCCATGCCCCTGCTGATCGGCGGTACCCGGCGAGGGGAGGCCACGGCGGCGGCAAAGGCGATGCTTGAGCGCGTGGGCCTGGGTCACCGGCTGCAGCACCGTCCGGGACAGCTTTCAGGCGGTGAGCGCCAGCGGGTCGCCATAGCCCGGGCCCTGGTCACCCAGCCGGACTGCGTGCTGATGGACGAGCCCACCGGCAACCTGGACCCGGGAGCTGCCGGACAGGTGCTGGACCTGATCGATGCCCTGGGCGTGGCGCAAAGCGCTTTCGTGGTGGTCACCCACGACCCGGCAATAGCCGCGCGTATGAGCCGCACCCTGGAACTGGCCGACGGGACCCTGCGCACGGTGCCCCGGTGAAAGCCAGCGAAATTCTGCGCATTGCCCTGCGCTACAGCTATGCCTTCGGGCGCGGGCACCTGTCGACCTTCCTCTCGTCCCTGTCCACCCTGGGCCTGGTGCTGTCCATCACCCTGTTGATCACCGTGCTCTCGGTCATGAACGGCTTTGACAAGGAGATGCGCGAGCGCATTCTCGGCCTGGTGCCACACGTGTCCGTGCTGTCCTACCAGAGCGTTGGCGACTGGCAGACCCTGGCTGGCCAGCTCCTTGAGCACCCGGACGTGCACTCGGTGCAGCCTTTTGTCCAGTTCGATGCCCTGTTCCTGCGCGGCAACGCGATCGAGACCGCGGGCGGTTACGGCCTGCCCACAGACGCCGCGGCGGCGCAGCAGGGACTGTTGTCTGCCCTGTCCGCGTCCGAACTGCGGGCATTCACCGCGGATCCGGATGGCCTGGTGCTGGGTGCGGCGCTCGCCCGGCGACTGGGGGTGGCGCCGGGCGACGAGCTGACCCTGGTCGTCCCCGGCGGTGGTCCGGTCGCAAACCGGACCGCACGTTTCGAGAGCCTGACCCTGCGCGCGCTGCTGCAAACCGGTACCGAACTGGATCAGGCCACCGCCGTGGTGCACCTGGCGCGTGCGTCGAGCCTGTCAGGCCTGGACGGCGCCGTGGACGGATTACAGGTGGTGACCAGCGATATCTTCGCTGCCCCGCGCATCGGCTGGGAACTGCTGGATCGTCTGCCGCCGGGTTACTACGTGCGCAACTGGATGCAGAGCCACGGCAATCTGTACGCGGCGATCCAGCTGTCCCGCGACCTGGTGACCATCCTGCTGTTCTCGATTATTGCGGTGGCGGCCTTCAACGTGGTGTCGTCGCTGGTGCTGGTGGTCTTCGACAAGCGCGGGGACATTGCCATCCTGCGCACGCTGGGGGCGGGGGGCGGTGCCATTGCCTGGGTGTTCGTGCTGCAGGGCGCGCTGATCGGCCTGGCCGGGGTCCTGCTGGGCTGTGGCCTGGGGGTAGTCACCAGTTTCCTCGTGCCGGGACTGGTGGCGCACCTGGAGCACTGGCTTGAGTTCCGCTTCCTGGATACCGACGTCTACCCCGTGTCTTTCCTGCCCGTGGATGTGCTTGCCAGCGATGTGCTGCTGGTGGGCAGTGTGGCTTTCCTGATGTGTATCCTGGCGGCGATCTACCCGGCGCTGCGGGCGGCGCGGCTGGCACCGGCCCTTATTCTCCACCAGGAGCGGAGTTAGCCTGCTTGCGCACCCGCCGTTCGTGCTGGCGTATTTTCCAGCGGGTTGCCACGCGCCAGCGCCACAGCATGCTGATCACAAAATAGCCCAACGAGCCGAAGAACAGGCCGCAGATCAGGCAGCCCAGGAGGAAGGGTTGCCAGATATTGACCAGGGTACCCGACACCCAGTCCCAGCTCAGCTGAAAGCGAACTGACTGCACCGGCACCTCGATCAGCAGGGCGCCCACCCGGTAGGCGAGATAGAACACCGCCGGCATGGTCACGGGGTTGGTCACCCAGATCAGGCTCACCGACAGGGGCAGGTTGCAGCGCACCAGAATCGCCAGCAGAGCCGCAATCACCATCTGCCCCGGCAGGGGCACGAAGGCCACGAACAGCCCGATAAAGAACGCCATCGAGGCCGAGTAGCGGTTGATGTGCCAGAGGTTGGGCTGGTAGATCCAGTCGCCCAGGACACCCAGGACCCGAATCTCTCTGATCCGTGCAGCGGAGGGCACCAGCTGTTTCAGGGTGTGCTTGGGCATGGCGATCCGGTCGGTTTGGACGTTTGATCTCGCAGCGGGGTGTGCTCGACTGCAGGCAGGCGCAATTGACCGCGCTGATCCCGCAAGCGAGATCATTATGCCCAACATTCAACAGGTTGCCCACTGATGGGCAGCTGGCTCGCGGGCTGGGTCAGCGGCGTGCTGGGGGCGAGTCACCTGGTGGTGCTGCCATCCCCCTGGTTTGCGCTGTGCCTGGCGGCCTGCGGTATCGCCGCCAGCGCCTGCCGGGGCCTGTTCCCAGCCCTGCTCGGCGGGATCTGCTTGGGCCTCGCCCTGGGCGTCTTCAGCGGCCACCATCACCAGGCCAATCGTCTGCCCGTGGACTGTGTGCGCGAGGTGCTGCAGGTGAGCGGGCGGATTGACTCCCTGCCGGTGGTGACCCGCCTGGGGGAAGCTCAGCGACAGCAGCGCTTCGAGTTCGTGCTGGAGCGGGTCGAACCCGCACGCTGCCGCGGCCCCGAACGCGTGCAGCTGGCCTACTATGGCGATGCCAGGCTCGCGCCCGGTCAGCGCTGGCGCCTGCAGGTGCGCCTGAAAAGACCCTGGGGCCAGGTCAACCCCGCTGCTTCCAGTCGCCAGGCGTGGTACGCCCAGGCGGGGCTGGATGCTACCGGCTCGGTCACCAGCAGACCGCCACAGCGGCTGGGGGCGAGCGATGCGCTGGATGCCGCGCACCACCGCCTGCGCGCGAAGGTCAGCCAGGCCCTCGCGCGCCTGCCGCTGGCGGGCGATACCGCCGCGGTGCTGGCCGCGGTTACCGTCGCTGACCGCAGCGGTCTCGACGCCGGCCTGTGGCGCGTGTTCCAGCGCTTCGGGGTCACCCATATGCTGGTGATATCCGGCCTGCATATTGGCCTGGTCGCCGGCCTTGGCTTCGCCCTGGGTCGCGGCCTGGGCTGGCCCGCAGGGCGCCTGGGCGCTATTCGCGGCGCCAGCTTTCTACCCGGTGGTGTGGCCCTGCTTTGCGCCGCGGGCTACAGCGCCCTGGCGGGCTTCAGCCTGCCGACCCAGCGCGCCCTGGCGATGCTGGTTTGCATCGTGGCTGCAGGCTGGGCCGGGCGGCTGGCGGGGTCCTGGCGCAATCTCTGGCTCGCGGCCGCGGTGGTCCTGGGCCTGAACCCCCTGGCGGGCCTGGGCAGTGGTTTCTGGCTCTCCTGCCTGGCGGTCGCCTGCCTGCTGTGGCAGGCGCAGTGGCGTGCGGGGGCCTCCTTTTGGCGGACGGCGCTGCGCACCCACCTGTTTATGTCCCTGGCCATGCTGCCCCTGTCCAGCTGGTGGTTCGGCGGGGCGAGCCTGGTGGCGGCACCGGCCAACCTGCTGTTGGTGCCCCTGCTGGGCCTTTACGTGATCCCGCTGGCCCTGCTGGGTACCGGGCTGCTGCTCCTGGAGTCCGCCTGGGCCCTGCCGCTGTGGCGGGCGGCGGCCTGGCCCCTTGATTACCTGCTGCCCGCTGGCAGGCTGGTTGTAGCGAATCACGCTGATGGACTCTACCGCTTCCTCAACCCGGGGCCCATGGCCAATCTGCTGGCGGCGCTCGCCGTCGGCGCGGCAGTAATCCCCGGTGCCTGGCGGGCGCGCCTGTGGGCGCCGGTGCTGCTGATGCCACTGTTGCTGCCGCCGCGCATGGCGGTTACTGCGACGCCGGAGGCCGTGCACCTGCTGTTTCTGGATGTCGGTCAGGGTACCTCTGTGCTGGTTTACGATCGCGATCATGCCCTGCTCTACGATACTGGCGGCGGCGTACCCGGGGTGTATTCCCAGGCAGAGAATGTGCTCCTGCCTCTGCTACGCTCCCGGGGTATCCGGCGCCTGGATACCCTGGTGCTCAGTCACGGCGACGCGGATCACAGCGCCGGTCTCAGGCCCCTCCAGCGGGCGCTGCCTGTCGACCGACTGTGGGTCGGCGCCGACCTGGCGTACCTACCCGGTGCGGCTACCTGCATTGCCGGCAAGGCACAGTCCTGGGGCAGGGCAGTGCGCTGGCGTGTGCTGGCCCCGGCCGCGGAGCGCGGCTTGACGCGCAACAACGGCTCCTGTGTGTTGCAGTTGTGGATTCATGGCCGGGCGGTGCTGCTTTCGGGGGATATAGACGTCGACCGCGAGCGCACGCTGGTGCGCCGCTGGGGACCCGCCCTGCGCAGTGACTGGCTGCTGGCGGCCCACCACGGCAGCCGCAGCTCTTCCTCCCATGCCCTGCTGAAGACGGTTCGGCCGGCCCACGTGGTGTTCAGTCATGGCTATGCCAACCATTTCGGGCATCCCCACGCGGCGGTGTTGGCGCGCTTCGGGGGCTATGGGGCCCGGCGGTGGTCGACCGCGCGCCACGGCGCGATCGAGCTCGTGCTGGAGCCCGCGGCGGCGCCCCGGATCATCACCCACCGGCAGCGGCAGGCGCGCTACTGGCAATAGGCGGAAAGTCCGGTTCCTGGCAGGGGCGCCGGTTCCTCCGGGCTGACCGGTGTGCGTATAATGAAGCTACTTCTGCCGTAACAGGATTCCGATGTGCTCGAGTTGGTAACCGCAGGTGGATGGCTGATGGTGCTGATCCTGCTCTGCTCCATCGTCGTTCTGGCTATCTGCATTGAACGTCTCTACACCCTAAATCCCAAGAAAATCGCGCCCCCGCACCTGCTGGCCAATGTCTGGCAGCAACTGAAATCCGGTGGCCTGGACAGCGGCAAACTCAAGGCGCTGCGCCAGTCTTCCCCCCTGGGCAGGATTCTCGCGGCAGGGCTGGCCAATACCGCCCAGGGGCGCGACGTGATGAAAGAGAGCATCCAGGAGGCAGCCAGTCACGTGATCCATGACCTGGAACGCTACCTGAATACCCTGGGCACCATCGCGGCAGTGGCGCCATTGCTGGGCCTGCTCGGTACTGTGGTGGGGATGATCAAGGTCTTTGCCGAGATCATGGCCCAGGGCACGGGCAATGCCAGCGCGCTGGCGGGGGGTATCTCGGAGGCACTGATTACCACGGCCGCGGGTCTGAGTGTGGCGATCCCCGCCCTGGTGATGCACCGCTACTTTACCGGGCGTATCGACGGCATCGTGGTGGAGCTGGAGCAGGAGACGATCAAGCTGGTAGACGCCCTGCACAGCGAAGAGACGGCGGCGGGTCGGCGGTGAATTTTCGCCGCCAGCGTCGCGAGGATGTCGGCGTCAACCTCACGCCGTTGATCGACGTCGTGTTTCTGCTGCTGATATTCTTCATGGTATCCACGACCTTTACCCGCGAGACCCAGCTCAGCATCGACCTGCCGGAAGCCAGTGGCGAGGTGCGTGACGCGCCCGAGAACCGGATTGAAATCATGGTGGATGAGACCGGGCGCTACCGCGTCAATGGTGAGCGACTCGTGGATACCCGCCTGCGCACGCTGCAGGCCGCGATCTACAAGATCGCCGCCGGGGATACTACCCTGCCGATGATGATCACCGCCGATGCCCAGGCAAGCCACCAGTCGGTGGTCCGGGCGATGGATGCGGCGGGCCAGATGGGCTTTGTGCACCTGAGTATTACCACGCGCCAGCCGGCGCAAGCGGCGGCGCCCGCCTCGTGAGTCGGCGCGCACCTCCGATCCCGCGGGAAGGCCGGATGAGCGATTGGGCGCTGTATCGTCGCCTGCTGGGCTACGTGGTGCCTTACTGGTACATCCTGTTGTTCAGCGTACTGGGCTTTGCCCTGTATTCCGCGGGCAACGTGCTGCTCGCCGATCTGATGCAGTTCCTGCTCGATTCCATCAGCGGATCGGAGGCAGTGGACTCCGGTATCGTCGCGGGTTTTGCCTACAGCCTCTGGGGCAGCGGCGATGTGGATAAACTGGAGTTTGCCCGCATCGCGGTACCGGCGGCCACCATTGCGATTGCCTTCACTCGCGCCATGGGCTACTTCGTGGGTACCTATTTTATGGACCTGGTGTCGCGCAACCTGGTGCACCAGCTGCGCTGCGACCTGTTTGCGAAAATGCTGGAGGCGCCGAGTACCTACTACGACAAACACAGCCAGGGCGTGCTGATCTCCAAGATCACCTTCAATGTCGAGCAGGTCACCGGGGCCGCCACCAAGGCCCTGAAAATCGTGTTCGCCGAGGGCCTGACGATCATTGGCCTGATCAGTTACATGCTGTACCTCAACTGGCGCCTGAGCCTGGTGTTCTTCGCGGTGGCGCCCCTGATCGCTCTGGTGGTGACCGTGGTGGGCAAGCATTTCCGCCGCTATAGCCGGCGCATCCAGTCCTCCATGGGCGATGTCACCCAGGTGAGCAACGAGACCATTGGTGCCTACAGGGAGGTGCGCCTGTTCGGCGGCCAGGACTACCAGGCCGAGCGTTTCCGCGAGGCCAGCGACTACAACCGGAACCAGAGCCTGAAACTCGCCTTTGCCAATGCGCTGAGTACCCCGGTGATCCAGACCCTGCTGGCGGTGGCCCTGTCGCTGCTGGTCTGGTTTGCCCTGGACCCGGATATCCTCAAGGACTTCAGCGGCGGGCTGCTGGTGGCCTTTCTCACGGCGGCGGGGCAGCTGGGCAAGCCGATCCGCCAGATCAGCAGCGTGCAGAGCGTGATCCAGCGCGGCCTGGCAGCCAGCGAGGATATTTTCGGCCAGCTGGACCAGCCCTCCGAGCGCGATCGGGGCGAGCACACGGTTTCGCGCGTGGCCGGGGATATCGCTTTCCGCGAGGTCAGTTTCGCCTACCCGGACACCGACACGGACGTGCTGAGCGAGGTCACCCTGGAGATTCCCGCCGGATCCACGGTCGCCCTGGTGGGCCGTTCCGGCAGTGGCAAGAGCACCATGGTGCAACTGCTCGCCAGGTTCTACGAGCTGGAACAGGGCGAGATTACCCTGGATGGCGTTGCCATCGCCGACTACCGGCTGGCCAACCTGCGTGCCCAGCTGGCGCTGGTGTCACAGGATGTGACCCTGTTCAATGACACGGTGTACAACAACATTGCCTTTGGCAGCCTGGCCAATGCCAGCCGGGAAACCGTGCTCGCTGCGGTGGAATCTGCCTATGCCGGGGACTTTATCGAGCAGCTGCCCCAGGGCTACGACACCCGCCTCGGGGATGATGGCGGCGGCCTCAGCGGCGGCCAGCGCCAGCGTATCGCCATCGCCCGTGCAATCCTCAAGGACGCCCCCGTGCTGATTCTGGACGAGGCCACCTCGGCCCTGGACAACGAGTCCGAGCACCGGATCCAGCGCGCCCTGGAGCAGATCATGGCGGACCGCACCACCATCGTGATTGCCCACCGCCTGTCGACCGTGGAGCGTGCCGACCGGATCGTGGTCATGGACGAAGGGCGGATCGTGGCCCAGGGCACACATGAGGAGCTGCTGGGTCAGGACGGCCTCTACGCACAGCTGTACCACCAGGAATTCCAGGACTAATGAATCTGGCGCAGGCCCTCGAGCACGCCTGGTACCGCGGTGCCTGGTGGCTGTGGCTGCTGCGGCCGCTGGAGTGCCTGTTTCGCATCGTCATCGCCACTCGCCGGCAGCTTTACCGGCACGGCGTGCTGGCGAGCTACCGGGCAGAGGTGCCGGTGGTGGTTGTGGGTAACATTACCGTCGGTGGTACCGGCAAAACCCCGGTCGTGCTGGCCCTGGTCGAAGCCCTGCAGGCCAGGGGGCTGCGCCCGGGGATGGTCAGTCGCGGTTACGGCGGACAGGCACCGCATTACCCCTATTGTCTCGATGAACATAGCAGCGCGCGGGAGTCCGGCGATGAAGCGCTATTGGTTTATCGACGTACGGGCGCGCCCTGCGTGGTGGCTGCCGATCGTCCCGCCGCCGTGCGTTACCTGCTGGAGCAGGCCGGGGTCGACGTGGTGCTGAGCGACGATGGCCTGCAGCACTACGCCCTGGCGCGGGACTTTGAGATTGCCCTGCTCGATCACCGTCGCGGGGTGGGCAACGGCTGGTGCCTGCCCGCGGGGCCGCTGCGGGAACCGGTAGCCCGCCTGGGACAGGTGGACCGGGTGCTCACCCGCGGGAGTGGGCAGGGCGACGACACCGTGGTCTATCGCTTCCGGGAACTGGTGAATATCGATGAGCCCGGACGGCGCCGGGCCTTCGCCCCGCCCGCAGCCAGTCCCCGGGTGCATGCGGTCGCCGGGATCGGCCAGCCCGGGCAGTTTTTCGACAGCCTGCGCGAGGCGGGTTTTGCGCCGGTGGAGCATCGCTTCGCCGATCACCACCCCTACACCGCAGCGGATTTCGCGGACCTTGCCGATGCACCCATTATCATGACCGAGAAGGACGCGGTAAAATGTGCGGGCCTGGCGGGTGCCAACGCCTGGTATCTGCCGATCAGCGCCGAGCTGCCCGGCGACCTGCTGGACGCGGTCTGCGAACTGGCGAAAGTACGCCGCGCCTGACCCCGGGCAGCCCCTGTTGGAGCGAGAATGACTTTTTCTGTGGTAATACCCGCGCGTTTTGGCTCGACGCGACTTCCGGGCAAGCCGCTCGAGGACCTGGCGGGACAGCCGATGATCCAGCGGGTCTGGGCGCAGGCCTGCCGCAGCGGCGCCGAGCGGGTTGTCATCGCCACCGATGACGCACGCATCCAGGCCGCGGCCGAGGATTTTGGCGCCGAGGTCTGCCTGACCGACGCCGCCCATCCCTCCGGCACGGATCGCCTGCAGGAGGTGGCGGCCAGCCTGGGCCTGGACGATGAGCACATCCTGGTGAATGTGCAGGGCGATGAACCCCTGATTCCGCCGGCAGTGATCGACCAGGTGGCGAAGAACCTCGCGGCGCACCCCGGGGCTTCCATTGCCACCCTGTGCGAGCCGATTGCGACACTTGCGGACCTGCGTAACCCCAACGTGGTCAAGGTGGTTTGCGATGCCCGGGGTATGGCCCTGTATTTTTCCCGCGCGCCCGTGCCCTGGCCCAGGGACCATCTGGCGGCCGGCAATGAAAGCATGCCCGCGGGTGAGGCCTGGTGCCGCCATATCGGCATCTACGGCTACCGCACTGCCTTCCTGCACCGCTATGTGGCCTGGCCGCCGGCAAACCTGGAGAAGATCGAACAGCTGGAACAGTTGCGCGCCATGGTGAACGGTGAGCGCATTCACGTCGAGGTGGCTTGCGAGCCGGTGCCCGGTGGCGTCGACACCCCGGAAGATCTCGCGCGCCTGCGCCGCTACCTGGCGGAGGCAGGGTGAGCAGGGAACGCACAAGCGCCGTGCTCTTTGTGTGCCTGGGCAATATCTGTCGCTCGCCCACGGCCCACGGGGTGCTCGCCCGGCGCCTGCGCGAGCAGGGGCTGGAAGGTCGTGTGCAGGTGGATTCCTGCGGTACGGGCGACTGGCATGTGGGCCGGCCACCGGACGCCCGCGCTCGCGAGGCCGCGGCCCGCCGCGGCTACGATCTCAGTGACCTGCGCGCCCGCCAGGTGACGCGGGCAGACTTTGCACGTTTTGACTACATCCTGGCCATGGATACGTCCAACCTGGCGGACCTGGAGCGTTTGCGCCCGGAAGACCACCGTGGCCACCTGGGCCTGCTGCTGGACTTTGCCCCGCATGCCGGGCGACGGGAGGTGCCGGACCCTTACTATGGGGGTGAGGACGGTTTCGGCGAGGTGCTGGACCTGGTCGAGGCGGCGGTAGATGGCCTGCTGGAGGAGATACTGGGTGCAGGTGCAGACTGATTACGACCTGCAGCCCTGCAACACCCTGGCCCTGCATGCGCGGGCGGGGCAATTCGCACGCGCGGGGAATGAGGCCGAGCTTCTGGCGGCGATCGAGCGGGCACGCCTGGACGGCCTGCGTCTACTGCCACTCGGCGGCGGCAGCAATGTGGTGCTGGCGGGGGATGTCGACGGCCTGGTGCTGCAGCTTGCCAGTCGCGGCATCGAGCGGCTTGCCGAAGAGGGTGCTGCAGTCACCCTGCGGGTGCAGGCCGGAGAATCCTGGCACGCACTCGTTGCCTGGACCCTGCGGCATGAACTATACGGGCTGGAAAACCTCGCCCTGATTCCGGGCAGCGTCGGTGCTGCCCCGATCCAGAATATCGGCGCCTACGGTGTGGAGCTGGACAGCTGCCTGGTCGCGGTGCACGCGCTCACCCGCGACACCGGCGAGCGGGTAAGCCTGGAGGCGGCTGACTGCGAGCTGCGCTACCGCGACAGCATCTTCAAGCACGCCCTGCGGGAAAAGCTCGTCATTACCGCGGTCGATCTGCGCCTGAGTCGCCAGCCACGACTGCAGCTCAGCTATCCCGCCCTGGCTGACGCCCTGGACCAGCGCGGGGTGGTGCAACCCATCCCGGGCGATGTCTTCGACGCGGTGGTGGCCCTGCGCCAGACGCGTTTGCCGGACCCGGCAGTGCAGCCCAACGCGGGCAGTTTCTTCAAGAACCCCCTGGTCAGCGTGGACCACGCCAATCGTCTGCGGGCCCTCTACCCGGAGCTACCCGTGTACCCGCTCGCGGACGGTGACCGCTGCAAGCTCGCCGCGGCGTGGTTGATTGAACAGTGTGGCTGGAAGGGTCATCGCCAGGAGGGCGTGGGAGTCCACCCGGGCCATGCCCTGGTGCTGGTGAATTATGGTGGCAACAGTGGCGCCGCCCTGTTGCGCCTGGCAGAGGACATCGCCGCCTCGGTAGCGGCGCGCTTTGACGTGGCCCTGGACATCGAACCCAGGGTGTACGGGGGAGGGCGCTAGTGGCGAAGTTTGACCACCAGTCCTTCCTCAAGCGCCTGACCACGCGGCCTGGCGTGTACCAGATGTACGATGCCCAGGGGGATCTGCTCTACGTGGGCAAGGCCAAGAACCTGCGCAACCGCGTGGGCAGCTATTTTCGCGCCTCGGGTCTGACCGCCAAGACCATGGCGCTGGTCAATCGCATCGCCGATATCCAGGTCACGGTCACCTCCACCGAGGTGGATGCGCTGCTGCTGGAGCACAACCTGATCAAGTCGCACCAGCCGCCCTACAACATCCTGCTGCGGGACGATAAATCCTATCCCTATATCTTCCTGTCCACCCGCGACAAGTTCCCGCGCCTGAGCCTGCACCGTGGCCCCAAGCGGCGCAAGGGGCGCTACTTCGGTCCCTATCCCAGCGCCCACGCCGTGCGCGAGTCCCTGCACTTCCTGCAGAAAGTGTTCAAAGTGCGCCAGTGCGAGGACAGCTACTTCCGCAATCGCTCGCGCCCCTGCCTGCAGCACCAGATCGACCGCTGCACGGCCCCCTGCGTCAACCTGGTGACGGAGGAGGAATACGCCGAGCAGGTCGAGAACACCAGCCTGTTCCTGAACGGCAAGTCCCGCGAACTGATGGTGCGCCTGGCGGACGATATGGAAAAGGCCGCCGCGGCCCTGGAGTACGAGAAAGCGGCGGTCTACCGGGACCAGCTGGGCCAACTGCAACACGTGCAGGCGAGCCAGGGTATCGAGGGTGCCAGCGGTGACCTGGATATTCTCGCCGCAGCGGTGGACCGGGGCCGTGCCTGCGTGCAGGTGCTGTTTGTGCGCGGTGCACGGGTGCTGGGCAGCAAGACCTACTACCCGCCACTGAAACTCGAGGTTACCGAGGCCGAGGTGCTGGCGGCCTTCCTGCCCCAGTACTACCTCTCTGGCGAGCGCGCGATTCCGGGGGAGATCATCGTCAACGCCCAGCCAGAGGGCGCCGCGGCTCTCGCGGAGGCCCTGACAGCCCAGGCCGGTCGGGGGGTGAAGATACGCCACCGGGTCCGCGATGCCCGGGCGCGCTGGGTGCAGTTGGCTCGCCAGACCGCCGAGACCAACCTGGCCTCGCACCTGGCGGGACGCCAGTCCACTTTGGAGCGGGTGCAGGCGCTGCAGGAGGTGCTGGGTCTGGAGGAGATGCCGGAGCGCATGGAGTGCTTCGATATCAGCCACAGCTCCGGGGAGGCCACCGTGGCTTCCTGTGTGGTCTTCGACCAGAACGGGCCGCGCAAGGCGGACTACCGCAAGTTCAATATCGAGGGAATTACCGGCGGCGATGACTATGCCGCGATGCAGCAGGCGCTGGAGCGTCGTTACCGGCGCCTCAAGGGCGGCGAGGGCACCGTGCCCGATATCCTGTTTATCGACGGCGGCAAGGGCCAGGTACAGCAGGCCATGGGCGTGCTGTCAGACCTGCAGATCAGCGGCGTTAGCGTGGTGGGCGTGGCCAAGGGCGTGACCCGAAAGGCCGGTTTCGAGACCCTGGTTATGGGAGAGGACGGACGCGAGCAGCAACTGGCGGGCGATAGCGCGGCCCTGCACCTGATACAATACATCCGTGACGAGGCGCACCGCTTCGCGATTACCGGCCACCGCGCCCGCCGCGACAAGACCCGGCGGCAGTCACAGCTGGAGAGCATCCCGGGCGTGGGTGCCAAGCGGCGCCGGGAACTGCTGCGCCA
This sequence comes from Sediminihaliea sp., assembly GCA_965222335.1. Classification (GTDB taxonomy): domain Bacteria; phylum Pseudomonadota; class Gammaproteobacteria; order Pseudomonadales; family Halieaceae. The sequence continues at coordinate 334,723 of OZ244944.1, read as the reverse complement.
TTTTGGCAGTGCCCAGGGCGTGCAGAACGCCAGTGTGGATGAACTGAAAAAAATCGGTGGCATCAGCGCCACCCTTGCCCAACAAATCTACGACCACCTGCACGCGGTGGCGGATTGAGCCGGAGCGCCGAGTATTGAGCATCAACATCCCCAACACCCTGACCCTGATGCGGATCTTCCTGATCCCGGTGATGGTGGTGCTGTTCTATGCGTCTTTCGAGAACCACCTGCTCCTCGCTGCCGGCGTATTTGCAGTGGCGGCGATTACCGACTGGTTTGATGGCTACCTCGCCCGCCGCCTGGGCCAGATGACCAAGTTTGGCGCCTTCCTCGACCCCGTGGCCGACAAGCTCATGGTGGCGGTGGCCCTGGTGCTGCTGGTGGAGCGGCACGACACCATTCTGTTTACCCTGGCCGCCTGCGTCATCATTGGCCGCGAAATCGTGGTCTCCGCCCTGCGGGAGTGGATGGCGGAACTGGGCCAGCGCACTTCGGTGGCGGTCTCCTACGTGGGCAAGGTCAAGACAGCCTTCCAGATGATCGCGATCATCGGCCTGCTGGCGATCGACCCGAACACCGACGCCAGCTGGCTGCTGGCCCTGAGCTACCTGATGCTCTACGCCGCCGCCATCCTGACCCTCTGGTCGATGATCATCTACCTGCACGCTGCGCGGGACGTCATGCGCGAGCAGAGCTGACCTACGGAGAAGAAAATTCCGTCAATTCAGGCAGTTATGGCAAATTTTTTGGGAAGTCCTTGACTCCGGCGGTACAATTCATACAATGGCGCGGTCTGGAAAGTGGTATGCAAACAGGCACGCGGGAATAGCTCAGTTGGTAGAGCGCAACCTTGGCATGGTTGTGGGGGGGCGCCCAGCCTCGCCGGTTCCGGCGACCGCGGCGGCGGTAAAAAACGCAGGAGTGCGGGAATAGCTCAGTTGGTAGAGCGCAACCTTGCCATGGTTGTGGGGGGGCGCCCAGCCTCGCCGGTTCCGGCGACCGCGGCGGCGGTAAAAAACGCAGGAGTGCGGGAATAGCTCAGTTGGTAGAGCGCAACCTTGCCAAGGTTGAGGTCGCCGGTTCGAACCCGGTTTCCCGCTCCAACTTATTCGTCTGCCAACAGGCGAATGTCAGGAAACCCTTCGCCCCAGTGGTGCTTTGGTTCCAACTCTTACAAGGCTCGGTGGCAGAGTGGTTATGCAGCGGACTGCAACTCCGTGTACGCCGGTTCGATTCCGACCCGAGCCTCCACAATTTTCCCCTGAAATCAAATACTTAGGTATTTAGGTCCTTCGCAGTAGTCGCGCCGTGTGCATTTGATGTGCACATCTCTTCCCGGGCGGGTTAGAGTGGCGATTGCGGCGGGTGCTGGAACACCCGCGCAATCTAACCACTGACACCTGTATGGGGGTGACATATGGCTACATCGGATTCTACCACCAAGGAAGACCGCGAACTGAAGGCGATACTCGCAACAGCCACGGACCACGAGAAAAAACTGCTTCTTCAGCTGATAAAGGCTGAGCAAGTGAACTTGGCATTTAGTGGGACCGAATCTTCCGGGGGTGCATCATGACTGACAAGGACGAGCTCACACCGACCTGCTTAGACGAAGTCATAAAGATAAAATCACTGCTTGCACTAATGTGCTCCGTAGACTGGGGTAGTCCCTTCATTGGCGCCGACCAAGGCGCCGACTATCTTCAGGGACAGATTTTGCATGAGCTGGATTCTGTCATAGAGCGTCTCGACTTGTTGGATGGGGGTGACTCATGAGTAAGAAAAAACCCTCTAGAGAAATGGTCGAATGTCTTCAAATCCTTTTTGATTCTCTGCCTGAGAAGCACCGGCTTACTCTTGCCGCAGAGCTGTGTAATAGGAAGTGGCTCGAGAAGGCAAGAGCACGAAAAGGGGGTGCCCATGGCGAGCGTAACTAAGCATGGAAAGGATAAGTGGCGCGCCTGGGTGCGCCGGCAAGGCCACAAGCCGCTGACAAAGGTTTTTCAGTCTAGGCGCGCTGCCGAGAGGTGGGCGCGCCAGACTGAAATTGATTTGGAGGAAGGCAATCTCCATAACCTCAGCAACAAGACCGTGGCGGATGCGATCGAACGCTACATAGAGGAGCACAGTCCGAAGCAGTACCACCAGACCGTGCTTGGATTCTGGAAAAAGGAACTGGGGCAGCAGAAGCTGTCCCGGATCCGCAAGGCGCACGTGATCGAGGCTCGGAAGGCGCTGCAGGGGAAGGTGGTTGAAAAAGGCCCAGGCAAAGGCAAGCCTTTGGCTCCATCGACAATCAACCGTCGGGTGGCGCTGCTGAGCAAGGTCTTCAGGATCGCTATCGAGGAGTGGGACTGGTGCCGCGACAATCCCTGCCATATTCGCTCGCTGTCCGAGAACAACGAGCGAAATCGACTGCTTTCGGATGCTGAGCGCTTGGCTCTCCTGCAGGCGCTAAAGGACCACAGCGAGCCGAGCCTGTATCCCTTCGTGATGGTGGCTCTATACACCGGCATGCGAGCCAGCGAGGTCCAGCGGCTCACCTGGCGCGATATCGACCTTGATACTGGCCACATTCAGATACTGAAGAGCAAGAATGGCGACAAGCGTTCAGTCGTGGTTGGGGGTGAGGCCCTGGCGCTGCTGAAGGCTCGGCGCCAAGATTTTGCCCTTCGTGGGGGTGGGTTCGTATTCTTCAACACCAATACCGGGGCAGCTCCATATAACTATCGAGCCCATTGGGCAGAGGCGAAGCGCGCCGCGGGGGTGGATGATTTCCGATTCCACGATCTGCGCCACGCTTTCACCACGGCCGCCCTGAAGGCCGGCATGAACCCGGTGATGGTCCAGCTGGTGACTGGACACAAGTCCAGCCACATGCTCAAGCGCTACAGTCACTTGACGCAGGACGTCGCGCAGCAGGTGAGCGCGAGTTTCGTTGCACAGCAAGAGCCTGGAGGGGGTGGCGAGAGTGGACAATAGCTGGAAGCTTTACGTTACAGAGGCTCACGGGCAGTCGCCAGCTGCCCGCGAGTTTATAAAGGACGTGGAAGCCCACCTGGCGACCTACCGGGCGCTACGTGAGGCCACAGCGGTTTACCCGGACCCCAAAGACACGTATCTCGAGGTAGATGAAATTCGCGTTGTAGCTGAAGAGCTTGGCCGACTGCTAATGCGGGCTAAACGTCCCACGCTTTCCGCGCTAGAGCAGGGGGCGGCGCTTCGCGAACTAGATGCCCCAGATCCGCCACACAGATTCAGCCCCGGCGAAGTTGCTTCAATGGCCGGGAAACTGGTTGGCTTATCGCGTTCTGCCCTCACATGGATGGGCGAAGTGAAAGACGATGCGGACACGAAGCGGCGGGGGTGGCACAAGAATTCCCCGAGGAAAAACTTTGTGTATTCTGTTTGCGATTCTTACCAGCACCGATTCGGAGAGATTGCCAATGCAGGCAATGAACGCTTCGCTGCCATCCTTATCGAAATAGTTTCACCATTGGGAATACCCCACGAAAATCTGCACAGGCTGATCAAGGACAGCACGCCCCCCGCCTGATACAGAAAATTTCAGGAACGGAAAAAAGGCTGTCGTGAGTAAACGGCAGCTACCCCATAGCATCACTTCCTAACGCTGATTGACAGCTGTGAGGAAGCCACATGCACCAGCTACTGAAGCAATATCCCGAGGGGGTGGCACTGATCACCGACTTCGGTCGCGACCACCCAGAAATTCTATCCACCAGAAAAAGTCGAAACATCATCGATCGCCTGGCCTGCCAGCCAGATATTGTGCAGCGAGTTTTCAGAAAGCGATTCAACCGATGGTACATCCATATACCGTCTCTGGTTGATTACCTGGAAACCGAAGAGTCTCTGGTCTAGGGGGTGGCATATGAGCTTATTCGAGCGCCAGACCGTGTCGATACTCGCCGCCGAAGCCATACGCGAAACCGGGTCAAAACAGGCGCGCCGTCTCGTTGAATACCTGTTGTGTCATGACGTGGCAACCACTACGCAAATTGCGCGTGACTGCTCGATCGGAAACATCTCCGCAGCGGCGAATTACATTCGTCCGGCATTGGAGAGAAGGGGGCTCACGATCGTCGCCAGCCTGCCCAAGCCGCTGATCCTCAATCGCTTTGGCGAGCAATCACAAACTCATGAGTGGCGCCTTACGAGGCTTCGCTGATGGCGCTGGCCAACAGCAAGGGAATGACCCCAACTGGCCGCAAAGCGAAGGTGAACAGCTTTGCTGGCATACCGAGGTGGCTGATGGAGACCGACGATTTTATAAAGCTGAGCGCCTCTGCTGTCCGCCTGCTGCTAGAGCTCTCGTATCAGTACCGGGGGGCAAACAATGGCGATCTTACCTTGGCTTGGCATGTGCTTAAAAATCGGGGGTGGAAGTCTCGCACCACAATCGAAAAGGCCCGTGACGCACTCCTGGACGCCGATCTGATCATATGCACCCGTGAGGGCAGGTTTCTGAATCCAGGGGGCGTATGCGCCTTGTACGCAATCAGGTGGCGGCCGATCAATGAATCAAGCAAGTATGACCTGAATGAAATACCCGAGTCGAAGAGGAGGGCCCGAAGTGGATAACGAAAAACCCTGCCCAGTTTCTATACACGGCTCGGCCCAGTTTCTGGACCCAAGTCGGCCCAGTTTCTGTGCATGGTGTTTCGCTATCGGCCCAGTTTCTATACCGATGGGGCGATTCACTATGCCCAGTTTCTGTGCACCTTATTAAATACCATAGGTTTTCTTTAAATGAGCAGTCTTTAACCGGAAGCAACCAGAGGAGATTTCCATGGCTGACAACTTACAAGTATTCGTCCCGCTGCCCCAGGCACCATGCAAAGCATGCGTAGAGAATGCCCGCCACCAATCCGAAGACGTTGGAATCGTGTGGTGTAAACATACCCGCTGGGGCGGCATTTACATGGTTGAGCAAGGAACCTGGACGACCACCGGGCCGTTTGCGAATGAGCAGCAATTCAAGCGAAGCATGATGAACAGCGTTTTACGGGTTGCAGCCGTGAAAACTTCGGGTCCTTCCTGACCCATAACACTGCGGGGGTCGCGGAGCGCGTGGTTTCGCTAGAAACTTGGGCCGCAATGTGACTTCCGCTTCCACACGCCCAGGAGGGCCCACAATGGCCACACAGAAAGAAGTCGCTGAACACATAGACCTGACCGACCGCCAGGTGCGGACGTTGATCAAGCGGGGGATTATCCCACCAGGGCGGGGGGCCGGCGGACTCAACATTGACCACTGCCGGGTGGCTTACATCCAATATTTACGCGGAATGGCCACCGGGCAGGTGAAGGCCAACCAGGACGCCCTGGACGCGCAGCAGGAGCGTGCGCGCCTGACGCATCACCAGGCGAACATAGCGGCCCTGGATGAGGATCGGCTGAAAGGTGAGCTGATACCCGTGGAGGATGTGGCCCGGGTGATCGGCGACGATTATGCCAACGTGCGGGCAAAGCTGCTATCAATGCCGCCCAAGGTAGCACCTCAGCTAGTCGGCGTATCACTTGAGAAGGCGAAGGATATCATCGACCGGCAGATTCGCGAGGCGCTCGAGGAGCTGTCAGCAGATGACGTTTACTCGACCGATAACGAGCCTTGCGCGTGATGCTGTTTTTTTATACAGTATTGGTGCGTGATACGAAATCGCGCACTCATGCGACGGTGTTGCGTTGCATTTTGGCAGGTAGCTGCCCTGTCGCTGACCACGCGGAAGTGGTGCGGTGATCCCTCAAACCCGGCGTAAACGTCGGCGGCCCGTGTGCCGAGAGTCCGTGAGGCTCAGTAGGACCAATTCTGGCGAGCAGTCGCCAGGTAAATTTGTGTCTGCTGGAGTCGCACATGGATAACCAACGCTCCCGAACTTTCACCCTGGATCGCAAAGCGAACAGCGGAAACCTATTCCCTGCTGTAGCGGCGACCGAAACCCCTGTGCTGCGTGGTGACTTCTACGAAGTGCTGGATATGTCGCGCGTTGATCTTTCTCGCGCCCCCCTTCCCCTGATCGAATCCCACGACCAAAGCAAGGTCAATATCGGCGTGTTCCAGGAAACGCGCGTTGATGGCGACAAGCTGCGCGGCGTAATTCGTCTGGGGAGTTCTGCCAGGGCCGCGGAACTGGCCGAGGATATCCGCGGCGAGATCGTGCGGAATGTCAGCGTTGGCTATCAAACATCCGACCCAATTGAAGCAGGCGAAATGAAGGGCCTACCGGTCTACCGGTTCGCCTGGGCACCGCTCGAGCTGTCACTCGTGGCCGCGCCGGCGGATGTCAATTCCGGAATTTATCGAGGACGTAACACTATGGAAACTGAAGAAACTAGAACTGGCGAACAGCGCCGGGAGCCGATCCAGAAAGACGAAGCCGAGCGAAAGCGCGTAGCGGATATCCGGGCAATGGCCGAAAAACTGGACAAGAGCACCCTGGGCCTGCAGGCAATCACCGAAGGCTGGAGCGTGGCGGATTTCCACGGCAAAGCATTGCGCGAGGTAGATCGCGAAAACGCCCAGGCGCGCCGCAAGGCCGAATCCAGCGCGAATTATGCTGGTGTCCCTGCGGACGATTCCCGTTATGGTCGTGCGATGAACGAATACTCCATCACCAACGTGATTCGCAGTCTGGCCGACCCTGCGAAGGCACCCCGCAATTCTCTGGAACTGGAGATCAGCGAGGACATCAAACGAGAGCAGCGGCAGGAGACCTCATCCAGCATCATCGTGCCGTGGCAGGTGCTGCAGGAAACCCGTGCGGTGACAGCCAGCGGCACGAACAGCTCAACCATTGCCGTCGATCACTTGGCGGGCAGCTTTATCGACGTGCTGCGCAACAAGTCGCTGGTCATGGGCCTGGGTCCGACGATGCTGACCGGGCTGGTTGGCGATGTTGATATCCCGCGCCAGACAGGGACCACCACGGCTTACTGGATCGCGGGCGACAATGCCGATTCAATCACCGAGAGTGATCCCACATTCGACCAGGTAACGCTTTCACCGAAGTTTGTGGGGGGCGCTACGACCTTCTCGCGCAAGATGCTGGTCCAGTCCGCGCCTGGTATTGAAACGATCATCCGTGGCGACCTCGCCAACATGATCGGAGTAGAAATCGACGCCAACGCAATCGCGGGTCCCGGCTCCAGCAATAAACCGCTGGGCGTGATCAACCAGACCGGTGTCAACGTGCTGGATTTTGCCGGGTCGACGCCGACCTTTGCCGAGGTGGTCGAGATGGAAGAGCTCATCGCCGACGACAACGGGATAGGGACCGGCATGGTCTACCTGACCACGCCAACGATCCACGCGGCAATGAAAACTACGCCGCGCCAGGCATCGGGCGTTGAGGGCAACTTCATCCTCGAAGCCGGCCGCGTGAACGACTATCGCTGTCTCGCGACGAAGAACGTCCCCGCCAGCTACATGATTCTGGGCGATTGGAGCCAGATGATTGTGGGAATGTGGGGTGGCATCGAGTTGGACGCTGACCCCTACGGCAGCAACTTCCTGAAGGGCTCTGTGACCGTTCGCGTTATTGCCCAGATGGACATTGCCGTGCGGCACCCTGTCGCGTTCTGCATCGGTTCCGAGAATATCTCCTAGTGAGACCTTCCGCCCGGGGACTTCGGTCCCTGGGCGAATACCGGGAGGGCAAACATGGTTATTTACTTCCACGAGGACCTGCGTGCTCGCAGTCGGCTGGATTGGCTGGGTCGCACCAGGTGGCGTTTTGAGTCCGCGCGAATGACGAAAGACGGTCGATATTGGGATAAACACGAATATATGACTGCCCGTGAATTTGAGTCGGTCCTCGCCAAGCCTCCATCTGATCAGGAGGAGCGCGATTTCAGGCGTACGCCCCAGAATGTAGGCCTATGCCTCGCGTAGTCATCGACGTTAACGATATGCATCGCCTGGTGGGTATCGACCGCACTGGGCACATCGTGGGCAAGGTGTGGCAGATACAGTTCCTAGATCTTAGCGACGGTGCTGGCAAATGGATCCCTGACAGTCCGAAGCTGCCGACCGAGCACATGCATAGCTGGCTGGTGAGCATGGATTGCCCAGCGCCGGCGTTGGAAAAGTTTATTGAATACCGGAGGGCATGAGCCGGTATAGCGATTGATCATGCGAGGGGGTGGGTTTCCTCCATTGCCTTCCCCCTGATTCCATCAATCGTAGGGCGCGTGCAGCCTTGAATGGCTGATCATCACCACGCACCGCGCCGCCCTGGCTGGGGTTGATTGCCCAGCACCACGGCGCGGACCTCTTACTCGGTATTTAACCAGCTATCGAAGAGGCTTTGCCAGCGGTGCAGCAATGAATCATCTATGGCATCTGAGTACGCTGATTTTAGCATTCGGCGTTTAACCTGCCTCGCGAGATCCACCTTCCAGCCTTGTACAAGTTCGATTTTCTCCGATTTGCAGTAGTTAACGATTTGTGGGACTACTGGCTTTACAGGGTCAAAAACATCTTCAAAATCGTCTTCGCCGCCTCTGAACATCCTGCTAGCGACTCTTGCTACGAGAGTGGTATCGGTAAAGTCTTCAACCTCGGCATTTTCAATTGGGATGTAGTCTCCCACTTCATGTACGTGAGATTCACGGCCGGAGTACAAGTTACTTAGAAGTGCAGATTTGGTAGAACGCCCCTGGTTGTCGCTATCCATTAGTACGTGAGGGTAGTCGTTTTCGTCGTAAGAAAGTATTTGAGCAGTAGACTTTATACCCCTTGCCCCGCCAGCTGGAACGAACAATAGTTCACGTGAGGGGTTCAGCAATCCTTTCGCAATTAGAAGTGTCTTGATGCCGCTAAGGTAATATTGGTCTGACGGGCCCTCCACGAGCAAGACTGAGCAGCCTGTAAAAAGAACCTCTGAGACTGTCAATCCTAACGCGCTATGCACAGGATAAACTGCCTTCTGTTCACTTGAGTTATCAATACGTGCTCTTGACCGAAGATCGTCGGAGGCGCAGCTGTGGCCATGTTCATCGACAAAGACGGCTTTAACCTGGTCCAGCTTGTCAGGGTCCATTAGAAAAGGACTGTGAGTTGTGTAAATGATTTGGTTGTCCTGCGACAAGCCCTCAAAAAATAAGAACAGATCTTTCTGGGCTATCGGGTGTAGTGTTATGCCGGGCTCGTCAAGTAACAAAATAGACCCGAAGTGAGTGTCATTTCGTTCATTAAGAAAAACGAGGAAGAAGGAGAAAAACCATTGAAGTCCCGTAGAGCGATTTTCTAGCTCAATGGGATCAGGCCGAAGTTTGTCGGAGACCCAAATTCTGAAATGATCACCGTCCGCTTTGAACTCAAAAACGTACTCGCCCTGCCTCCACCACTCCGCAAACTTTCTGGTCATGGCACTAGCGGCCGACGTTAGTAGTATCGTTCGTTCTCTGATCTCATCTGTTTTGGCGTCGATCTGATCCTGATTTGCGTTCGGCGGTAGCTCTTTACCCATGCTTTGGATCTCGGCAGGGTCAAGCTGTACGTACTCAAACAAAACCTTTAGCGTCCTCGCCTTCGCCTCCTCGCGCTCAGATAGATCTTCGCGCTTCATGTCAGCGATTACTCGAGGAAGATAAATGCTTCCATCCAAATTTCCGTAATTAGAGTAATAAATGAAGTTGGGTAACAACGCTAACGCCTCAAGCCTCGCTTCTTTATTCTGGGTGGGAACATCAACTGACACCTGCTCTATTATCAACCCCAACGCGTCGAGACACGTCTCGTGCAGTTCAAGAATACCCCCCGTTTTGCTAACGTTATTAACGTCGAGGTTCTCAACTACCTCTCGAATACGCTGGACGTCAGGACTCGTTACTTTGTCTTCTCCGGACTCTATGTCGCGTATAAGTGGGGAGAGGACGCTGAGAAATACTTCTCTTGGCCGCGTGTCAGTCTTATTTGGTTCCAACTGATCCAAGGAGTGCAGAAATCTGGACAGTGGCTCCAGAATCTCTGTTCGGTTCACAGACCTTGTGGGGTCCTCTTCAGGGAAGCTAATTAAATACTTGCCGTCGTACTTTCTTGAGATCTTTACTTTCGCCACCCAGTCACTAGGACACTCGGCGATACTCGCTATCGTTGTCCTTTCGTCGGACGATAGCTCAAATATAGCGGTGATGAAGACAGGCCTTTCCTTTGGCTCCAACTTGCGAATCTCGGAATACTCGCCTCTAGGAGCGTCGGACGCCAGGTCGATTTCACCACCGAAAGATGGTTTGAGTTTCCATAACGGCAATAACAGATTCGTCTTACCAGACTCGTTCTCACCCATTAGGGCATTTACTCGATCCAAGGTGAGCCAGCCGCTATCTTGAACTGAACGAAATTTCCTTACCCGGTATTTTATTAGTTTCATTCCTGCCCCTTCGACAAGTGTTTAAGGGATGTACACGGAGTTAACATCCGCGGCTAAAATTCTGCATACACCATGCCGAGATTTCGGTTAAAAAATAACCAATACCTAATCCTGAATCATTGATTCATGGCCGCCAAAAGCCGTGGCTTGGACATATCCGTGTGCACTAAATGTGCAGTGAGCATGATTCTTACAGCAAATCAATGGCAAGTGAAGCTAAGAGGTGTATAGTTGTGATGCGGGTTCCAGCCCAAAGGGCCTTTTCAGGGGGAACTGCAACTCCGTGTACGCCGGTTCGATTCCGACCCGAGCCTCCATCTCCCTATTGAATAGCATCCAAAAAGGGGTCAGATCCCTTTTCAAAACCACTCCACATACTCGCGGCGGGAACGGTGCGCGCCTTCAATAAAGGGGTCTGACCCCTTTTTTCAATTCTGATAGCTGTCAGAGCGACATTGTTTTCAGATGAATGAAGCCAGTTTGGTGCTCCAAGAAACAAGTACACCGTCACCGTAGTCCCTGAGCCATGCGTGCGCCCGAGCACATGGGATAAGCAGTATGGCAAATTGCCCACCACACGATCAGGTAGCGATGATGTCACTATAGACGGTAGCTGCATGCCATTGCGCGCGGTACGATCAGGCTTGTGCACATTGGCGTTCCTGCAGATCACAGTGCGGTCGCTGCCTGGAATGATTTGCCGGAGGAGAAGGGACATTGGACGCAGAAGGTTTTGCTCGCAGTACCGCCGGCCAGGTGGTGCTGGCCCAGGGAAATGTATTTGAGGTAGTTATGAGAGTAGCGCTCTTGCTGGTTTTCTTGATTGGTCTGGTGGCGTGCAGCGATGGGTCTGATCGCACTGCGCAGGACGTACTGCCACAGGGCAGCGACCCGAATCCTTTTGAAGGCTACACCAGCGAGCAGTACGACGCCCCGGACAACTGGCTGTGTCGTCCTGACCTGGCGGACGATGCCAATGTATGTTCCAGGGACATCTCGGCGACACTCGTTTTTCCCGATGGCACCACACAGCCGGAAGCGTTCACCGCGAGTGACGATCCCGCGGTGGACTGCTTCTATGTCTACCCCACGATCAGCGCAGATAGCACGGACAATTCCGACCTGGTGGCGGACAGTGAAATCAGCGTCACTTACTCCCAGGCCGCCCGGTACCGTTCGGTTTGCAGGATGTTCGCACCGGTCTATCGTCAGATTACGATTTCGGCCCTGTTCGCTGGCAAGTTTGGCGACCCGGAGCTGCAGGCCACTGCCTACGGTGACGTGCTGGATGCCTTCAAGCATTACATTGCCAATGCCGACGGGCGTGGGTTCATTCTAATCGGCCACTCACAGGGCACCACGCACCTGATTAACCTGATAAGGGAGGAAATCGAGGTCGACCCCTATCTGGCGGACAGGATGATCGCTGCGCACCTCATCGGTATTCCTGTGGCACTGCCTGTGGACGCTGAGACAGGGGCTACCTTTGAGGCCACCCCGCCCTGTACGTTTGATGATGAGACAAACTGCTTCGTCAATTACTCCAGCTTTCGCGCCACGGCACCGCCGCAGGAGGGTGAGGCCCTGTTCGGCGTGACAGACAGCCCTGATACCCGCGCCGCCTGCTCCCACCCCGTGGACCTCGGGGGCGGCCGGCTCGAGCTCGACGCTGTTTTCTCCGCCTCGCAGTTGCCGCCCTATACCGACCCGGAGCGTAACGAAGCGATCAGCACGCCATTTGTGAAGTTGCCGGGCCTGTTTGAGGGCGAGTGTATTGAGCAGGATGGCAAGGGCTATCTCGCGATTACGATCAATGGCAACCCCGACGACCCCCGGGTAGACGATGTGGCGGATTTCCTGCCTGGCTGGGGCCTGCACATGTTCGACGTGGGTCTGGCCCAGGGTGACCTGGTGCGTCTTGCGGAACGGCAGGCCAGCGTCTGGCTTGAAGAATAGCCCTCCTACTGGTGCGGTGGGGCGCCAGTGATCCAGCTGGCCGCGGACTGCGTTAAAACAGGCAATTGGCCCTGAACGGAGTCGCTGTGTCCCTGGATCGTCAGAAACTTGAACGAGAGTTTTTTCGCAAACTGAACCGGATTGTGGAGCCGGCCGTGCGGCGCGGTATCGGTTCACCCCGCTGCGCGCCCGGTGGGTTGATCCTGCTGGAGTCAACCGGGCACAAGAGTGGCGCAACACGCCGGACGCCGTTGTTGTCATTGCGCCTGGGGCGTTACGTGCTTATTACCACGGCGCGAGGCGAGCGCTCCTTCTGGGTGCGCAACCTGCGTAAACAGCCGCGCGTGCGTTATTTCCTCGGTGGCGAGCCCCGTGAGGCGCGTGCCTTTGTCCTTGCCCCGGGGAAGCGTTATCGGCGCCCGAGCTCACTGCCGGCGGCCATTGGCCGCATCACGGACTTGCTGGCGTCTTACACTCAGGCTGGTTGGGCGTTCGCCGTACTCTCCCCTGAATAAACGGTGCTCGGCGCCGGCGCGTAACCGCGTTGGCCCAAGTGCCTGCTAGCGCAGCTGACTGTCTTTACTGCCTCTGCGGTTGTAACCAGTGGACGCCGCCTGTTCCTGGTCGATAATCTCCTGACAGGCAACGCAGAGGCGCACGCCGGGTATCGCCTTGCGCCTGGCCTCGGGAATCGGCTTCCCACACTCATCACATTCCTGTGCGCTTTCGCCCTTCGGCAGCTGACTGCGAGCGCGCTTGATCTCGTCCTCCAGGCTGGCATCAATCTGCTCCTGGACGGCACCGTCTTTGGCAAAGCCCCCGGCCATATTGCCCTCCTGTGAAAAAAAGGGGGTCAGAAAAAAGGGGTCAGATCCCTTTTTTTAACTGCCAAAAAGGGATCTGACCCCTTTTTTAGCGTAAGTGGTTGCGTACGGCGATATAGTCTTCGGCCAGGGTGAGTGAGTCAAATGCGGGGATGCCAGTGGCACTGCGCTCTGGCTTGAAGACGGCGCGGAGTTCGCCTGAGGGGTTAAGGAGCAATAGCGTGACGCCGTGGCTCACCCGGTAGGCGTTGTCTTCGATGGATTCGGCGCTGTTGTCCAGTGGCTCCAGACGGGCGGCGATGCCCAGGCCCCGTTCAAACGCCAGGTGCTTGTTGGCAGGGTCATCGCGATGGGTGAGCCCAACAAATTCGGGGTTAAAGAAGGGCAGGTAGCTCGCCAGCTGAGCGGGCGTGTCGCGTCGATGGTCCACGCTGTAGAACAGCACCTGGGGCGGTGCCACGCCGCGCTGCTCCAGGATCTGATTGAATCGATTCAGCTCGCTCAGGGTGGTTGGGCAAATATCCGGGCAGGTCGTGAAGCCATAGGTAACCAGGTGCCACTCGCCCTGTAGGTCGTCGTTGTCGAAGGGCGCGCCCTGGTGATCGATCAACTCGAATTCAGGAACGGGCCGGGCTTCCTCCATGAGCACGCCCTGGATGGGGGGCATGGCAATTGGCCGCTGCAGCACGGCGTAGGCCGCCAGGGCGAGGAGCCCCAGGTTCACACTGATAAATGCCACCAGCAGGCGGCGACGGTGAGAAATACTCATTGCCAACTCGCGTCAGGTATCAAAGAACAGATGTCGGGTGATGTTGGTATAGTCACCCTCGATGAACATCAGGGCGATCAATACCATAATCGCTATCACTGGCAGGAACAGTACGTATTTAAGTGACAGGCGTTCCCACTGCAGGTGCATAAAGATCGCCAGGATGAAGCCCGCCTTCAGGAACATGAACAACAGGATAAGCGACCAGCGCAGATAGCCCTGCAACTGAAAGTAGTCCACCAGGTAGGACAGGGTGCTCAGGATAAATAGCAACAGCCAGATCTTGAGGTAGATGCCAATCGGGTGCTGCTGGCCGGCGGTTTCACTCATTGCATGACCTCACCACAGGTAGAAAAACGCGAAGATAAATACCCACACAAGATCCACGAAGTGCCAGTACAGCCCGGTGATCTCGACGATGGCATAGCCCTTCGTTTCGTAGTCGCCGCGTGCCACTTTGATGGCGACGACCGTCAGGTAGATGACGCCGGCAGTCACATGCATGCCGTGAAAGCCCGTGATCATAAAGAAGGCCGAACCGAACTGGGCAGCCCCCATCGGGTTTGCCCAGGGGCGCACGCCCTCCTCGATTAACTTGGTCCACTCGAAGGCCTGCATGCCAACGAAGGAGGCACCGAGCAGGGCGGTCGCAGCCATCAACAGGAAGGTCTTGCGCCGGTCGCGACGGTAGGCGTAGTTGACGGCCATGGCCATGGTGCCACTACTGGTGATCAGTACGAAGGTCATTATCGCGATCAGGATCAGGGGCAGGTGCTGCCCGGCGATTTCCAGGGCAAAAACCTCGCTGGCGTTGGGCCAGGGCTCGGTAGCGGATATCCGCACATTCATATAGCCAATGAGAAATATGCTGAAGATAAAGGTGTCGCTGAGCAGGAAGACCCACATCATCAGCTTGCCCCAGGGCATATCGAAAGCCTGCTTGTCGGCGGACCAATCGGCGACCATGCCTGCTACGCCGGGCTGGGTATACGCATCGCTTTGTTGTTCGGTTGTCATGGCTAGAATCCGCACATCGCCGCGAGGGCGTTGATGGTTTCGGAAGAGGCCGTGAGCAGGGCAAACAGCACCAGCCAGACCAGCAACATGAAGTGCCAGTACTGGCTGCACAAGCCGAGCGCGCCGCTGAGACCGGTCAGGGACTTGTCGTACCACATGCGAAAGACAATATTCACCAGAACGATCATGCCGCCGAGCAGATGCAGCCCATGCACCGCGGTCAGCAGGTAAAAATAGCTGTTAGCTGGATTGGTGCTCACGTAGAAACCCATGAAATACAGGCGGTTCCACAAGTCCAGCTGCGCAAGCAGGAAGGCAATGGCGAACAGCATGGCGACACTGATGCTGCCAACGGTGCCACTGGTATTGCCCCGCCGGGTAGTCATAACACCGATCTGCAGGGCCACGCTGCTCACTGCCAGCAAGCCGGTGTTGAACCACAGGCGTCCAGGGTCGGTGAAGGGCTGCCAGGGCAGACCCGCCAGTGCCTGAAAATCAGGATACTGGGAGCGAGACAGGTAGGTAATGATGAACAGAGAGAAGAGCACGGCAACCACGGCCATGACAAAGCGCAGCGCTATGCGCGCAGGTCCCAGAGCATCCTTTATCGGTGCTGGCTGTCCAGCGGCGAGAGCGGTCTCGTGGAGCCAGGGTTTTTCGCGCAGGGTGCCAAATATTTTCATGCCGGACCTCCTTCCCGTGCTGCATTGCTGCGCTCAGCGTCGCTCACCGGGTGGTTTTGCGGAATAAAATCCTCTGCCGCGCCGGGCACACTGAAATCGTAGGCCCAGCGGTGTACTTGCGGCAGTTGCGCACCCCAGTTGCCGTGGCGTGGCGGCACGTCCGGGGTTTGCCATTCCAGGCTGGTAGCGCCCCAGGGGTTGTGACCGGCCTTCTCTCCGCGGCGCAGGCTCCAGAACACGTTAAACAGGAAGATCAGCTGGCTGAGGCCGACAATCAGGGCAGAGACCGTGATCGAGGCATTCAGCGAAAGCGCTGACTCGGGAATAAAGTCCGTGCTCCCCATGGCGAAGTAGCGTCGCGGCACACCGAGGAAGCCCAGGTAATGCATGGGCAGGTAGATGGCGTAGGTGCCCAGGAAGGTGAGCCAGAAGTGCGCCTTGCCGAGGGTCTCATTCAGCATCCGTCCGGTCATCAGTGGGTACCAGTGATAGATTGCGGCAAACAGGACCATAATCGGCGACACACCCATCACCATATGGAAATGCGCGACCACGAAGTACGTGTCCGAAAGCGGGACGTCGATGATGACGTTACCCAGGAACAGGCCGGTCAGGCCGCCATGCACGAAGGTAAAGATAAAGCCGATCGCAAACAGCATGGGTACGCGCAGGTGAATATTGCCGCGCCAGAGGGTAAGGACCCAGTTGTACACCTTGATCGCCGTGGGTACCGCGATGATCAGCGTCGTGGTGGCAAAGAAGAAACCAAATGCCGGGTGCATCCCGCTCACATACATATGGTGGGCCCAGACTACAAAGCTCAGGCCGCCGATGGCGACGATGGCCCAGACCATCATGCGATAGCCAAAGATGTTCTTGCGCGCGTGAGTGGCGAGCACGTCAGACACCATGCCGAAGGCGGGCAGGGCGACGATGTAGACTTCCGGGTGGCCGAAGAACCAGAACAGGTGTTGGAACAGTACCGGGCTGCCACCGGTGTAATCCAGCGTTTCGCCCATCGACACCAGTGCCGGCATGAAGAAGCTGGTGCCTATTACCTTGTCCAGAAGCATCATGATCGCGCTCACCAGCAGGGCCGGAAACGCGAGCAGGCCCAGGATGGTGGCGGTAAAGATTCCCCAGATTGTCAGGGGCATGCGCATCAGGGTCATGCCGTGGGTGCGGGCCTGCAGCACCGTGGTGACATAGTTCAGCCCGCCCATGGTGAATGCCACGATGAACACCGCGAGCGATACCAGCATCAGGATGATGCCCCAGTCGTAGCCCGGCGTGCCCTGGAGAATGGCCTGTGGTGGGTACAGGGTCCAGCCGGCGCCGGTTGGGCCGCCCGGGACGAAGAAGCTGCTCAGCAGGATGATCACCGACAGCAGGTACATCCAGAAGCTGAGCATATTCAAGTAGGGGAAAACCATGTCCCGCGTACCAATCATGAGCGGGATCAGGTAGTTCCCGAAGCCACCCAGGAGCAGCGCGGTCAGCAGATAGATCACCATGATCATTCCGTGCATGGTGACGAACTGCAGATAGGCGCCCGGCGTGATGAAGTCAAAGGTGTCGGGGAAGCCGAGTTGCAGCCGCATCAGGCCAGAAAGCACCAGCGCCACCAGGCCGACAAATATGGCAGTTAGGCCATACTGAATAGCAATCACCTTGTGATCCTGGCTCCATATGTAGCGTGTAATGAAGCTCTGCGGATCATGCAGATGCGCGGTCTGGTCGGCTATTGCAGTGTGTTGCATCACCTCTCCCCGCCTGGTGACCCCCTCTGTCAGAGGGTGTTCACATAGGACAGTAAGTCGTCAATGGATTGTTCGTTTTGCAGTGAGCGGGCCATCAGGACCATCTGGTGACCGTAGTTATCGTCTGCGTGGGTACCGCGGATGCCCTGCCTGAAATTATGCAGTTGGCGCTTGAGGTACCAGTCCTGCATTCCCGCCAGCCGGGGTGCCTGCAGCGCGTAATTACCCTGGCCGCGGCTACCGTGGCAGGCGCCGCAGGTATTGAAGTGGGACTTGCCGCGGCTGCTGTTACCGCTCACGGTGTCCTCGATATTATTCGCGGGCAGGCTCTCCACGTAGGCGACCAGGTCACGCAGTGCCTGTTCCGAGGCCACTGTTCTGGCCATGGGCGCCATTTGCTGACCGTAGGTGTCCTTCTCGTGGGCGCCCCGGATGCCCTGCTGGAAATAGCGCATCTGGCGCTCCACGTACCAGCCCTCCAGGCCGGCGAGCGCGGGCGCGTTCATGGCCTGGTTACCCGCGCCGTCGGCGCCGTGACAGGCCGAACAGGTGGCGTAGTGAGCCTTGCCTGCCGCGGGATCACCCGGCGGCTGACTGCTGATGTCGGCCCAGCTTGAGTGCTGACCCAACCAGGATTCGAACCCGTCCGCGCTGTCCACCACAACACGCCCGCGCATCGCGTAGTGCGCGATCCCGCACAACTCCATGCACAGGACGTCGTAATTTCCTGTGCGTGTGGGGGTAAACCAGACATAGCTCACCGACCCGGGGACCAGGTCCATCTTGACCCGGAACTGGGGTACGGCAAAATTGTGGAGTACGTCCTTGGAGCGCAGCAGCAGCTTCACCGGCCGGTCCACCGGCAGGTGTAGTTCGTTGTCGCGGACCAGAATGTCGTCCCTGCCATTCGGGTCTGCGGGATTCATGCCAAAGGGGTTATCCGGCCCCATGTGGTGTGCCGCGACTTCTCCAAGCACGCCATCCGGTCCGGGGAAGCGGTAGCTCCATTGCCACTGCTCGCCCAGGACTTCGACCACGTCCGCTTCCTCTGGAACGCTGGTGAAGTCAGCCCACACCGCCAGGCCGGGCGCCAACATGGCTGCCACGCCTATCGCGGTTATTGCGGTCAGCCAGGTCTCAAGGCGTTTGTTCTCGGGTTCGTAGTGCGCCCGCTGGGTGGCCTTGTGGCGGTAGCGGAAGATGGCGTAGGCCATGAACAGATTGACAGCGATGAATACCGCGCCGGTGATCCAGAACGTGATGTCGATAGTGGTATCGATCGGGCTCCAGTTGGAGGCGAGCGGCGTAAACCACCAGGGGCTCCACCAGTGGAACACCAGTGACCCGAGGACGAGCACGATCAGGACTACGACCAGTTTCATAGCAGCTCCGTTCAACTGTTCTAATGCGTTGTTCTACGGTGTTGCTGAATCTATGCCCGCGGCTATGGCGTCTCGGCCAGCGCAGGCTACATCATTGTTCGCCAGTGCCCCCGCTTGTTATATCTTTGCGCGGGGCCTGTTTTACTTACGTCATGGCGCAACGCGCATGAATTCAGCCCATTTCTGCTGCAGCGAGACAAACCAGCTGGGTGCAGAGGAGCCATCTCCCGCATGGTCCAGTTTTGGATGGTTGCGCATCACCGTTTGTAGCGCGTTCTCCTGTTCGCTGTGCACGTCGACAAAGAGTATGTGCCTCCCGGCGTCGAGGTCGTCCTGGAAGCGCTTGAAGTCGACGTTGGGCTCACCGATCCCGATCAGGCCGCCCTCCCAGGTGCAAAAACCGAGCACGACCACGGCCAGGAAAATAGCCGGGACCCAGGTATAGCTCTCGGTCAGGCCGGAAATCCAGAACAGCAGTAAGACGGCGGCCGCGGCGATGACGCCGATTACGGCGCCCAGTTCGGTACTGTGGACCACGTCTTTCTTGAGCACGGCTTCCACCTGGTGCAGGTGGCGTATTTCAACGCCGGCGTCGTCTTCGCTAAGGACGTGGATCTGCGGCGTGGTTATGCCGGCTTGCTCCAATTCCAGCTCAACCTGCTCGAGGTCGTCCAGATCGTCGCTGATGTAGTAATGGCGCTTCATTTTACGGCCCTCCGGTTGAACTCGCCTGTGACCGTGTCGGCGGTGGCGCGGGCCGCTACTGCGATCCTCGGCGCGTGTTCAACGATTCTCGGGCAGGAACTGTCAAGTAACGCGGGCAGCTTCCTGACTGTTATTTTCGCTGAGTATAGCACTCACCTGAACATAATCATGACGAAGCGCCGCCAGGTCGCCATGCACTTGTCTTTTAATACCGCCAAGGCTTATCCAAATACTTTTTTATAGATAATAAAACTAAAAAACGCTCCATAATCGTCAAAACCGGCCTCCGAAAGACTTGCTTTTACAAAACATCAGGCTGGTAAGACTGATTAGGCGTAAACAGCATGCCCTTTATGTGCAAACTATTCTAAAAACACAAAAAGGGGTCAGACCCCTTATTCTTGTTCCCTTCGTTCCTCGAGTAAAAGGGGTCAGACCCCTTTTTTTCGCGAAGCCCACTTTCGCTCCGGGGCATGACCACCAACCGCTTTTGACGTGTCAACGACTGTGCCTGGCAGCTTAGAATATTCGCTGGCAAGGCTATGCAAGGATGCTTCCGAGTGCCGCGCAAACCTCGATTTTTCGTCGCCGGTGTTCCTGTACATGTCATTCATCGGGGGAATGACCGCCAGCGAGTATTTTTCAATACGCCTGACTACCGCAGGTACCTTGCCGACATGGCCGAGGGCGCTGAGCGGCATGCCTGCCTGATACACACCTATGTGCTGATGACCAATCATGTGCATCTGCTGGTGACGCCATCGCACAAAGCGTCGGTGAGCCAGTTCATGCAGTACATCGGACGCCGCTACGTGCCGTATATCAACAAAAAGTACGGGCGTAGTGGAACATTGTGGGAGGGAAGGTTCAGAGCCAGTAATATAGATAGCTCGGCCTACCTATTGGCATGCTACCGCTACATTGAATTGAATCCGGTCCGCGCGGCGATGGTGGGTAACCCAGGTGACTATCCCTGGTCCGGTCACCGTTTCAACGCGTGGGGCACGGAAAATCCATTGCTTACACCCCACGCCGAGTACTCGGCTCTGGGCAACACACCTAAAGCGAGGAGGGCGGCTTACAGACGGGTCTTCGAGCACGAGCCCCCGAGCGCCGAGATTGACGCTATACGCGGACATGTCAATTCCGGCAAACCGCTGGGGAGCGCCCGTTTTGTTGCCACTATCGAGTCACAACTCGCGGTGTCTGTGGGTAATGCCGGGCCGGGGAGGCCGCCAAGGCGAGGAGGCAGAAAAGGGATCTGACCCCTTTTTTGGGGTCAGTCGTCTACGGGTGTGTCAGTTACCGCGCCTTCAGACGCGGAGCCGACCAGGCGCGCGTATTTCGACAGGGCGCCGCGTTTATATTTTTGCGGGGGACGCTGCCAGGCCGCCCGGCGAGCATTCAGCTCTGCCTCATCGACATGCAGGGTGATCTCGTCTTTTTCGGCGTCGATGGTGATCTGATCGCCATCGCTGACCAGGGCCAGTGGGCCACCATCCATCGCCTCCGGTGTGATGTGCCCCACCACGAAGCCGTGGCTGCCGCCTGAGAAGCGCCCGTCGGTAATCAGGGCGACATCCTGGCCCAGGCCGCGACCCATGATCGCCGAGGTGGGGGCCAGCATCTCGCGCATGCCCGGTCCGCCCTTGGGTCCCTCGTAGCGGATGACGATAACGTCTCCGGCCTGCACGGTCCCATCGAGGATACGGTCAAGTGTCTCTTCCTCGGATTCGAACACGCGGGCCTTGCCGGTGAAAGAGAGTCCTTCCTTGCCCGTGATCTTGGCGACGGCCCCGGTGGGGGCGAGGTTGCCACGCAGGATGCGCAGGTGGCTATCCTTCTTCAGTGGCTTGTCGAGGGGCAGGATGATTTTCTGGTTCTCCGGGTAGTCCGGGGTATCTGACAAATCCTCTGCCAGAGTGTTGCCGGTAACCGTCAGGCAGTCGCCGTGCAACAACCCGGCATCCAGGAGGCGCCGCATCAGTGGCCTAATGCCGCCGATTTCCACCAGCTCGGACATCATGAACTGGCCGGACGGGCGGAGGTCCGCGACCACCGGGACCCGCCTGCCGATGCGGGTGAAGTCGTCAATGGTCAGCTCGACCTCCATGGCATTCGCCATGGCCAGCAGGTGCAGGACCGCGTTGGTCGAGCCACCGAGAGCGATAACCACGGTGATGGCGTTTTCGAAGGCCTCACGCGTCATGATGTCCCGCGGCCTGAGGTCCTGGTCGATTAACCTCACGACGGCCGCTCCGGCTGCCTCGCAGTCCGCCTGTTTGCTGTCAGACACCGCATCCTGTGCGCTGCTGCCGGGCAGGCTCATGCCCAGCGCCTCTATCGCAGACGCCATGGTGTTGGCCGTGTACATGCCGCCGCAGGAGCCCGGGCCAGGAATCGCCTCCTTTTCCACCTGTTCGACTTCAATCAACTCCATATCGCCCTTGGCGTGGGCGCCGACCGCCTCGAATACTGAAATGATGTCTGTGTGGCCCTTGCCCGGTTTGATGGTGCCACCGTAAACAAACACCGAGGGCCGATTCAGGCGTGCCATGGCGATCAGGCAACCGGGCATGTTCTTGTCGCAGCCGCCAATGGTGACCAGCCCGTCGAAGGCTTCACAGCCCGCAACTGTCTCAATAGAGTCTGCGATCACCTCGCGAGAAACCAGCGAGTACTTCATGCCCTCATAGCCGTTGGCGATCCCATCAGAGATGGTAATGGTGTTGAAGATGACGCCCTTGCCACCCGCGCCATCGGCGCCACGGCAAGCCAGGTCGGCTAGCTGGTCGATATGCATGTTACAGGGCGTGACCATGCTCCAGGTTGAGGCAATGCCAATCTGCGGCTTATTGAAGTCCTCGTCGGTGAAACCGGTGGCACGGAGCATCGCGCGGCCGGGCGCCTTGCGCACGCCATCGACCAGTTCACTGCTGTAGGGACGTTTATGTTCTGATTGCTTTTCGGACATAGGGGACTCTCCAAACCAAGGCGACAAGGATACGGCAGGCGGGGGATCAAGATAAAGCGCCGGCTGCCATAATTGGCGACATTGCACGCTGCGGTCGTCATCAGCTGGCGTTGCCTAGCCCTGATGATTACGCCAGACTGACCGTCCAGGAACTGGAGACTATTAATATGCATTACCCGACAACGGCTATTGTGACCGGCGGCGGCGATGGCATCGGGGCCGCGATCGCGCGTGAATTCGCGCGTCACGGCATGCGCGTTGTGATCGCGGAAATTGATCGCGACAAGGGCGCAGCAGTGGCTGAGTCGCTGTTCGAGCTTGGCGGAGAGGGGCTCTTTATTGAAACTGATGTGACGCAAGCGGAGAGCGTCGCCGCGATGACCTCCGTGGCGCTGCAGCAGCTTGGCCAGGTTGATGTGCTGGTGAACAATGCCTATCCCACGGGGGAGTCGCTGGTCGGTGTAGCGGATGTACCCGTGGATAGGGTGTGGCGGGCGATGGATGCGGGATTCGGGGCAGCGCTCACCGCCATGCGGGCCGTTTACCCTGGCATGGCGCGGCGGCAGTGGGGGCGCATTATCAATCTCTGTTCGCTGAATGGCGTCAACGCACACGCGGGTACGGTGGATTACAACTGCGCGAAGGAGGCACTGCGCACGCTGACGCGCACGGCGGCTGTGGAATGGGGCAGGGACGGAGTTACCGTGAATGCGGTGTGTCCCGGCGCTGCTACCTCGGCGTTCAAGATGATGGAGGCGCACGCGCCGCAGATGATTGAGCAGATCAACAAGCTGATTCCCATGGGTTACAGTGGCGACCCGGATCGTGACATAGCGCCGGTGGTGATGTTCCTGGCCAGTGAGGGTGCGCGCTACATGACGGGCAACACGCTGTTCGTCGATGGCGGAGGGCATATCAACGGTGTGCCCTGGAAGCCCGAATAGCCCGCTTGACGGGATTTACTATTGCGCCGCGGGTCCAGGTCACTCGCACGCCGGTTCAGCTTCCACCGCAAACCAATAAGTTGGCCAAGAAATTTGACTGGCCGCCGCTTTCTGGCTTGCGGGATTGCCATCACCGACCACGCGATTAGAGTAGCCCGTCAAAGCAGAGACAGTCAGGGGCAGGAAGATGGGATTACTGGATAACAAGGTAGGCATCGTCACCGGGGCAGGGCAGGGTATCGGACGGGCGATCGCCGAGGCTTACGCCAGCGAGGGCGCCAGGGTCCTGGTGGCCGACTTCAATGAAGACGCGGGCCGGGAAACGGTGGAAATAATTTCGAAGGCAGGCGGTGACGCCCTGTTCCAGTTTGGTGACGTCAGCAAGGAAGAATCCGTCAAAGCCATGGTAGAGACCGCGGTTACACATTATGGCCGCCTGGATATCGCCTGTAACAGTGCGGCGCTCAGCCGTGGTTCCGGGCCGATCCATGAATATGGGCGTGACGTTTTTGAGCAAACGCTGGAGATGTGTCTCACCAACACCTGGCTGTGCATGAAGTATGAAATACCTGCCATGCTCGCTAACGGAGGCGGCGCGATTGTGAATATCTCGTCTAACGCCTCATTGAGGGGGCAGGCCTTCAACACCGCCTATGCAGCCGCCAAGGGGGGCGTAAATGTCCTCACGCAAAGTTCTGCGGCCGAATACGGTTCCAAGGGGATTCGTATCAATGCGGTGTCCCCCGGTGTGATTCGCACGCCCGGGCTGGAGAAGCTGTTTGAGGAGCAACCCCACGTTGCCGATGGCCTGAAGAAGGTCGCGGTGATGAAGCGCTTGGGCGAGCCGGCGGAGATTGCCGAGGCTGTCCTGTTCCTCTCGAGCGACCGGGCCTCGTTTATTACCGGCCAGGTCCTCTCGGTCGACGGCGGCGCGGCCGTGCGCGGCTGAAACAAAAAGGGGTAAGAAAAGGGGTCAGACCCCATTTATCGAATAAATGGGGTCTGACCCCTTTTTTTGGGCCCCCTTTGTTGTGCGCTTGCATCATTGTTCATGGCAGGTAGGCTGCCGGGATGGATATGCATTCCAGGATCGCGGCCCTTGACCCAGCGCGCGTCGCTATTATCGAGCGCCATGGTGGCAGCATTGCGCCCCTGCAGCCAATCGGCGCGACGGTACAGGGTGTCGATCTGGGTGTCGGCGCACCGCCTCCCGCCGAGCTTGTCGAGGCGCTTGAGCGCGAAATGGCCAACCGCGGGTTTCTCGTGTTCAGGAGTGCACAGCAGCTGCAGCCGGAGGATTTCCTGCGCGCCAGTTGCTGGTGGGGCGGCAGGGAATTACACAGCACCCACGGCGTGCATCCCGCAACGCCGGGCCACAACCGGCATATTTTTCGCCTGTCAAATGACCCGCAGCACGGGATTCCCGGGGTGGGGCCGCAATGGCACAACGACGGCAGCTTCAACCCGGATACTTTCTCGCACTCGGGCTACCATATCGTGCGGCCGGCGGAGCGGGGCGG
Source organism: Sediminihaliea sp. (assembly GCA_965222335.1). Taxonomy (GTDB): domain Bacteria; phylum Pseudomonadota; class Gammaproteobacteria; order Pseudomonadales; family Halieaceae. The sequence goes on along the minus strand of OZ244944.1, from coordinate 309,795 downwards.
TGGTACCTGGTTTGCACACCAGGGGGCAGCCTACGACGCCCTGCCGGAACACAGGCAGGCATTCTGGCGGCGCCTGTCGTCGGTGAATTCCGCCTCGGGCGTGGTTCATCCTGCGGTGCACGTGCACCCGATATCCGGGCGCCGGTGTCTCTGGCTGCATCTGGGCATGACGGGCGCGGTGATCGAGAAGCTCGACGGCACGGCGGGCTTCCGCCTGCTGGATGCCGAAGAGTTGCAGCAGCTGTGTCACGAATACAACGACACGCTGAATGCCGGGCTGGAGCAGGGCTACGCCATCGCACATGAGTATCAGGCAAACGACTGCGTGTTTATCGATAACCTTGCCGTGGCTCACCGTGCCGCGCCCGAGGCACATCTGCCTGTGGCAGAGCAGGGCCTGCGGATAATGCATCGCAGCACCGTTCGCGGCACGCAGGATCTTGCGCCGGACTTCGACTTGCCACTCTATCTGGATATCAACGCCCCGAGCCCCTTCGGGGATGGTGTATGGCAGGGTGGCGGCATCGGCTTTCGCTGGGACGACAACATTCCCATGCAGAATTAGGCAGTCACTCCCTTTCGGTGAACGCATTCGGCGGCCAAACTGAAAGGGGTCTAGCTGAAAAGGGGTCTGACCCCTTTTTGGTAAGCCCAGATTGGTCGAGGCAGGGTCTAGACCAGGTCCGGTAATGCCTCTTTTTCAGGCACAAACTTCAGGGCCAGGCCATTGTTGCAGTAGCGCTTGCCCGTGGGCTGGGGGCCGTCGTTGAAAACGTGTCCCTGGTGGCCACCGCAGCGGGCGCAGTGATACTCGGTGCGGGGAATGATCAGCTTGAAATCCCGCTTGGTGCCGATGCTGTCGGCCTGCAGGGGGCGCCAGAAGCTGGGCCAGCCGGTGCCGCTCTCGTACTTGGCGGCGGAAGAGAACAGGGGGAGATTGCAGCCGGCGCAGATGAAGGTGCCGTCGCGATGCTCGTCGTTGAGCGGGCTGGAGCCGGCGGGTTCCGTGGCCTCCTCCCGGAGAATCCGGAAGCGGTCCGGCGGCAGGATCTTGCGCCATTCTGCTTCCGACTTCTGCAGGGGAAACCCTGATGCCTCGCTGGCGCTGCATCCTCCCAGCGGCAGGGTGCCGCTCAAGCCTGTGAGAGCCAGAATGCTGCAAAATGATCGTCTGTTCACGGTGATACCTCACTGGTTCCATGTTGGCCGCTCGCCAGCGATAGACGTGACGCTCGCACACTTCGGTGACCGGCCTGTATTAGGCCACAGTGAGCCTGAAAAATTTCATCGTTCTCCGCTTTTTTCCGGCGAGGCCACGCAGTTCGCGTGGTTGATCGACCAGATCCGGGGTGATCGAGCAGATCAGGCCGTGCTTTGTCGGCGCAGCCAATGCCGGTATTCAGGGTGCCCGTGGATCAGGGGCAGCCAAAGTCATTGGTCGGCCGGCCAAAATTGCGTAACATTGCACAAAATTTCAGCGGGTCTTAACTCATTTTGACTAACGTACTTGCCTGGGCCTGATGGAGAGGCCGCAATCTCTTCGTCTCGGCGTGTCCGCGCGATACTGGCTATACGGTGTTGTCCTTTACGCCTGCCTGGCCGCGGGGGTTCTCTGGCTGGTCGATTTAGGTAAGGAAAACATCAGAAGCAAGACAGAGTCGCTGGTTGCCCGGAGCGTACTGTCAACGATGTCCCTGCTGGAAAACGAAATCAATGCCAATGCCTTTCTGCTCAACGGCCTGGCAGCATTCGTGAAGGCGAGACCCGATTTCGAGGAGCAGGAGATCAACGCTGCCCTCGAATATCTTTACGACAGCGGGCGGCATCTGCGCAATGTCGGCGTGGCGCCCGGGAACCGGCTGAGCTTTGTGTACCCGCGCGAAGGAAACGCCGCCGCAATCGGACTCTACTACCCGGACGACCCTACGCAGTGGCCCGCTGTTAAGCAGGCCATCGACCATGGATCCACGGTACTCGCGGGACCGGTTGATCTGATACAGGGAGGCTCGGGGTTGATTAGTCGGACCCCGGTTTTCCTTGAGGATGGCAGTTACTGGGGAATACTCAGCCTGGTCCTGGATACCGACAGTATTCTGGAGGAAGCGGGCGTCGACTCACTGACCGAAATTGATATTGCCATCCGCGGCGAGAATGGACGTGGCGCAGACGGCGAGGTCATCTTTGGCGACCCTGCGCTCTTCGACGCCAATCCGGTGCTCGTCGATGTGCGTATCCCCGGCGGGGTGTGGCAGGTGGCGGCCCAGCCAAGTAATGGCTGGGAGACCGAGGACGGCTTGCTGGAACTGGTAGAGGCGATTGCCCTGGTTGTCGGCGCCATTGCCGCTTTTGCTGTGCCCTATATCCTGCGGCGCGGCAGGCAACTCAGTCAGGTAGAGGAACGCTTGAAAACGATTTTGCATACCTCGCGAGACGCGGTACTGATTATCAGTGGCGAGGGTCATATCGCGCGTGCCAACCCGGCGGCAGCCAGTCAGTTTGGCTATCACATGACGGAGTTGGAAGGTGAAAATATACAAGCGATCCTGCCTGGTTTCCCGGTATCTGAAATTCTCGCCACCTCCATGAAGGTGAACCCGGGTGAGTTACCGCCGTCACAGCCTGACTTCGGCGTGAATGAGGGGCAGGCGCGGGGCGGCCGGCGTTTTCCGATTGAATTCAGTCTGGGCGAGACGATGATCGATGAGGACGTCCACTTTGTACTGACTATCCGGGATATCAGTGAGCGAAAAAACGCCGAGGAGAAGCTGCGGAAACTGGCAGATACTGACTTTCTGACGGGTATCTACAACCGGCGCATTGGCCTGTCGCTTGCCGAGAAGAGTCTCGCGAGCGCAAAACGCTATCAACGTGATCTTGCGGTCATGATGATTGATGCCGACCACTTCAAGTCGATCAACGATACCTGGGGCCACGACACCGGTGACCAGGTACTGATCGAACTGGTCAACTGTATCCAGTCGGTGTTACGCAATATCGATATATTCTGCCGCATGGGCGGGGAGGAGTTCCTGGTGGTCCTGCCGGAAACCGACCTGGCTGAGGCCCGCCTGGTGGGCGAACGCCTCCTGGCTGCGATACGTCAGCTCAGGCTGCACACGGGCACGGGCCACGTGCTTTCGTTTACGGTCAGTATCGGGGTCGCCGGATTCAAATCGCCCGCAGACTCCGTTGATGGACTGATCAGCAGGGCTGATCACGCCCTGTATCAGGCCAAGGCTGGTGGTCGTGACCGCGTTGCTACAGAGAACGACCGCGCGAGTGCAAACCGCCACGCAATTTAGTTCCGGGCCAGCCTGTTAACGCACGGCATCACAGCGGCCGGCAGGTGTATTGCAGTTGATCCTGCGGTAACCTGCTCCTTGAACCACCACGTGGACATTTCAGAACGCACACCATGACTCCCGAGCAGATTCTCGCCACCCTGGCCAACCGCAACCGCCTGCGCTGCCTGTATCTCGTCGTGAATTCTGACGAGGTCTGTGTGTGCGAGATCCTGGATTGCCTGGATATTTCCCAGCCGACGATCTCCAAGTCGCTCGCGGCGCTGCGGGAGGCGGGCTTCCTGCAGGGACGCCGGGACGCCAACTGGAACTACTACCGGCGTGCCACGTCAATGCCTGCGTGGCAGGCGAGACTGCTCGACTCCGTGATCTCCGGGCTCAGCCAGGAAGCGACCTATCAAGCGGACTGGACGGCATTTGCCAGGCGTCCAGCCAGGGCGCGGCGAGTAAACGCAGGCGACACTTCATTGCCGAGAGACTGCGCGTGACTGCCTGGGAGGACAGGTCGGTCGTGATTACCTCCGCGGATCGCTACATGGGGCCCGCGATTCACGCCGCTTTTGTCGATGCGGGTGCAAGGGTGATCGCCGATGAGGGCAGGGATTACCGTGACGCCGACGTCGAGACGCTGCTGGATCCGCTGCCCGATATCCTGGTGGTCAACCTGGCGGAACCGCCGCGTTCGGCACCGGTCGAGCAGATCGAGGACGCCGACTGGGCGCGCCTGTTCGCGACCCTGGTCGACCCTTTGATGCGCGTGGTGCGTGGAGCCGCGGGCCCGATGAAGGCTCGCGGCTCCGGTAAAATCGTGGCAGTCACCAGCGCGGCGCCGCTGCGTGGCATTCCCCATGCCGCCGCCTACTGCGCGGCCCGGGGGGCACAGAACGCTTTCATTCGGGCTACCGGCCTGGAGCTGGCGAAATACAATGTGCAGGTGAATGCGATCGCGCAGAATTACGTGCGCAACGACACCTATTATCCCGACGACATGCTGGAAAACGAGCGCTTTAAGTCACACCTGCAGCAGATGGTGCCCAGCAAGCGGGTCGCTGAGGGCAGCGATACAGCACACCTGGCGCTCTACCTGGCGGCCGATGAATGTACCCACATGGTGGGGCAGGTGCTGCCCCTGGCCGGCGGCTGGAGCACCACCACTGGCTGAGGCCGCCTAGTTGCCGAACAGCTTGCCGAAGGCCTCGCCTACGGCTTCGCCCATGGCCTCGCCCGCAGATTTTTCCTTCTCTTCCGCCGGTGCCTTGTCGGCCTCTTTTTCCGCACTGCCGCCGAACAGGCCGCCAAACATGCCCCCGCCGCTACTGCTGCCGTCGCCCGAGGTGCCCGACTGGCCGCCACCGAATGCACCTTGCATCATCGCGCCCAGGTCCGTGGGTTCCGCGGGGAGGGCGAAGCGGGAGGAGGCTATTGTCGTGTCTTCAATTGAGCGGATCTGCATATCCTTGCCGTAGCGCAGCACCCCCATGTCCAGTGCCTCAAGGCGTGACTGCATGTCGCGGCCGGCGTCCATTTCATCCTTCAGCGTCCCGTTATCCAGGGTCTTCGCCATGCTCAGGGCCATGGTCTGGATGGCGTCGCGGAAGCCCAGGGCCCGCGGGTCCTTGGACAACACCATTTCCCCGCGCTGTTCGCGGCCCTCGGTGTCGATGAAGTGCAATTCATAGACCTCGCCCTGCATGCCACCCAGGGTCTCGTTGCGTCCGGTCGCCTTCAGGGAAATGACCTTGCTCTCCGCAGTCTGGGGCATCGCGCTTTCCGCCATGGCACCAAACATTTTCATTGTGGAGCCAAGGTCAAATACCATTGGCTGGCCGTCCTGGATCGATACCACGTACATTTTATTGTCTCGCATCAGCATATAGCCCTCACCCTGTGAGGTGGTGTTGATGCGCAACATGTCGCCTTCGTACTCAAAACTCATCACATCGCCGTTCTCGGTGACAACCTCGGCGATATCGGCTTGTGCCGCCGTGTGCCAGAGGCCGGTGCAGGTCAGGGCAATCGCGGCAGCGAGGGGGGTAAGGCGGTAACGCATGGTGGATTTCCTCCTGGGAACCTTGGGGTTTAGATAGCGTTAGTATCGACCCTACAGACAAAATTCGCCACCCGCAAAAGGCGCTTCAGCGGGTCGCGTCCTGCATATGTCTGTAGGCGTCCAGGGCGGCCTCCCGTGCCGGTTTGTGCGCAACGATGGGTTTGGGGTAGTCGACTCCCAGTTTCACGTCCGCCGCCTGCAGAACCTCCTCGGGGGCTTCGAATGGACGGTGCAGGTACTTGTCGGGCAGGGCGGCGAGTTCGGGCACCCACTGGCGTACATAGTGGCCTTCGCCGTCGAATTTCTCGCCCTGGGTCATGGGATTGAAGATGCGAAAGTAGGGGGCCGCATCCGCGCCGCTGCCTGCAACCCACTGCCAGCTGCAGCTGTTGCTGGCCAGGTCCGCATCGACCAGCGTGTCCCAGAACCAGGACTCGCCCTCGCGCCAGTGCAGGAGCAGGTGTTTGCTGAGAAAGGACGCGACCACCATGCGCACCCGGTTGTGCATGTAGCCGGTCTGCCACAATTCCCGCATGCCGGCGTCCACAATGGGGTAACCGGTCTGGCCCCGTTGCCAGGCCCGCAGGGCCCGCTGGTCACTACCCCAGGGGAAGGCCGCGAATCCAGGCTTGAAGGGTTCCTCGGGGATCGACGGGAACTGGTGCAGCAGGTGGTAGGAAAACTCACGCCAGCCGAGCTCGCTCAGGAACTTGTCCGCCTCGCCGGACAGCGCGGGCTCTGCCTCGGCCCGTGCACGGGCAGCATGCCATACCGCACGGGGCGAGATTTCGCCGTAGTGCAGGTGGGGGGACAGACGACTGGTAAGGGCTTCGCCGGGGATATCCCGACCCTCGCCGTAACGGGGCAGGCGCTCCGAAAGGAAGCCAGCCAGGCTGTCCCCGGCACCTTCTTGCCCGGGATGCCAGATAGCGTCCCAACCGGCGGCCCAGTCGGGCCGGCTGGGGGTCAGCTGCCAGTCTGCGAGGGTCTCGCTGGCGGGATAGCGGCTCGCGCGAGTGGCCTGTTCCGGTGCCGGGATGGGCAGCGCCGGAGGCGTTTCCCGCAGACAGCGGCGCCAGAAAGGGGTAAAGACCTTGAAGGGGCCACCGGACTGGTTGAGGATCGTGCCGGGCTCCCACAGGAGGGTGCCTGGGAAGCGCTTGAACTCGACCCCATCTTCGGCGAGGCGCCGATGCAGGCGCTCCTCCAGCGGCCCCGCCCAGGGCTCGTAGGCGCGGCTGCAGTACACCGCATCGGCGCCGGTCTCCTCGATGACTGCCGCGAGTACTTTCTCCGTGGGCCCGCTGCGGTAGCTCAGCGGCAGATCGTATTGGTCCTCCAGGGCGGCCGACAGCGCCTGCAGGCTGTGGTGCAGCCACCAGCGGCTGGCCCCGCCCGGACGCCAGGCGCCGGGCGTCTTGTCGTCCAGAATATACAGCGGAATCAAGGGCTTGCCGGTAGCCGCCGCAGCGCTGAACCCGGCGTGGTCTGCCAACCTGAGATCCTGGCGAAACCAGAAGATAATCGGTGATTGCATGGGTGTATTACGGGCCTCCGCGGCGTTGAGATCAACTGTCTGCATTTCTTTGTCCAGGTATTGTCCAGAAACTGCAGGTCAAGCAGCCACAAGTGACACATCCGCGGGCATCGGGGGCGCGTAACTCCATCAGACCCTCGGCATGTGCGAATGCCGAATCAGGTCCTTCCCCCCAACTTGCCCGGGCCACCCCCGGGCTTTTTTATGCCCAGGCCATTGACCGCGTCCCACAACGCCGGCCCCGCGGGCGCCGCCCACTTGTAGGTCGCCAGGTCGTCCGCGCGGGTGACCCCGGGATTCAGAAGGGCCAGGGGCAGGCCGGCGACTGCCGCGGCGCGACAGAAGCGAAACCCCGAGTAGACCTGCAGGGAACTGCCTACCACCAGCAGCGCATCCGCCCGCGCCAGCGCCTCGCGGCAGGCGGCCACTGTGGCGCCGGGTACCGAGCCGCCGAAGAACACTACATCGGGCATCAGCACGCCGCGGCATTGTTCACAGCGGGGCGTGTCGAGGTGTGAGGTGGCGTCAGGCAGTCCGTCCACGTCGCCGTCCGGGCGCAGGCTGGCCGGGTGTGGCGTTGCCGGCTGGCCGCGGTAGCCCAGGTGTTCCAGCGTCCGCTGGACGGTCTCCCGCGGTCGTAACAGGCCACACTCCAGGCAGCGCACCCGGTCCAGGCGACCGTGCAGGTCGACCACTGCCTGGCTCCCCGCACGCTGGTGCAGCCGGTCGACGTTCTGGGTTATCACGAGCTCGATCGCGCCCCTGCGCTCCAGGGTGGCGAGGGCGAGGTGGGCGGTGTTGGGGCGGGCATCACGCATCACCGGCCAGCCGACGAAAGACCGGCTCCAGTAGCGCCGTCGCGCTGCCTCGTTGCCGACGAAGGCCTGGTGCGTCATGGGCGCATCGTGCTGCCAGCTGCCCTGTTCGTCGCGATAGGTGGGGATGCCGGATTCGCGGCTGATACCGGCGCCGGTCAGGACCACCAGGCGTGGATGGCTCGCCAGAAAACGGGTCAGGGTCAGTCCCCGGGATGTGATCTCATGCATAACCCCAGTATACGGTGTTGCGTTTATTGAGGATTTACCGTCGCTCAGATTGATCCAGCGCGGCCGCGCAGCGTAAAGTCTGCAAGGGGACAGCGGGGGCAAGTATGCACGTTCTGATCAGTGGTGGGACCGGGTTTATCGGCAGCGCGCTGGTGCCGCGGTTGGAGAACGACGGACACCGGGTGACCGTGCTCACCCGGCAACGGCTGGAAAATACCAGCACTACCCGCTACGTGCGCTCGCTGTCGGATATAGGCAGTACGCCGGTCGATGCCGTGGTCAATCTCGCCGGCGCCTCGCTTGCGGGCCAGCGCTGGACCCAGGCGTACAAACAGGTGATCCGCGACAGCCGCATCCAGACCACCCGCAAGCTGGTGTCCTGGGTGCAGGCGGCGAGACACAAGCCCGAAGTTTTCCTCAGCGCCAGCGCGATCGGTTTCTACGGGCCCCAGGGCGATAACTTCCTGACCGAGACATCGGCGTCGACGGCGGCCTTTTCCAGCGTCCTCTGCCGGGACTGGGAGGCCGCCGCCGGCGGCGCCGAAAAATCCGGGGTACGCACCTGCTTTCTGCGCCTGGGGGTTGTGCTGGACACCGACGGTGGGGCCTATGCGGATATGTCGCGACCGTTCCGCTTCGGTATGGCGAACTGGATGGGCCAGGGAGGCCAGTGGCTGAGCTGGGTGCACCGCAGCGACGTCATCGCAGCCATCCTTTACCTGTTAGCGCAGCCCTGCCTGTCAGGCCCCTTCAATATCACCGCGCCGGAGCCTGTGACGAGCCGCGGTTTCTGCGAGGTCATGCGCCAGCACTACCGCACCCTGGCAGCGCTGCCAGTGCCGGCGCCCGTGCTGCGCCTGATGCTGGGCGAAATGGCCGAGGAACTCCTGCTGGCGGGGCAGCGCGTTGTGCCTGCGGGGCTGCGCGAGTCCGGGTTTTCCTTCGCCTTCGATAACCTCGACGCTGCCGTGGCCGACATACGGGCGCGGGAGTAGGGCGCGCGGTTACAGCAGATTGCGCAGACGCAGCTCATCCGGGTACGGCTGCATGAAGACCTGCTGGTCGATGTAGGGGTTGGGGTTGTTGGCGAAGTGATGCTTGAGCAGGGTGATTGGCACAATCAGCGGCACGTCACCGGTGCGGTACTGGTCAATCAGCGCTTTGAGACGCTGGCGCTCGGCATCGCTGAGCTGGCGCTTGAGGTAGCCAGACAGGTGAAACAGCACATTGCTGTGGGAGCGCTGGGTTGCCCGGTGGCTTAAAGCAGCCATCAACTGGTGGATAAACTCATCCGCCAATTCATCTATATCGCCCTTGCCCGCAGCGGCCACCAGCCGGCCCAGCGCCTTGTAGCCAGGGACATGGTGGGCCATGACGAGATACTTGTAGCGGCTGTAGAAGTCGACGATCGCGTGGGCCGTGATGCCGCGATCGCGCAACTGCTTCCACTCATGATAGGTGTAGGCGCGGGTCACGAAGCTCTCCCGCAGGCCGGGGTCATTCAGGCGGCCGTCGTCCTCCAGAGGTAGCAGGGGGTCGGCTCTGCACAACGCCGCGGCGAAAATACCCTGGGCATCCGCCGCGATACTGTGGCCGTTGTCGCCATAGCGCTTGACCCGGTCGTAGCCACAGCTGGGGCTTCCCTTGACCAGCACGTAACCGCACAGTTCCGGGGCCCGCGCCAGGGTGTCGCCGGCGTATCCAGCCAGGCGCTCGGTGTAGTCGTGTTCGTGTCCCGCCACGTCCAGGGCCCGCACGTGATCGCTGTCGCTGCCCACCAGATGGATGGGCTGGCGCGGTACACCCATGCCAATACCCATCTCCGGACAGAAGCTGCGCATCTCGAAGCTCTCCGCAAGGGCGCGCACGTGCGTGTTCGGCGCCTTGGTCTGGCCGTTGTAGCGCACCGCCTGTCCTGCCAGGCAGGCGCCGATGCCCAGGGTAGGTCGCGGGTTGGTGTCGGATTGTTCACTCATGTTGCTGCGACATTAGCGCCGGCGCGGCGCCGGCGCAAGGCGGGGTCAGGCGGCATCGCCTCCGGCATCGGCGTGATCGGCGAACATGGCCCGCACCATGTCGTTATGGCTGAGCTTCTCCAGCGCCGAGACCTCAAGCTGCCTGATCCATTCGCGGCTCACCGAGAGCATGTCCGCGAGTTCAGCGCGCGACAGCGGCGGCCCGTCATGCAGGCCCCAGCGCGCCATCACGATTCGCTGTTCGTTATCGTCCAGGCGACTGATTTCACGTACCAGGCTGCGGTGGAGGGACTGCTGTTCCGCCAGGCGGTTACTGTTGTACTCCTCCCTCGCGGGTAGTTGCTCCTCCAGGGTCGTCTCGCCGTCATCGTAGAGTGGCGTATCCAGGGAGGTGGAGAAATTGCGCAGCTGACGCAGCGACCGGGTCTTCTCCGTGGACAGCCCGGTGGTTTCCGCCAGAAGCGCATCGCTGGGTGCACGGCCGGTATCCTGCATCAGCTTTTCCCGCGTGACGTACAGCTTGTTGACCTGCTCGCGCACGTGGGTCGGGTAGCGGATCAGGGCACCGGTGTCACCGACCGCGCGCCGCACACTCTGGCTGATCCAGTTAAAGCAGTAGGTGCTGAAACGGTAGCCCTTGGCGTACTCGAATTTCTCCGCGGCGCGGATCAGCCCCAAGGTGCCTTCCTGAATCAGGTCCGCCAACGGCACCCCGCGACCCGTGTGACGCCCGGCGATGGTGTAAACCAGACGCAGGTTATGCAGGGTGAGCGTGTCGCGGGCGTCATTGAATCGGCCCAGGGCGGCGTTCAGGTCGTCGAGGTCGCGCTCCCGGGCAATGCGCAGACTTGTCTTTGCCGGCCAGCTGTTTTGCCAGCTCGACAGCGCGTCGGCCACCACGCAGGGGTTGCTGCGTCCGGCGAGGCGGCTGAGCAGGTTGGCCAGGCCGACCCACAGGCTGGCTGACCAGGCGAGCTCAGCGGCTGCCGCCTGCAGTTGCCCGCGCTCGGCGGGCACATGCAGCAGTGCGACGAAGGCTTGGAGCTGCTCACGGTTCTTGCCTCGAGTGGTGAAGTGGCTGAGTTCGCGGCGCAGCACAAAGTACTGGTCACGCTGGGCAATGCGCTCGATTTCCGGCGGATTGTCCAGAATATTGGATGCCACCACCAGCGCCAGCCTGCGGCCGGCGGCGCGAGACAGCAGCATTTTGCGAATACTGTGCACCGCCTCCCACTTCATGGTGTCCGTGGCGCGCTCCTGCTCTGCGTTCAGCAATGGATAGCGACGGGCCTGTTCAAACAGGGTTTCGAGTTGCTTCTCATCTATGTCGGCGTGTCTGGGATTCACGTCTTCAACTCCTGTCAAATTCACCCTTGATACGGGCGGTCTCACAATTCAGACAGGTGAATTTGGGCTTTGTCCATCTGACAGGGGGACAAAATCTGGGCATCTCATCCAATTGGGAAAACGCCGCGTATTCACCTTGAACCTCACTTGGAGAGATGTCCATGCAGTCATCCGTTGTAGAAAGGCGTCCCCTGTACGGTATTGGCACGGTGGCGCGCCTGACCGGTCTCAAGCCCGATACCCTGCGGGTGTGGGAGCGCCGCTACGGCCTCGGGGCCAGCTTCAAGTCCGACAGCGGTCGTCGGCAGTACACCCAGGGGGATCTTGAGCATCTGCAGTTGATCGCTGCGCTGGTGCAGGGTGGGTCACGTATTGGCGAAATCGCCAAGGCCGGGCGCAAGACCCTGGAGACCCTTTTGCGCGGCGCTGGCGCCAAACACCGGGATATTCCTGTGTCCAAGCCTCGCGTCGCATTCATCGGCGGCCAGCTGTGTGACTGGTTGAGCCAGCACCAGGGCTGCCTTGCGGGCGTGGATGCCCTGCTCGTGCGCGCATCGCCAGACAGCCTGGACGACGCGCTGCTCGAAACTCTGAGTGATGTCGACGCGCTGGTACTGTTCACCGCGGGCCTTAACGGAGGCCTGTCCCAGCGCGTCGCGCAGCTGCGCGAGCAGCTGCAGGTTGAGCGGGTGCTGGTGACTCACGAGTATGGCAGCGAGCGTGCCAGGGAGCAGCTGGAGGCACAGTCTGTGCAGACCCTGACCTTCCCCCCGGAGCCTGGGGAGCTGGCTTTTGAGCTCAACCGCTTCGCCGCGGACAAGATCACATCAGAGGGCGCGACTGACATGGGCGACCTGGCACAGCCCCGTCCGCGCGAATTTGGCGCTGACGAGCTGGCAGCGGCGGCTTTCCTGAGGAGTTCCCTGGGCTGTGAGTGTCCCAGGCACATTGCACAGCTGGTGGAGTCGCTGGCGAATTTCGAGCAATACAGCGCGGATTGTTCAGTGGATAACTGGGAAGATGCAGCCGTGCACGCCCGGGTCTATGCGTTCACCGCCCAGGCTCGCTGGCTGATGGAGCGGGCAATGAAGGCTGCGCTGGAAGGCCACGAGGAGGAATTCAAGGCCGCCCTGGGGCGCGTCGGGGCAGAGGAACCGGTTGAGGATGTGGCCTGAAACCCCTGCTGCCCTGTCCGCTCAGGGCGCGGTGGTCGAATCTTCGGGCCCAGGCCTCAGCTGCGCGAGCACGGCACTGTCCCTGGCCAGCCAAAGCCACACCAGCACCGGCGCCAGGGTCGGCAGGATCAGCGTGCTCAGCTGGTAGAACAGGGCGATCACCGAGGGCGGCGGCATGGGGACGCCGGCGGCGGTGTAAAAATTGGCCCCCAGGCCCAGCATCAGGTTCTTCAGGCATACGCCAACCAGACTGAGCGCCATGATCAGCCACAACAGGATCAGCCCCCGGGCGAAGCGCTCAATGGGCTGGCTGACGCGTGAAGCAAAAAGCAGCGCTGCGAAAAAGGGAATGGAATACGAAACCAGGCGGGTCTCCGCCGGGAAGGCAAGCTGGTTTCCCGCCTCCGGCGCCGGTAGCGTCGCGCCACCCAGCTCCCCGAAGGTGCTCACGACCAGCATCCGGGTACCGTCCAGGTTGATCGTGCTCACGAGGCCCGGCAGCAGGTTTTCCAGGGCCAGCTGGGAAACATAAAACGCCGGGGCTACCGGCAGTGCGCCGGCCGCGTACCACAGACCAAAGAAGGGCAGGAGCAGCAACAGCACCCAGGCCATGAAGCGGTAGGGGGACATCAGGCTGCTGCCGGGCTCGCAGTGACGCGCTGCCGGTCGAGGAAACGCAGGTAGATCAGGAACACAATCAGAACGTCCAGCATGATCAGCACGGGCCAGAGGTAGAGGTGAGTGAAGGAAAAGATGTCGAGATTCCACTGGCCGAGGTAGAACAGGCTGATAATGCGGCCGATATTCAATACCTGGATGGTGGCGAATCCGAGTACTGCCGCTACCAGGCGTTGTTTCCAGCTGGCGGGAAAAGCGGCAATCCCCGCGAACAGCACGATTGCCGCCTCCACGCCGTTACAGCCCGCCTCGATGGATACCGCGAAGCCGCTGCGCGTATGTTCGAGAATACGGCCGTAGGCGACCACATCCGGGTCAAAGGGGGTGATCAGGGCGGCACTTACCGTGGCCAGGCCGGTCGTGAAAGGCTGAATGACGGCCGCCTGCACCGGCTGCAAAAGCTCCAGGGTGAACAGGCCCGTCAGGACGATAAGAAAAGTCAGGATAAATCGCGTCATTACTTTAGTATTATGCGGCATCGTGAAGCCGCGGGGTAGCCCGTACGGGGCGACCACCGGTAGTAACATCGTTTTACCGGACAAAGGGGGAAGGCCAAACCATGTCACAGACCGCTCGCAGGCTGGGCCTGACGATCACCCTGGCGATGCTGGTGTTCAGCAGCTGGATGTACTGGCGCACCGGCGATTGGGTCGCGTTGTTGTTCGCGGGTGGCAGCGTCGCCTATGCGCTGTTTTTCTTCAGTGCCAATGTGGAGGGCAACTCCTGATGTTGCAAGCTTTCCTGGGTGTCCATGGGGGGCGACTGCTGCTCTGCCTGCCGCTGCTGTGGCTGTCGGGCTGCACCTCCCTCATGTCTGATCTCGATCCCCCCACGATCAATATCGAGAATGTACGTTCACTGCCCACCGCAGGCACCGGTCCCAGGTTCGAGATTACCCTGCGTATTGCGAATCCTAACAAGCAGGCCCTGGAGATCGCCGGCATCAGCTATGCCATGGACCTGTTGGGGCGCGAACTGGTCACCGGCGTAACCAACGAGGTCCCCAGGATTGCGCCCTACACGGAGGAAACCGTCACTCTCGAGGCCGGCGTCAACCTGCTGCAGGTGCTGCGTCTGCTGGGTGATCTTGGCCGCGGCCAGGGGGAAGTGCTGGAATACCGGTTCCGGGCCAAGATTGATTTCGAGGGCTTCCTGCCCACCCAGCGGGTGGAAGAATCCGGGACCTTGGCCCTGAACTGATCAGCCGGTGAATTCAGTCCTGTCCACGTAGGAAGACTGTGTGCCCCGGCGGGTGACGCTCAATGCAGCGTAGGCGACGGCCCGGTCGATCGCCGGGATCAGTTCCAGGCCCGCGGTGAGCCCCTGGGCCAGGCAGCCCACAAAGGCATCGCCGGCGCCGGTCGTGTCCACCGCCCTCAACTGGGGTGGCACAGCCTGGTGATGCCCCTTGCCATGGACGTAGAGCGCGCCGCGGCTGCCCAGGGTAACGATCAGGTGTTTCAGGCCGTGGTCGAGCAGCCGGTTCGCTGCGGCGTGCACCTCATCAAGGCTGTGTACTGGCATGCCCGTGAGCAATTCCAGCTCGGTTTCATTGGGCACGAAGTAATCGCAGCGGCAGGCCCAGTCAAGGTCGAGGTCGGGGTGCGCCGGGGCCGGATTCAGGAGCACGGGAATATTGTGACTATTGCCGAATTCGATCGCACGGTAGACCGTTTCCAGGGGGATTTCCAACTGCAGCACCAACAGGCGGCAGTGGCGAAGTTCCTGAGCTGCGGCATCAATATCGGCGGGTAGCAGGTGGCTATTGGCGCCGGGAATTATCAGGATACGGTTGTGCGCGTCACGGTCGACCATTATCGGCGCGACCCCGCTGGAGACACCGGGGACGCGGCTGACGTGTCGTGTGTCCACCCCACAGGCATCGAGGTTGGCGATGGTGTTGTCGGCGAACACGTCATCGCCTACCCGGCTCAGCATCATCACGTCCGCTCCCAAACGGGCTGCAGCCACGGCCTGGTTGGCGCCCTTGCCGCCGCAGCCCATGGCAAAATCGTCCGCCAGCAGCGTCTCACCCACCTTGGGTACCCGCTCGATGTAGGCGATCAGGTCGACCATGTTGGAACCAATCACCGCAATATCCATGGAGTATATCCTTACGCGTATACTTGTTATGGCTTGAGTATAGACGCGCGTCCCCGCGCCACCAACCAGGGAGAAGTCATGCCTGCAAACAACAGCCCCTCGCTGGGCCAATACATCGATCACACTCTGCTGCGGCCTGAGGCAACGTCGGCAGACATCGTGGCCCTGTGCGAAACGGCGAGCGCACACGACTTCTTCGCGGTGTGTGTTAATTCCCGCTTTGTACCCCTGGCGGCGAAGTCGCTTGCCGGCTCCCCCGTGCGCGTGTGCACCGTGGTCGGCTTTCCGCTGGGCGCAATGCACTCGCAGGCCAAGGCGGAGGAGGCAGCCATTGCATGCCGCCTGGGCGCGGATGAGATCGACATGGTCGTCCCCCTGGGCGCCGTGATGGCTGCCGACTGGAATGCGGTGGCAGATGACATCGCCGCGGTGCGCAAGGCCTGCGAGGGCCGGCTGCTGAAGGTCATTTTTGAAACCTGTCTGCTGGACGCAGGACAGGTGCGCGAGTTGTGCCGCCTCAGCAGCGCAGCCGGAGCGGATTTCGTCAAGACCTCGACCGGGTTCGGTAGCGGCGGTGCCACGCTGGAAGTGGTCAAGCTGATGCGTGAGAGCGTCGCCCCGGGGGTCGCGATCAAGGCCTCGGGTGGCATCCGTGACCGGGCCACGGCCCGGGCGATGATCGAAGCGGGGGCCTCTCGCCTCGGCACCAGCTCAGGTGTCGCCATCGTACGCGGCGAGCGCGGCGAGGAAGCCTACTGAGGCCGGCCTACCCCCACAGGGACTGGGCGAAGATCGCCAGGATAATGACGGGGCAGACAACCCGCACGTAGCCGGGCCAGATTTTCCAGAACAGGCTGTCCTCGACCCCGGGATTGCCCTTGCGCAATTCCTGCAGCAACTGGTCGCGGTGCCATACCCAGCCCGCATACAGACAGAACATAAAGCCGAGTAGCGGTTGACTGTAGCGCGTGGTCAGGGCGATGACAAAACCGAATAGTTCGGAGAAGTTGAGCAGGATCACCGTGCTGGCCGTGGCGATCAGGGCGCCGATAATGACCACCGCAATCTTGCGGTTAACGCCATGCTCTTCAATCGTGTAGGCCACCGGCACCTCCAGCATCGAGATGGAGGAGGTGACGGCGGCGATACTCATCAGAAAGAAAAACAGGCAGGACACGAGCACACCCGCCAGCCCCATGGTCTGGAACAGCTCAGGGAGCACGGTAAATATCAGTGTGTCTTCGGAAATGAGCGCGCCGCTGGCATTGAAGATTTCCACGCCGTTGAACAGGGCCACGTACATGGCCGGCAATACCAGGAACCCGGCCAGCACGGCAATGCTGATATCTACCAGCGTCACCATGCCACCCAGCATCGGCAGGTTCTCCCGGTCCGAGATATAGGAGCCGTAGATCAGCATCGTCCCCACGCCCAGTGACAGCGAGAAGAAGGCCGCACCCAGGGCGCTGATAATCAGCGAGGGTGACAGCGCCCGGGAGAAATCCGGTAGCAGGTAGACCCGAATACCGTCCATCGCCCCATCCAGGGACAGCACGTAGGCGACCAGCACAAGAAGCGTGACCAGCAACAGCGGCATCAGGCGGCTCGACCAGCGCTCGATGCCCTGTTTTACGCCTTCCGAGATGATGCCCACGGTGATCGTCATGAACAGCAGCATGAACAGGAAGTTGCGCAGGAAGCCAAACTCCGTGAGCCAGCCCGCGGTGCTGTCGAGGCCCACCAGTTCTGCCAGGGACGCCAGGCAGAAGGCGATCATCCAGCCGGCAACGATCGCGTAGAAACTCAGGATCAGGCTCGCCACCACGAAGCCGATGATGCCGGTGCTGGCGCCGATGCGACGGGTCAGGCTGTTAGGGGAAATCAGGCGCAGGGCATTGACCGCGTTGGCATGGGCATGGCGGCCGATAATCAGCTCCGCCATCAGGGCAGGGTAGGCGAGGGTGAAGGCCAGGACCAGGTACACCAGCAGAAAGGCGGCACCGCCATTGCTGGCGGCCTGGGTGGGAAAACCCCAGATATTGCCCAGGCCCACCGCGCTGCCCGCGGCGGCCATGATAAAACCAAAGCGTGAGCTGAACTCGCCCCGAGTTGAAGCCATAGAGAACCCTGTTGTTATGTTGCCGCGGCGGCGAGTGTAACATGAAGAAATGGGCCGCCCTATTTGCCCAGCGCGGCCTTGCAGGGGTGTTCCGTTTGCTCAGGGCCCAGCTTGATACCGAACAGTTTCATGGCGAGACCGGGCACCAGCATCAACGCCTCGGCGGAGGCATTGGCGGTGGCGGTGATCGGAGACACCAGCGTTCTCGGCGACTTCATCGGACCTTTCAGGGTCACCGACGAAGGTATCTGAATCAGGCGGTTCTTGGAGCGGGGCACCAGGGTGATGTCCAGGGTCTGCTCCACCAGGTTCAGGCTGCCCTTGCCGCTGGCGATCATGCGTGGGGACTCCACGTAGATGCTGTCGGTCGTAGCGATACCCTCCACCAGGGTAAATTTGGCCATGGTGCAGGTCACATGGGTGGACTTTTCCAGGGCCGCGCCCGAGTACAGCCAGGCCAGGAGGTCCGTGGCCAGCACATCGTAGGCCGCGCCCTGAATCACCGCGTCCTCCAGGGCCACGGCAACGCTGCCCTGCAGCGAAGCCAGCCAGGCCTCGGCATCGGCGCCGCGGGCAGTGAGGCCGCCGCGCAGATTCAGGGAGCCCTTGATATCCGTGTCGATGCCGAGGTCGTTGACCAGCCCGGTCAGCTGCAGGGCGAGGGCCTGGCCGCCAAGGGTGATTGCCGGCGGCCGGGCCTTTAGATCGATTAGTCCGCGGAATTCCGCGGCGGCACCGTCGTAGAGGATGTTGAGCTGGCGCAGGAGGTACTGGCGGTTTTCGCCACTGATCTCCACCTGCACACCGTCCAGACCGCTGGTGGCACCCCGGATGGTGCCAAGGTCCAGGCGCAGGGACAGGGGATAGCTGGGCAGCGACTCGATCAAGCGTTCCAGGGGGTTGCGGCGGGTAGCATCCTCTGCCTCGGCGGCTTCCTGATCGCGGTTTTCCAGGCCGAGGTCGGTGAGCACGACCTCGGGTGAACTCACGGACAGGTTCACGCCCAGCGGCTGCTGGCCGTCGTGGAGGATGGTCGTGTCCAGGGATAAGCTGGTGTCGCCGCTGCGGACATCGCCCTGCACCCTGACCTGACCGCGCTGGGTTTGGCTGTGCAGATTCGCGCTCAGGGCGGGCAGGCTGATCCCGACCAGCCCCTGGAGCCAGCCACTGTCGGCCGATTCAACGGTGAGAGTGGCGTCGGCACGGGGGAAGCCCGCGAGATCCTTCAATTCGCCCTTGAGAGAAAATGCGAAGACGTCGCTGTCGCTACTCTGCAAATCGATATTGAGCAGATTCCAGGCGCCCTGGCTTTCCTGCAGGCCGGCACTTCCCGCCAGGTGGCCCAGTGGCTCACCGTAGGCGTAACCCTCACGCACGGTCTGCACCAGGCCGACCGTATCCAGTTTCTCCAGCTGCAATGTCAAGGCTGTCCCGGCACCGGTCCGAATGACAGGAATTCGTCCCGCGGCGCGCAGTTGCAGATTCTCGCCGGTGATCGCTGCGTTGATATCGCTGAGGCCGATGACGCCATTTTGCAGTTCCACGAGCGCGGTAGCGCGCACAGGGCCAAGCGAGGGGACGCTTTTCTCCACGTACTGCGACAGGGCGCTGGTATCGCTGAGCGAGGCCGCAAGGGCACCGTGAAGCTGCGTGAGCTGCCAGGTCTCCCCGCCTTGCACCGTCGCCTGTAAGTCGGTGAGCTCCAGATCCAGGTCGCTGCCTTGCAGTCGCGCTTTGCCGTCGCGCAGTACCGGCCGGTTTCCCGAGCCGCCTAATCGGGCGCTGGCGGTGAAGCTGTGCGCCGTGGGCAGCGGCAGTTCAAACCACTGCTTGAGTACAGACAGGTCCGGCGCTGCAGCCTGCAGGCTGATCGCAATATCGCTGATTGAGGCGGCAGTGATGGGTTGCTCGAGCGCGATTCTGCCTACCCGGCCCGAGGCCAGGAGCTGGATGTCGCCGGCCTCGCCAAACTCGGCGGCGATATCGTCGAGGCGCAGGGCTTCATCATCACCCGTCAGGCTGGCCTGCAGGGTCCAGGGCCCGGGGTCCACCGGCAGCTCGCCCAGCCAGGGCGTCAGCACCGAGAGGGTGGGGCCGCCCAGGGTCACCGCGAGCTGGTTGCTGCTCCTGGGCGCGTGGCCGGCCAGCACCCCGGGGCCGAGGCTGCCGTCCAGGGCCACGTTCAGCCCGTTGGCGTGCCGGGTTTGCAGGACAAACCGGTCCACCGCGAGGTTGCCAATAGCGCCCGAGACCCTGGCCTCGGCGCTGGCGCCACCCAATGAGGACAGATCCAGGGCGATCCAGTCCACGAGGTCCTCGAGTTTTGCCATCTCGCCGGTCGCGCTGGCATCGAGGCGCGTCTCGCCGCCGACGGCGTGGTCCAGTTCGCCGCTGGCGACGAACTCGTAGGCCGGTGGATTGTGTAGCCGGAACCGGGTGTCGCTGAGCGTGAAACCATCCAGATTGCCGCGCATTCTGCCCTGTATTGCCAGAGCGCCTGCCACATCCGGGGCACGGGGGAAGCGTTTGAGCAGGTAGTCGATATCCGGCAGGGCGATATTCACCGAGAAGTCGTAGCTGAATTCCTCGACGCCTCCCAGCAGTTCACCCTCGACAATGGCCAGTCGCGATGATGCCGTAGCGTGGAACTCTCCGCGCATTTGCAGGCCGCGCAGACCGCGCTCACTGCGCAGGGCGTAGAGGTAGAGGTTCATCGCCAGCGGTTCCCCTGCCTCGTCTCCCTGAGCCTGAAGCTGGTAGCGATTGGCGTTCTGGCGCTTGCCCTTGAGATTCCGCAGCGGGAATACCCACATATCCGTCTGCTGCCGGGTGATCAGGTGTACCCCGCCGACCGCGAGCTGATCGGGCAGCCAGCGCACATAGCGCAGCCAGGTTGCCGGCGAAGGGTCCTTTTCTTGCGCGCTTCCGGCGGCGTAGATCACCAGGTTATCCGCCGACAGGCGCGCCGAGGTCATGCGTCCTGCCACTAGTTCCCGCCATTGAAAGCGGGCATCGAGATTGAGGATCGACACCAGCGGGGCGACGTCCGCCGTCTTGTGCAGCAGGTGGATCTCGCTTGCGCGCAGGATGCCGGCACCGAGGTCAAGCTGCGGATGCTGCCACTCCAGGCGCAGGGAGGTGAAGCTGCCAATCGCCCACTCAAGCGCACTTACAGCGCGCTCCGGCGAGCGCATCAGGTACCAGGTGGCACCGCCCGCGCTTGCCAGCACCACGGCCAGTACGAGCAATACAATCAGGAGGAATGTCCGCATCGACCCCTGCAGCAAGGCGTAAAAAACCGGAGTGTAGCACGAGCAGGGCGTTTGCCCGGGAGCACCTGCGCTGTGCTATTATGCCGCCGCGTCGCGCCGCCGCGACGCCCTCAAGTCAGCCGATCACGCGGGTGTGGTGAAATTGGTAGACACATCAGACTTAAAATCTGAAGGGAGCAATCCCGTGCCGGTTCGAGTCCGGCCACCCGCACCAGTCTTGAGTTCTCTCAGTCGTCAGTCCGCTTCAGCATTGCATCGATGATGCTGCGCCCCCGGGTTTTCGGATGCTCAACCAGCGGTACCTACCGGTGCGCTCAATCCAGAGCGTTGCAGCGACTGGCCGAAGTATTCGGGCTGGTTTGCCCCCTGCGGCACAACTTCGAGACAATGCCCTGGACTTCAACGCCCCGAGGAGAAGCCCAGGGGCCCCGGGAGCATCACAACAAGGACTGCACTATGAATGAGCCGCGACAATCGAATGCCCGCCACAAAGAACGCTCGTACAGCTTTTGCGCAGCGCTTGCCATGATTTTAGCCATGCCGTCGGGCATGGCTAACGCTGCCCCGGCCGGTGTCCTCGCAGCGTCGCCTGATGTACTGTCAACGGCCGAGGCGAGCGCCAAAGACAACTTCGGCGCGGCCGTGGCAATTGACGGAAACCGGATGGCAGTAGGCGCCACCGGCGTCGACGAGCCAAAAGACGGCGCGGGGTCGGTTTCCCTGTTCGAGCACAACGCCGCCGGGTGGCAGCATGTGACGTCTCTGCATCTCGATAATGACATTGGCGTGCAAACCCGGTTAGGCGCAGCGTTGGCGCTGGAAGGTGATTGGTTGGCGGCCGGTGCGCCTGGTGTGTATGCAGGCGAGGGTGCTGTATTTCTGTACACGCTTGAAGATGCCGGATGGCAGCAACGACATCGCTTTCTGATGCCGGGTTCCCAGGAGTTCACCGCCTTCGGCGGCAATCTGGATATGCACAATGGCCGCTTGATCGCCGGTGCTCCGGGCTTTGACGGCGCTGCCAATGATACTGGCATGGCCATGCTCTATGAACTCACCGACGGTGGTGAATGGGTCGCGTCCGCTCAGTTGCAGCCGGATTCGCCAAAGGAGGGCGAGCGCTTTGGCAGCGCTGTCGCCCTGCATGGAAATCTCGCGTTGGTTGGCGCCCACGGGGTCAGCGCTGCTTATCTGTTTGAGCGCCGTGATGACCGTTGGTTACAGGTGGCTCGCTTCTCGGAAGAGGTAGGCGAGGTGCGGGGCAACTTCGGCGACAGCGTGGCACTGGCAGGCGATACCCTGCTGATCGGCGCGCCCTTTGCCAATACGGACAATGGCGAACGCCGCGGCGCAGCCTTCATCTACACTCATCAGGATGATGCCTGGAAGCTACAGGCAACTTTGCACTCTGACAGCCCGAATCGCGGGGACGAGTTCGGCCGGCGCGTGGTGCTGGAGAGTGGCATGGCGGTGATCGCTTCGCCTCGGGATGATGTTGATTCGAGGGACGCCGGTGCGGTGCTGGTGTTTGGTGAGGATGAGGGCGACTGGTCGCTTGAGGGCCGTCTGTCTCGTCCGGGCCCGGCCAGTTACGACGAGTTTGGTCGTTCGCTGGCTGCGGAAACCGGTGTAGAAGGCGGCATGGTTATTGTGGGAGCGCCCAGCGATGCACCTCCCGGGCAGGACGCGTATTCCGGCACGATTACGGCATATCGCTGGTAGAGCCTGCAGTGCCCACGCGGACTGCTAGTGGCGTGCCACCGGCAGTCCGCGTGGGTTGGAATCAATCCTCGCCGGTGTCCGGCAGGTAGGCGCCGTCCTCATCGTGGACTTCCCGCCCGGTTACGGGCGGGTTGAAAGCACAGATCAGGCGCATGTCTTCGGTGCCGCCGTAAAGGGTATGCGGGTCGTGCTTGTCCAGCGCATACAGCGTGCCATCGGAGATTTCGTGGGTTTCACCGGTCGCCTTGTCCAGAATCTTGCCATTGCCCGCAACGCAGTACACCGCTTCAAAGTGATGCTTGTACCAGAGGTTGAGTTCGGCCCCGGCAGGAATAATGGTTTCATGGAAAGAGAATCCCATGCCGTCTTTTTTTAGCAGCATCCGGCGGCTGGTCCAGCCAGGTCCGGTTACCTCACGCTCTGATCCAATAATGTCCTGAACTCGAACAATTTTCATTCGTTTGCTCCACTATTCAAAAAACACGCTTGTTTGCTGTTGTGTAGAAAGCTCGCAGGTGACCGGGCTTTTCCGGCCACCAGGACGAGCTGAACGCGGACTGTCAGCCCGCGGGCCACTATACGTAGAAGTCCAGTTCTTCCTGGGCTTTCAGCAGGTCCCGCATCTTGATCGGGTCGTCCCCGAAGAAGAAGACGAGGCCCCAATGTGTGCCGAAAGCATTCCGGTCAGGAACGGTCTCCTCAGTGGGCTCTACCAGTTCATGCGACTCAAAGTAAGGATGCTCAATGCACTCTTTCGGCATTTCGAGTTTGCTGATCACGCGCCGTCTCGGGTACACGCCAAAGCAGCCGGCGTAACCCTTGGCGTCCACGACTTCCTGGGGGAAGAACTCGTCGACTTCCTCCGGGGTGCTCTTGGGGTCAAATACCAGCATTGATGCCTGGTAGGCGTTGAACCCGTAGGCCCGCTCAATCAGTTCGAAGGCCTTGAAACCCGGCGGGCGGTAAGCTACCTCGCCAAAGTACATGGTGCCGTCACTGGTCACGAAGTACTCGGGGTGAATCAGGCCGAACTGGATATCGAAGGTTTTAATCAGCAATTCGATTTGCTTGGTGATCGCATTACGCCAGCTTTCAAGTTCCTCCGTGGCAGGCACGAATACTGAATAACCGAGCGTGACGTACTCCGAGATGTTCAGGAACTGGATTTTGCCGTCGTGAACCCAGGCTTCAACCGCAAACTCCCAGCCATCAAGGTGGCTTTCCATCAGCAGTGGATATTCTTCATCGGGAATGCTGTCGATTTCCTCGAGCGAGCGGATCATGCGGTGACCCAGGCAACCTGCCTTGTCAAAGGCTTTGACGTGAATCGGGTCGTCCGGGTCGCCGTCGAGTTTGACCAGGGTCTGGTTGACGCGCTTCATGAAGCGCACGACGTCTTCCTTTTCGTGGGCTTCCTCGAAGATGCCGACACGAATACCACCAAGCTGAGCCCGCCGCTTCATCAGCGCCTTGTCGCGGAACAGAATGGATTGGCCGTACATGCGTGGGTTATCGAGCAACACAGAATTGATCGCCCCCGACCACTCGACAGTCTCTTCAAACAGCGGGACTGCGACATCCACGCCTTCTGCTTTCAGCCTTTCAGCGATCTCCATCGAACGATCGTTCAGGCGCACGAAATCCCAGGGGATGAAGGGGATATTGTTGGCCGTGCAGAAATCCGAGGCCCAGTCGGGCGCGACCACGATGTAGCGGCGGTCGAACTTCTGTGCCGCCTTGATTGCGTTGACGCTCCAGCCAAGCAGGGCAACGTAGCCCTTGTTGGGATCCTTGGGTGTTTCGGTTCCCATTACGGAATCCATGGAAGGATCGCGCCAGGCCAGGACTTCCTGCGACATTTTTGACTCAGGTGTATTCGCCATATCTTTCCTCCTTTGGTTCACCGTAAAGGGTAACACATCGAGAAAAAGTTTATTGACGGGGCCGCTGGGCGCGCCCTGGACAACGAGTCGCGGCGCCGCGATTAGTCCTGGAAAAACAGGTGTCCGGGGTGCTGGCTTGACAATTGTTAATACAGGCGAGAGTCAGCGCCCCTGGGCCCCGCGGCGTAGCCAGTCGTGCACAAACGCGAGCTTTCTGTGCGCAGTTTCCGACAGCACAAAAGGATAAACATCCGATAACCCCATGGAACGGTTGATGTGATTGATGCGCATCACCAGGGCGGAGGCAACGTGCACCAGCAAGGCAGTATCGGGCTCGGCATAGGGGTCCCACCTGGGTCCTGGCATTTCAGGGGATACCAGGCCGGATGCCACAAAGCTGTCGGTAATATCCGTCAGGTGTAACAAGTGTGCCGCTGTTTCCGCCCAATCCTCATGGGGGTGTGCGGAAGCGTAAGACGTCAGGTAAAACATCTCCCAGTCTTCGGGCGGGCCCTGTTCATAATGTGCCTGTAGCGCAGCGGTGTAGTCGATGCGCTCGTCCCCGAACATTGCGCGGAACGCCGCGAGAAAATCCTCTCGCAGGCTCAATCGCCACCAGAGCATGTGCGCGATTTCGTGGCGCATGTGGCCGATCATCGTGCGATACGGTTCATCCAGCGCTTCTCTGCGGGAGACCCGCACCACGGGGTCGGCTTCGGACACGCTGATCGTGACCACGCCGTCCCCATGCCCCATCGCCGCAAGGGTATGTCCATCGGCAAGCATATGAAAGACTGGCCGGGTGCCCGGATCCTCCGGCCTGAACCAGTGCCAGCGGCCCAGGTTGTCAATCACCCAGCGCTTTGCGGCTTCGGTTTCCGCCCAGTGATCAATCGCGTTCGGTATTTCAGGGTCGGGCGCGAGGGCCGTCATGGCGCAGGCGCGACAGTACGCGCCTTCCTCAGGCGCTATCCAGTTACAGCCAATGACAGCACGGTTGACGCAGAATGGTGGCGTTGGCAGGAACGCGCGTGCCTGGGGGTCGTAGGCAACGGGTGTGCCGTCTGCAGTGGTCAGATTGTGGAACCAGAGGGTTCCTGAGCCGACCGGGTTGTTGAAATTCATCATGGCTAGCCAAGCTCCGATGGGGGCAATTACGATGAAGAAAGATACTTTTCAGCCTGCGCAATGCAGGTGTTTTCCAGCGCGATAAGCCAGGTTGCTGCACACCAGTGTACGTAAAACTCGTGGGGATTATAGAGAAAAGGGGTCAGACCCCTTTACTGACCGCCATGCTCTGGAGAAAAAAGGGGTCTGACCCCTTTAGTTGGCGGCATGCAGTGTGGCCAAGTGGACGTTGCGTGCAGTCCTGATCTGTCCTCCTGCCGGGGCGGCTGCTATTCTTTGCGCCTGACTTTCGCGATCTGGAGTTTCGGCTTGGAACAGGCACTTGTCACCATGCTGTCGATGCAGCATAAGATGAATACCCGCATTCACCCCCGGTGGATCGAGCAGGACTTTGCCTGGTATCGGGCAATCTGGATCGAGTGCGGTGAGCTGATCGAGCATTACGGTTACAAATGGTGGAAAAAGCAGACCCCGGATCTGCCACAGGTGCAGCTGGAGGTGATCGATATCTGGCATTTCGGCCTCTCGGCCCTGTTTGCGCCAGGCCAGCCCGTGGATGCCCTGGCCGCTGAAATTGCCGCCGAGGTCCGTGATTTCAGCCCGCGTGGCCTGGGTGTGCTGGAGGCGACCGAGGCCCTGGCCCTGGATACCCTGCAGCGTCGTAGCTTTTCCCCGGCCCACTTCTGGGAGCTCCTGCTGGCGGCGGAGATGGATTTCGAGCAGCTGTATACAGCTTACGTGGGCAAGAATGTGCTCAATTTTTTCCGCCAGGATCATGGCTACCAGGAGGGAACCTACATCAAGAACTGGGGTGGGCGGGAAGACAATGAACACCTGGTCGAACTGCTCGAAGCCCTGGACAGCGACGCGGCCGACTTTGCCGACCAGGTCTACGCGGCCCTGTCGCAACGCTACCAAAGCGTGACTGGCGCCTGACCCCGGTGACCGAGACAGCGGACAAACTGTCCACCACCGCCCTGGCCAAGGCGCTGGAGCTGCCGGTGCAGCAGCTGTTTGTCACCCTGCGTGACTACGGCTGGATTGAGCGTCGGGCGGACAACTGGCTGCTCACCGCCAAGGGCGAGTACGAGGGCGGCAGCTACCGCGACAGCCGCCGTTTCGGGCGTTACATCGTGTGGCCGGAGAAGCTGGTTGAGCACCCCTTGCTGTCTGCCATCGAGTCCAATGAGCGCGTAACCGCTGCGGCCCTGCGGCGCTTCTACCCGGGCCTCCACCCCCGCCAGATCAATCGCGCTTTGGCAGAGCTTGGCCTGCAGCAGCACAGCATCCTCGGCTGGGAGCTGACGCCCCTGGGCAGGGAGTGGGGCGGCCAGCAGTCCGAGAGCGACAACAGTGGTGCTTTTTATGTCACCTGGCCGCCTGACATCGTCGACGATCCGGTCGTGCACCGGGAGTTACAGCAGTTTGCGCGGGTGCACGTCCCCACCGATGAGCCGAGCGGGGAGGGCGAGCCCGACCTGTTCGCCGCGACCGGTGCCGAGGGCGGTGAGTATCACGGCGTAGACGGACACCGCCTTACCTCGTCCCTGGAGCAGCGGGTGTGTGACTGGCTCTACCTGGCGCAGCTGGTGCATGCCCATCGCCGGCGCCTGCCCTGCGAAGAAATTCTGTTGGCAGACTTCTATCTGCCGGCGGGCCGGGTCTACGTGGATTGCTGGGCGGCGGACGTGCCCGCCGCGGAACTTTCCGCGCGGCTGCGGCGGCGGGAAATTTACCGCGACATGGGCCTTAATGCGATCGAGATAAACGCCGAGGACGGCGACCGGCTGGACGAGGTTCTGGGCCGCGGCCTGTTGGACCTCGGTATTCGCTGTTGACCCGCCTGTGCGCTAGAGCAGGCTGTCGATCTGCCTGGCCAGGGCGAAGTCTTTCTCGGTGATGCCGCCGGCGTCATGGCTGGTGAGGTAGATTTCCACCCGGTTATAGACGTTGGACCACTCCGGGTGGTGATTCATGGTTTCCGCCAGCAGCGCCACCTGGCTCATGAAGCCCCAGGCATCAACAAAGTTGCTGAACACGAAGTGTCGAAACAGCTTGTGCTGGTCAATGCCCCAGTCGTTGAGCTCCGCGAGCTTTGCTTCCACGGTGTCGGCAGACAGTTTCTCAGTTTTCATCGCGCGTCTCCTCTACAGCTTGGATGCCTGTACCCAGTATAGCCTCAGCGGCGCTGTAACAGCACACCGCACTCCATGTGCGCGGTGTAGGGGAACTGGTCGAACAGGGCAAAGCGCGTGATCCGGTGACTGTGAGTCAGCGCCTGCAGGTTCTGCGCCAGGGTTTTGGGGTTGCAGGAAATGTAGAGAATGCGATCGAAGCCTGCAACCATCGACTCGGTCCCAGCATCCAGGCCGGCCCGTGGCGGGTCCACAAACACCGTATTCAGCTGGTATTCGGACAGCGGCCGAGGCAGGTGCGCCAGGCGCCGGAATTCCCGGGTGCCGCTCATGGCCTGGGTGACTTCTTCCGCGGCCAGGCGAATCACCTCGACATTGTCGATGGCATTGCGCGCCAGGTTCCACTGCGCGGCGCGGATGGAGGTCTTGGACACCTCGGTGGCGATCACATGGTCGAAGCACTGCGCCAGCGGGAGGGTAAAGTTGCCGTTACCGCAGTACAGCTCCAGCAGGTCTCCACTGGCGTCCGCAGCCGCCGCTACCGCCCACTCCAGCATGTGGATATTGACCCGGGCGTTGGGCTGGGTGAAGGCCTGCTCATACTGGCGGTAGTGATAATCCCGGCCGCCTACCGGCAGGGTTTCCTCCACGTGGTCCCGCTCCAGCACGACTTTTTGCTTGCGGCTGCGACCGACGATGGCCGTACCGAGCTCGGCGCCGAGGATGGTGGCCTCCTGCTCCCAGGCCTCATCCAGAGGGCGGTGGTAGACCAGTGTCACCAGGCTGTCCCCGCTCAGGGTGCACAGGAACTCAACCTGGAACAGTTTGCGGCGGAGCGTGTCGTTGTCCTGCAGGCGCGATCGCAGTGCCGGCATCAGTGCCTGTATGGCAGCGCAGGCGATCGGAAAGTCGCGGATGGGCACCGGTGTCTTGCGGTCCTGCGGACTGAACATTACGTAGTCCAGCTGATCGCCGCTATGCCACATCCGGAACTCCGCGCGCATGCGATAGCCCTCGCTGGGCGAGGCGAAGACCGTGGGCGCCGGCGGCCGGGCGGGGGCCAGCAGCCTCACCACTTGCGCCACCTTGGCGTCCAGCAGCTCCCGATAGCGCGCCGGCGCGAAGTTGCTCAGGGGCATGGCGGCACCCGGGCGATGTCACGCTCTGCCCACAGGTTGGCGGCCCGGGTCTGTGCCTCCTCGGCAGGCGTCCCCGGTTGCAGCAGCTGCAGGGCGACTGCGGTGGTGGTCAGGGTCGCTGCCAGACCATAGGCGTTGTCGTCCTCGCCACGCCAGAGGTCTCGCAGCGCCTGCAGCGCCGGAGCGTCCACACTCGCCACCCGGTCGGGAAAGGCGCGCGCCAGCTGGCTTTCCCGCAACTCTCCGCCCTGCAGCCAGTGAAGCCGGGTATCTGCCTGGGGCCGGATCTCCACCTCGCCGCTGTCGCCCTTGAACACCAGGCTGCGGGGCTGGCCAAGCAGATCATCCGCCCCGGCGTGCAGCCGCGCGTAGGCGGGGTGGAAAATACTCTGGATGCTCGCTTCGGCGCGCAGGGGATTGAGCATACGCGCCAGGGTGTTGACCGGTGAGCGCAGTCCCAGGATGGGCTTGAGCTGCATCATTCGGTCGAGCCCGGGACAGAAATCGGCCAGCGGCAGGAAGCTGAGCCTGTGCTGCTGCAGTTGGGCGGCGGCCTCCTGCCAGTCGCGGGCGACGGGCAGTCCCAGGCCCTGCATCGCTTCCCGGGTGTACAGGCGGCCCGGCGTGTGGCCGCTACTGCCATGAACACATATGCGGAAGCCCGCCTGGGTCAGCAGCAGCATCGCCAGTATAAACCACGGGTGCTGGTGCTTCTTGCCCGCGTAGCTGGACCAGTCGAGATCCGCTGCGCCCGCGGCGGGGCTGGGATCAAAGCTGTCACGGCAGGCCTGCACAAAGCCGGCCAGTTCCTCGGGGGACTCCTCCTTGACCCGCAGCAACATGAGAAAGGCGCCGAGTTGCAGTGGCTCGACCTCATCCCTCAGGATCATGCCGAAGGCGTCGCGCGCTTCTTCCTGCGTCAACGAGCGGGTGCCGGTCTTGCCCTTGCCCAGGATGCGCACATACGCGGCGAAGGGGTGCTCTGGCGAGACACTCATGGGCTTAGAGACAGTTTTCCGGCTTGGGCAGGCCGGCAATCTTGCTGCCCAGCTTTGCCGGAGAGCCTGGGAACAGGGACAAGAGGTAGACACTGCGGCCCTTTTCCGGGCCCAGTTGCAGGGCACAGAACTTGACCAGAGGTCGCATCGCGGGAGAGGAGTCGAAGCGTCGGTAGTATTCCCGTAGCAGCTCAATCACCTCCCAGTGCGCTTCGGTCAGGGTGAGCCCCTCGGCCGCGGCAATCTGCTCGGCGACGCCCGGGTTCCAGTGATCCAGCTCACGCAGGAAGCCCTCCCGGTCGAATGCATCCGCTGGCAGCATGCTAGCACCACGCAATCTGACGGGGATAGTGCTCGCTCAGGGCCACAAAGCCACTGTAGTCGGTCACCGTGATCTCCGGTGACAGGCGGTCCGTCACGCCGGCGGCGCGGGCATCATCCGCCAGCACATAGAGTGTGACCCCGGTGTCAGCCAGCTGTCTGGCCGCGGCAGAACCTGCCAGGCCCGCGTAAACGCCGTCGCCGAGCAATAGCAGGGCGTCGTCCGGCTGTAGCAGACGCAGGCAGTCGCTGTAGGCGGGGCTGAGGCCGGTCGCATTAAGGGTGTGTAAAACCATATCAGAAGCTTAGCAGGTGAGTGTGCCGGTTGAGCAAGTCGGACAGCTCGTCGTCCTCCAGGCACCGACAACCTTCCGGCAGCATCGCCGGGTCAAGCCCGAACGCGGAAAGTGCTCTGGCATCAACGTACAGCGTCTCCAGCCCGTACAGCGGGAGTGAGTCCAGCACCCGGCGATGATTGCGCGTGCCCAGCGCCTCGCTGTCCTGCGCCGGCAACAGCTGCAGCACACCCTCACCTTGGAACAGCAGGGCGACCGGCTGCTCGAAAGCGGCCGCCGCAAGGGCCGTGTCGAGGGCCGAGCGCGCGAGGCTGGCGCCGTAGGGCGCGCGCCGTGTCACGATAAGCAAGCTGTTTCTCTGTGTACTCACCGGGCGCTCCCGAAGGTGATCAGCCGGTCTGCGTGGGCCTGGGCGTCCACCAGCAGGCCCAGGCCGCCCAGGCTGAAGGCGGGGTGCACGGTTGCGCTAACACGCTCGTGGCGCTCCGCTTCAACCGGGTCCAGCAGGCCGCGTCGCAGGGCGGAACTGATGCACAGTACCAGCTCGACGCCGTGGCCCCTTTCCAGGGACGCCCAGCGGTCAATCGCGTCTGTTTCCCCCTGGGGCGTGACCGCAGTGGCCAGCCCGGTGGCGGCGCCGTCGTCCAGGAAAAACACCCGCATCACACGATGACCCCGGGCGAGCGCCTCCTCGGCAAAGCGCACAGCAGTCAGGCTGGCGCTTCCGGCGGTGGGGCTGGCAAGCACGAGGAGGGCGTAGTTCATCTAGAACCGATCCCTGGGCATCGTCGCTGCCGAATCGTCGGACCGCGGCATCCTGCCTCTCGCGACATACCGCCCATCCCTGGGCATCGTCGCTACCGGCATCCTGCCTCTCGCGACATACCGCCCATCCCTGGGCATAAAAAAAACCCCGGTGGGGAGCACCGGGGTCTTGCGGCCTGCGTCGGGCTTAGTCATCGCCGCCGAGGGCGGTCAGCAGGCTGAGCATGTGGATGAAGAGGTTGTAGATGCTCAGGTACAGGGACACCGTGGCGCGGATGTAGTTGGTCTCGCCGCCGTGGATGATGCGGCTGGTGTCGAACAGGATCAGGCCGGACATGATCATGATCACCGCTGCCGAAATCGTCAGGGACAGGGCAGGGATATTCAGGAAGATGTTGGCAATCATACCCACGACAGCGACCAGAAGGCCCACCATCAGGAAACCGCCCATGAAGGAAAAGTCCTTACGAGTGGTCAGGGCGTAGGCGCTGAGGCCGAAAAACACGATCGCGGTCCCGCCGAGGGCCTGCATGACCAGAGCCGGGCCACCGGGCATGCTCGCGTAATAATTCAGCAGGGGCCCGATGGAGGCGCCCATCACGCCGGTAAACGCAAAAATCGCAATCAGACCCTTGCTGCTGTCGGCCATCTTATTGACCACGAACAGGAGGCCGAAGCCGACCAGGGTCAGGACCAGGGCGGCACCATGGGGCAGGCCCATGGCCATGGAAATACCGGCCGTCATGGCACTGAACAGCAGGGTGAGGCCCAGCAGCATGTAGGTGTTCTTCAGTACCTTGTTGGTACTGACCGCTGACTCCATGCCAGCAGTAGTATTAGCGCGGTACATCGGTTGGTTTTGCATCGTTGGCTCCAGTTTGCATTACACATCGAATGCGGACATTGCTTAGACCCATGATAAGGGCGAAGTTCCCAAAATCCAACCTTTATACGCAGGCCCCAGGTGCCTGGTTTAACGCCCTTTAATCCGGCAGCGGGGTGCTCGCAAGGGTGGCCTGGCTGACCCGCGATCGCTGGGTCTGCCAGAGGCTGGCATAGTGCCCCCGGGCGGCCAGCAGGTCCTCGTGGGTGCCGCGTTCGACGATTTCCCCCCGGTCCAGGACCAGAATCTGGTCGGCATCGACCACCGTGGACAGGCGGTGGGCAATGACGAGGCTGGTGTGCTCCCTGGCCAGGGCCCTCAGCGAGGCGAGAATAGCCTGTTCGGAGTGACTGTCCAGGGAGGATGTTGCCTCGTCAAACACCAGCACCGGCGATGCCTTGAGAATCGTGCGCGCAATCGCCACCCGCTGCTTCTCGCCGCCGGACAGCTTGAGCCCCCGCTCCCCGACGAGGGTGTCGGCGCCCTCGGGCAGTTGGCGGATAAAGTTGTCGAGGTGGGCCGCGCGGATGGCTTCTTCCACCTCCTCGCGGCTGGCGTCGACGCGCCCGTAGCGCACGTTTTCAATCAGGGAGTCGTTAAACAGTACCGTGTCCTGGGGAACGATACCCACGTGCTCGCGCAGGGAATGCTGGGTCACGCTGCGTATGTCCACCCCGTCGATCGTGATACGACCCCGGTCGGGGTCGTAAAAGCGGAACAGCAACTTTACCAGGGTGGACTTGCCCGCACCGCTGGCACCGACAACAGCGACTTTCTGCCCCGGCTCGATGGTGAAGTTCACGTCCTGCAGGATTTGCCGGTCCGCGTGATAGCCGAAACAGACGCTCTCAAACCTGACCCGCGGACTGCGGGCGGCCAGCGCCGGCGCGCCCGGTGCATCGACCACGGCCGGGTTCAGCGCCAGTAACTCAAACATGTTCTCGATGTTGGCCATGGAGCCCTTGATTTCACGATAGACCATGCCGAGGAAGCCCAGCGGCAGGAACAGCTGCAGCATGAACTGGTTGATCAGCACGAAATCACCCAGGGTGATCTGGCCACTGCGAACCTGGGAGACCGCCAGGCCGATCATCAGGGTCTGGGCGATGGCGATGATCAGTGCCTGTCCGCCATTGAGGCCGAACAGGGACAGCCGGTTGCGGCGTCGCGCCTGTTCCCAGACCGCCAGGGACTCGTCGTAGCGCCGGGCCTCGTATTCCTCGTTGGCAAAATACTTGACCGTCTCGAAATTGAGCAGGCTGTCCACCGCACGGGTATTGCTGATCGAGTCAGCTTCGTTCATCTCGCGCACAAACCGGGTGCGCCATTCCGTGGCGCGGAAGGAAAACCAGCCGTAGGCCAGCACCGCGATAATGACCACCAGGGAGAAACTGGGGCCGTAACTGAACAGCAGTATGCCCGCGACCATCGCGATTTCAAACAGGGTGGGGGCGATATTGAACACGAAAAACCGCATCAGGAAACTGATGCCGCTGGTGCCCCGCTCAATGTCGCGCGCCAGGCCGCCGGTCTGGCGGTTGAGGTGGTAGTTGAGGTCCAGGCTGTGCACGTGCCGAAACACCTGCAACCCCACGCGCCGCATGGCGCGCTCCGTTACCCGGCCAAAAATGGTATCGCGTAGTTCGCCGAAGAACACGTTGGCAAAGCGGGCACCACCGTAGGCGAGCACCAGGCCGAGGAGCAGGGCAAAGCTCGCCTCCAGTGCCAGGCTGGCATCGAGGTTATCGACCAGGGCCTTGAGCAGGAAGGGAATCGCCAGCACCGCGCCCTTCGCCAGAAGCAGGCAGGCGAGGGCAAGCAGCACCCGGTGACGGTTCTCCACCATGATGGGCCACAGGCGCTTCAGCAGGCGCCAGTTCAGGGGCGTGTTTTCCGGCGGCAATGAATGGCCGTGATGCATCGGGGTTTCCTTGAGTTGGCCCCTCATCATGGCACGTGGGCTTGCGCGGCTCTACCGGTCTCGTGAGCAAGAGTGTTGGGAATTGGTGATTTATGTGCGAATCTTGGGGCGATCAGGTGCAAGGGGAGACGCCGATGACAGATAGACGCGAGGGTGATACGGATGCCCGGGCCAGGTTTCGTACCGAGCGTATTTTCTGCGAAGCGGGCGACTGGTATTTTCATACCCGGGAAAAGACCATTGAAGGGCCTTTCAGCACCCGGGCGGCGGCAGAGAGCAAACTGGAAGATTACCTGAAGTTTGCCAGGTCAGGTTTTCTGGAGGACGTAAGTCACCTGCAGATGGAGCCCGCTGACAAGCCCTGACCTCACCCGCTTAACGCGGGCACTCTCCGGCATCGCGGTCCATGGTCCAGCGCAGCATGTTACTTAGCAGACGCCGGTGCTCGGGGGAGTCGAAAGCCTCCGCGGCGTGGCCCATTGCAGAATAA
The DNA here is from genome assembly GCA_965222335.1 of Sediminihaliea sp. Classification (GTDB taxonomy): domain Bacteria; phylum Pseudomonadota; class Gammaproteobacteria; order Pseudomonadales; family Halieaceae. The sequence continues at coordinate 275,509 of OZ244944.1, read as the reverse complement.
ACCGTGCGCCCTTTGCCCACGCAGTTGGCCCAGACGATCGGGTGATCGCCCATGCGCAGGTCCACGCTGCTGTTGACGAAGTTTTGTTCAGGTGTGTAACTGTCTTCGTCGACGGTGGCCAGAACCAGAAAGCCCCGGGGCCGCGGGCTGTTTTCCCAGGAATACCACTCTTCGTTATGATCCCAGATGGTGGGCATGTCCCGGTTGACCGGGTGTCCGGGCTGTTCGGTGAGGACGGTGGCCGTCTGGAACTGCGGGCCCAGGATGTGCGCGGTGAGCTTCGCCCCGATCAGGTTTTCCATGTACCAGTCCCACTCACTGTGGGAACCATCCCCGGCGGCGTGAATGCCCACCCAGCCGCCGCCGGCCTGCAGCCAGCTCTCGAAGGCCTGCTCCTGTGGCCTGCTCAACATATCGCCGGTGGCGTTCAGGAATACCACGACATCAAACCGCTGCAGGTCATTGCGGTTGAAGACCGCCCCGTTCTCGGTAGCGAAGGTGTTCCAGCCCCGCGCATTGGCGATGCGAGTCAGTGCGCGCTGTCCACCGGCGATGCCCTCCCGGTGGCGAAAGCCGTTGGTTTTGCTGAATACCAGAACTGCGGGTGACTCCAGCGCTGCGGGCATAGATGGCGGCGTGCTGTCGTGCTGGGAGGAGGGGAACAGGACGTTCCAGGCCCCTATATAATAGGCAACGCCGAGAAATGCGAGCGCGCTCAGCAGCATCACTACAAGCACGATTTTGAGCAGGCGGTTCATACCCATGGGCGACCTCTGGCTGCTATCGGGGGGCGCCTGCTCCCCCGTATGAACAACCTACCGGAAAATAACGTTACTATAGCCAGGCAGCATGTCTTCTCCAGGGACAGCATATAACTACAGTGACGATCAGTATATTGTCCTGAACACCGCCATTCGTAAACCAGAACAGATGCGGGCAGTAGCCGTAAAGCTCGCTCCGGGAGTCGCGAGCCCAAGGCGCTTCATGTGTCGCCCATGGGGAAAATTAATGTACAGGCCAAAGGCCAGTACATTAGCGGCAGGCCCTCGCACAGCCCGGTCAAGGTCGTTAGAATTCTCCGCCAATGCGTGACGAACCGAGAAGATATATGAAGTTCCCGAGTGCCCTCGGCCTGGCGGTCAGCCTGGTGCTGACCGCATCGACCCAGGCCCGGGACATTGAACGGGAGCTGGAATCGGTGGTGGTAACCGGAAGCTACACGCCGTTGGCGCTCGGGGACTTCACCGCATCCATCACGGTACTCGACGAACGCCGCCTGCGACAACTGAACAAGCGACAGCTGGGCGACGTCCTGCGTATGGTGCCGGGGCTCCTGATAGAGCGGCAGGGCGGCAGCGGCGGACTGACGGCGGTGTCTGTACGCGGCGGTGAGCCCAACTTCACCCAGGTCCTGCTGGACGGAATCCCGCTTAACGATCCGACCAACTCCCGCGGTGGTAGTTATGACGTGGGAAATCTCAGCAGCACCAGCGTGTCACGCATCGAGGTAGTGAGAGGGCCACAGTCCGCGGTGTACGGCTCAGATGCGCTGGCGGGCGTAATCAACCTGATTACCCACGATCCGAACGAGAGCTCGCGACCGTCCCTGCGTGTGGAACTGGGCGAGGATGGCTATCACGACTACCGGATTGCAGGTGGGTTTGGCGGGCAGGACCAGGGCGCGAGCCTTACCCTGGGCAAGCGCGAGGATGGCGACCTCGTGCGCGGCAGCAGCCGGGAAGTGAATACCGCCAATCTTCACCAGCACTGGCAGCCCGGCGACGGCCACCGCCTGAGCGCCCAGGTGCTCTATCTGGCTGGCGAGCGCAGCAGTTTTCCGGAGCAAAGCGGGGGTCCGAAGCTTGCGCTTGGCGACGAGCTCGATCGCAGCGATTACACCGATGTCACAGCAGGGCTGACCTGGGACGCCGAGCTAACTGACACCTGGCACAGTCGCGTGACCGCCAGCCACTTTGATCATCGGGAAACCTTTTACTCTCCCGGGGTGGCACCCTATACCGCGGTGCCGCCAAACGGGAGCGAGACCGATTTTGAGCGTACACAGCTAATCTGGCTCAACACCCTGAGTCTATCTAGCGACTATCAGATCGGGGTGGGTGCTGATTATCGGGACGAGTCGGGTGTGAGTACCGGATTCCTCGACTTCGGCGCGCCACTGCCCACGGATTACCGCCTTTCCCGGGAGACGACCGGTGTCTTCATCGACCTGCACGCACAGCCGCTGCCGCAATTGCTGCTGCAGGCCAGTGCCCGTGGCGACGATCCGGACGACTTTGACAGCAAGACCACCCTGCGCCTGGGTGCCAGCTACCAGTTGTCACCGTCCTTGCAGCTGGCGGCCAATTGGGGGGAGGGCTTCAAGCTGCCCAGTTTTTTCGCCCTGGGGCACGCGCTGGTGGGTAACCCTGCATTGCAGCCGGAAACCGCCCGTGGCTGGGACACTGGCTTGCAATGGCAGCCGTCTCCTGCGGTCGCTATCAGCGCCTCTGTATTCTTCAATCGCTATCGCGACCTTGTCGACTTCGATGCGCAGGCATTTACCAACGTCAATCGTGGTGAGGTGGAAACCCGAGGTAGCGAATGGCAGCTGGAATGGCAGCCCTCCCGGGCGATGACGTTGGCGGCGCATGCCACCTACACCGACATTGACGTGATTGGCGAGGACGCGACCCTGCTTGGCCGACCGCAGTGGCAGGCGGGCGCCTGGTTTGGCTGGCGCCTTAGCGACCGCTGGCAAACCGGGCTGGACTATGAGTGGACCGATAGGGTCCCGGCGTCTTCTCTGGATACAGGCCAGACAGTGATTACCTCCCTTAAGCCCTTCTACCGGCTCGACTGGCGCCTTGGCTGGGAGCCGATGGACGCGCTGCTGCTAGAGCTAGCCGTGGACAACCTCACGGACGAGGGCTACCAGACCGCCGTGGGCTTCCCCGCCCCAGGGCGAAATTTGCGGCTCGCGGTAACGCTGCGTCTCGGAAGTTAAGGGTGAATTCTTCGGCAGCGTGGCTGTCTGCGTGGGTGAAGCAACGCCTGCAGACTCCAGGGAGCTGAGGCGAGCCTGGTCCCCGCCCATCTGGTATCGTGCAGCAGACAACCTGTAAACCGCGCTGCGCTCACCAGACTGAAGAGGAATATATGAACTACAGCACGCTCCAATACGACGTCAGGGATCGCGTCCTGACCCTGACCCTGTCACGGCCCGACAAACTCAATGCCTTCACCGTGACCATGGCCAATGAGCTGGTGGATGCCTTCACCCGCGCCAGCGAGGATGACGAGGTGGGTGCGATTGTCGTCACCGGTGATGGCCGTGCCTTCTGCGCCGGTATGGACCTGTCCAGTGCCGGTAATGTATTTGGCCTGGATGAGAGCCAGCAGCCGACCCTGCAGGACATGTACGAGAGGCTCGACGATCCGGCCATCATCGAGGGCGTGCGGGACACTGGTGGCCGGGTGACCCTGGCGATCTACGAGTGCAAGAAACCGGTGATCGCGGCGATCAATGGTCCCGCGGTGGGTATCGGCCTTACCATGACCCTGGCGATGGATATCCGCCTCGCGGCGGATAATGCCAGGATGGGCTTTGTCTTCGGCCGCCTGGGTATCGTGCCAGAAGCCTGTTCCACCTGGTTCCTGCCGCGTATTGTCGGCATCGCCCAGGCCCTGGAGTGGGTCTACAGCGCCGAGGTCTTTGCTGCCGAGGAGGCCATGCGCGGCGGCCTGGTGAAGTCCCTGCACCCGCCCGGCGACCTGCTTGAAGCGGCCTATGCCATAGCTCGCCCCCTGGCGCGTCGCTCTGCGGTGGCGACCGCGCTGGCCCGGCAGATGCTCTATCGCAACGCGGCCTGCGACGGACCGTTGCAGGCCCACCGGATTGAATCCCTGGCCATGTGGCACGTGAGCAAGGGAGATGGCAAGGAGGGCGTGCGTGCCTTCACCGAGAAGCGCGAGCCCCGGTTCAGCGCACGGGTATCCAGTGACATGCCGGACTTCTACGAGGAGTGGCTCGCGGGGGAGGGCGGCAAGGATTGACTGCGCCGGCCTGTCGCTGTGGAGGAGTTTGTCTATACTGTCCGCCGAGCATTAGCCAATCGAACCGCAGCATTTTTGGAGGTGAGCCATGACCAAGCAGAACGAGCAACGCACCTACAGTCGCCGTCGCGCCCTTGCCCTGATCGGGGGTGGCACTGCCGCGCTCACCCTGGTCGGCTGTGGGAGTGACGACCCGCCACCGAAGCCGGAACTAACGCCGCCCGCGCCAAAGCCGAAACCATCTCCCGTGGAATCCGCACCGGAACCTTCGCCGGCCGCGGAACAGCCGCCACAGCAGGAGGTGGCTGCGGAGGCTGGCAGCAGCTCCGCGACGGACAGCGGCAGCCTGCCAAAGCTGGACGAAAACAGTGCCCAGGCCCAGCAGCTGGCGTACGTGCATGATGCGTCCACTCTCAGTGCCGGGCCAGATACCCGCTATGCCGCCGGACAGCAATGTACCAACTGCGCGCTCTACCAGGGCGGGGATGCCGAGTGGGGTGGGTGCCCGCTGTTCCAGGGCCGGCGTGTCAAGGGCACGGGCTGGTGCAGTGCCTACTCACCGGCTGGCTGATTCGATAACGCCCTGCCAAGGCTGAAAACGGACACGTCCTGCCCGAAGCATCCTGGCAGCGATCCTGTGAGCAAGGGTGAGTGGGTGTAGTGATGGACATCGTGCAATCTGTGAAAGAGATCGTCGGCGCCAAAGGCGTGCTTACGGGCGCAGACGTCGCCGCGCGACCGAATTACAGCTGGGGCGCAGGTAGCTGCCCCGCGAGGGCGATTGTGCGCCCGGGGAGCACGGAGGAGCTGTCGCAGGTCATGGCGTTGTGCCATGCCAACGCCCAGACCGTGGTGCCCTGGGGTGGTCTCACCGGGCTGGTGAACGGCACTACCTGTTCACCCGAGGACATTGCGATTTCCCTGGAGCGCATGCGCGCAATCGAGGCACTCGACGCGGAGGCGGGCACCGTGACCGTGCAGGCTGGCGCAATTCTGCAGCAGGTGCAGGATTCCGCTGCGGAGGCGGGCTTGCTGCTCGCAGTGGATCTGGGTGCCCGGGGCAGTGCCAGCATTGGCGGCATGATAGCCACCAACGCCGGCGGTAACAGCGTGGTCCGCTACGGCATGATGCGCGAGCAGGTGCTGGGCCTGGAAGCGGTGCTGGCGGACGGCACGGTGATCACCTCGATGAATGAAATGCTCAAGAACAATGCGGGCTACGACCTCAAGCAGTTGTTCATCGGTACCGAGGGTACCCTGGGTCTGGTCACCCGCGCGGTATTGCGCCTGCGGCCGCGGCCGCGCACGGTGAAGACGGCTCTGGTAGCCCTCGACGCTTTCACCGATGTGGCCACTTTGCTGCGCCGGCTTGGTGCGGAGTTTGAAGGCAAGCTAAGCGCGTTCGAAGTGATGTGGCGCAACCACTATCACTACCTGACAGTAGAAAGCGGCAAGCACCCCCTCTTTCTACCCCCCGACCATCCCTACTATGTGTTGCTGGAATCCGAGGGTGCGGACGATGCGCGCGAGGAGCAGCTGTTCACCGCTGTGCTGGGACAGTTGCTGGAGGAGGGACTGGTCGCGGATGCGGTGATTGCGCAGTCGGGCCAGCAGGCGGCGCAGCTGTGGGAGATGCGCGACGATGTCGAAACCCTGATCCACGACCTGGGCCCTGTTGCGGTATTCGATGTCAGCCTGCCGATTCGTGCCATGGAGGCCTATGTCAGCGACGTCGAAAAAACGCTGGCAGAGCGCTTTCCCGAGGCGCGCCTGGTTGCCTTCGGTCATCTCGGGGATGGCAATATTCATCTCGGGGTGGGGCCTGCCCACGACAGGCACGCGGTGGAGTGTATTGTCTATGAGCGCCTGGCGGCGGTGAATGGTTCCATATCCGCCGAGCACGGCATCGGCCTGGAGAAGCGGGAGTTCCTCCCCATGTCCCGTTCCCCGGCTGAAATCGCGCTGATGAAAACGCTGAAGAAAGCCCTCGACCCGCAGCGGCTGCTGAACCCGGGGAAAATATTCTAAGGCCCCGCTGCCGGGGCGTCGTGGCTCAGCGCATGCTGTGCAGGAAGTGCAGGTGCTTCTCGTACTGGCCCAGCACATCGTGGGTGATCTGGTTGCGGGACCAGCCCATGACACAGTAGTCCTGACCGCCCTCGGCGAGGTGGACCTCGGCGCGGTAGAACTTTTCTTCGTCCGACATCTCCTCCAGCGGTTTGCCAGCTATCGCGTCCGAGGGTCGTGGGTGGGCACGGCAGCGGACTTCATAGACGAAATCGGTCTCCTCACCGTGGTAGACCTCGAGACGCACGGCGCCACGACTGCCGATATCGTTAAACACCTGGCTCTCCAGGTCATGCTCCCTCAGTTCACCCGCGAACTCTTTCAGTCCCGGCAGGATCGTCTCGCGCATGAATTTGTGCACGGGCGCATCACCGGGGTAGTAGAGCAGGTTGTTCAGGCGTGTACGCCAGTCCCCGGGGTTGGAGATCAGTGGCGACACGAAGTTGGTATCGCGCTTCGTTACGTCAATATGCAATGCCCGAGCAAAGCCCCAGATGGCACCCAGCAGGGCCACGGAGAAGGGCAGGGCGCTGGCGATCGCCGCGGTCTGCAGCGAGGACAGCCCCCCGGCCAGCAACAGTGCAATGGCGATAAAGCCCACCATGAAAGTCCAGAACACCCGTTGCAGCGCGGGGGTGTCGTCACGCCCATTGGCTGACAGCATATTCAGCACCATGGCGCCGGAATCGGCCGAGGTGACGAAGAACACCACGACCATCAATACGGCAATGCCCGAAAGCACTTTGGACAGGGGGAGGAACTCAAAAAATCGGAACAGGGCGACCGCATTGTTCTGCTCCACCGCCGCGCCAAAGGCCGCTTCTCCCCCGTTGAGAATGATATCGATGGCACTGTTGCCGAACACCCCCATCCACAGCAGGGTGAAACCGCAGGGGACCAGCATCGCCCCCAAAACGAACTCGCGAATGGTCCGGCCGCGCGAGATGCGTGCGATGAACAGGCCGACGAAGGGCGACCAGGACAGCCACCAGCCCCAGTAGAAGATGGTCCAGCCCCCCAGCCAGTCGGTGGGGTCGTAGGCGTACAGATTGAAGGTATCGGGGATCACGTCGGCAATGTAGGTGCCGAGATTTTCAATGGTGTCCTGCAGCAGCACGATGGTCGGGCCGGCCAGGAGTACGCCGATCAGTAGCGCGATCGCCAGCGCGATGTTCAGCTCGGACAGCCGCTTGATCCCGGCGTCGAGGCCCATCACCACGGAGACGGTGGCCATGGCCATGGTGACCACGATCAGCAGCACCTGCATGCCGGGTGTTTCCGGAATGCCAATCAGGTAGCTGAGGCCGCTGTTAATCTGCAGCACGCCCAGTCCGAGGCTGGTGGCCACGCCACAGGTCGTACAGACCACGGCGAACACGTCCACGGTGGCGCCGGCGGGGCCGTAGATCTTTTCCCCGATGATCGGGTAGAAGGCGGAGCGCAGGGTCAGGGGCAGGCTGTGGCGAAAGGCGAAGTAGGCGAGGACCAGGGCAACGATGGCATAGATCGACCAGGCGTGGAGGCCCCAGTGGAAGAAGGTCAGCTTCATGGCCTGTGAGGCCGCCGCGATCCCGCCACCCTCGCCGTGGGGCGGTTGCAGGTAGTGCATCACGGGCTCGGCGACCCCGAAAAACATCAAGCCGATACCCATTCCCGCAGCGAACAGCATGGCAAACCAGGAAATAAAGCTGTAATCGGGGGTAGAGTGGTCCGGCCCCAGTTTGATGTCGCCGAAGCGCGAAATACACAGAAAGAGCACGGTGAGCAGGATAATTGCCACCACCAGCACGTAATACCAGCTCGCGTAGTGCACGATGGCGCTCTGTAGGCCCTGGAAAAACTCGCCGCTGGCCTTGGGAGCAACCGCGGTCACCAGCACCAGGAGAAGGAGCAGGCCCGTGGACGGCCAGAAGACGGCCTGGTCAACAAGGAAGCGAGGTTTTTTGCCGGTCTCATTCGCCATTATCAGGGCATCCTTTATCTCTGGGCTGTCGGGTTACGCGGGCTGTAAACCCCGTCCGGAGTATACCCGAGCCCGGACTGATTAAAATTGACCAGAAGCGGTATTACGTGAGTCTATCTTAAGTGATTTCTGCGAAAGTATGCTAAGCGCTTAATATTAAATAAAAATATATCTATTGCTGCTGAGGCTGGTATCAGCAAATTACTTTGGACTATAATGATTGGTAGCACTAAAAAACCCGAAGTTGATAACTTGACCGCAATTCATTGCCGTCTCCGGGTGTTTGTTCACAAAGCAACAAAAGGTTGACCTATGTCTTGTCTTAATTCGTTTCGCCCCCGGACCCTGAGCCGGGCCGTCTGCACCGCCATTGCAGGTACCGCCATTGCCAGCGGCGCGCAGGCGCAGCTGGAAGAGGTGATCGTGACGGCGACCAAGCGCGCGGCCAGCACCCAGGACATTCCACTCAGTGTGCAGGCCCTGGGCCAGGACAACCTGGACCAGATGGGGGTGGGCAATTTTGAAGACTACCTCGTGCAGCTGCCCGGGGTTACCGCAGGTGGTAGTGGACCGGGTCAGAACACCATTTATATCCGCGGTATTGCCTCCACGACGCCGAACCTGACCACCGCGGGTGTCGCGGGCCTGTCGCCCAATGTCGCCTTCTACCTTGATGAGCAGCCCCTCGCGCAGCCGGGACGTAACCTCGACGTCTACGCCGCGGATATCAACCGTGTGGAGGTGCTGGCGGGCCCCCAGGGTACCCTGTTCGGTTCCAGCTCCCAGGCGGGCACCGTGCGCCTGATCACCAACAAGCCCGACTTCACCGAGGTCTACGGTAAGGTCAAGGCCGGCTCTTCTTTCACCAAGGGCGGCGAGATGAGCAACAATGTCGAGGGTATGTTCAATTTCCCGGTGAACGATGACCTTGCCCTGCGCGGGGTGGTCTACAGCGACAACATGGGCGGCTACATCGATAACGTGAAGGGCACGCTGGATGCCAGCGAGAGCGCCCGTTTCCGGCCCGCCGGTACCGTGCGGGACAACGGCGTAGCGGTCAGCCCGCGTCGCGAGGGCTTCCAGGCCAATTCTGACCTGAGCGGGGTGACATTCCTCGAGGCCGACAACGGCAATATTGCCGAGGACGATTACAACGACACCACTTATTCCGGCTTCCGGCTCTCGGGCCTGTACCTGATCAATCAGGACTGGAGCCTGCAGCTTTCGCATATGCAGCAGCAGCTCGACTCCGACGGCGTATTTTCCTCCGACCCCGAGTTGGATGATTACGAGATTACGCGCTTTACCGACGGCAACGTTTCCGACGACTTCCACAACACCGCCTGGACCCTGGAGGGGCGCGTGGGACAGCTGGAGTTGCTCTACACCGGTGCGTTCACGGACCGCGACACTGACCAGGTGGTGGACTACTCCGACTACCTGTTTGTCGGCCAGTACCTGCCGTATTACATCTGTGACGGCTCGGTATCCTATCCCGGTGATGCCGCGCCGGCGGGCACCTGCCAGCCGCCCAACCTGTACGTGACCAGCAGCACCGAAACCGAGGTGCAGACCCACGAAATTCGTATCAATACCCCCGAGGACAAGGCACTGCGAGCCACGGTGGGCGCGTTCTACAGCGACCTCGAGCTGGCGGAGCGCAACGACTTCGTTTACCCGGGCTCGACCCGGGTCGATGGATTCGGCGTGCAGACGGGCTTCTCCCCGAATTTCCCCTTCCAGACCGGGTATACCTCGGACCCCGGGCCTTTCCCCGCGGGCACGATTTTCCGTAACGATGTGCTGCGGACGGATGAGCAGATGGGTGTCTTTGGTGAGGCGACCTACGACCTGACGGACGAGTTGGCGCTGACGCTGGGCGCGCGCTGGTACGATATCGAGGTGGACCTGGAAGGTAGTGCCAACTCCTCATTCTGTAATATCGCCGGTCCAGACGTGAACGCCTTCGGCACCGACATTTCCGACCTCTACAATGACGATGGCCAGATTACCTTCCGTGGCACCTGTGATCCCGCGCAACAGATTACCTACACCCAGGACAATATCGACGAGGCCCCGGCACAGGTCGCCCAGGCGCTGATGAATGCCCCGGATACGGCGCAGACGGATGGCGTGATCGGGAAGGTCTCCCTGTCCTGGCGGCCCAACCTGGACCAGCTGTGGTTTGCCACGGTGTCCGAGGGTTTCCGCGCCGGTCTGCTGAATCGTCCCGGCGGTGCCCCGGGGCCGGGTAACTACACCGTGCCCTTCGCCCTGGATACGGACGACGTGCTCAACTACGAGCTCGGCTGGAAGCTGGACCTGCTGGACCAGTCACTGCGCTTCAACGGTAGCCTGTTCTTTATTGACGTGGAGAACCTGCAGACCACGATTTTCGACCCCAGCATCACCAACCTGTTTTTCTCGGACAACGCCGCCAACGCCGAGATCACCGGCCTTGAGGGTAACGTGATCTGGGCGCCAGGCAACCTGCCAGGCCTTACCGTCACCGGTGCGTTCTCCTTCCTGGATACCGAGATCACGGAAGTCCTCACGCCGACTGAAGACGTGCGCGAGGGTGACAGCCTGGCGTTTGCGCCCGAGTTCCAGGCCAACCTGCGCGCCCGCTACGAGTGGGACCTGGACAGCGGGCTGATTGCCCACGTGATGCCCCACATGACCTACTCCGACGAGTCTTTCACTGACATCATCGTGATCAACCGGCAGAAGCTCGATTCCTACGCCATGCTGGGTGTGACCGCCGGTGTCAGCTCGGTGGACTGGACCGCCGAGGTGTTTGTGGACAACCTCACCGACGAGGCGGCCGAGCTCGCGGGTGATTTCGTGTATGACCGCAGCCGCGTGACCCTCGCGCGGCCACTGACTGCCGGTGTCCGCGTCAGCTACGACTTCTGATCGGGCGGCGGCCGATGAGCCTGCGGTCGCCATGACGGCGGAAGTGGCGCCGCTGGATGAAGCAGCGGTGCGCAGCCGCATGCGCGCCGGCGATTTTGACGGCGCGCTGGCACTGCTCTCTCCCCTGGGGGAGGGCGCAGAGCCCGAGCGTCTGTATCTGGCCGCCGTCTGTCAGCGCTACCGCGGTGATTTTGCGGCCGCAGAGGATCTGCTGACGCGTCTGTTGGGCGCAGACCCCGAGCACGGCTACGCCCTGCAGGAGTGGGGCCACCTGTCCCGTGACCGCGGCGATCAGGATGCGGCCCTGCGCGCCTACGCCAGCGCCTGTCGTGCCAATCCCTCCCTGCTGGCCAGCTTTCGCGGCCAGCTTAAGATCCTGGAAGGTCGCGGTGACCAGGCCGCCGCGGCGCGGGTGCAGGAACAACTCAGTAAACTTGAGGCACTGCCGAAACCCCTGGTCGCGGTCACTGACCTGCTGGCCCGCGGGCGCATCCTGCGAGCGGAACAGCTCTGTCGCCGCTTTCTGCAGCAGTCGCCGCGGCACGTGGAGGGCATGCGCCTGCTGGCGGAAATCGGCATGCGCCTCGGTGCCCTGGAAGAAGCTGAATTCCTGCTGGAAAGCGCGGTGGCATTTGCGCCGGGAGACGCCGCCGCACGCATCGATTACGTGCGGGTGCTGGGCAAGCGACAGAAGTTTTTCCAGGCCCGGGAAGCGGCGGCCGCGCTGCTGGCGGAGCAACCGGACAATCCGCAACGCCTGTCCCTGCACGCGGTGCAGGCCCTGCAGGCGGGTGACTACGAGGCGGCCCTGGCCGGTTTCGATGCGGTGCTTGCACGGCTGCCGGGAGACCCCGTCACCCTGACCGCCCGTGGTCACGCGCTCAAGACCCAGGGCAACACGGCAGAAGCCGTGGAGGCCTACCGTGCGGCGATTGACAGTCGCACCCTGCACGGAGAAGCCTGGTACGCGCTGGCCAACCTCAAGACCTATCGTTTTGACGAGGGCGACGTGCAGGCCATGGAGCGCCTTTTGCGAGAGGCCTCGTTGCCGTCGCAGGATCGGGTTTACCTGTCCTTCGCCCTGGGCAAGGCGTTTGAGGATCGCAAGGCCTTTGCCGAATCCTTTGCGCACTACGCCGAGGGCAATCGTCTCAAGCACGCTGCCAGCCGCTACGATGGCGACGTCGTGGCGCGGGAACTGGCCGCGCAGCGCGAGCACTGCACCGCAGACCTGTTCCGGGCGCGCGCCGGGGCCGGCTGCCAGGAACCCGACCCCATCTTCATCGTGGGCATGCCCCGCGCCGGCAGCACCCTGCTGGAACAGATTCTCTCCTCCCACAGCCAGATTGATGGCACCCAGGAACTGCCCAATGTGCTTGCCATGAGCCAGCAGCTGCGCCGGCGCCAGGTAGGGGACGGCGCCCCGGGCTATCCGGCCGTGCTGGCGGCGCTGGAGGATCGGGACTTAAAGACTTTGGGGGAGCAGTTCCTGGCCGACACCCGCGTGCATCGGGGCGATGCGCCGCGCTTTATCGACAAGATGCCGAATAACTTTCGCCACATTGGCCTGATCCATCTCATGTTGCCCAATGCCCGCATTATCGATGCCCGGCGTGAGCCCATGGCCTGCTGCTTCAGCAATTTCAAACAGCTCTTCGCCGAGGGCCAGGAGTTCAGCTACGACCTGCGGGAAACAGGGCGCTACTATCGCGAGTATGTCGAGATGATGGCGCACTGGGATGCGGTGCTGCCGGGACGGGTGCTGCGCGTGCAGCACGAAGATGTGATTGATGATCTGGAAGGACAGGTGCGACGCATTTTGGACTACCTGGATCTGCCCTTTGAGCCAGCCTGTCTGCGCTACTGGGAAACCGAGCGCGCCGTGCGCACTCCCAGCTCCGAGCAGGTACGCCAGCCTATCTTTCGAAGCGCGCAGGAACAGTGGCATAATTACGCGCCCTGGCTGCAACCTCTGCGCGAGGCCCTGGGCAACTAGCGGGCGCCATCCGGCGACCAACCACATGGCTGCAAGTGAATAGGCATGATGTCCGACCTCCAAGACGATGTACTGGTATCCCTGCGGCGCATCATGCGGGCCACCAGCCTGCATTCGCGCAAGCTGGACAAGGCCATGGGCCTGACCACGCCTCAGCTGGTAGTGATTCGCGCGATCGGCGAGGAAGGCATGCCGACAGCTTCCGAAGTCGCCCGCGCCGTCAGTCTGAGCCAGGCCACCGTGACCACCATTCTCAACCGTCTGCAGGAGAGGCAACTCGTGACTCGCGAGCGCAGCCTGGAGGACAAGCGGCGGGTCAAGCTGCAATTGACGGACGTCGGGCGCCAGGTCCTCAGGGATGCGCCGCCGCCTTTGCAGGAAAGCTTTTCCGCGCGTTTTGCCAAGCTCTCAAGCTGGGAGCAGCACCAGATCGTGTCCTCGCTGGCGCGTGTGGCCAGTATGATGGATGCTGAGGAACTGGACGCGGCACCGCTGCTGGATGCGGGCGACAATGTGGTGGAGTAGGTTGGTCGGCCGGCTGCAAGGGCGGTTTGTCGGCGACACTAGCCTCGCGTAAGCTCCGGCGCGAAGTCTGCAGGAGCTGATCTTTGCTACAAGGAATACGAGCGACAATCCGGGATCGGCGTGGCCTTCCGCTCGCTGCGCTTGCGCTTGTCGCTTACCTGTTCACGGGTGCCCTCGTGCCACGCGGACACATGGCAGCCCCGCTCGGCTCTGGAACAGCCTTCCACCTCTGTCCCGGCGACCTGCGCAGCGCCTGGATTATTGATGCGTTGGCCGCGTCCGCGCCGGAACACGCCCATGCGCATCATCACGCAGCGGATTCGGATACAGGGGATGAGAGCGGTAGTGCTGCGATCAAGAAATCCGCCGCCGACCCCGGTTGCGTATTTTCCGGTTCGGGCGGGGCAAGCGCTGCGAGTGATCCTGCTGATACTGTCTCTCCTGCCATTGCCGGCTTGCTACCCCGCGCAGCGGCGCCCGAACTACTACCCGTCGCATCGGCCTGGCTGCGTCCCCCGGCGCGCTCCCCGCCCGCCTGATTCTCCCGCCGGCAAACGCTGGTCATATCACTCAACCAATAGTCTGCCCCGTGAAGATCGCGGGTCTGTTGTGCGCGCGCATGCGCGCATTGAGGGAGAACTCTATGCGACACCTGATTATCGGCTGCTGCCTGCTGGGTAGCACGCTGTCGAGCCTATCGACCGCACAACCACTGGAGGAAATGCTGGTTACCGCACGCCATGATGCGCGCACCATCGAGCTGGCAGATTCCCTGTCACCATCCCCCGACCCCGCGCGCCTGCTGGGGCAGATGCCGGGTGCAGATGTCAACAGAAATGGCCCGATTACCGGCATCCCGCAGTATCGCGGGCTTTTCGGCCCGCGGATCGCGGTCACCCTGGATGGCAGTCAACTGGCGCCCGCGGGCCCGAACTGGATGGATCCGCCGCTTTCCTATGCTGTCACACCGCAGCTTGAAGCCCTGGAGGTCTATCGGGGCATAGCGCCTGTGAGCGTGGCCCAGGAGACCCTGGGTGGTGCGATCGTCGCCCGCACCCGTCGGCTCGGGTTCGGTGACAGTGAGCGTGTTCAAGTCCAGGGGCGGGTCGCTGGCAGCGTCCAGTCCGTGAACCAGGGCCTGCAGCTTGATGCAGAGCTGCAGCTGGCCAATGACCGGCATCGCGTGCGCATGGCCGCCATGCAACAGGTGGGTGACGATGCCGCATTCCCCGGCGGTGACATCCTTCCATCGAGCTATGAGCGCCAGCGTTATGACCTTGGCTACGGGCTGCGCTGGGGAGACCATAGCCTGCAATTCGATTACGGCTATAACGACGCGGGTGAGGCCGGCACCCCGGCCTTGCCCATGGACATTGATTACTTCAAGGGCGACCTGGGCAGCCTGAAGTACCGCTACGCACCGGCGTCCGGGCTCAATATCCTGGCAGCGATCTACGGCAGCGTGCTGGACCATGGCATGACCAATTACCACCTGCGCCAGCCACCCCCGCAGGCGATGTGGCGGCAGAATATCGCCACCACGGATAACCTCGGGCTGAAGCTGGAGGCCAGCGTGGATACCGGGCCGCAGCTCTGGCGTTGGGGCATCGACGGCTTCAGCGAGACGCATGATTCCGATATCGACAATCCCAACAATCCGGTGTTCTTTGTGGCCAACTTCAATGACGCCCGGCGCGACGTGCTGGGGATGTACCTGGAGCACGAGCGAAAATTTGCTGCACGGTGGAGAGGGGAGTTCGGCCTGCGTGTAAACCGGGTAAGCACCGATGCGGGTGCGGTCGATGGCACGCCGGTCATGATGATGCCGCCGGCCCGGGCGCTGCGGGATGCCTTCAATGCCGCCGACCGGCATCGCAGCGAAACGAATGTCGATGCCGTGGCAAAACTCAGCTACCAACTCAGCGACACCACCGGCCTGTACCTGGGGCTGGCGCAGAAACAGCGGGGTCCCGGCTACCAGGAGCGCTATCTCTGGCTGCCGCTTGAAGCGACGGCGGGTCTGGCAGATGGCCAGGTTTATGTTGGTAACCTTGAGCTGGATTCGGAACTGGCCCGCCAGCTTGAGTTTGGCCTGGATTACACGGGCGAACAGCTACGCCTGCAGCCCAGGCTGTTCTACTACCGCATCGAAGACTATATCCAGGGCACCCCCGTTGCCGACGGCAGTGCCGCCGCCGGTTTTGTCAGCATGATGAACGCAATGAATGGCACCATGCGCTCCGTGCCATTGCAGTTGAACAACGGCGATGCGGAGCTCTACGGTTTCGATATGGACTGGTCCTGGCAGCTCGCCGGCCCGCTTTCCCTGGGCGGCCAGTTCAGTTACGTACGCGGAAAGCGTCGCGACATCGATGACAACCTGTACCGTATCTCACCACCCAACGCGGCCCTGCGCCTTAACTACTCTGCTGGCCCGTTCCGCGGGAGCCTGGAGACGGTGGTGTATGCCCGGCAGGACGAGGTGAGTGCCACCCACCGTGAGCAGGCGACACCGGGTTACGCCGTGGTCAATCTGCGCGGTGCCTGGCAGGTGAGTCGGTCCCTGGAGCTGTCGGCGGGCATCGAGAACCTCCTCGACCGGCGATACGCGCCACATCTTGGTGGTTATAACCGCGCCGCCAACCCCGATGTGGGCCTGTTTGAACGGCTGCCGGCGGAGGGGATCAACCTATTCGGTCGCGCAAGCTATCGATTTTAGGTCGAGTAGCTGGAAGTGGGGTTCCAACTGGCCCCTCACTTCCTTTATCAGTTTTCAAGGCTGCGCGAGGCTTTTGTGCCTCTCACGCGCGCCAATTTATCGCTGCCTAGAAAAGCGCCATGACGGCAATGACGGCCATTCCCAACAGGGCCAGTGACGATACCAGGAACAGCAGGAAGCGCACCGGTACATAGTTCACGGTCGACTGCACGATGCTGTGGGCGACGCGGAGAATCAGGTAGGCCCAGGCCAACTGTACCGCGAGCGCGCTGTTCACACCCGCGATCGCGAGGATGCAGCACAGGGCATAGAACACCGTGGGCTGTTCGTGCAGGTGGGTATAGTTGTGCGCCTTCCAGTTCACGCTGTCCGGAATAACGCCCTCAAGATCGGCGCCGCGACGGCCACCCGGCTGTGGCTTGGACAGGTCGATGCCCGACTTGGCAATGGCAGGAAAGCGCGTGGCCGCCATCCAGGTCAGCATGACCAGGGACCAGCAGGCGAGCAGGGCGGCGGGTGCAAGAATTTCGTGTGTGGGCATGGTGTGACCTCTCCTGAAATGATGCCCGGAGTAGACCTGAAACCGGTGCCCCGGGTCAAGATTGCGGATGGCCGCTTTACATCGCACGCTGGTCGATACGCGCTCGAAACTCTTCCGCGGATTCCCTGCGCTCTGAATAGCGGTCAGTAAAGTAGGCCTTGCTGTCCCGTGTCAGCAGGGTGAACTTCACTAACTCCTCCATCACATCAACGATACGGTCGTAGAAGGAAGAGGCTTTCATACGATCGTCAGCGTCGAATTCCATCCAGGCCTTGGGCACGGATGACTGGTTGGGGATTGTAATCATGCGCATCCAGCGACCGAGTATGCGCATCTGGTTGACCGCGTTAAATGACTGGGAGCCGCCCGACACCTGCATCACCGCCAGCGTTTTGCCCTGGGTGGGGCGGACTCCCTGGAGCGCCAGGGGTATCCAGTCAATCTGGGTTTTCATGACGCCGGTCATGGCGCCATGGCGCTCGGGGCTGCACCAGACCATGCCATCGCACCACTGGGCCAGGTCGCGCAGTTCCTGCACCTTCGGATGCTGTTCCTGCTCGTCATCGGGTAACGGCAGCCCCACGGGATTGAATGTGCGAGTGTCTGCGCCGAGGGCCTGTAGTATGCGGGCCGCTTCCTCGCTGGCGAGGCGGCTGAAGGAGCGCGCTCGCAACGAGCCATAGAGCAGCAGGATGCGCGGCGGCGCCGTGTTTTCCTGGAGCCCGGACAGCTTGTGTGTATCTATCGGCTGCAGGCAGTCACTATCGATATTGGGTAGGTCTTCCAGTCTCATGTCTGTGCCGGCTCCTCCGGGCTAAACCAGTGCCGGGTGCGGTTGGCAAAGGCCACCAGGGTCAGCATCACTGGCACTTCCACCAAAACGCCTACGACCGTCGCTAGCGCTGCGCCTGACTGCAGACCAAAGAGTGAGATGGCGACCGCCACTGCCAGCTCAAAGAAATTCGAGGTGGCGATCATGCAGGCCGGGGCGGCGACGTTGTGGGGCAGGCGCAGGGCTTTGGCCGAACCATAGGCGAGGGCAAAAATGCCGTAGGTCTGGATCAGCAGGGGAATGGCAATCAAGACAATCGCCAGTGGGTTGGCCAGGATGGTCTCCGCCTGGAAACCGAACAGCAGTATCACCGTTGCCAGCAGACCGGCTATCGAAACCGGCTTCAAGGTGTGAATAAAGTGGTTCAGGCGCGAATGGTCATTGGCCGAATCCAGCATCCGCCGGGTCATGGCGCCCGCTACCAGCGGAATGACCACGTACAGCATGACCGAGAGGAGAAGGGTGTCCCAGGGCACCGTGACGTCGGAAACGCCCAGCAGGAAAGCCGCGATGGGGGCGAAGGCGAAAATCATGATGATGTCGTTTACCGACACCTGCACCAGGGTGTAATTGGCATCACCCCTGGTCAGGTGGCTCCAGACAAACACCATGGCGGTGCAGGGGGCCACGCCGAGCAGAATCATCCCGGCGATATACTCCGTCGCAGTCTGCGGATCAACGAGGTCGGCAAATATCACGCGGAAGAACAGCCAGCCCAGGGCCGCCATGGTGAAGGGCTTGATCAGCCAGTTGATTACCAGGGTCAGCGCCAGTCCCCTGGGCTTCTTGCCCACATCCTTGATCGAGGAAAAATCGACCTGGACCATCATGGGATAAATCATGACCCAGATGAAAATGGCGACCGGGATATTGACGTGTGCGACCTCCTGGGCCGCGAACCACTGAAAGATGCCCGGTGCTACATTGCCCAGTAGTACACCGGTGATAATGCACAGGCCGACCCAGAGGGTCAGAAAGCGTTCGAAGGTTCCCATTACTTACGTCTCCTCGCCAATTGTCTGCAGGGCTGATTGCAGTTCAGTACCATTGAGCCGGGCCACATCTCGCGCCAGCAGTATGCGAATGCGCGCCTCTATCCTGTCCATGACATCATTGAACGCGGCTTCAATCTCGGCCTCGGATCCTTCCAGTTTTGAGGGGTCGGGAAGCCCCCAGTGCACCTTGACGTTATCGCCCAGCCACAGGGGGCAGGCCTCGTTGGCGGCCTGGTCACAGACGGTAATCACCGCGTCTGGCTGCAGGGATTCGAAGCCATCCCAGGACTGGCTCCGCAGACCGGTGGTATCGATGCCGCGCGCCCGCAGGTGCTTGAGCGACAGCGGATGGACTTCTCCGGCGGGCTGGCTGCCGGCGCTGTGGGCGGTGATGCGGCCCTGTGCGAGATGGTTGGTGATGGCTTCGCACAGGATGCTGCGGCAGCGGTTATGGGTGCAGATGAAGAGTAGCTTCATACGGTCTCCATGAGGGTGTTCGCACGCAATTGGAGGCAATCAATGAAGCCAATGCGCTGCTGGCGTCGATCAGGCTTCCGTGTACAACCAATTCCTATTGTAGAATATTCGTAATATAGAATATAGGGAGGGGAACGAAATTCCGTGAAGGTTTTTGTGAACGCCATGGGAGGGTGGCGGGGTCACGGCGATGATCAGTTGCTTCTCACCCCTCCTCGGGTGGGTGTTACAAGAGTCATTGGGTAAAAGGCCAGGCATCGCCGTCGCGTATCTCGTGCACGCCGTGACCGCCCCCGCCAGAAAGCTTACTGATCCCCCGCCAAGTCCTTGTGCCAAAACGACCTGATAGTGGCATTGAATTCTGGATTGGCATCGGTTCCTTGCGGCTGAACTGGTTCGCGCGCTTTCCGTTGTTGTTGCATCTCCAGATGACGCAGAGGCGCACGCCGGCACGGGCCATCGCGCAGGCTGAACTCAATGGCTGTGGTAAACGCTACTCTCTGCCAGTCCACAATCTTGGGGCTGAATCGATAAGTGCGGGCGATGGCCAGCATTTCCTGGTCCAGTGCAGGATTGTCCGTCGACTGCAGTACCCGCACTGCGCCTACCTTGCCCTGCTGGTCCACCTCCAGAGCAAGGCGGAAAGTCCGCGCCAGCGGACAGCGTGACGGCTCGACAGCGTTCCTTATATGGGGATACCAGTGCAGCCCGGGTTCCCGAAAACGATCGCCCACCCCCGGACTCGGCTGGGACGCCAGCACTCCCGACGCGAGCCAGGACAGGAGCAGCGCGCTCAATGGTCGTAAGCAACTCATTCAGCTTCCCCCGGTTGCAGTGCTTGCGCGTTCGCCGTAAGGCGGCTTTTCCGTGCCAGGTCCAGCGGGGTGAGTCCATCCTTATCCAGCGCGGCAGGGTCAGCACCGGCCGCCAGCAACAAGGCAATGGACTCCTCTGCCAGCCAACTCATAGCCGCACGATGCAAAGGTGTCCGCTGATTACGGTCCACCAAATGCACACTTGCTCCTGACTCAAGCAGGTCCCGCACGAGGCCTGGTGAGTGCCCCGCACGGTGCAGCACGGTTTCTCCGTCTAGATTTCGGGCATTGATATCGCGTGCGTTTCGAACCAGAGGTGCCAGCAATTCTGCGGGATAGCGCGGTGTAAATGCCGCGCGGTGCAGGGCTGTGTTGCCGTCATGGGCTGATAAATTGACCAAACGCCTGTCCTTCGCGAGATGAGCGATCATTTTTCTCGCGCCAGCATCCATTGCTGCGTGCAGCGCCGTGTGTCCAAAGATATCCTGTGCATACAAGTCGGCGCCCGCTGCTACCAGGCGATCAAAGACATCGGGACTTGCATGCACGTTGTGCAACAGGGGCGCCTGATGGGGTATGGGTACGTCGTCGTTTTGCGGCAGGTCCCCACCAGACAGCAGATTCTCGATGCGTTCCGGCATGTTGCAGGTGGCTGCGAGCAGCAGCTGTCCCCATCGATCGCGCCCGGCAAAACCATCTCGGCAGCTCTTCTGTTGCATCGCCCATTGCTGCGCTTCCAGGTCTCGCAGCTGGTCTCTCAGTACGATGGCATCCAGCGCGTTCAATGCAAATGGAGGTTCGCTGGCGGAACCTCTTGGCCTGGGGATCACCAGTCCCTTGGGTTCCAACACCAGCGTTTGGGTGCTGGCGAGACCCGCGAAATCTGGATATTCCGCGGTGGGCAATGCCTCACTTAGCCGCATCAGGGTTGCCAATTCTCGTTCCATGGACACGAGTGTCGGCAAGGTGTGCCCGCCGGTGATGGCAGGTCCTTCGCTCGCCGTTTGATGGGAATAGGCCAGTGACACCGGTGAACCGACGTGGCGGGCAAATTCCTGGCGCAGCCGGGAGACGGTGTTTACGTGCGGCCGCAGCCCATTGGACAGGAAGTCAGCGAGAACGATTGGGTCCGAAAAGTGGGCGCGCATTTTGTAGCTGGACCCTCCCCTGTGCCTTGCAGGGCTGCGGCCCAGCCAGCCGCCCTCCAAGCGGACCCCGCGCTGTCCCGGTTCTGCCCGAAGGTAGACAAAAAAGCCCGGCGCACGGTACTGATGCTGCTCGAGAGCCGCCAGCAGGTCATCCAGGAATTGCCGGTAGGCGGCCCGGTGACGGTCGATGCAATCAAGCTCGGGGGCGTAGTCGTAAAGTTCTGGCAGAACGTAGATATTATATTGCTGCCAAAGCTCGAGTTCCTTCCCGCGCAGAGCCTCTTCACTGACGAAGGGGCAGTCGTCTGCATTGCGCTGTAATTCGCTTGTCGCTGAATCCAGCCACAGCAGGGCAAAGCTTCCAGGTGTGTCTATGCGATCTACAGGTTCAGTAAGACTGGCTGCCAGCACCACGCCGCCGGTGCCCAGCGCGGTGGCAGCCGTGAAGGTCTGGTGGCCGCCAAACCCGAAGTAGCGGCGCCAGGGTTGTGGCCCGCTATTGGCCGCCGCCAGAGCCCAGCCCGCGTCGCCGCCATAGGCGAGCACGCTGCCGTCCCGCAGTAGGACATCGCCCCCGCCGGGAAGCGGTGGAAAACGGCGATCTACCGCAGCGCTCGCAATGTCGACCACTACCAGGCGCCGCGCTTGCTTGCCACCATCGAGGCTGCTGTGGAGATTCAGATATACTTTCCCCTCATGCAGGCCGATAAGTTGCGCGAAACCCAAGTCGCGCTCTGAGAGCCTTATCTCCCGGATTACTTCACCCTTCTGCGAGATCAGGGTGAGGCCCGCCACATCCTCGCCAGCGACCTCGCGTAGATCGAGCAGCAGCAAGTCCCCATCGGGTGTGTACACCATGTCGGTAATCGCCCTGCGCGCTAACGAAATGCGCCAGTGCGGCTGTCCTTCTCGGCCCAGGGATGAGAGTTTCAAAGACCCCGGTTGGTTGTCATCGAGGACATAGAGTCGCTCGCCCTGGGCGTCCGGGAGCAACCGGAAGTGATGCGGCAAGCTGAATTCCACGGGCGCCGACAATACCTCCCCAGTAGCCAGGTGGAGCAGTTCTGAGCGGATAGTTTTTCCCTTGCCCTTATTCGATAGAAGTTGGATCAGCAGTGCCTGCCCGTCCTGAATGCGCAACCAGCTTTGCTCGGCAGGGCGCGGTACCCGTTGCCACTGCACCTCCCCCTGAGCGATAAGATACAGTAGGGTATTGGAGGCTGGACCAGAGTCCCCGTAGCCTGTAGCCGGTCGGGTGCCTCTTGCCTGGCCGAGCACCAGTACGGCGTTTCCGTCATCGCCGACTGCGATCTGTTCGGGCCAGAACCCCGGTATTAGATCGTCCACCATTACCAGGCGCGCTGGCGGGGAGCCAACGCCGTGTCGCGGCCTGCCGGGCAGATCAGAGGGGCAGTAGTAACGTGCCTGCCGCGTGGACACGTCAACCTGGGTGCTACCACAGCCCGTATGTTGCACTTGAATCACCGGACCGCTAGCGCGGTAGCGGTAATTGACTGTCCGCGTGTTCTGGCCTGGCCCTGGCAGATTGCGGAGGTCTGCGAGGTAGGCTTGCTCGGCGAGCACGCGGGCTTCCTCGTCCGTGGGCCAGTCTGCTCTGGGGACTCGGACAGACTCAGGCCGCAGCAGGGAGCAATTCAGATCCAGCAGACTACCCCTCCGGCTGTAGTTGGCTTGGCAGTAACGGCCTTGCGTTGGTATGCCATCAATGGTCTGGGTTCCGGAAACAGATAGCCAGGCGCGACCAGTGCCGCCAACGTCCTTCTGCAGAAAAGACTGCCACTCCAGTTCCAGTCCCGCCGGTCTTGGCTTACATAGATGGCGGTCGATCGCCGTGAGAATTTGGCCGCCGGTCAAGCTGGGGGAGGAGAGGGCTTCGTCGATATCGATGCCGTCCATCAGGTGGGGCGGGCCATTTTTGTCTGTTCGCTTAAACCGAGGGTTGGGAAAACCCAGCTTCCATTCGGTATCACTCCAGTGCTCCATGAACCACGGGGAGCCCACCGACCGGTAATGGAAGGTCTTGAACTTCTTGCATCCCGGGGGCGGCTCAGCGGCCGTGAGTGCTATTGCGGGAAGCATGGTCAGGACCAGCAGGAGTATTAGCTGATAAGAAAACCATTTCCCTGTCGTTACAAAAACCGCAGCAGAAGGGGGCTTCCCTGCCAATTCAGTGGCGATGTGGTCGTTCACAGCAATCGTCAAGCTGCCTCCGTGCGCGGCCTTGAGTGCATGCGGGTGTATACGGCATAGTTTGCCGTAAATTGCGGCGAGCCGGCTACTCGTGAATTGGGCTGAAGATTTGGTTGAGGGCGGTTGGGTGCTGGGGTTGTGGCTACTTAGGCGTGCGTGCGGTGCGGGCATGGGGGAAGGAGCCAGGGATTACTCGAAACAGCTTTTGGCTGTTTCGACCCTGCGGGCTTCGCCGCTTCGCGGCTCGGTGCAAATTGCTCCCGTAGGTCGCAGTTTGTGATTACAACGCGGGCGACCCCTCGGGATTCGGTGGTAATGCAGGTTAGGAGCGGAGGCGAGGGATTACTCGATACAGCTTTTGGCTGTTTCGACCCTGCGGGCTTCGCCGCTGTCGCGGCTCGGTGCAAACTGCTCCTATTCGTCGCAGTTTGTCGAACCGGGGGGTTCTCATCGGCATTGGCCGCACGCGGTTAAATAAAAAGGGGTGCCCGATGGGCACCCCTTTTTATTTAATGGCGGTGGGCCAGGGATTCGAACCCCGGGAACCTCTCGGTTCAACGGTTTTCAAGACCGCCGCTTTCGACCACTCAGCCAGCCCACCGGAAAACAGATTGTCTGCCGCGCGCCTTGGGACGGCGCGAAGCAGGCGAGATTATACAGCGCTGAAAAGGGGACACAAGGGCAGCGGGGCGCTTGTGTCCCGGAATATCAGGACTGTCCCGAGGCCTCCGCGAATTCCTCGTCCTGGCTGTCCGTTGCAGCTTCAGGCTTCGGTGCGGGGCCGCGGGGGTCGTTGCTTGCCCTGGGGGCGGCGCGACCGCTGGGCACTACCGCCGGGGCCACACTGTTGCTGAACAGGGTGGGGTAGGAGGTGGCGATCTCGACCTTGCCAGCGGGCTTGGGGGCCTCGCGGGGGTCGTTGATGCTGCGTCCATTGGCGGTGATGCCGGTTTTGGCGGTCACCTCGGGCTCTGGCTGACTAGCCGCCGGGGCGGGGGCGGGCGTTGCCGCAGCGGGTTCCTCGGCAGGCGCCTGAGGCGCTGCTTCGGCTGCCGGTGTTGCTTCGGCCACGGGTGTTGCTTCGGGTTCTTCCTCAGTTTTTTCCTCAACGGCTGTCTCAGGCTTCGGCTCGGGTATCGAGGCGGACTGCTCATCCGCGCTTTCACCGGCCGCAACCTCGGGCGCTTCGGTTTCTTCTGCGGGCAAGTTCGCCGCCGGGGCCTCCGGGACGCTCGCTACCGCTTCGTCGTCAACTGCCGCGGAAGTCGCCGCTGCCGCAACTGCAGTGGCCTGGGTAGAGGCTTCGTTAGCGCTGGCCGCTACCTGTTCGGGCCGTTTTGCATCGTCATCGCTGGCTGACTCTGCCGTGCCTGACTCGGTAGCTTCGGCAGGGCGCGGTCCACGGTTGCGACGGCGGCGACGGGGTTCGTTCCGCTTGTCGCTGGGACGCTTGCGCGGCTTGTCCTGGCGGTTGTCCTCGTTGCCCTGGTCGCTGTCGCTGCTGTCGACGTCAGACTGTTCGACGGGCTCAGGCTCGCGCTCGGACTTTCTTGCCTGCTCGGGACGGCGACGACGGGGTTCCTGGCTGCGGGAATCATCCTCGCGGGCGCTGTCGTCCTGTCGGCTGTCTTCGCGCTCCTGGTTGGCGGCCGCCTGCTGATCGCGGTTCTCCGGATTGCGGCGCCGGTTCCTGCCGCCGCGGCGGCGATTGCGGTTGCGGTTGCCCTGGGGCTTGTCGCCGGATTTTTCCTGGCCGCGGTCATCACGCCTGGCCTTGCTGCCTTCGTCACGCTTGTTGCTGTCCCGCTTCTCAGCGTCAGCGCTGTCCTTCTTCTTGGCCGGCTTGGCCTGGGGTGTCTCCGAACCAAACAGCAGTGCGGCCATGCGCGCCAGCAGTCCTTTGGGTTCGGCCTTTTTCTTGCCCTTGTGCTTGCCCTTACCCTTGGCTTTGTCCTTGCTCTTGCCCGGCTTTTTCGGCTTGTCGGATTCGTCCCTGACCTTGGGTTTGTCGCTGGATTCCGGTGCCGGTTCCGAGTGCGCCACGCGCTTCACCAGGGCTTCCTGCTGGGGAATATTGGCAGAGTGGGTGTCCGAGATGCTCTCGGCCTCCGGCACGGTAATATCCACCTTGTAACTGGTGGCGGACTCGCCGGACACCTCGTCGTCGCGCAGGCGCTGCACTTCGAAGTGCGGTGTTTCCAGGTTGGGGTTGGGGATCACCAGGATGCGGCACTTGCTCACCTGCTCGACTTCGCTCAGGGCGATGCGCTTTTCATTCAGCAGATAGGCGGCGACATCCACGGGAACGATGGCGCGGACTTCCGCGGTGCGCTCCTTGATCGCTTCTTCCTCCATCAGGCGGAGGATGGACAGGGCCAGCGACTTGGTGTCACGGATCGCCCCCTGGCCTTCGCAGCGGGGGCAGACGATGGCGCTGGTCTCACCCAGGGAGGGGCGCAGGCGCTGGCGGGACATTTCCAGCAGGCCGAAGCGGGAGATGCGTCCCACCTGCACCCGGGCGCGGTCCAGCTCCAGGGCATCGCGCACGCGGTTTTCCACCGCGCGCTGGTTCTTGGCAGCGAGCATGTCGATAAAGTCGATGACCACCAGGCCACCCATGTCGCGCAGGCGCAGCTGGCGGGCGATCTCGTCGGCAGCCTCGAGGTTGGTGCGCAGGGCGGTGTCTTCGATATCGGTGCCCTTGGTGGCGCGGGCGGAGTTGATGTCGATGGAAACCAGGGCCTCGGTCGGGTCGATCACCACCGAGCCGCCCGAGGGCAGGCGCACTTCGCGTTGGAAGGCGGTTTCGATCTGGCTCTCGATCTGGAAGCGGTTGAACAGGGGTACCGGGTCCTCGTAGCGCTTGATCCGGTTCTTGTACTGGGGCATGACCATGCTGACGAATTCCAGCGCCTGGGCGTGGGCCTCGTCGGAGTCAATCATCACCTGGTCGACGTCATCCCGCAGGTAATCGCGGATGGCGCGGATGATCACATTGCTTTCCTGGTACAGCAGCACCGGCGCCTTCACGCCCTCGTTGGCATCAACGATCGACTGCCACAGCTGCAGCAGGTAGTTGAGATCCCACTGCAGTTCTTCGGAATTGCGACCCACGGCCGCGGTGCGGGTAATGACCCCCATGCCATCGGGGATTTCCAGGCCGGCGAGGGCATCGCGCAGCTCGCTGCGCTCGTCACCCTCAATGCGGCGGGAGATGCCCCCGGCGCGGGGGTTGTTGGGCATCAGGACGATATAGCGGCCGGCGAGGCTGATGAACGAGGTGAGGGCAGCGCCCTTGTTGCCGCGCTCTTCCTTGTCGACCTGGACGATAATCTCGGTACCTTCCTTGACCACGTCCTTGATCTTGAGTCGACCCTCCACGTTGCCCGGGTCGCGATAAAAGTATTCCCTGGCGATCTCCTTCAGCGGCAGGAAGCCATGACGGTCCGCGCCGAAGTCCACAAAGGCGGCTTCCAGGCTGGGTTCCACCCGGGTGATCTTGCCCTTGTAGACATTGGATTTTTTCTGCAGGCGGGTGCGGTTTTCGATATCCAGATCGTAGAGCCGCTGGCCATCGACCAGGGCAACGCGCAACTCCTCTGGCTGAGTTGCATTGATAAGCATTTTTTTCATAGTGCCATTACCTGTGGCGCGCAGGTCTGGCGGGGCGGGAATCAGTTGTTCAGCCGGCCATGGGGCCGGGCCGTGGGTATCGTCACTGCGCCTGGTGGCTGCTCCCCCGGGGGAACTGCCTGCCATCGCTGGACTTTACGCTTTTACGTCCAGGTGTTGCCTATCGTTCCGTTACGCGGAGTAACGGACAGCGCCGGGGCACGCATGATCTGTAGCACTCAAGCGGCCTTTTTGTTAGTGTCGCAGCACCTGAATCCTGCGACCACGCTGTGATATTCCGTAAACTGATTCTATGTCCCGGCAGACGCGCTGCGCGGTTTATAGTAGGTCGTCGCGGAACAGTCAGGGGCTTCCCACCCGAAGCTGCAAGGTCGCGTCGACAGTCATCTAACCGTGGTGTGTCTTCTGGCGGAGCCGTGCAATTTCATCGGCAGGCCCTGCTGTCGCCAGGCGTTCGCTGTTGCCGGCGGCGGTTTGCACCGCCGCTCGTAGCCACACCGCGGCGACTATAACAGCTATTTATAAGTGCTTCAATTCATGAATGTTTTTGGCCCATGAGCGATAAGAACGACCGCCCTGCATCCGCCGTTCGCCTGGTTGAAATCCACGCGGAGGACGCGGGCCAGCGCCTGGATAATTATCTCCAGCGGGAGCTGCGCGGGGTCCCGAAAACACGCATCTACCGCGGCCTGCGCAAGGGCGAGTTCAGGATCAACAAGGGTCGGGTCAAGGCCGATTACCGCCTGCAGGCAGGGGACCTGCTGCGGCTGCCGCCCATTCGCACGCCAGAGCCGGGGGAGGTACCCACGCTACCCGCTTCCCTGCTGGAGGACCTGGCCGGGCGCATCGTATTCGAGGATCCGGGCTTGCTGGTCATCAACAAGCCCTCGGGTCTGGCGGTGCACGGTGGCAGCGGGCTCAATTTTGGCCTGATCGAGTGCCTGCGCCAGATGCGGCCCCAGGACCGGCGCCTGGAACTGGTGCACAGGCTGGATCGCGACACCTCGGGCCTGGTGATGGTAGCGCGCAAGCCAGCGGTGCTGCGGGAGATTCACCAGCTGCTGCGCGGCGACGGGGTCAGCAAACACTACCTGGCCCTGGTGGCCGGAAAATGGCCGCGTAACCTGCGGCTCGTCGAGGCGCCGCTGGAAAAAAACGTGGTGCAATCGGGGGAGCGCATGGTGAAGGTAAGCCGCGAGGGCAAGGCCTCGCTGACCGAGTTCAGCGTGCTGCGCCGTTTCCCTGGCGCCACCCTGGTAGAGGCCCGTCCGGTAACCGGGCGCACGCACCAGATTCGCGTGCACGCTCAGCACGCGGGCTGCCCCCTGCTGGGAGACGCCAAATACAATGATCCGCGGAGTGAGGCGCTGGCCCGGGACCTGGGCCTGAAGCGACTGTTCCTGCACGCCGAAAGACTGCGCCTGCGCCTCGCGGGCAGTGGTGACCTGGACCTGCATGCGGCGCTGGACAGCGATCTCGAAAATATCTTAGATAAGTTGGGTAAATAGCTGTAAATGATAGCAATATTTGACTGGGATGGGACCCTGTGCGACTCCCTGGATCACATCGTGGAGGCGATGCAGGCGGCGGCAGACGAGCGCGGCCTGGCGATACCGGAACCCGCGGCGGTGCGGGATATCGTCGGCCTGGCCATGCCGGAGGCTGCCCTGCGCCTGTTCCCGGAGGCAGAGCCCGGGGACCATCGGGGCCTGATCGAGGCCTATTCCCGGCAGTACGTGGCCGCGACCACCGGTCCCGCCCGCCTTTACGAGGGTGCCCGGGACATGCTGGAAGCCCTGCGCGCCGATGGGTTTGAGCTGGCGATTGCCACCGGCAAAAGTCGCCGCGGCCTGGCCCGGGTCCTGGCGGGGCTGGCGATGGACGATTTTTTCGAGGCGACCCGCTGTGCCGATGAGACCCGCTCCAAGCCGGACCCGCTGATGCTGAGCGAACTCCTCGCGGAGCGTGGCAAGCGCCACACCGAGGCGGTGATGATCGGCGACAGTGAATACGACCTGGATATGGCTGCGCGCCTGGAAATGCCGCGGATCGGCGTCAGTTTCGGGGTGCACGGTCGGGACCGGCTGGCGAGCTTCGGGCCGGCCCACATTATCGATCACCTGTCGGAACTGCCGCCGTTGCTGAAGGCCTCAAGCACCGGGTAGCCGGCAGCGGCCAGCAGGTCGCAGGTGGCAATCAGCGGCAGACCCTCCAGGGCCGTGGGATCATCCCCTCGTAAGTGTCGGAACAGCGCAATGCCCAGGCACTCCCACTTGAAGCTGCCGGCGCAGTCAAACGGCTGGTCCTGCGCCAGGTAGCTATCGATTTGCGCCGCTGTCAGCTCGCGGAATGCCACCGTGGTCGACACCCGGCGAGTGTCGGCAAAGCCGGGGCCCTGCAGGCTCACCGCCGTCTCGAAGATCACTTCCCGGCCGGCGCTCGCCCGCAACTGGGTGTGCGCCGTGGCGTGATCGCCGGGCTTTCCCAGTACCGTATTACCCAGTGATGCCACCTGGTCACTGCCCAGCACCCAGGCCCCGGGGCGGCGCGCGGCCACCGCCGCGGCCTTGGCCATCGCCAGGCGAGTCGCCAGGTCCGCGGGGTTTTCGTCGGCGGCGGGGGTCTCATCCACCTGCGGCGCCTCGCAGGTGAAGGGCAGGCCCAGGCGTTCCAGCAGGCGGCGGCGGTAGGGTGAAGTGGAGGCCAGGATGAGCTGCATAATCGGGGTCCGGTGGGGTTGCGGGGTGGGTGCGTGAACTGATTGTATTTTATAGATTTTTTTTGACAAACCCGGTGCTCGACCCTATGATGCGCGCCTATGTTGACTGACCCCCTCCCGACCACGCTGGATGTGCGTAAAGCAGCCATGCGGGGCGCAAGCACGAGTGGGGCGCTAAAGCCGCTTGATTTACCGCGTTTTCGGGCGCTCCTGGCCTCCGATGAAGGCGCGGTGCAGGCGCAGTTGGCGTTCTCCAGGGACGAGGAGGGGCGCTTTCTGGTGACGGTGGAAACCGATTCGGAAATCCGGGTCGAGTGCCAGCGCTGCCTTGGGGCGATGCCGCTACAGCTGCACACCAGCAATACGCTGGCGGCGGTCTGGAGCGATGAGCAGGCGCGCAACCTGCCGCGTGCACTGGAGCCTTTGTTGCTGGAGGCCGAGGAGTGCGAGCTGTGGGAGTTGGTGGAAGATGAACTCATCCTGGGTTTGCCGCCCTACAACTACCACGACCGCGAAGACTGTAGTAAAGAGTTGGTGGACCTGTCTGCTGCTGAAGCCCCCGTGGGCGAGGAAGCTTCCAGGCCTAACCCGTTTGAAGTGCTGGCGCAATTGAAGCCCGGCGAGAAAGATTAGGAGCAAGACATGGCTGTTCAGCAGAACAAGAAAACCCGCTCGCGCCGCGGCATGCGCCGTTCGCACGACTCCCTGACCACCTCTACCCTGAGTGTGGATCAGACCACCGGTGAAACCCACCGTCGCCACCACGTGAGCGCCGATGGTTTCTACCGGGGCAAGAAAGTCGTAGATACCGGTAGCGACGACTAAAGCAAACTTTCCCCGCGCCCCAGGGCGCGGGGAAGGGTTCCTGTTGCAAGTACCTCATGTTCGACGCGTTGCCTGACTTCGCCGTTCGAACCCGCGGCCTCCCGTGTTGCCGCGACCTGCCCCTCACTGGCGCCGCGTGCGCTGTCAACATCTTCTCTTTTGCTCCCCGGCACTCACACGCTGACTGGCGCGTGATCCTGCGCGCCTTACTTCGCTGTGTAGCGGGGCATTTGTATCTCGACCAAGGGACACCGCCATGAGTTTGACTGATACCGCCTTCGTTTTTCCCGGGCAGGGCTCGCAGAAGACCGGCATGCTTGCCGGGGCCTATGAGACCTACGACGCCGTGCGCGAGACCTATGCAGAGGCGTCCGAGGCCCTCGGCTACGATGTCTGGGCGCTGATCCGCGATGGCGAGCAGGCCGAACTCAATCTCACCGCAACAACCCAGCCAGTGCTTTTGAGCAGCAGCGTGGCCCTGTGGCGCGCCTGGCAGGCCCAGGGTGGCGCTGAGCCCGTGCGCATGGCCGGGCACAGCCTGGGTGAGTTCAGCGCCCTGGTCTGCGCCGGCGCGCTCGACTTTATCGACGCCGTGCGCCTGGTGCGCCAGCGGGGCGAGTTCATGCAGAGTGCCGTTCCGGTGGGTGAGGGGGCGATGGCCGCGATCATTGGCCTGGATGACGCCGAGATCGTGGCCCGCTGCCGGGATGTGACCGGCACCCACGGCGAGGTGGCGGCGGTCAACTTCAATTCACCGGGCCAGGTCGTCATTGCCGGGCGCAGCCCGGCCGTGGACGAGGCCATCAGGGTGCTGAAGGAGGCCGGTGCCAAGCGGGCCATGCCCCTGCCGGTAAGCGCACCTTTCCATACCGACCTGATGCGCCCCGCCGGCGAGAAGCTGGAGCAGGCCATCGCAGAGATCACGATCCGGGCCCCGAAGATTCCGGTGGTGCATAATGTGCACTGCCAGACCGAGGATGACCCCGAGCGGATCCGCGGTCTGCTGGTCGAGCAGATATACAGCCCGGTTAAATGGACGGGCTGCGTCCAGGCCATGGTCGACGCCGGCGTTACGCGGATTGTCGAGTGCGGCCCCGGCAAGGTCCTGGGCGGCCTCAACCGGCGCATCGACCGGTCCCTGGAAAGTTTCTCCCTGGAGGAGCCCGCGGACCTGCAAGCCACCCTCGAGGCCCTCGCGGCCGGCGGGTAAATTCGCAAGCACAGGAAGCTGCAATGACTGAACACAACAAGACTGCACTGGTCACCGGCGCCAGCCGGGGTATTGGCCGCGCCATCGCCGAGCAACTCGCTGCGGATGGCTTCACGGTCGTCGGCACTGCCACCAGTGACGCCGGCGCCACGGCGATTGGCGAGTACCTTGAAACGGGTGGCTTCAGCGGCTGCGGCATGCGCCTGGATGTCGCCGACGACGACAGCGTCAGCACCGTGGTGAAGGCGGTGGGCGAGAAATACGGAGCGCCCCTGGTGCTGATCAACAACGCCGGCATCACCCGCGACAACATCCTGATGCGAATGAAGAGCGACGAGTGGTCGGATGTTATCGATACCAACCTCAACGCGCTGTACCGCGTGAGCAAGGCCTGCCTGCGTGGTATGACCAAGGCTCGCTGGGGGCGGATCGTGAATATCACCTCCGTGGTGGGCGCCATGGGCAATATCGGGCAGAGCAACTATGCTGCCACCAAGGCGGGCGCGGAAGGGTTCTCACGGGCCCTGGCCAGGGAACTGGGCTCGCGCTCAGTCACGGTAAACAGTGTCGCCCCCGGCTTTATCGACACCGACATGACCCGTGAGCTCAGCGATGAGCAGCGCGAGCTGATGCTGGGGCAGATTCCGCTCGGTCGCCTGGGTGAGCCCCGGGAGATCGCGGCGCTGGTCGCATTTCTGTGCAGTGATGTGGCCGGATACATCACCGGCGAGACCCTGCACATCAACGGCGGGATGTACATGGCGTAAGCCCCGCATCCTTGGGTACAATGCGCGGGTGGCGCCGCGCGCCAAAAAAAACTTCACCGCTTGGGAAAACAGGGTAAAATGCTCGCCGCAAGCCGGACAGATGGTTTGATCAAGCACTAAACAGGAGTGACCTAATATCATGAGCAGCATTGAAGAGCGCGTAAAAAAGATTGTTGCAGAGCAACTTGGCGTAAAAGAAGAAGAAGTACAGACCGAGGCGTCCTTCGTTGAAGACCTGGGTGCAGACTCTCTGGATACAGTAGAACTGGTGATGGCGCTGGAAGAGGAGTTCGAAACTGAAATCCCCGACGAGGAAGCCGAGAAGATCACTACCGTCAAGCTGGCGATCGATTACATCAACGAAAATCTCGCCTGATATTTTCCCGTCTACCCCGAAAAGCCGTTTCTATTCAGATGTGCCTTGAATAGAAGCGGCTTTTCGCGTTTAAGTACCCGGACAAACCCCTGATGTTGTGAAGGAGAGCGCGCTGTGAATGGCAGAAGAGTGGTGGTCACAGGGCTGGGAATGGTAAGCCCGGTCGGCCTTAACGTCGCCGACAGCTGGGACAGTATTCTCGCCGGCAGAAGTGGCGTCGCGGCCATTGAATCCTTCGATGTTTCGGCGTACACCACGCGCTTCAGCGCCAGCGTCAAGGACTTTGATCCAACGCCCTACATCCCCGCCAAGGATGCACGCAAGATGGACGTGTTCGTGCAGTTCGGTATGGCGGCGGGCATCCAGGCGATGGAAGACGCGGGTCTGGAGATTACCGAGGAAAACGCCCCCCGGGTCGGCTGCTCCATTGGCTCCGGGATTGGCGGCATCGGCCAGATCGAGAAGAACACCGAGCTGGTCATTCGTTCAGGGCCGCGCAAGATGTCCCCCTTCTTTGTGCCCGGTTCGATTATCAACATGATCGCCGGTAACCTGTCGGTCAAATACAACATGCAGGGCCCTAGCCTCGCGGTAGTCACTGCCTGCACGACGGGCACCCATAATATCGGCCTCGGCGCGCGGCTGATTGCCCAGGGCGACGCCGACGCCATGCTGGTGGGCGGCGCCGAAATGGCAACCACCCCCGTGGGCCTCGGTGGCTTTGCCGCGGCGCGCGCACTGTCCACGCGCAACGAGGATCCCACCGCGGCATCCCGGCCCTGGGACCGGGACCGCGATGGCTTTGTCCTCGGCGACGGTGCCGGGGTGATGTTACTCGAGGAATACGAGTCAGCCCGCGCCCGCGGCGCGAATATCTATGCCGAGCTGACCGGGTTTGGCATGAGCGGCGATGCCTTCCATATGACCCTGCCGCCGGAAGACGGGCGCGGTGCTGCCGCGGCGATGCGCAACGCGCTCCAGGACGCCGGATTGCCGGTCGACGAACTGCATTACATCAACGCCCACGGCACCTCCACCAAGGCGGGCGATGTGGCCGAGAGCATCGCCGTGCGCACGGTGATGGGCAGCGCCGCCGACCAGGTGGCGGTAAGTTCCACCAAGTCCATGGTGGGTCATCTGCTGGGCGCGGCCGGCGCGGTCGAGGCCATTTTCTCGGTCCTGGCCCTGCGCGACCAGGTGGCCCCACCCACGATCAACCTCGACAATCCCGACGAGGGCTGTGACCTCAACTACGTGCCTCACACGGCCCAGCAACGCGAGATTCGCAATGTGCTGACCAACTCCTTTGGTTTCGGCGGTACCAACGGTTCCCTGATCTTCAGCCAGCTGGGCTGAGCGGCCGCCGTGGCCGCGCAGGAGCTGACCTGGGTTGACGGCGCGCGCAGCGCCAGCCTGCCACTACCGGACCGCGGCCTCGCCTATGGCGACGGTCTGTTTGAAACCCTGCTCCTGATCGACGGTCAGGCAATGTACCCGGATCGGCATGCCCGGCGCCTGGCCCGGGGTTTCGCAGTGCTCGATTTTCCCGCCGCCGATGACCTGCTGCACGGGGTAATCAGCGCGGTCGGCCCGAGCTCCCCTGCCGGCGCCGCGGTATTGCGGGTGACGGTCACCCGGGGCGCGGGCCCGCGGGGCTACCGCCCACCGCAAGCCTGCACGCCTCGCTGGATCGCCCAGCTGACCCCGCTGGCGGCGCCGCCCGAGGACTGGCAGTCGCCGGCGACCCTGCACGTCTCACCGGTGGTCCTGCCCACGCAGCCCCTGCTGGCGGGACTCAAGCACCTCAACCGCCTGGAGCAGGTGCTCGCCGCGCGCGCCGCAAGCCAGGCAGGGGTTGACGATGCCGTGATGTGCAATCCGCGAGGCGAGCCGGTGTGCGCGATCGCCGGCAATATCTTCGCGGTATCCGGGGGCCAGCTCTACACCCCGCCGATCAGTGACAGCGGCGTGGCCGGTACCCGGCGTTCCGCCCTGCTGGAGGACTGGGCGCCGGCGCTGGGCCTGGAGGTCACCGAACAGGCCCTCAGCCTGGAGGATTTACTTGCCGCCGAAGAGCTATTTATCACCAGCAGCCTCCTGGGCCTGCGTGCCGTGGGCGCCCTGGGTGCGCGGCAGTGGCACGAACACCCGGTGGCACGGGCCCTGCACCGAGATTACTGCGCGCGGTTGCCCGGGCCGGGAGCGCGGGGATGAGGCGTGCGCTTGCAGTCACCGTGGTCCTGGTACTCCTGGGGCTCGCTGCCACGGCGGCGGAGCTCTGGCGCCGCTGGGAGCAGCCGCTGAACCTGCCCGCGGACGGCAGAATGTTCGAGGTGCGCGAGGGCGACAGTCTCAGCGCGGTCGCCGGTCGCCTGGCCGAGGCCGGCGTCCTGTCCCATCCCCGGCTGTTGATTGCCTACGGCCGCCTGACCGGCCAGGATGCCAGCCTCCAGCGCGGTGAGTACCGGCTGCCCGGCGGCACTACCGCCGCAGGGCTCTTGCGACTGCTGCAGGAGGGGCGGGTAGTGCACTACTCGGTGACCATTCCCGAGGGCCTGACTTTGGTCCAGGCACTGGACCTGCTGCGCCGCGACCCGGTTCTGGCCGCCGAACTGGAAGGACCCGATGATGCGCGGATTCTGGGTCTTACCGCCGATTACCCCGCACCCGAAGGGCTGTTTCTCCCGGAAACCTACCGCTTTGTGCGCGGTGATTCGGACTGGGACATTCTGCAACGGGCGCACAGTGCCCTGATGCAGGCGCTGGGAGAGGCCTGGGAGTCGCGTGTGCCGGACCTGCCGCTGGCATCGCCCTACGAGGCCCTGATCCTGGCGTCGATCATCGAGCGGGAGACCGGGGTACCAGACGAGCGCCCGCAGATTGCCGGTGTATTCGTGCGCCGGCTGCAGCGGGGTATGCGCCTGCAAACGGACCCCACCATCATCTACGGGCTGGGGGATGCCTTCGATGGCAATCTGCGCCGCAGCCACCTGCGCGACAGCGCCAACATTTATAATACGTACCGACATCACGGACTGCCGCCGACGCCGATTGCACTGCCGGGTCGCGACGCGATCCGCGCGGCGGTCAACCCGGGGGAGGGGGACAGCCTGTTCTTCGTCGCCCGCGGGGATGGCAGCCACGTGTTCAGCGCCACACTTGAAGCCCACGAACGTGCTGTGCGTAAATACCAGCTTCAGCGTCGCCAAGACTACCGCTCTTCACCGGGAACCCCCTGACCATGCCAGATCGCCAGACCGGACAGCCGCGAGGCCTGTTCATCACCGTCGAGGGGGGCGAGGGCGTCGGCAAGTCGACCAACCTGGCCTACCTGCGGGACTGTCTCACGGAGCGGGGCATCGACCTGCTGGTCAGCCGTGAGCCCGGCGGTACGCCGCTGGCGGAGAATATTCGCGAGCTGCTGGTGGCGGTGCGCGAAGAGGCGATTGACCCGATGGCTGAGCTGCTGCTGATCTTTGCTGCCCGCGCCCAGCACCTGCACACCGTGATCGAGCCCGCGCTCGCAGCCGGACGCTGGGTGCTCTGCGATCGCTTTACCGACGCTACCTACGCTTACCAGAGCGGCGGTCGCGGGGTGGACGCGGCGACCGTGCGGCGCCTGGAAAACCTCGTCCAGGGCGAGTTGCGCCCCGATTTCACCCTGCTGCTGGACGCGCCGGTCGAGACCGGCATGGAGCGGGCGCGGGAGCGGGGTGACCTGGACCGCTTCGAGCGCGAGGAGCTGGCGTTTTTCCAGCGCGTGCGCCGGGCGTATCTGCAACTGGCCCGGGAGAGTAGTGGCCGCTACCGCATCGTCGACGCCAGCCAGTCTTTGCAAGCCGTGCAGCAGCAGTTAGCGGCGATCAGTGACGAGTTTGTCGACTGCTGGGGCGTGCGGCACTAGTGCGCATGGAACTCACGGATCTGCCGCCCCAGAGTGCACCGCTGCCCTGGCAGGCAGACAGCTGGTCCCGGCTGGGCGATGCCCTCGAGCGCGACAGTTTTCCCCATGCGCTGTTGCTGGCGGGCTCGCCGGGTATCGGCAAAACCCGCCTGGCCCTGGCCCTGGCGCGCCGGCTGCTATGCCATCGGCCCAGTGCGGGGATCAACTGTGGCGCCTGCCAGGCCTGTGAGCTGACCCGCAGCGGCGCCCACGGCGATTTTCGCTGGCTGCAGCCTGACGCGGACAGCCGGGTGATCAAAATCGACCAGGTGCGGGCGCTGGTGGACTTTGGCCACAGCACTGCGGGTTTCGGCCCACGCAAGGTGATGGTGATTGCGCCGGCAGACGTGATGAATACGCATGCGGCTAATGCCCTGCTGAAGTCGCTGGAGGAGCCTCCGGCCAACACCCACCTGCTGCTGGTATGTGACCGCCTCCACGGGGTGCCCCCCACGATCCGCTCGCGCTGCCAGATTCTCCAGTTGCCCCTGCCCCCTGCCGCCGCCAGTCTCGACTGGCTGGACCAGATGACCGGCGACCGCGGAACCAGCGAAGAATTGCTGACCCTGGCCGGGGGGCGGCCTCTGCGCGCGGAGGCCCTCTACCATGAAGACGCTGGCGGCGACCTTGCCGCGCTGCGGCAGGCGCTGGAGGCGCTGGTGCAGGGCAGGGTGAGTATGCCCGAGGTGGCCGCTGCGCTGGGAGATATCGGTGTGGAGGCCTTTCTCGGCGAGTGTGTGGATTACTGTGAACGCCACTTGCGCGCCCTGGACCGCGCCGGCCTCGCCACGGCAGGTCCGCGCGCCTTTCATCTGCTCGATGGCTTGCGCCAGCTTCAGGGGGCGGTCGTTGCGGGGGCCAACCCCAATCGCCAGTTGCTGATCGAAAATTGCCTCCTGCGGCTGCACAGGGAGTTGGGCGCGGCCGCCGCGGGTGCTACTATGCAGCGAGCTGTTAGAGGCAGATGAGCATGAGCGACGACGCCAAGAATTCGCGCAACGGAATACTTTCCCTGACCATCAAGGACAAGGCCGTACTCTACTCGGCTTACATGCCCTTCCTGACTAACGGGGGCCTCTTCGTGCCGACCAATAAAAGTTACAAGGTCGGGGACGAGGTGTTTATGCTGCTCACGCTGATGGACGAGCCGGAGAAGATCCCGATTTCCGGCAAGGTGGTCTGGGTGACGCCACGAGGCGCCCAGGGTAACCGCACCGCCGGCATCGGCGTCCAGTTCAGCGAACAGGACACCGCGGC
This sequence comes from Sediminihaliea sp., assembly GCA_965222335.1. Classification (GTDB taxonomy): domain Bacteria; phylum Pseudomonadota; class Gammaproteobacteria; order Pseudomonadales; family Halieaceae. The sequence continues at coordinate 237,521 of OZ244944.1, read as the reverse complement.
CAATGCCAAGATAGAGAACCACCTGGCGGGCTCGCTGCAATCGGATCGGCCCACGCACACGATGTAGCGAGCGCTGCTCACATTCTTCGCGTCACTTCTTCAAATGGTTCGCTAAGTTATTGATATTAAGAGATATCAGTGCAAAAAAATGGGTCCCGAGAGGGACCCAATAAGACCATTAGGAGTGAAACATAAAGGAATTGCTTCCCTACAGGAACATTGGGTGTGCTCCCGGCGACTTCCCGTTTGAACTAGGGGATAGGAAGCCACGCTCTTAGTATCGCTGAAAAATGGCAATTTTCCACAGTTCCCGGCACACATTTTTAGCCTAATTGGTAATAAACAAATAAGAGATGGTTATATTCAGATATAAGGCAGGGGAATGACAGCCGCGCGCCAGACCCTGGCGGGGGTCATTGAGGGCTTTTACGGTCGCCCCTGGTCCATGGCGGACCGGCATGCCTACGGCCCCTTGCTGGTTGATCTGGGACTCAACAGCTACCTCTACTGCCCCAAGGCAGACCCGTATCTGCGCCGCGACTGGCAGCGCCACTGGCCGGCGCCGCAATGGCGAGCCCTGCGCGCGCTCGCCGCCGACTACGCGCAGCGGGGCCTGCTGTTCGGGGTGGGGCTGTCGCCCTTTGCACTCTACCAGCGCTACGGTGCCACCGAGCGGGCGCGCCTGCGTGACAAGGTCCGGCGCCTGCAGGAACTGGATGCGGGCCTGCTGGCGCTGCTGTTCGACGACATGCCTGGCGCCCTGCCGGACCTTGCCCAGCGCCAGGCGGAGATCGCGGCGGACGTGCAGCACTGGGCGGAAGGGCAGCGTCTCCTGGTGTGTCCTACTTACTATTCCCTGGATCCGGCGCTGGAAATGCACTTTGGCGCGCGGCCGGTGGACTACTGGCCCGACCTGGGGCGGCAGTTAGCGCCGGAGATTGGTGTTTTCTGGACCGGTAACCTGGTGTGTGCCGAGTCCATCAGCGGCGCCGACCTGAAGCCTCTGCGGGAGGCACTGCAGCGGCCGCTGACCCTGTGGGACAACTACCCGGTGAACGACGGCGCCAAGCGCAGCCAGCATCTCTACTGCAGCCCCCTGGCGGCGCGCAATGGGGATATTGCCGGGTATATAGAAGGGCACTTCTGCAACCCCATGAACCAGGCCTGGCTGTCCCTGCCCGCGCTTCGTGGTCTCGCCGCGCGCTACGGCAAGACGCCGGCCGCCGATTGGGAAGCTACCGTGCTCGGCAGTGCCACCTGGGCAGCCTTGTGCCGGGATCGCGCCGCTTTTGCGGAGCGCGGGCTGGCGGGGATGGGCCCCGGTGAATGCCGGCGCCTGGCTGCCGAGTACGCGGCCCTGCCAGGCCCGGCGGCGGCCGAAGTGGCGGGGTGGCTGCGTGGCGAATACGCCTTTGACCCGGCCTGCCTGACCGATTGAGTTTGGCGTCGCCAGTGGCGCCTGCGGCGGCAGTTGAACGGCTTGCGGCTTTGTGGCAGAATCTGCGCCCTTGAAGCGGTCCGCCGTCGCTGTATTCAGGCCAATTTATTCGAATTTAATCAATAACATAGAGCGCATTCGTCAGAATGGTTCTAGTGCGATTGATGGGCCTGGGCGGGGCCGGAGAATAATGCGGAAGTGGCGAAATTGGTATACGCGCTGGATTTAGGTTCCAGTGCCGCAAGGCGTGAGAGTTCGAGTCTCTCCTTCCGCACCAACACGGGCGCGGGGTGGCAACAGGTGGCTGCCCCGTCCCGCAACCTGGACGCAGGGCGTCCAGTTCCTATTCGATTGTGAGGATTTACCATGCAGGTGTCTATTGAAACGACTTCGGGCCTCGAGCGTCGTTTAACCGTCGGAGTGCCCGCCGAACGGGTCGACAGCGAAGTCAATTCACGGCTGCAGAAGGCGGCGGGGAACGTCAAGCTGCCGGGCTTCCGCCCGGGCAAGGTGCCGATGAAGGTGATGAAGCAGCGTTTTGGCGCGGGGGTCCGCCAGGAAGTGCTGGGTGAAGTGATGAGCCAGTCTTTCCAGGAAGCGGTGGTACAGGAAAACCTGCGTCCCGCCGGTCAGCCGGCGATCGAGCCGAAGAACCTCGATGCGGGCAAGGATCTGGAATATGTCGCGACCTTCGAGGTGTTCCCCGAGGTCGACGTGGTGGAAATGCAGGGCTTCGAGGTGGAAAAGCCCGTTGCCGAGGTGACCGAGGAAGACATCGACAACATCATCGAGGTGTTCCGCAAGCAGCAGGGCAGCTGGGATGAAGTGGAGCGTCCCGCAGCCGAGGGCGACAAGGTCAATATCGATTATGAGGGAACCCGTGACGGCGAGGCCTTCGACGGCGGCAGTGCCGAGGGTGCGGACCTGGAGCTTGGCTCCGGGCGCATGATCCCGGGCTTCGAAGACGGTGTGGTCGGAATGCAGCCCGGGGAAGAAAAAACCCTGTCGCTGACCTTCCCCGAGGACTACCACAACGAGGAGCTCAAGGGCGCCGCGGTCGAGTTCAAGGTCAAGCTGAACTCGATCTCTGCCCTGACCCCGGCAGCGCTGGACGAGGACCTGTTCAAGCTTTACGGCGTGGAAGAGGGCGGTGAAGCCCAGTTCCGCAAGGAAGTCGGCGAGAACATGGCGCGGGAGCTCAAGAACGCGGTTGATAACAAGGTGAAGCAGCAGGTGATGGATGCGGTGATCGAGGCTCACACCGGGCTGGAAGTGCCGCGCGCCCTGGTGAACCAGGAGATCGACGTCCTGCGTAAACAGATGTTCCAGCAGTTTGGTGGTGCCGGCCAGGACATGGACCTGAAGTCGCTGCTGCCAGACGAGATGTTCGCCGAGAATGCCGAGCGCCGGGTCAAGCTGGGCCTGCTGCTGTCGGAGATGATCAGCAAGTTCGAACTGCAGGCAGATCCCGACAAGGTGCGCGCGACCATTGAGGAAATGGCCTCCACTTACCAGGAGCCAGAAGAGGTCATCAACTGGTATTATTCAAACCAGGAGCAGCTCTCTTCCGTGGAATCCAAAGTTTTGGAGGACGCGGTGGTTGAAAAACTGCTGGAGAATGCCCAGATTAAGGAGCAGGAGTGCAGTTACCAGGAGGCGATTGGCCAGGCCCAGGCCAACGCCTGATTACGCGCTCCCCCGGGCGGCCCAGTGGGCCGCCCAAACCAACATCCAATCATCCAGGGGACGCGATCACATGCCTCATCAGCTTGACGGCTACAACCAGAACACCATAACCAACCTGGGGCTGATCCCCATGGTGGTTGAGCAGACCTCACGGGGCGAGCGTTCCTACGACATCTACTCCCGCCTGCTCAAGGAGCGGGTGATCTTCGCGGTCGGGCCGGTGGAAGACCATATGGCCAACCTGATCGTGGCCCAGCTGTTGTTCCTGGAGTCGGAAAACCCGGACAAGGATGTGCACCTGTACATCAACTCGCCCGGGGGTTCCGTGACGGCCGGCCTGTCTATCTACGACACTATGCAGTTCATCAAGCCCGATGTGAGCACCATGTGCATCGGACAGGCGGCGTCCATGGGCGCGTTTCTGCTGTGTGGTGGTGCCCAGGGCAAGCGCTACTGCCTGCCCAATGCGCGCACCATGATCCACCAGCCCAGCGGCGGCGCGACAGGGCAGGCGACAGATATCGATATCCATGCACGTGAAATCCTGATCATCCGCGAGCGCCTCAACCGGTTGATGGCGGAGCACACCGGTCAGGACCTGGCGACCATCGAACGCGATACCGAGCGGGACCGGTTTATGGACGCCGAGCAGAGCAAGGAATACGGGCTCGTGGATGCCGTGGTCAGCAGTCGGGAGACGGCCGCAAAGTAGCTGCCTGACGGCCTGGAGCGGTGGTTCGGGACTTGCAAAGCGCCCCGAAAAACATCATCTTAGGCGTTAGCGTGAGTTGTAAAGCCAGTTAAAGTGCAAGGTCGATTGAATGAGTGAAGATACCACGAAGTCCGGAGACGATGGCGGCAAGCTGCTGTATTGCTCGTTTTGCGGCAAGAGTCAGCATGAAGTCCGCAAGCTGATTGCCGGGCCGTCGGTTTTTATCTGCGACGAGTGTGTCGATCTCTGTAACGATATTATCCGTGAAGAGGTGCAGGAAAGCGGCGGTGACAGCCAGCAGGACCGGCTGCCCGTACCTCACGAGATCAATGCGATTCTGGACGAGTATGTGATCGGCCAGCAGCGCGCCAAGAAAGTCCTGTCCGTGGCCGTGTACAACCATTACAAGCGTCTGCGTCACGGCCAGCAGGGCCGCGAGGATGTCGAGCTCGGCAAGAGTAACATCCTGCTCGTGGGCCCCACGGGCAGCGGCAAGACATTGCTGGCGGAGACTCTCGCGCGCCTGCTTGACGTGCCCTTCACCATCGCCGATGCCACCACACTCACCGAGGCGGGCTACGTCGGCGAGGACGTCGAGAATATCATCCAGAAGCTGCTGCAGAAGTGCGACTACGATGTTGAGAAGGCCCAGGTGGGCATTGTCTACATCGATGAGATCGACAAGATTTCACGCAAGTCGGACAACCCGTCCATCACCCGCGATGTCTCCGGCGAGGGTGTACAGCAGGCGCTGCTCAAGCTGATCGAGGGCACCGTGGCCTCGGTGCCGCCCCAGGGCGGTCGCAAGCATCCCCAGCAGGAGTTCCTGCAGGTCGATACCTCCAATATCCTGTTCATCTGTGGCGGCGCCTTCGCCGGCCTGGACAAGGTCATCCGCAATCGCTCGGAAAAGGGCGGCATCGGCTTCGGTGCCGAGGTGAAGAGCAAGGACGAGAAGCGCAACGTGGGCGAACTGCTGTTCGACCTGGAGCCGGAGGACCTGGTGCAGTATGGCCTGATCCCCGAGTTCGTCGGCCGTCTGCCCGTGATCGCCACGCTGGAGGAACTGGATGTACCTGCGCTGGTCCAAATCCTGACCGAGCCGAAAAACTCGCTGACCAAGCAGTACAGCAAGTTGTTCGACATGGAAGGGGTGGAAGTGGACTTCCGCGAGGACGGCCTGCGCGCAGTGGCCGAGCGTGCCATGGAACGCAAAACCGGCGCCCGCGGACTGCGCTCGATTCTCGAGGGCGTACTGCTGGATTCCATGTACAACATTCCTTCCCGGGACGACGTCAGCAAGGTGGTAATCGACGAGTCGGTGATTCGCGGTGATTCCGAGCCCCTGCTGGTCTACCAGAATAGCGAGCCGGCCCGCGCCGCTTCCTCGACTGAGGAGTAGCGCCCCGGGACGGCATCGTCGGTCGGGCAATCCGTCCCGGCCGGTTCACCCCGCTTGCGCTTGGGCGATTTGGCCCCATATCAGACGTGAGTCTGATGTATCAATTACCCGGAGATAGTTATGGGTTCCTCTTCAGTTACTGAACTTCCGCTTCTGCCGCTGCGCGATGTCGTAGTGTACCCCCACATGGTGCTGCCGCTGTTCGTAGGCCGGGAGAAGTCCATCGAGGCGCTGGAGGACGCGATGGCCAGCGACAAGCAGGTACTGCTGGTCGCGCAGCGCAACGCCGCCGACGACAATCCCGGCGCCGACGATATTTACCAGGTGGGCACGGTATCCAACATTCTGCAGTTGCTGAAGCTGCCTGACGGCACTATCAAGGTGCTGGTGGAAGGGGGCTACCGGGCGGTGGTCGATCACGTCAATGATGATGGGCCCTTCGCTGTCGCCGGCGTGCGTGAGATCGAGACCGATGACATCCCCGAGGAAGAGGTGGAGGGACTGCTGCGTTCCACCGTCAGCCAGTTCGAGAAATACGTCAACCTGAGCAAGAAGGTGCCTGCCGAAGTGCTCACCTCGCTGACCGGCATCGACGAGCCCGGGCGCCTGGCGGACACGATCGCCGCGCACATGAGCGTCGATCTCGAGGAGAAGCAGAAGATCCTGGAAATCGCCCGCGTGAGGAACCGCCTCGAGCACCTGATGGGGCTGATGGAGGCCGAGATCGACCTGTTCCAGGTCGAGAAGCGGATTCGCGGCCGGGTCAAGAAGCAGATGGAGAAGAGCCAGCGCGAGTACTATCTCAATGAGCAGATGAAGGCGATCCAGAAAGAGCTCGGGGAGATGGACGAGGCGCCGAACGAACTGGACGAGCTGCAATCCCGTATCGACGAGGCGCGGATGCCGGAAGAGGCTCGCGAGAAAGCCCTGGCGGAACTTGGCAAGCTCAAGATGATGTCCCCGATGTCTGCGGAGGCATCCGTGGTGCGCAGCTATATCGACTGGATGGTGTCGGTGCCCTGGGCCAAGCGCAGCAAGGTCAAGCACGACCTCAAGCGTGCCAGTGAAATCCTGAACGCGGACCACTACGGCCTGGAAGAGGTTAAAGAGCGTATCCTCGAATACCTCGCGGTCCAGAAGCGTGTGCGCAAGGTAAAGGGTCCGGTGCTATGCCTGGTGGGTCCACCCGGGGTAGGCAAGACCTCCCTCGGCGAATCTCTCGCCCGCGCAACCAATCGCAAGTTTGTGCGCATGGCCCTCGGTGGCGTGCGCGACGAGGCCGAAATTCGTGGCCACCGCCGGACCTATATCGGCTCCATGCCGGGCAAGCTCTTGCAGAAAATGTCCAAGGCGGGCGTGCGCAACCCGCTGTTCCTGCTGGACGAGATCGACAAGATGGGCATGGATCATCGCGGTGATCCCGCTTCCGCCATGCTTGAGGTGCTGGACCCGGAACAGAACCACGCCTTTAACGACCACTACCTTGAAGTGGATTACGACCTCTCCGACGTGATGTTCGTGTGTACTTCCAACACCATGAACATTCCCGGTCCGCTGCTCGATCGCCTGGAGGTTATCCGCATCCCCGGCTATACCGAGGACGAAAAGGTCAACATTGCCGAGCGCTACCTGCTGCCCAAGCAGATCAAGCAGAACGGACTGAAAAAAGACGAGATCAGTGTGCCGGAATCCACGGTGATTGACATCATCCGCTACTACACCCGTGAGGCGGGCGTGCGGGCGCTGGAGCGCGAAATCGCGAAGGTCTGCCGCAAGATGGTCAAGTCCATCGCCCTGGGCGAGGCCGAGGGCGGGGTCGAGGTAGACCCGGACATGCTCCCGGACCTGCTGGGCGTGCGCAAGTACAATTACGGCATCGCCGAGGAAGAGAACAAGATCGGGCAGGTCACTGGCCTGGCCTGGACCTCGGTGGGTGGTGAGCTGCTGACGATTGAGGCCGTGTCCGTGGCCGGCAAGGGCCGGCACGTGAAAACGGGTTCCCTGGGTGACGTGATGCAGGAATCCATCCAGGCGGCCACCACCGTGGTGCGCAGCCGCTCGCAGATGCTCGGTATCAATGCCAAGTATCACGAGAAGCACGATGTCCACATCCACGTGCCCGAGGGCGCCACGCCCAAGGACGGTCCCAGTGCGGGTATCGCCATGTGCACCGCGCTGGTGTCCGTATGCACGGGTATCCCGGTGCGCGCCGATGTCGCCATGACCGGCGAAATCACGCTGCGCGGTGAGGTTCTGCCGATCGGCGGGCTCAAGGAAAAACTGCTCGCGGCACGCCGCGGCGGGATCAAGACCGTGATCATTCCAAAGGAGAACGAGCGCGACCTGAAAGAGGTCCCGGACAATATCAAGGAACACCTTGAGATCCGTGCGGTGAAATGGATCGACGAGGTGTTGGGTATGGCGCTCGAAACCATGCCCGAGCCCCTGTCCGATGAGGAGTATCTCGAGGGCACCCTGACCAGTTCGGAGGAGGGCGACCAGGGTGAGCAGAGCCGGATAAATACCCATTAATAAAGGGTTTCGGTTGACCATTCTCCGCGCGGTGGTATAAAGTCGTCATCCTGTCTATGAGGCCGCAGGTCAGGGGCCCCGGGCGGACGTTAGCACCGACCTGACCAGCGTTACCTTACAGTGCCACTGCTTTCGCAACGAGCCCTCGGATGCACCGCGGGCCGCAACAAAAATCCGACCTATAATTTCCAAGGGGATAAGTGTGAACAAGACCGAACTCATTGATGCAATTGCCGCCTCCGCCGACCTTCCCAAGGCTTCTGCCGGCCGCGCCCTCGACGCTGTTGTAGACAGCATTACTGACGCCCTCGCCAAGGGTGACCAGGTGTCCCTGGTCGGCTTTGGTACATTTGCCGTCAAGCACCGTGCCGCTCGCGAAGGCCGTAATCCGCAAACCGGACAGACTATCCAGATCAAGGCATCCAACGTACCCGGCTTCAAGGCGGGTAAAGCGCTGAAGGACGCCGTCAACTCCTAAGCTGCCGGCTGGGGTTCGACCTGGTTACTCTATAGAAGGGTTTTCGGAGCCGGACCTGACTGTCAGAAAGTTAAAAAGCGCACTCCTTAGTGCGCTTTTTTGTGCAAGGTCACCACGGATTTTTCACCATGCTGCAGAACATACGCCAGAGCACCAAGGGTACAGCGGCCAAGATCGTTATCTGGCTGATTGTCCTTTCCTTTGCCCTATTTGGTATCGAGTCCATTCTTCTCGGCGGCAGTAGCTCCGAGGTTGCGGAAGTCAATGGTGAGCCCATTGGACCGATGGAAGTCCAGCAGGCGGTGAACACCCAGCGGCGGCAGCTGATTGCGATGATGGGTGAGGACATCGATCCTGCGATGCTGGACGAGCAGCGTCTCAGCAGCCAGGCGCTGCAGGGAATCATCAGCCGCCGCCTGCTGGGTCAGGCCGCTGAATCCATGGACCTGACCGTTTCGGAAGCGGAACTCGGTCGCGTGGTTGCGAGCATGGAGCAGTTCCAGTTCAACGGTGCGTTCTCCCCCGAGGTCTACAAGAATGTTCTCGCCAGTGCCGGATTTACGCCTGCCTCGTTCAAGGCGAGCCTGCAGGAGGACATGATGCTCAACCAGTTGCGCAGTGGCTTCGCCGGCAGCGAGTTCGCCACCCCGGCGGAACTCGCCCTTGCGGCCAGGGTGATTGCGGAGCAGCGCGATATTCGCTATCTCAGCATTCCGCTGGAGAGTGTCAAAACCGATGTGCAGGTGACAGATGCCGATGTGGAGCAGTATTACGCGGACAATGAGGCGGATTTTTACAGCCGTGAAACCGTGGTGCTCAATTACATTGAGCTGGAGCGTGCCGATTTCGTGACCCCGGTGGACGAGAGCGAGCTTCGCTCCATGTACGAATCCGAGAAGAACAGTTACCAGTACCAGACCGAGAACCGGGTGTCCCACATCCTGTTAATCCAGGGCGAACAGGAGAGCGATGATGCTTTTGCCTCGCGCCTGGATACGGTCCAGCAGGCTCTGGACAACGGCCAGGCCTTTGCTGATGTCGCCAGTGAGTTTTCCGACGACGTGGGTTCCGCAGGATTTGGTGGTGATCTGGGCTTCAGCAGTGGTGATGCCTTCCCCGAGGAAATGGAGGAAGCCATTGCCGACCTGGAGCTGAACACGGTGTCCGAACCGGTTGAGACCGATGCCGGAACCCACCTCATCATGGTAACCGAACGCCGCGAGGGTGAGCCGCCGAGCTTCGCTGAAATGCGGCCTGAGCTGGAACAGCGGCTGCAGGAGCGCGACGCCGCAGCAGCCCTGTTACTGGCGGTCGAGGACCTGCGTGATCGCGCATTCAATGCCCAGGATTTGCAGGGGCCGGCAGAAGAGCTCGACCTCGAGGTGGAACGTAGCGGGCCGGTGCACCGCGACCAGGCAGATGGCCTGTTTGCCAACCCCACACTGCTGAGCGCGGCATTTTCCGAGGACGTGCTGAGCCTTGGCCACAACAGCGAGGTGATTGAGCTCAATCCATCCCAGTTCGTGGTGCTGCGCGTGCACGAGCACCAGCCGCCCGCACTCCGGCCCCTGGAAGAGGTTCGCGAGCGTATTGTCGCGGCAATTACCGATGAAGCCGCACGCGAAGCCGTCTCCGAGCAGGCCATGCGCGCCGTGGCACGCCTGCGCGAGGGCGAGTCCGTCGAGACTGTTGCCGGGGATCTGGGCTACGAATGGCAGGTGGAAATCGGCGCCGACCAGCGCAGCATGATGTTGCCACCGGTGATCCAGCGTGAGGCTTTCCGCTTACCGGCACCTGAAGGTGACGAGGCGGTCGTGGACTTTGCGCTGAACCAGGAGGGCGACGCGGAGGTCTTTGCCGTGAGTCGCGTCACGCCGGGCGATGTCGACAGCCTGCAGCCGCAGGAACGCCGCATGCTGCGGCAGCAGATCGGTGCCGAGTACGGACAGCTTGTACAGGAAGAGTACCAGCAGTCTTTGCGGGCGGAAGCCGACATCACCGTATTCTGAGTAGCGTCGTAAGCAGCAACCGAGGACCCCATGGCCAAGCAGATTCTGACCCTGAACCAGATTTCCGTACTGGGTCTGGAGCGATTTCCCCGTGATAGCTACGAGATCGCCAGCGAGTTTTCGCACCCGGATGCGATCCTGTTGCGCAGCCACAAGCTGGCGCCGGACACCATCGCCGATTCGGTGCTGGGTATTGCCCGCGCCGGCGCCGGGGTCAACAATATTCCGGTGGAGGAATGTACACGCCGGGGCATTCCCGTATTCAACACCCCGGGCGCTAATGCAAACGCGGTGAAGGAGCTGGTAGCCGCAGGTCTGCTCCTGGGGTCCCGGGGAATTATCGAGGGTAACGATTACGTCAAAACCCTCGCCGGAATGAACGACAAGGGTGAGCTGAACCGCACCCTGGAAGCGCACAAGAAGCAGTTCAAGGGCAGCGAGCTGACCGGCAAGAGCCTCGGTGTGGTGGGCCTGGGCGCAATTGGCTCGCTGGTTGCGGAGATGGCCCTCACCCTCGGCATGGAAGTGGTCGGATACGACCCGGCACTGTCCGTGGATGCCGCCTGGCGCCTTCCCAGTAACGTGCGCAAGGCCGATACCCTGTCGGCGCTGTTCGCCCGCTGCGACTACATCACCCTGCACCTGCCAGTGCTGGAAAGCACCCTGGGCCTGATCAATGCGGAGCTGTTGGCGGCGATGCGGCCCCATGCCTGCCTGCTGAATTTTGCCCGCCAGGAAATCATTGACGAGGACGCCTTGATCGCGGCCCTGGATGAAGGCCAGCTGCGTCGCTATATCGCTGACTTCCCGTCACCGGCACTGATCGGCCGCAAGGACGTCATTCTGACCCCTCACATCGGCGCCAGCACGGACGAGGCAGAGGACAACTGCGCGATCATGGCGGTTGAGCAGTTACGGGACTACCTGGAAAACGGCAATATCCGCAACGCGGTAAACTTTCCCACACTGCAGCTGGAAAGGGTCACGGGCTGCCGCCTGGCGGTCACCAACAACAACGTGCCGCGGATACTTGGCAGCGTGCTGGCCCTGCTGGCAGAGCAGAATATCAACGTCATTGACATGCTCAACAAGAGCCGTGACGAGATCGCCTACAACCTCATCGATATCGATACCCAGCCGCCCGAGGAGCTCCTGCAGGCCATGCTGGCACTCGAAGGGGTCACCAGCGTGCGCCTGATCGGTGACTGCCAGCCGGCCTGAGCAGGTCTCAGGCCTCGTCTGGCAACGGCGCCTGGGGCACCTGCTCTCCGGTAACGATATACAACCCCTTCTCTTCCTCGCTTAATTCTCCTGCGCCCGACCAGGGCATCAGCCGCTGATCGCTGTACTGGTGGAAGTCCAGGAAGGGGTACTTGATGATGTCGAAGTAGGGCGAGTAATCGAAGTCACTTGGCGTGCACAGCTTGGGGTTGCGCATGTACAGCCGGAAGTGATCCCCCTCCATGCGCTTCACCAGTGGCAGGATCGGAAACTGTATATTACCGAAGGCCTCGGCGATCATGGTCGAGCACACGGTGTGGGTGTTCTCTCCCGGGTTGCTCTTGAACAGGCTCGAGCGCCAGCGACGGGGCAGGATCCACCAGGGGAACAGGAAGCGCGCGAGGTCAAAAATCTGGCGCACATCATAGGCGGTACCGAGGCGGCCGATGGCGTAGGCGATCACCTGCTGGCTGTCCCGGTATCCGAGGTTGCGCGGCCTGCAGATGCGCAGGTGCTCCTTTTCATACACCGTGAGTGGTCGTACCACGGTGCCCATGCCCAGTTCGCTCTCGATGATCAGCTGTTTGTCCGCGGTGCCGATGAAATGCTGGCGCAGCAGGTCCTGCAGCAGCGGATCTTCGAGATCGTGCAGCCGGCCGATATACAGCGCCGCATGCGACCAGCTGCTCTGGGTAATGAGTTTGATCACCTCGCTGACTCGTGAGCGCCCCTCGACCAGGATGATGTCGCAGGGCTTTAACTCATGGCGTATGCGCTCGAAGTCGCTCAGCGGGGTGCTGAGCGGTGGGCGTTTGTGTTGCAGCCAGCTTATGACTGCCTTGCGAATCCAGCCGAACATGCCTTCCGTAGTTTATAGTTGTACTGTAGCGCGATGTTGAGCACTTATTGCCTTGTGCGGATGTGCGCTACCGTTATAACGCAGCGGGAGTAGCTATGCCAGAAGAAGATCAGCCGCAGGGCCAGGTAGACAAGCTGGCGGCGCAGGTAAAGCAGGGACGGAATTTCGACGAGCCGCCGCTGGAGCGCTGGAACCCGCCCCTCATTGGCGATATCGATATCGAAATCCGCGCGGATGGTAGCTGGTGGCACGAGGGGAGACCCTTTGAGCGCCAGGCGATTGTGCGCCTGTTCGCCAGTATCCTGCGCCGGGAAGAAGACGGCCATTACTATCTGGTGACACCCGGGGAAAAGTGGCGCCTGCGGGTGGAGGCACACCCCCTGGTCATTACCGAGATTGATGCCAGTGAACAGGACGGTGAGACCGTACTGGTGGCCACCCTCAATACCGGCAAACGCTACCCGGTGGACGCGGAGCACCCGCTGTTTCTCGACCCGGAGCGCAACAACGTCGCGGGGATTTGTCTGCCCCACGGGCTCACCGCCCTGTGCACCCGGGCAGCCTGGTACCGGCTGGCAGAATTTGCTGCCGGGGAGGACGGGGCCGACCCCGGCGTTTACAGTGGTGGACAGCGCTGGCCCCTGCAGTAACCTGCAGAGGCCGTCAGCTACATGTTGGGGTAGTTGGGACCGCCGAAGCCCTCCGGCGTCACCCACATGATGTTCTGCGCGGGATCCTTGATGTCGCAGGTCTTGCAGTGCACGCAGTTCTGGGCGTTGATCTGGAAGCGCGGCCCCTGCTCCTCTTCGACGATCTCGTAGACCCCGGCCGGGCAGTAGCGCTGTGCCGGTTCATCGTACATCGGCAGGTTTTGCGCGACCGGAATGTCCGCATCTTTCAGCTGCAGGTGGCAGGGCTGATCTTCCTCGTGATTGGTGTTGGAAAGAAATACCGAGGACAGGCGGTCAAAGCTGATTTGGTTGTCCGGCTTGGGGTACTCCGGTTTCTTGCACTGGGCCGCCGGCTTCAGGGTGGCGTAGTCAGGCACCGTGTCGTTCAGGGTAAAGGGCAATTTGCCGCCAAAGATATTCTGGTCGATCCAGATCATGGCAGAGCCCAGCAGAGTGCCGAACTTGTGCATAAAGCCGGAGAAGTTGCGGGTTGAGTACAGCTCCTGGTAGAGCCAGGAAGCTTCGAGACGGGTGGCGAAGTCCTCCAGGTCTGCAGGGGCGGACTCGCCCTTCGCCAGGGCCTCGACCACGGACTCCGCCGCAATCATGCCGCTCTTCATCGCCGTGTGATTACCCTTGATCTTGACGCTGTTCAGGGTGCCGGCGTCGCAGCCAATCAGCAGGCCACCGGGGAAATGCATCTTCGGCAGGGAGTTGTAGCCGCCCTTGGTGATGGCGCGGGCGCCGTAACTGATACGACTGCCGCCCTCAAGATACTTGATGGTTTCCGGGTGGTGCTTCCAGCGCTGGAACTCCTGGAAGGGGCTCATGTGCGGATTACTGTAGTTGAGGTCGGCGATCAGGCCCAGGTAGACCTGGTTGTTTTCCGCGTGGTAGAGGAAGGCGCCGCCGCTGGAGCCGGTTTCACTCAGCGGCCAGCCCAGGCCGTGAACCACCAGGCCCTCCTGGTGCTTGTCCGCGGGGATCTCCCAGATTTCCTTGAGGCCGATGCCATAGTGCTGGGGATCCTTGCCCTCATCGAGCTGGAACTGGCGGATCAGCTGCTTGCCCAGGTGGCCGCGGCAGCCCTCGGCGAACAGGGTGTACTTCGCGTGCAGTTCCATCCCCGGGGTGTAACTGGCTTTCTGTTCGCCGCTGGCGCTGATGCCCATATCGCCGGTTGCTACGCCCTTGACCCGGCCATCATCGTGGAACAGCACCTCGGCAGCGGCAAAACCGGGGTAAACCTCGACGCCCAGGTTTTCGGCCTGCTCCGCCAGCCAGCGGCACAGGTTACCCATCGACAGGATGTAGTTGCCCTCGTTGTGGGTAGGTTTGGGAATCATGAAGTTGGGCAGCTTGATGGCGCCGCTGTCGCTGGTGTAGAAGAAAAAGCGATCTTCGCTGACCGGCGTGGGCAGCGGGGCGCCGAGCTCTTCCCAGTTGGGGAACAGCTCATTGAGCGCGCGGGGCTCGAACACGGCACCGGAGAGAATATGGGCACCGACCTCGGAGCCTTTCTCGACCACGCACACGCTGACTTCCCGTTCCTGTTCCTGCGCGAGTTGCATGATGCGACAGGCGGCGGACAGGCCCGCGGGGCCGGCACCGATAATGACCACATCAAATTCCATTGATTCGCGTTCCACAACACTGTCCTCTCGGGTTAGCAAATGGGGCAGGCGACGGGCTTGCCAGGGGCGTGCCGGTATGTCGCTGAAAGGGCCGCAAGTATATAATTTTTATGGATAAAATACCATGCAAATGCGCAGTGCCCGAAGCCGACCCGATGACCGATAGGATCAATCCCGCTGTCGTGCCGGGCTATTGACCTGCTGTTGGAATGGCGGCAAGATGTTCGGCCGTTAACACCCGGGGGCTGCCTCGCGCGCCATCGCGCTGCCCTGAAATCCACACCTTCACACTTCTTTTGGAGAATCCATGAAGATTCTTGTTGCCGTTAAGCGTGTCGTTGACTACAACGTCAAAGTGCGCGCCAAAGCCGATGGTAGCGACGTTGATCTGAACAACGTCAAGATGGCCATCAACCCGTTCTGTGAGATTGCCGTGGAAGAAGCGGTGCGCCTGAAGGAAGCGGGAGTCGCTACCGAGGTGGTCGCTGTGTCCATTGGTGAAAAAGCCTGCCAGGAGCAGATCCGCACCGCCCTGGCCCTGGGCGCCGATCGTGGCATCCAGGTAGAAACCGAAAGCGGCGTGGAGCCACTGGTGGTCGCCAAGCTGCTCAAGGGCGTGATCGAAAAGGAAGAGCCGCAGCTGGTCATCCTGGGCAAGCAGTCCATCGATGGCGACAACAACCAGACAGGACAGATGCTGGGCGCACTGACCAACATGGCTCA
The DNA here is from genome assembly GCA_965222335.1 of Sediminihaliea sp. Taxonomy (GTDB): domain Bacteria; phylum Pseudomonadota; class Gammaproteobacteria; order Pseudomonadales; family Halieaceae. Next base: position 222,156 of record OZ244944.1, on the reverse strand, counting down.
GGGCACCTTTGCCTCGGAGATCAAGATCGAGGACGACAGCGTTACCGTGATTCGCGAGGTCGATGGCGGTCTGCAAACGGTGAAGCTCAAGCTGCCCGCGATCGTGACGACGGACCTGCGCCTCAACGAGCCGCGCTACGCGTCTCTGCCCAATATCATGAAGGCCAAGAAAAAGCAGCTGGACGTCTATACGGCTGATGACCTTGGTGTCGAGGTCAAGTCGCACCTGTCCCAGGTGAAGGTTGAGCCGCCGGCCGAACGCCAGGCGGGCATCAAGGTCGAGGATGTGGCCCAGCTGGTCGACAAACTGAAGAACGAGGCGAAGGTAATCTGATGAGTACTCTGGTTATTGCAGAACACGACAACAGCAGCCTCAATGGCGCAACCCTCAACGCGGTGGCCGCGGCCCAGGCAATGGGCGCGGATATCGATATTCTTGTCGCCGGCGCCAACTGTGCCGCCGTCGGCGAGCAGGCCGCCGCCATCCCCGGCGTTGCCAAGGTACTGGTGGCGGACAATGCCGCCTACGAACACCAGCTGGCCGAAAACCTCGCGCTGCTGATCGCCGAGGTTGGCGCCAATTACGACAATGTGGTCGCTGCATCCACCACCAACGGCAAGAACACCATGCCGCGGGTGGCGGCACTGCTGGACGTGGCCCAGGTGTCTGACATCATCTCCGTGGAGAGCGCCGACACCTTCAAGCGCCCGATCTACGCCGGCAACGTGATCGCCACCGTGCAGACCGTGGACGCGCGTAAGGTCATCACCGTGCGCACCACCGCTTTTGACCCGGCCGAGTCCGAGGGCGGCTCAGCGAGTATCGAGTCTGTCGATTCGGTCCACGATGCGGGTATCTCCACCTTTGTCGGTGAAGAACTCGCTGAGTCCGACCGCCCCGAACTCGCCGCCGCACCGGTGGTGATCTCCGGTGGCCGGGGGATGCAGAACGGCGAAAACTTCAAGCTGCTCGAAGGCATTGCCGACAAGCTCGGCGCTGCCATCGGCGCCTCGCGCGCCGCAGTGGACGCCGGTTTCGTGCCCAACGACATGCAGGTCGGCCAGACCGGCAAGATCGTTGCCCCGGATCTCTACATCGCCGTCGGCATTTCCGGGGCGATCCAGCATCTCGCCGGGATGAAGGACTCCAAAGTGATCGTGGCGATTAACAAGGACGAGGACGCACCGATCTTCCAGGTCGCCGACTACGGCCTCGTGGCAGACCTGTTCGACGCACTGCCGGAGCTGGAATCCGCACTGTAACGCGCATTTGAGCTCGACCCGAAGCCGGCCCTAACGCCGGCTTTTTTTATGCCCAGGGATGGGCCGGGCCGCGCAGGCGGTATATCCCGAGAGGCATGGAGAGCCTGCCCCGCTTTATCGGGCATGCCGGCAGGGATGATGCCCAGTGGTTTTTGATTCGGTACTCCGTAGCCCGGCCGGGAACTGGGGATACGCCTAAAAATTAGGGACGGATACCAATTAGATCTTCAGAGAAACCGGGAGAAATTGGGGACGGATACTATTTAATTGCTTATAGCTGCGCCATGTATTGGTATCCGTCCCCAATTTCCCCCTGGTTTAAGCGCCATTTCGTATTTGAATAACCGTGGTGGGCGCCAGGAAAACGCACGCGCGACACCCGGAGCCCGCCCGGGACACGCCGTGGATACGTCCCTGTAGGCTCGACAGCGGCATCCATGCCGCTGACGGTCCCGGGAGGGCCCCGGGCGCCTCACGCGCTCACTCAGGGGACAGCAAAACGCTACGACTTTGTCACTGGTCTATTCGAATCTTGCACCAGTGCAGGGTGCGGGCTGGGGATGCGCTTCCCCGGACCGTCACCGGCCATGGATGGCCGGTGCCGAGCGCGACACGGATGTCACGCTTGTAGCGTGTCCGGGGAGGCGTAGCGTCAGTTCGCGCCCGAGCTACGGAGCACCAATCGCCTTTACAGGGAGCACGCTCAGATGCTTCGGCCCTCAATCCCGACGTAAACGATCCGAAATCGCAATCGGCGTCGGGTAATTAAGCACCACGATATACGAGGATGCGAGCAGGGTGATGATCGTGGTCGCCTGGATCAGCAGTGACGCCGACTGGGAGATCAGGGAGCTGGCGAAGGCAACGTAGGCGATCAGCAGGGAGAATTCGCTGGCCTGGCCGAGGCGGAAGCCGAGGTCCCAGGACAGGGTGCGCTGTTCGCTCATGCCCTTGAGCAGGAAGCGATAGACCACCGGTTTCACCGTGAGTACCAGCACTGAAAGGACCAGGGCGGGGAGGATGACCTCGCCCAGCAGGGCGAGCTCGAAGCGTGCGCCCACGGAGAAGAAAAACAGGATCAGGAAGAAGTCCCGCAGGGGTTTCAGGTTGACCGCGATGTACTGGGAGATCGGGCTGGTGGCGATGGCGATGCCGGCGATAAAGGCGCCGATCTCCGGCGTCAGGCCCACCAGTTGGGCGGTCTCTGCCACTCCCAGGCACCAGCCGATGGCGAGCAGGAAAATGTACTCGTGGAAGCGGTCAAACCGGCTGATCAGTGGCAGCAGGACGTATTTCACCATCATCACGGCGCCCAGCGCGAGGAAGGGCAGGGCCAGGAAGGGCAGGGCCAGTTCCAGAGTGTCCATCTCACCCTTGCCTCCCGCGGCGCCCAGCACCACCAGGGTGAGGATTGCAATCAGGTCCTGCAGCAGTAGCAGGCCGATCATTAACTCGCCGATAGGGCGGTGGTGCAGCACCGTAGTGGGCAGCAGCTTGATCGCGATGATGGTGGAGGAAAACATCATCGCCGCACCGATAATCATCGCCTCGACCAGGGTGAAGCCGAAGGCCGTGGCCACGGTGAATCCCATCACCATAAAAGCCGCCGAGCTGATCAGCCCCACGACGGTGGACTTGCGCAGGGTGAGCATCAGCGCCCGGGGCTGCATGTCCAGGCCGAGCAGGAACAGGAGGAAGATGATGCCCACGTGGCCGACGTCGGTGAGCAGTTTAAGGTCCGTGACCAGGGTGAGACCGTAGGGCCCGATAGCCGCGCCCAGGGCGATGTAGGCGATGATCAGCGGCTGTCTTGTATACAGCGCAATGGACGCAAACAGGGCGGCGCCCGTGAAGATAAGGAAAAAGGAAAAGGTGATGCTACCGCCATCCATTGCCTGAGCGACCTCCCGCACGCTGAATTACAGTGTAAAGCAGCGCCGGCGGCATGGACAGCGAGTTACTCTGCGGCGCGCCTGCGGAACAGGGGCTGGGGCTGGTCCACTGCGGCCTGGTAGCTCTCGTCAAACACGTACAGGCTTTGCAGGGCTTCCTCCAGGTCCGAGCCATCCTCCAGCTGGAAAGCGTTAAACCCGCAACGGTGCAGGTAGTGCAGCTGGTCGCGGATAAAGGCGCCCACCGCACGGATTTCTCCGCGATAGCCGCGCTCGCGTAGTTCGCGTGCGTAGGAAAAGCCGCGGCCGTCGGTAAACACCGGGAAATTGATCGCCACCAGGGTGATATCGTCCAGGTGATCGAGCAGGGGCGCCACCGCGTCACCGGGCTCCAGCTGTACGGCACTACCGCTCTTGTCGGCACGTGCCTCCCACTGGGCGAGACTGTTGATGTGTCCGGGGGGCGCCAGCTCGGCGTCGGCCAGGGGCGCGGACCACTGTTCGTCCACGACTACTTCGCCGTCTTTAATCAGCCTTGGCATAGACTCGCTCCTTGAAGGGGTCGATACCGACGCGGCGGTAGGTGTCGAGGAAGGTCTCTTCCTCGGTACGCAGCTCGACGTAGGTCGTGAGAATCTTTTCCACGATTTCCGGCATATCCTCGCGCCCGAAGGACGGCCCAAGGATTTTGCCCAGGGACGCATCCTTGGCCTGGCTGCCACCAAGGGACACCTGGTAAAACTCCTGGCCTTTCTTGTCGACGCCGAGGATGCCGATATGGCCGATGTGGTGGTGGCCGCAGGCGTTCATGCAGCCGCTGATATTCAGCTCGATAGGCCCGAGGTCGTAGACGTAGTCCAGATTGTCAAAGCGCGCCTGGATCGCCTCGGCGATCGGGATCGACTTGGCGTTCGCCAGGGAGCAGAAGTCGCCCCCGGGGCAGCAGATGATGTCGGTCAGGTAGCCGATGTTGGCCGTGGCCAGGGAGGCAGGCTGCAGTCTTTGCCACAGGGCATACAGTGCGTCCTGGGGCACGTCCGCGAGCACCATGTTCTGTTGGTGGGTGGTGCGTAGTTCGCCGAAGGAATACTCATCCGCGAGATCCGCCAGCAGGTCGAGCTGCTGGTCGCTGACGTCGCCGGGGGCATAGCCGGTGGCTTTCAGGGAAATGCTCACCGCGCGGTAACCGGGCACCCGGTGAGAGACAGTATTCCGCTGCAGCCAGTTGCCGAACAGCGGGTCCCGCTTCGCCTGGGCGGCGAGCGCGGCGTCGCTGTCGGCGCGGTCAAACTCCTGGTAGTCCGGTGCAGTAAAGAATGACTGGGCGCGGGCGATCTCCTCTTCCGTCAGGGTCGCGGGGCCATCGCGCAGGGCTTCCCATTCTTTTTCCACGGCCGCCTGGAAAGCCTCTACCCCCATGGCCTTGACCAGGATCTTGATCCTGGCCTTGAACTTGTTATCCCGGCGGCCGTGCTGGTTGTACACCCGCAGGATGGCTTCGAGGTAGGTCAGGAGGTGCTTCTTCTCTATCCAGGGCGCAATCACCGAGCCGATGACCGGCGTGCGCCCGAGGCCGCCGCCTGCGAGCACCTTGAAGCCGACCTCGCCAGCGTCGTTGGGTACCAGTTCCAGGCCGATGTCATGGGCATGAATCGCAGCGCGGTCTTCTTCGCTGCCGCACACCGCAATCTTGAACTTGCGCGGCAGGAAGGCGAATTCGGGGTGGAAGGTGCTCCACTGGCGGATCAGTTCGCAGTAGGGGCGGGGGTCCTCAAGTTCGTCTGCGGCCACGCCGGCAAACTGGTCGGTCGTCGTGTTGCGGATGCAGTTGCCGCTGGTCTGGATCGCGTGCATCTGCACGCTGGCCAGCTCCGCCAGGATATCCGGGACCTCCTCGAGCTGGGGCCAGTTGAGCTGGACGTTCTGCCGCGTGCTGACGTGAGCGTAGCCCTTGTCGTATTCCCGGGTAATGTGGGCGAGCTTGCGCACCTGGCGCGAGTTGAGCAGGCCATAGGGCACCGCAATCCGCATCATCGGCGCCAGGCGCTGGATATACAGACCGTTCTGCAGGCGCAGGGGAAGAAACTGCGACTCCGTCAGCTGACCGTCGAGATAGCGCCGGGTCTGGTCGCGGAACTGGGCGACTCGCTGGTCCACGAGTTGTTGGTCGTACTGGTCGTATACGTACATCGGGGTCCTTGTTACCGCTGGCCTGTTGCTCGAGAAGGAGCGTACCTTAGCAGAAAATTCACCGGGTTAAATATTCATTCTTTTCATATGGTTAGAACGCTTTGGCGAGTACCTGCGCGCGGCCCCTGCGGCGCTTCCCAAAGCCTGCGGCGCTGCTATAATGGCGCACCTCAACAGACCGCTTACACACGCCTGGAGACACCATGTCGGAACCGAGCAATACCAACAACGACGGCAGTGCTGATGCCATCGCCGCCACTGCGATTATCACCATCGTGGTCGTCAGTCTCTACATCTGGCTGGCAGGCATGCCCGCCTGAGCCAGCCCGGGCGCCGGCTCAGCCGCCGGCGCTTTTCAGCACCAGCTGTACCACGGTAAAAACCACGCCGATAAACAGCAGGGTAAACACGATCCCCGCTGCAATGAATACGCCCACGCGTCCCTGCTTGAAATCCCGCTCCCGGTTACGGCTGCTCTGCACCCCCAGGCCGGCGGCAAATACGCTGCTGATCACCTGCAGGACACCGAGCTTTCTGCCCTGTGTTTCATCGCCGGTATCCTGTGATTCGTTTTCGGATTCGTGTTCTGTGTGCTGCATACTCAGAGCTTTCCCAGCCTAGCCGTTCAGATTGGGCGCGAGCCAGCGCGCCATGTCGTCTTCACTGATCCCCTTGCGTTTGGCGAGGTCGTCCACCTGGTCGTAGCCGATTTTGCCGATGGCAAAGTAGCGTGACTCCGGGTGGGAAAAATACAGGCCACTGACCGAGGATGCGGGCATCATCGCAAAACTGTCGGACAGCGCCACGCCGCAGCGGGCCTCCGCGTCCAGTAGCTTGAACAGGGTCGCCTTCTCGGTGTGATCCGGGCAGGCGGGATAGCCCGGCGCGGGCCGGATACCCCGGTAGCGCTCGCGTATCAGGGCGGTGCTGTCCAGGTCCTCGTCGGGTGCGTAGCCCCAGAGTTCCATCCGCACCTTGCGGTGCAGGTATTCGGCAAAGGCCTCCGCCAGGCGGTCGGCGAGCGCCTTGAGCATGATGCTGTTGTAGTCATCGTGGTCGGCTTCAAACTGGGCCGCCTTCTCGGCCACGCCGTGTCCGGTGGTCACGCAGAAGCCGCCAATCCAGTCCGGAACGCCGCTCTCCCGCGGTGCCACATAGTCAGCCAGGCACCAGTTCGGTTCGCCGCCGGGCTTCTCCATCTGCTGGCGCAGGTGGTGCAGGATCGCCAGCGGTTCATTGCGCTCCTCATCGGTGTACAGGAGGATATCGTCGCCGACGCGTGCCGCGGGCCAGAATCCGAGCGTGGCTTTCGCCGTGAGCCATTTTTCGTCGATGATTTTTGCCAGCATCGCCTGGGCGTCGGCAAACAGTTCCCGGGCCTGGCTGCCCACGACCTCATCCTCAAGGATCGCCGGATACTTGCCGGCCAGCTCCCAGGAAATAAAGAACGGGGTCCAGTCGATGACTTCGACGAGGTCCTGCAGCGGGAAATCGTCGTAGACCCGGGTGCCGGTAAAGCCGGGCCGCGGCGGCGTGTAAGCATCCCAGTCCAGCTGCAGGCCGTTGGCGACGGCTTCGGCATAGGGCAGGGTACGGGTACGCGGTTTGCGGTTGGCCACCCGTTCGCGCACGGCGGTGTACTCGGTTGCGAGCTGACTGACATAATTGGCCTTGTTGTCGCTCATCAGCTGGGACGCGACCGACACACTGCGCGAGGCGTCGGGGACGTAAATGACCTGGTCGTTGCTGTAGTTCGGGTCGATCTTGACCGCGGTGTGCGCCTTGGAGGTTGTGGCGCCGCCAATCATCAGCGGCACCTGGAAATCCTGGCGCTGCATCTCGCTGGCCACGTGGACCATCTCGTCCAGGGACGGGGTAATCAGCCCTGACAGGCCGATGATGTCCACGTTTTCCTCCCGCGCCACGCGCAGGATTTCCTCACAGTGCACCATCACCCCGAGGTCGATGACCTCAAAGTTATTGCACTGCAGCACCACGCCGACAATGTTCTTGCCAATATCGTGGACGTCACCCTTGACCGTCGCCATCAGGATCTTGCCGTTGGTCTGGTTGCTGTCGGTTTTTTCTTCCTCGATATAGGGCTGCAGGTAGGCCACGGCCTGCTTCATCACCCGCGCACTCTTGACCACCTGGGGCAGGAACATCTTGCCCTCGCCAAACAGGTCGCCGACCACGTTCATGCCGTCCATTAACGGCCCTTCGATCACCTCGATCGGCCGCGCAAACGCCTGCCGGGCTTCTTCAGCGTCTTCCAGGATCCAGTTATTGATGCCCTTGACCAGGGCATGCTCGAGGCGCTTGCTCACCGGCTGCTCACGCCAGGTGAGGTCTTCCTTGCGCGCTGCGCCACCACCGCTGTCGCGGTAACGCTCGGCCAGCTCAAGCAGGCGCTCGGTGGCGTTGTCGTTGCGATTGAGAATGACGTCCTCGACCGCCTCACGCAGTTCCGGAGGCAGTTCGTCGTATACCGCGAGCTGTCCCGCGTTGACGATGCCCATGTCCATACCCGCGCGAATCGCGTGGTACAGGAACACCGAGTGAATCGCCTCGCGCACCGCGTTGTTGCCGCGGAAGGAAAACGACACGTTGGACACGCCGCCTGAAACCAGGCAGCCGGGCAACTGCGCCTTGATAAACCGGGTGCCCTCGATGAAGTCGACCGCGTAGTTGTTGTGCTCGTCGATACCGGTCGCGACCGCGAAGATGTTGGGGTCGAAGATAATATCGTGGGGATTGAAACCCACCTTGTCCACCAGCAGGTCGTAGCTACGCTGGCAAATCTGCTTGCGTCGCTCGAGGTTGTCCGCCTGGCCGTCCTCGTCGAAGGCCATGACCACGACCGCGGCGCCGTAGCGGCGGCACAGGCGGGCCTGTTCCAAAAACTCTTCTTCTCCGGCTTTGAGGCTGATGGAGTTCACCACGGGCTTGCCCTGGATGCATTTCAGGCCGGCCTCAATCGCCCCCCAGCGGGAGGAGTCGACCATGATCGGCAGCTTGCAGATATCGGGCTCGGAGGCGACGAGATTGAGGAAGGTGACCATCGCTTCCTCGGCATCGAGCATGCCTTCGTCCATATTGACGTCGATGATCTGCGCACCGTCTTCAACCTGGATGCGCGCGACCTGCAGCGCCGCCTCGTAATCGCCCTCGAGTATCAGGCGCTTGAAGCGGGCGGAGCCGGTGACATTGCAGCGCTCCCCCACGTTGACGAACAGGCTGTCGGCGGTAATGTTGAAGGGCTCCAGGCCGCTCAGGCGACAGGCCGGCTCGCGTTCCGGCAGGGCTCGGGGCGTAACCCCGGCGACCGCTTCGGCGATGCGCCGGATGTGTTCCGGAGTAGTGCCACAGCAGCCGCCGGCGAGATTCAGCAGGCCGCGCCGGGCGAAGCCGCGGAAGTCCTCGTACATGTCGTCCGGGGTCTCGTCGTACTCGCCGAAGGCGTTGGGCAGGCCGGCATTGAGGTGGGCGCTGAAGTAGCAGCTGGCGACACTGGACAGCTCTTCCAGGAAGGGCCGAATCTCCTTGAAGCGGCGACCGCAATTGCTGCCCACGATCAGCGGGCGTGCGTGCGCCACGGCATTCCAGAAAGCCTCGGGGCTCTGACCGGAGAGCACCCGGCCACTGGTGTCGGGGAAGGTGACCGAGATCATCAGTGGCAGCTCGCGACCGAGCTCTTCGAACACCCCCTGGACCGCAAAAATGGCCGCCTTGGCATTGAGGGTGTCAAAGATGGTCTCGATCATCAGCAGGTCGGCGCCACCTTCGATCAGGCCCCGCGCGGCGTTGGCGTAATCCTCAGCCAGCTGGTCGAAGTGGATATTGCGCGCCCCGGGGTCGTTGACATCCGGGGAGATGGACGCGGTGCGCGGGGTCGGGCCCAGGACCCCGGCGACGTAGCGTGGCTTGTCCGGGGTGGCGCGGGTAGCCGCATCCGCCGCCCGGCGGGCAATGCGGGCACCGGCCACGTTCAGCTCCGCGGCCAGGTCCTGCAGGTCGTAGTCCCCCTGGGCAACGGCGGTGCTGTTGAAGGTATTGGTGCCGATGATATCCGCGCCCGCATCGAGGAACTGGGTGTGCAGGGCCTCGATCAGGTCCGGCCGGGTCAGCGATAACAGGTCGTTGTTGCCCTTGAGATCCGAGGGGTAATCGGCAAAGCGCTCCCCGCGATAGTCCGCTTCTTCCAGCCCCTGGGCCTGGATCATCGTGCCCATGGCCCCATCCAGCATCAGGATGCGCTCCTGCAGGGCCTGTTCCAGGGGGCTGATGTGGGGGCTGTCTTGGGGCATGCTGGTGTCCGTAATCTGTCTGGCCAGGGTGAAAGCGGGCGGCGAGGGCGCGCGCAAAAGCCGCCTATTCTAGCAGAATGGCCGCGGGTTTAGGGCAGGCCAGGGCATTGAGATGCGTGCATTTGCCGCAGGGAATGGTAGAATACCTGACTAAATTACTCGGAAACAGGTTTGCTATGGTAACTATCACGGAATCAGCCCAGGACTACCTCGCGGAACTGCTGTCCAAGCAGGATGATGCCCTGGGCGTGAGAGTTTTCATTAACCAGCCGGGCACTCCCCGCGCCGAGACCTGCATCGCCTACTGTCGCGAGGGCGACGTGCAGCCCGAGGACGAGGAGCACGAGTTCGCCCAGTTCAAGGCATGGTTTGACGGACGCAGTCTTGCCTACCTTGAAGACGCGCTGGTGGACTACGCCAAGGACCGCATGGGTGGGCAGCTGACGATCAAGGCGCCCAATGCCAAGCTGCCCCGGGTGGACGAGAACAGTCCCCTCGAGGATCGCATCAACTACGTCCTGTATAACGAGGTGAATCCCGCGCTGGCGGCCCACGGCGGTGAAGTCAGCCTGGTCGAGGTGACCGAGGACGACTTTGCGGTGCTGCAGTTCGGCGGTGGTTGCCAGGGCTGTGGGATGGTCGACCAGACCCTCAAGGGCGGCGTGGAGAAGACCCTGCTGGAGCAGCTGCCACAGCTGAAGGGCGTACGCGACATGACTGATCACTCTGACCGCAGTAACGCTTACATCTAGGTTCGATCGCCGGCGGCTGCCGGCAATTTCCCCCTCGCCGCGCTGCCCGTGGCCTAGCGCCCGGGCAGGACGTCTTTCAGCTTGTCGCGCAGGCCGCGCAGGCAGCTTGCGGTGGTGTCCCAGTCGATGCAGCCATCAGTGATGGAGACGCCATACTCAAGGTCCTTCAGGTCCGGCGGGATGGACTGGTTGCCGGCCTTCAGGTTGCTTTCCACCATCAGGCCGATGATCGAGCGATTGCCCTCGAGGATCTGGTTGCCCACGTTGTCCACCACCAGGGTCTGCAGTTCCGGCTGCTTGTTGGAGTTGGCATGGCTGCAGTCGACCATGATGTTCAGGGGCGCCTTCGCCTTGGTCAGCGCCTCCTCACACAGGGCCACGCTCACCGAATCGTAGTTCGGCCCGGCGCCGCCGCCCCGCAGCACGACGTGCCCGTAGCGATTGCCTTTGGTGGTATACACCGAGACCCGTCCCTCGTGATTGATGCCGAGAAAGCGATGGGGCTTGGCCACGGAGTTGAGGGCGTTGGTCGCCACGGTGAGGCTGCCGTCAGTGCCGTTCTTGAAACCCACCGCACAGGACAGGCCACTGGCCATTTCCCGGTGGGTCTGCGATTCGGTGGTACGCGCGCCGATCGCGGACCAGCTGATCAGGTCCTGCAGGTACTGCGGCGAGATCGGGTCCAGGGCTTCGGTGGAGGTGGGCAGGCCCATCTCGAGGATGTCCAGCAGCAGCTTGCGCCCGATATGCAGGCCTTCCTCGATCTTGAACGAGTCGTCCAGGTGGGGGTCGTTGATCAGGCCCTTCCAGCCGACGGTAGTGCGCGGTTTCTCAAAGTAGACCCGCATCACGATATACAGGGTGTCCTGCAGCTCCTCCGCCAGCGCACGCAGGCGCCGCGCGTAGTCCAGGGCCGCCTCGGGGTCGTGGATGGAACAGGGCCCCACGACCACGAAAATTCGCGGATCCCTGCGGTCCAGGATGTCCCAGATCACCTGCCGGCTGCGGGTGACCATGTCCCGGGCTGGCTCGCTCAGGGGCAGGCTGGCTTTCAGCTGCTCCGGGCTGATGAGTACATCCTGGGAGGCGACATTGATATTGTGAACTGCGTTATTGCTCATTACGGCTTACCTGCTAGAGTGACGTCCTCGCGTCGCGTGTCGTACACCATGCGATTGATGGCGGCGCGACATTCTATAGCAGGGCCAGGCCTTTTAATAGGACACCCCGCAGGCGACTGAGGCAGCGAGGGTCGAGCTTTGCCGCAGCTTTCACAGCACCCGCTTTACGATGTGGGTCCCCTGGCGCCCCGGGTGGCCGCCGGACAGCTGTTGCTGACCCCCAACCTGCGCCTGGCCCGCCGGATAAAGGCTGAGTGGGACCGCCAGCGCGCGGCCGCCGGCGACCGGGTGTGGACACCCCTCGCGGTGGCCTCGGCCGAGCACTGGCTGCTCGAAGCGTGGCAACGCCGCTGTGTGGATGAGCCGGCCCTGCGCCGGGTCCTGCTGAGTCCGGGCCAGGCCCGCAGCCTCTGGCAGCAGGTCATTCGCGCGGACCAGGAGCGCGGCAATTACCAGCTCCTGCAGGTGGATGCCGCGGCCGCTCTGGCGCAGCAGGCGCGGGACAATCTGCTGCGCTTCGGGTTCAGCCCGAAGGACCCGGTGCTGCGCCAGGCCCTGGAACTGGATGCCGATTGCAGCGCTTTTCTGCGCTGGAGCGAGGCATTCGCAGAGCGCCTGGCGGCCGGGGGCTTTGCCACCGCCGCGGATGTCCTGCAATTGCTCGCCGAGGCGCCGCCCCCCCCGAACCCCCGCGAGGTCGCGCTGGTCGAATTCACTGACCTGCCGCCACTCTTGCGCAGCACCCTGGCGCGGGTGTGTGCCACCGTGGAGACTGTACCGCCAGGGCCGGAAAGGGCGGAACTGCGGGCGGTGGCCTGCAACACCGGCCAGGAAGAGCTGGCAGCAGTCGCGCAATGGGCGCACCGGGTATACCGGGACGAACCTGACGCGGTCATCGGCATTGTCCTGGCAGATATGCGCGGCGACCGGGCGCAACTGGAATACCGGCTGCGCCGCGAGTTCGACTGCCTGGGGAGCGAGTACACCAGTTTGCCGGTCAACTTCTCCACCGGCTGGCCGCTGGCGGAGACACCGGTGGTGCGCGATGCGCTTGCCCTGTTGCAGTTGCTGCACAGCCCGGTGGCGCTGGCAACCGTGCTCGCCCTGCTGCGCTCACGCTTTATTGACCTCCCGGACCGTCACACGCCGCAGGCACTGCGCTGGACCGCGGCCCTGCATGAGCTGGGCCGGGACAGCGTGCCCCTCGCGGGCTTGCGTAACCTGGCCCAGCGACTGCAGGGTGGGGACGGGGAGCCTCCCCTGGTCATGGCCAGCCGACTGCAGGACCTGGCGCAGCAGCGGCAGTGGCGGGAGCCAGCCCTGCCATCCACGTGGATGCAGCGCTTCCGCACGCTCTGGTCCGAGTGGGGTTGGCCTGCGGGCGCGCTGGACTCCCTCGAGTACCAGCAGGTAGAGCACCTCTACCACCTGCTGGATGAGCTGGCCGGCTACGATGCGGTCTGTGGCTCCCAGAGCCTGGGGGAGGCCGTCAGCCTGCTGCAGCGCGCCTGCGCCGACAGCATGTTCCAGCCGCAGACCGCGGACGCGCGGATCCAGGTACTGGGGCCACTGGAGGCGGCGGGCCTGCAGTTTGACTATCTCTGGCTGTGCCGCATGCAGGCCAGCGACTGGCCCGCCGCGCCGCGACCCAATCCCTTGCTACCCGCCTACCTGCAGCGGGAGTCCGATATGCCCCACGCCAGCGCCGAGCACGAGTGGCGCTTCGCGCGCGGACTGCTGGCCCAGTACCAGCGTGCTGCCGGCGTGCTGTACGCCAGCTATGCGCGCGAGCGCGATGGTACGCCGGAGCTTCCCAGTGCGCTGCTGCAGGCGTTTACGCCGACGCCATTGGATCCCCCGGCGTTGATTGACCACCACTGGCGCGAGCAGCAGGAAACCCTGCTGCTGGAGCGAGTGCCCGATACCCGCGCGCCGGCCCCGGATGCCGCCGAGCTGGCGGGGGTCGGCGGCGGCAGCGGGCTGCTGGAGGATCAGTCCCATTGCCCGTTCCGGGCCTTTGCCCGGCGGCGCCTGCGCGCGCAGCCGCTGGCGGAACCCGGGCTGGCACCGGACGCCGCCGCCCGCGGCCAGCTTTTGCACGACGCGCTCTATGCCCTCTGGGGTGAACTGGGGGGCGCCGCGAACCTGGCGGCCCTCGATACCGCGGGCCGGGAGCAGGTCGTTACCAACGCGGTCGCGGCGGCCCTGGCGGCGATGCCGGCGGCGCGGCGGTTGCAGGCAGGTGCCGCCTGGTGCGAGCAGGAAGCCGCCCATCTGCGCAACCTGCTCGCCGAGTGGCTGGCGGTGGAGGCGCAGCGCGGGGACTTCCGGGTCCGCGCGCGTGAAAGTCGCCACGCGCTGCAGCTGGGTGCGCTGCAGCTGGAGCTGCGCATGGATCGCATCGATGAGTTGCCCGACGGTTCCCTGGTCCTGATCGACTACAAGTCCGGCGCTGCCAACGTGTCCGACTGGCTGGGGGAGCGCCCCCCGCGGCCGCAGTTGCCGCTCTACAGCCTGGCCGCCGAGGGGGAGATTGCCGCCGTTGCCTTTGCCTCGGTCCGCGCGCGCCAGTGCGCCTATGTCGGCCTCGGCGCGCGCCCGGTGGCACCCGGTGTGGCGGAGGATATTGCCCGCGCCGTGCGCGGCAGGATTGACGCCGATAGCTGGGAAGCGCTGTTGCGGCACTGGGGCGAAAGCCTGCAGCGCCTGGCCGCGGAATTCCTCACCGGGGAGGCGCGGGTCGATCCGCTGACGGCCAGCAGCTGCACCTACTGCGGCCTGCAGGCACTGTGCCGGATTGAAGTGCAGGGGGCGCCGGCTGCAGGTCTCGCCGCTGGCGCAGTGGAGGCTGGCGATGACGGTGATTGATGCGCCACAGCGTGAGCGCGCCCTGGCGCCCGACGCCAGTTTTGTGATCAGCGCGCCCGCCGGCTCCGGCAAGACCGAACTTTTGATCCAGCGCTACCTCGGTCTGCTCGCCAGGGTGGAGCGCCCGGAGCAGGTGCTGGCGATCACCTTTACCCGCAAGGCCGCCGCGGAGATGCGCGAGCGGGTGATCGAGGCCCTGCAGGCGGCCACCGCCGGGGTCCCCTGCGACAGCCCGCACGAGCAGCGCACCCGGGATCTGGCAAGCGCGGTGCTGGCGGTCAATGCGCAGCGGGACTGGCAGATTCCACAGAGCGTATCGCGCCTCAACATACGCACGATTGACGGGTTCTGCAGCACGCTGACCCGACAGATGCCGGTGCTGAGTACCTTTGGTGCCCAGGCCAGCCCGGTCGACGATGCGACACCGCTGTATGCCGAGGCGGTGGCGGAGCTGTTTGCCCTGGCCGACAGCGAGCATCCGGTCGCCGCGGATCTACGCGTATTGATGCTGCATTTCGACAACCACTGGGATCGCCTGGCGGAACTCCTGCAGGGCCTGCTGGCGCGCCGGGACCAGTGGCTGACCCTGCTCGGCATGCACCGTACCCCGGAAGCCTCGGAACAGCGCCTGCGCAGTACAGTGGCGGCCCTGGTGGACGATGTTCTGGCGGGTCTGGCCGAAGACCTCGGGCCCTATCTGGGTGAACTGGAGGAGCTGCAGGATTTTGCCGCGCGCCAGCTGGCGGGAGATGGCGCGGCGGCGGGGGACACCCTTGAGCCAGAAGACCCTGCCTACTGGCAGCGGCTGCGGGAATTCCTGCTGACCCGCGGCGGCGACTGGCGCAAGCGGGTCACCGCGCGCGAGGGGTTTCCGCCCGACAAGGGGCCGGAGGCGGCGCGCAACAGGGCCATGAAGCAGCGGATGCAGGACCTGCTCGAGACCCTGGCGCCACAGACCTCGCTGCGCGAGGCCCTGCTGGACGTGGCGCTGCTGCCCGCCATGCTGACCGACTCCGCGAGCTGGCGCCTGGTGCTGAGCCTGTCCCACGCGTTACCGATGCTGGCGGCGCAGCTGCTGGTGGTGTTCCAGCGGCACGGCGTGGTGGACCACACCCAGGTGGCACAGTCCGCCCTGGATGCCCTGGGCGAGGACGATGCACCCACCGATCTCGCCCTGCGCCTGGACTACCGTATCGAGCACATCCTGGTCGATGAATTCCAGGATACCTCGATCAACCAGTTCGAGCTGGTCAGGCGCCTGACCCGCGGCTGGGCCGAGCACAATGCCGCCAATCCGCAAGTGCCGCGAACCTACTGCATCGTGGGAGACGGGATGCAGTCTATTTACGGGTTTCGCGACGCCAATGTCGGCCTGTTCCTGCGTGCACGCGAGAGCGGCTTTAACGGCGTGCTGCCGGAATACCTCGAGTTGCAGGCCAATTTCCGTTCGCGTGAGGGCGTGGTCACCTGGGTCAATGATTGCTTTGCCCGGGTGTTTCCACCGCGGGACGATATCGGCCGCGGCGAGGTCAGCTTTCGCGAGGCGAGGGCGGTGAAACCCGCATCGCCGGACCCCGCCGTGAACCTTGAAGTATTTGCCGGTGAGGGCGCTGCCGCGGCCGAGGTCGAGTGGCTCTGCGCAGGCGTGAGCGCGGCGCTGGCGGCGGATAGCAGCACCACCGTGGCGGTGCTTGGGCGCAGCCGGCCGCAGCTGCAGCCTTTCCTGCAGGGCCTGCGCCAGCGCGGCATTCCCTTCACCGCCCAGGACATGGACCGCCTGTCCAGTTCCAGTGTGGTCCTGGACCTGTTTACCCTGGTCCGCGCCCTGGCCAACCGCGCGGACCGGGTTGCCTGGCTGGCACTCCTGCGCGCACCCTGGTGCGGCCTGACACTCGCCGATCTGCTGGCGGTTTCCCGGGCCGGCGGTTCCCAGGTCGACATTCTCGCCCTGGCCGCCGACGACTCAGTCCGCGCCGGGCTCAGCGAAGACGGTGCCCGGCGCCTTGCCCACCTGCATGCATGCATGGCGTGGGCAGAGCAGCAGCGCGACCGTGCCTCTCTGCG
The DNA here is from genome assembly GCA_965222335.1 of Sediminihaliea sp. GTDB lineage: Bacteria > Pseudomonadota > Gammaproteobacteria > Pseudomonadales > Halieaceae. Next base: position 205,699 of record OZ244944.1, on the reverse strand, counting down.
CGCCTGGACCGAACAGCTGTGGTGGCGTCTGGGTGGCGCGGCGACCGCGGCAGACAGCGCGGCCCTCGCAGACGCGGAGCAGTTTTTCAGCCTGTTGGAGCAGGCTGACCTGGACGGTCGCGGCCTTGACGTGCGCTGGCTGGAGGCGCAGCTGGAGCGGCTGTATGCGAGCAATGCGCATCCCGCTTCCCGGGTCGCGGTGATGACCCTGCACAAGGCCAAGGGCCTGGAATTTGATCACGTATTCATACCCGCCCTGGCACGCGCCAGCGCCAGCGACGGTCGTCCCCTGCTGCTCTGGGACGAGTACACGGCAGGCTCGGGCCACAGCGGTTTCCTGCTGGCTGCGGACGATCACAGCGAGAGCGACAGCCCCGGTCTCTACAACTACCTGGCGCGCCAGCGCAAGCGCAAGTCACGCCTGGAAAATACTCGCCTGCTGTACGTGGGCGCCACCCGTGCGATTGGCTACCTGAACCTGTCGGCCACCCTGGGGATCGACGAAAAGAGCGGGGAGCCCAGGCCACCGGGGGCCGCCAGCCTGCTGGCCTGTATCTGGCCCGCCGTGGCCTCCCAGGCCAGGGTCACCGGGACGGAAGCGCCGGCGGCAGGGCCGGAGGAGGATTTACCCGGAAACCTGTGGCGACTGGCGCAATTGCCGGGCGCGAATACCGCGGCATCGCCAGCGCCAGGGGACGAGGCGCAGCCCACGGGCACCGCGGACAATCGTCCCGTACCGCTGGAGAATCGGCTGGAGCGCACGATCGGCTCCGTCGTGCACTGGGCCCTGGAACAACTCGCGCAGCAAGCAACCCTGCCCGACACGCTCACGGAGGCCTTGCTGGAGGCCTGCCGGTGGGCCCTGCAAAGCGCCGGCCTGCAGGGCAGTGTGCTGGAGGACGCCCTGGCGCGGGTGCAGGCGGCGGTGCAGCGCACCCTGGACGACGCGCAGGCAGGTCGCTGGTTACTGGCCGCCGATCATACCGAGGCTTACTGTGAATTGCCCCTGACCTGGGTGGACGGCCGGGGCACGCCGCGGGACGTGATTATTGATCGCTGTTTCGTCGATCGCGACAGTGGCGAGCGCTGGGTGATCGACTACAAGACCAGCGAGCCTCGCGCCGGTGAGCCGGTGGCGGAATTCCTGGCCCAGGAGGCGGCGCGCTACGGGCCGCAGCTCGCGGCCTACCGGGATGCCCTGTGCGAACTGGGGCCCGAACCGGTGCGCTGCGCGCTGTATTTTACTGCGCTGGCGCGGTTGCACGAGGTTACCTGGTAAGCGTCGATGAGGCCGAATGAATTCGGCCCTAGGTATCGAAGCGGCTGATGACATCGTCGGCGAAACGCCTGACGCCGTCCTGCTTCTGGGCCAGGTCCTCGGTCTCGCCGTGGTAGAAGGCCCAGGGCATGGTGAGGATGTGGGTCACCCCTGCGTCCTCCAGGCGACGGTAGCCATCGACGTCCCAGACGTCAGAGGGCGTGGCCATCACCTCGTAAGTGTCGGTGTCGAGTCCGGCTTCCCGCCGCCAGCCCCGAATCTTCTCGATACTTTCAATGATTTCGGCGGCGGGCTGCAAATCGGTGACCCAGCCGTCGGCGGCACGCGCGGCGCGGCGCATCGCCGGCTCCGAAATCCCGCCAATCCAGATCGGGATGCGCTCGGTCGGCGCCGGGTTCATTTCCAGGCGCTCGAAGTCGTAGTAGCGACCGTGGTACTCCACCATTTCCCCGCTCCACAGCAGGCGCATGATTTCCAGCATTTCGTCCGTGCGCTTGCCGCGTGTCTTGAACTCCTGCTGCAGCAGGGCGAACTCGTCCTGGGACCAGCCCACACCAAAGGCCGGGGTGATGCGGTTGTTGCTGATGATCGCCGCGGTGCTGATCGCCTTGGCGACGAGGAAGGGATTGCGCATGGGCAGGACGAAAATATTGTTGGTGAAGCGCAGCCGGGTGGTGATCGCTGCCAGTGCGCCAATCGTCACCCAGGGGTCGGGCCAGTCGGTGAAGGCTTCCCAGCGACGGGAGCCGTCTTCCGTGTAGGGGTAGGGGTTGTTGATGGTCTCCGGGTTCACCACGTGATCGGAGAACGACATGGCGTGCCAGCCGTGCTCGTCCGCCACCGGGGCGATGGCCGTCAGGTGCGCCACGGTGCTGAAACTGGTCGATAATACAAATTTCACGAGAGCTCTCCGCTTTGTTCCGAGGTGCCTTTATTTTTGTCCAGCAGCCGGTACTGTAATGGCTTGTTCCCCGACCTTGGACAAAGCGCTCATGCTGTATTTCAAACAACGGCCCGTCGACCAGATTGTCATACTGACGGGCGCCGGTGTCTCCGCGGAATCCGGGCTGTCGACCTTTCGTGACTCCGATGGCCTGTGGGAGAAACACGACCCCATGACCGTGGCCACGCCGGAGGCCTTCGCCCGGGACCCGGGCCTGGTGTACCGTTTCTACAATGCCCGGCGCGCGCAGCTGGCCGATGCCCGTCCCAATGCCGCACACGAGGCCATTGCGCGCCTGCAGCGTGCCCTGGGCGAGCGGGTATTCCTGGTCACCCAGAACGTGGATGACCTGCACGAGCGCGCCGGGAGCCCCCAGGTCTGCCATATGCATGGCGAACTGCACGCCATGCGTTGCACCCGCTGTCAGCGCAGCATGGCGGCCGCGCTGGCCTTCGATGCCAGCAGCGTCTGCCCCGCCTGCGATCACGCCGGCGCGCTGCGGCCGGACATTGTCTGGTTCGGTGAGATGCCCTTCGCCATGGACGTGATTGAAGCCTGGCTGTCCGGCTGCAGCCTGTTCATCGCGGTGGGCACTTCCGGCACGGTCTACCCGGCGGCGGGCTTTGTACAGCTGGCCCTGGCCGCGGGTGCGATGACCGTCGAAGTCAACGCCGAGGCCAGCGATGTGGCGAGCCTGTTTCATCATCACTACACCGGTCCCGCGACCCGGGAAATGGCGCGGCTGGTGGAGGAGCTGCTGGCGGACTAGGCGCGCAGGGGACCGCTGGCCAGCCACAGGCTGAAGCGGCGGTCGGCGGCGATTTTTTCCACCCGCTGGAAGCGCCGGGACAGCAGGTTCTGGTAGGGCAGGTGTCGGTTCGCGACCACACAGAGCTGGCCAGTTTCCACGAGGTGCCGGGCCGCCTGGCGCAACAGGCGGCGACCGGCGAAATCATCCACGGCGTGCTGCTGGTGGAAGGGGGGATTGCACAGGACCAGTTCCAGCGGTGGCCCCGGGTAGTCCAGCAGGCCGTCACCGTGGAGCGCGGTCACCGCCGTCGCCTCCCGCCCCAGCGCCTCGGCGTTGTGTTGCACCGCCGCGATCGCCATCGCGGACTCATCGGCAAACACACAGTGCCCGCAGACGCCCCCCCGCAGGGCGGCCAGCCCAATCACGCCGTTGCCGCAGGCCAGGTCGGCGGCCCGCGCGACCGGCGCCAGCCGCCCCAGGTTATCCAGCAGCAGGGCGCTGCCAGGGTCGAGTCGATCGCTGGAAAACACGTTGGCGCCGCCGCTCAGGGTGCCGCCGGCCTCGCTGCAGTGATAACCGGGCACCTCAGGCGCGGGCGCCCGGGGACCGCCGAACACCGCGCTGAACACCCGCGCCTTGCGCTGGCCGCGATGCCGGGTGGTGGGCCCCACGTGCTGTTCCATCAGCTCTGCGATGTGGGGTGACAGGTGCTTGTCCATGCCTGCGGCCAGCAGCGGGGTACCGGGGGGCAGTCTGCCGGCCAGCAGCGACAGCTGGTGGCGGAAGTAAGCGAGCTGCTTGGGAATCCGCATCACCACCAGGGACGTTGCCTCCGGCGGAGCCTGGGTGCTCCAGACAAGCTGCGGCGGCGGCCGGCCATTGCGCTCGCAGTTCTCCTGCATCGCCCGCGCGGCCAGGGCCGAGTCCGTCCAGGTGGCCTGTGGCTGCAGGGCAGTGCTCAGGACGCCGTGCTCGTCGTTGACCACCAGCGCATTGGCGGTCTCGGGGTGGCCCTGTGCGACCTGCTCCAGCAGCAGGATATCCGCGCCACACCAGGGCAGGAGCGCTTCCTGGCGTCGCCTGGGATAGCGCAGCAGTTGCAGGGTGCCCCAGGCCGAACTCAGCTCAGGCACGGGAGATGCACGGCTCAGCCGTCGTTGACGTAAAGGGTGAGCTGCTGTCCCGGATAAATAAACGCACCGGGGTCGAGTGCGTTCCAGGCCACGATGTCGGCGATGGAGACCTTGAAACGCCCCGCGATGCGGTAGAGCGAGTCTCCCGGCCGTACCCGGTAGTCGCGGCTCACGGGCGCCTTGCCACCTTTCAGGGCCAGGCTGTCACTCCAGCTGCTGCCCCGGGGTATCAGCAGGTCATCGCCGGCGCGGATAAAGCTGCCGCGAAGGTTGTTGACCTCGCGCAGCATGCCGACCTCGGTGTCGAAGCGGCGGGCGATCCTGCCCAGGGTGTCGCCGCGGCGGATCCGGTAGTGCTGCCAGCGCACGCGGTCCTTGTCATTCAGGCTGGCCACGCCCTCCTCGAACTGGGCCACGGTATCCGGCGGCAACAGCAACTCCGGCGCCTGGTCCGGCGCGGTCGCCCAGCGCAGGTGGCCGGGATTCAGGGCGCGCACGGTGGCTTCGTCGAGGCCCGCCAGCTCGGCGGCTCGTGCCAGCTCCAGCTGGCCGCCCGTATCCACCACGGTAAACGCGGGCGCGTTGGGGACCGGTGGCAGGGTGGCGGCAAAGCGTTCGGGCTTGCCGATGATGTTCGCCAGGGCCACCAGGCGGGGTACGTAGCTGCGGGTTTCCCGGGGCAGGCGCAGGGACCAGAAATCCGTCGGGCGACCGCGTTTGTCGTTGTAGCGAATCGCGCGGCTGACCCGGCCCTTGCCGGAATTGTAGGCGGCCAGGGCCAGCAGCCAGTCGCCGTCGAAGTCCGCGTGCAGTTCCTCCAGGTAATCCAGGGCCGCGGCGGTGGAGTCCCGCAGGTCCTGGCGACCGTCATACCACCAGTTACTGGTGAGGCCCAGGTGGCGCCCGGTCGCCGGCATGATCTGCCACAGCCCCAGGGCGTGCTCCGGGGAGCGGGCAAAGGGGTTCATGGTGCTCTCCACCAAAGGTAGAAGCGCAATATCGACGGGCATCCCCCGCGCTGTGACCTCTTCGACGATGTAGTAGAGGTACAGCTCGGAGCGCGCGGCGATCACGTCAAGATAGGTGGGCTGGTCGAGAAACTGTTCGCGGGCGGTGCGGACTGCCGGGTTGTCGAGCTCAGCCCACTGCAGGTCCCGGCGCAGGCGCTCCCAGAGATCTGCCGGGGCCTCGGGCGTATCGTCGATGGTGCGCGTCACTGCGGGGCGCTGCGGCTTGTCGCGAGCTTCGATCGGGTGCGGCGCGCTGGCTGCCGGGGCGCTTGCCTTGGCGTTGGGTGTGGACGCCGTGTGCTCGGGCAGGTTCTGGCAACCAACGAGGGTTACTGAGCAAAGTAATACTTTAAGAAGTGCTATTAAGCTTCTGAAATTCAAACTATTTTCTTCTTCATGCGGTTAAAATTGGTCTTTCCAGGCACGCACGGTGGCGAACACATCGACAGCGCTGTCGCCCTCGAGTCGACCCTGGCGTGACAGAGACTGCTGCAACTCGGGCTGCTCGCAACGCAGAAAGGGGTTGGTTGCCAGTTCCAGGCCCAGGGTGGAGGGCACGGTGGGTTCGCCGGCCTCCCGCATGTCCCTGGCATCCTGCGCCCGCTGGCCCAGGGCGCGATTGTCTGGTTCCACCGCGCGGGCGAAGGCCAGGTTGGCCAGGGTGTACTCGTGGGCGCAGTACACACGGGTCTCGGGGGGCAGGGCGGCGAGCTGTTGCAGCGACGCGTGCATGTTGGCCGGCGTGCCTTCGAACAGGCGCCCGCAGCCGCCGGCAAACAGGGTGTCACCGCAGAACAGCAGGGGCGGCGTGTCCCCTTCCGCGGGGCGATAATAGGCAATGTGGTCAAGGGTGTGCCCAGGCACCGCCAGGACCTGGAAGCTGCAGCCCAGCACGGTCGCAGTATCGCCCTCACTGAGGCGCACGCTGACGGTCTCGATAGCCGGGTTCTGCGGTCCGTAGACGGGTACCTCACGGTGCTGCAGGAGCTCGGCAATCCCGCCCACATGATCAAAATGATGGTGCGTCACCAGGATGGCGGCGAGGGTGAGGCCGCCGCGCTCCAGCGCGTCTAGTACCGGAGCGGCCTCGCCCGGGTCGACCACCACGGCATGCCGGTCGGCGTTCGCGAGTAACCAGATGTAATTGTCGCTGAAGGCTGGAACAGGTGAAATTGAGAGCATGGTGCACCGTTTAATTGCCCGGGAAATACAGTAACATGGGCCCCTGTGCCGCCTGTACGGGCAGCATCATGCGGCGAGCGAGAGGACCCCTGTGGGCGAAGAGTTTAACGAGATTTTACCGCAACTGGAAACCTGGTACTCGCGCGAGACCGGCCGCTACCTGCTGCAGCAGATCGAGACCCACCTGGGGCAGGAGCTGGAGACCGCCTTTGGCTACCACCTGGCCCAGGTGGGCATCAGCCGCCAGCATCCGCTGTATGCAGGCACTCGCATCCGCCACTGCATCTACAGTGCGCCCGCCGCCGGCGACAGCGTCGTGCTGGTCGCCGAGTCTGACCAGTTGCCCCTAGCCTCCGACAGTGTGGATGTGGTCATCGCTCATCACGCTTTGGAGTTTTCCGACAACCCTCACCAGGCCCTGCGTGAAATGCACCGGGTGCTGACGCCCCAGGGGCACCTGTTTGTGATCGCTTTCAACCCCTTCAGCCTGCCCGGGAGCTGGTTGCGTCTGCGGGCGATGGCCGGTAGCCCCCTCTGGCGGTATCGCCGCAGCCTGTCACGCTCGCGGCTGCACGACTGGTTCAACCTGCTGGGACTGGAGCCGGAGGACAGCGCCGAGTGCTTTGCGCTGCCGCCCTTTGGTCGGGGCAGGCTGCGACGCGCGGTCGAGTCTGTCGACCGCTGCGCCTGCGCCTTGCCCCTGCCCCTGGGTGGCGTCTATATCCTGCATGCCCTCAAGCAGGTGCCGGGGCACCTGCGCCCGGCCCAGCGCGCCCGCCGCGGCAGGTTGATCGATCTGGCAGTGCCCAAGCCCGTGCCTTCGCCGCGCCCCACGCCGCGGGAGGCCGATCACGCCGCATGAAAGAGGTCGAGATTTTCACCGATGGTGCCTGTCGCGGCAATCCGGGGCCAGGTGGGTGGGGCGCGTTGCTGCGCTACCAGGGCAAGGAGCGGGAACTGTACGGCGCTGAGCCCGCTACCACCAACAACCGCATGGAACTGACCGCGGCGATCGAAGCGCTGCGGACCCTGCGCGAGCCCTGCCGGGTACAGCTCACCACCGATTCATCCTATGTGCGTGACGGCATTACCCAGTGGCTGACCCAGTGGAAAGCGCGCAACTGGAAAACCGCAGCGCGCAAGCCGGTAAAAAACGAGGATCTGTGGCGTGAGCTGGATGCACAGAACCAGCGCCACGAGGTGCACTGGCACTGGGTCAAGGGCCACAGCGGCCACCGCGAGAACGAGATAGCCGACCAGCTGGCGAACCGCGGCATTGACGAAATGGAGGGCGCGGCATGAGACAGATCGTGCTGGATACGGAAACCACGGGCCTGGAAGTTTCCCAGGGGCACCGGATTATCGAGATAGGCTGTGTCGAGCTGGTGAATCGCCGCCTCACCGGGAATCATTATCACCAGTACATCAATCCCGAGCGGGAAGTCGACCAGGGCGCGATCGAGGTCCACGGCATTACCAACGAGTTTCTCCGGGACAAGCCGGTATTCAGTCGTGTCGCCGCGGATTTTCTCGACTATATCGCCGGCGCCGAGCTGATCATCCACAACGCGCCCTTCGACGTTGGATTTCTCAATGCGGAGTTGCACAAGCTCGACGCGGGGCACCTGCCTGTCGACGAGCAGTGCCGGATTATCGACACGCTGCTGATGGCCCGCGGCAAGCACCCGGGCCAGCGCAACAGCCTGGATGCCCTGTGCCAGCGCTATATGGTGGACAATTCCCAGCGGGACCTGCACGGCGCGCTGCTGGATGCAGAGATTCTCGCCGACGTCTACCTGACCATGACCGGTGGCCAGACCACCTTCGCCCTTTCCGACCACGATAGCAGCGAGCAGGACGGCAGCCAGGGCGGGGAGCGTCTGCGTCGCCTGCCCGCTGACCGCCCGCCATTGCCCGTGCTGCAACCCACTGCCGAGGAATTGCAGGCCCACCGCTCGCAGCTCGATGCAATCGCCGCCAGCAGCGGCGGCAAGGTGATCTGGCGAGAGCTATATGCTGAGTGAAACTGATGTTTGAACCCCATAATAATCCCCCGGAAAATCCCCGCGACAGCATTCTGCTGGTGTTCCAGGAAGGCAAGCTGGTTACCGATATGCGCTCGCCCGAGGCCTGTCTCCTTCCGGAGACCCACGTGCGCGACGATGGCTGGATCATCCTGCGCGAGCAGTTCGTAGGCTTCTGGCACGGGCGACCCTGTTATGCGGTAGAAATGGATAGCGCAATCGAACTGGATCCGATGCGCTACCAGGCGGGGAGCCTGTACCAGATTCTGGGGCGCGTCGACGAGCAGGTGTTTGCCATGGCCGGGCGCGCCTCCCAGTTGCTGGACTGGGAGCGGGATCACCAGTTCTGCGGTCGCTGTGGCCAGCCCATGGAGGTTGATCGCGCCGAGCGGGCCATGCGCTGCCGTCCCTGCCGCGCGGTGCACTACCCGAAGATTGCACCCTGCATCATCGTCCTGGTGACCCGGGGTGAGGAGTTGCTGCTCGCGCGCAATGCGAATTTCCCCCAGGGGCTCTACAGCACGCTGGCTGGCTTTATCGAGCCCGGCGAGACCGCGGAGGAAACCCTGGCGCGCGAGGTGCGCGAGGAGGTGGGGGTCGAAGTGGGCAACCTGCGCTACTTCACGTCCCAGTCCTGGCCCTTCCCCAGCCAGTTGATGCTGGGCTTTTTTGCCGAGCACACTGCCGGCGATATCGTCTGCGACGAGATCGAGATCGCCGACGCGCAGTGGTTTCACTATCGGGAACTGCCCCAGGTACCGCCGCCGAGTTCGGTGGCCGGTGCCCTGATTCGCCACCACGTCAACCTGTTTACCTGATAACGGAGTCAGCTTTGCAAACACTTGCCGAATACGGCCTGTTCCTCGCCCAGGCGCTTACCATCGTGGCCGCCATCCTGTTTGTCGCCGTGGGCCTGATGGCCCTCGGTCAGCGGCAGAAGCCGCCGCGGGATGGCCGTATCGAGGTGCGCCACCTGAATGACCGCTACCGCCGCCTGGGCGAAAGCATTCGCGATGCGGTCGAGGACAAGGCCCAGCAGAAGAAACGCGCCAAGGAAGAAAAGAAGGCGGAGAAGAACCGCGACAAGGCGGCGCGCAAGGCAGCCAAAGCGGGCGCTGAGCCAGAGGGCAAGCCGCGGCTCTATGTGCTGTCCTACGACGGGGACCTGAAGGCCAGTGCTACCGAGAACCTGCGCGAGGAAATCTCTGCGATCCTGCCGCGCATCCGCGAGGGCGATGGCGTACTCCTGCGTCTGGAGAGCCCCGGTGGTCTCGTGCACGGCTACGGCCTGGCCGCCAGCCAGCTGCAGCGCATCCGCGAGGCCGGCGTGCCCCTGACGGTCGCGGTGGACAAGGTCGCCGCCAGCGGCGGTTACATGATGGCCTGTGTGGGCGACAAAATCATTGCCGCGCCCTTTGCCGTGATCGGCTCTATCGGGGTGCTGGCCCAGATTCCCAACTTCCACCGGCTGCTGAAGAAGCACGATATCGATTTTGAACTGCTCACCGCGGGGGAATACAAGCGCACACTCACCCTGTTTGGTGAGAACACGGACAAGGGCCGGGAGAAGTTCGTCGAGGACCTGGAAAGGACCCACGGCCTGTTCAAGGGCTTTGTCAGCGAGCAGCGACCCGCGCTGGATATCGACCGGGTTGCGACCGGGGAGGTGTGGTACGGCCAGGAAGCGATCGACGTCGGCCTGGTGGACGCACTGCAAACCAGTGATGCCTTTATCCAGCAACAGCTGGCCGAGCGCGAGGTATACGAGGTTCGCTACGTACAGCGCAAGGCCTGGCAGGAAAAACTGGGCATGGCGGCCGAGGACGCGCTGGAGCGCTCGGTGCTCAAACTATGGCAGCGTAATCGCGGCCCCCACGTGTAGGCGAGCAGGCAATAAAGCCTATTCGTTGCCACGGTAACGGTTGTAATCAAACAGGCCGTGATACACCGGGTCGGCCGCCAGGTGCTGGCGGTGGAAGCTATCGCTCAGGCGCCAGAACCAGGGCGCGTTACGCGAGACGCCGTAGCGTTCCCGGAGCTTTTCCCAGTCCGCCTCATTGCGCATTGCCGCAACGTCCGCAGCGAACAGCGGCAGCTGCTTTTCGTGCACCTGGAAGAAGAGGTTGGGGTGGGCCCCCAGGAGGCCGCGGGTGACGGTGACGGCGTCTTCCTTGGGTAGCCGGCGGCTCTCCTCCAGGAACGGCAGGGCGATATTGGCGTAGCCCGAGTCGGCGAGCAGAGTGTAGCTGTCGTTGCGGTCCGGGCCCAGCACGCTGATAAAACTGACCTGGGGCAGGAAGCTGTTGTGCTTGCCTACCCTGGCTACCAGGGCATCCAGGGCCGCCACCGTCGCTGCCGGCGCACTGTCCCGGTAATCCCACTGCGGCGCCGGCGCGCGGTAAATGCGCTCGCGCATCCAGCCCAGGAATTCGGCCTTGGGGTCGTCAGCGGCAAACTCGAGATCACTCTGCAATTCCCGCATCAGGGGGCTGTCGGCGAACACGTGTTCCTTGGCGAAACCGGGCGCCTGCCGGTACCAGTGCTTGCGCAGGTCGATGCGTTCTTCCGGCGGCAGGTAGAGGAGGAAGTTCAGCTCGCCCTCCATACGCAGGAAGTCCATGTACAGGCGCGTCTCCAATTGATGCGCCACGGCGCCGTAAACATCAAACCCCGCGACCAGCAGGTAGTGAATGCGCTCGAGCAGGGAGTAGCTGATCACCCAGGCGGTTTTGGGGGTTTCCCCGACAAAGCCCTTCACTACCGTGGCGGTATCAAAGTGCCGGAAAATCGTCAGGGCAGCGTTGTCGTTCTCGCCGTCACCATCCCAGAGCGTGTCCAGGGTGATCTGGCGATCTCCGCGGGCCAGCTGTTCGGTCATGTACTTGACCTTGGCGCGCTGGTAGCGGTCGTGGGCTCTGGCATAGCTGCGCCAGGTGAAGAGGTCGATCACCGAGTTGGTCTTGGCGACCGGCAGCCGCAGGTCGTCGCTTTCGCGGGCTAGAAACTCGCCGTCAATCTCCGGATCCAGCGCGTCCGGGTCCATGAACATCACCCAGAAGCGATCCTCGATCACGTTGAGGGCGATCTGGCCACGGCAGACCGGCCCCTTGATAAAGTTGTTGATGGTGAACTTGGCTTCCTCGAGCAGGAAGCGATAGCGCGCGCTCACCGGCAGCGCGGCAAAACTCTTGAAGGGGTTGGCCGCGACGGTGGGCGTGTAGCCGGGCAGCTCCGCGACTTCGTACTCGGGTGCCAGGAATTGCTGGCGGTAGAAGCTCCGGCGCTGTGCGTCGAAACGATAGGCCAGGTGGCTTTTTTCCAGCGGGGTGACCGGCAGTCTCTGGAGGCGGTAGTAAACGCGCTCCACCCCCGGGTCGTCATAGGGGCGGCGGGTGGCGATCAGGTCCAGGGGTTGGCCAGGTGGCGTGGCCGAGCGCACCAGGCGGAACCACACCGGATTGTCGTCGTCGCGCAGGTACAGGGACGCCAGGAACAGGTGTTCGTAGATGTAGCGCCCGACCAGGCGGGTTTTCAGGTCGTCGCCATTGAGAAATGTTTCCCAGGCTGCGATTTCGTCGGCCAGCGCAGGATCCAGCGACGGTGCTGTCGGCGGGGGCGCGCCGGCCTCGATCCAGGCCGTCAGGGTCTGGTGCTCCTCGGGCTGCAACCCGGGCAGGCCAAAGGGCATGCCCCACTGCGGGTAATCTTCGGCGTAGTCGTCGAAGTCTTCCTGCTTGACGCACTGCTGGTCGCGGTAGAGGGAAAAATCCAGGGAATCGGGCAGCTCGCCGCGAGGGGGCAGGGGGTTGTCCTGTTTCAGCTCCAGCATCCGGTGCAGCACGCCCTGGGCGGGCTCTTCGGGGTCGAGGACCGGGTGGAAACCCTTGTCGCGCCAGCCCTCGATCGAATCGGGGCCGTCGAACAGGCGGGTGATATCGGCGGCGAGCAGGCGCGTGCCGTCGTAAACCAGGGCGTCAGTGGCGCCGCGTTCCAGCCCGGCGTGCGCTTCCAGCTTGAGCTGGCAGGGAGCGTCGTAGCAGCCGTGACAGACCATGCAGCGGGTTTGCAGGAGTTCGTGGGCCGTCGTCGTTTGCGTTCTGCCCTGCACGGTCCAGAGCAGACAGGCAATTCCCAGGGAGACGAGCGTCAGGCCCTTCACGCTCACGGGGCCGACTGCATACGGCTTACTGATCCTGCTCGTTTTGTTCACATTTGCCCCTTACAATGATCGCCCGGTTGACCAGGGCGTCCTGGTCGCCCGCCTGGTCGGCGAGGACCGCGGCCCCCATGTCACCCCTGAGATCCTGGCACGGGTCGGGCTCCTCGCTAGCGGTAAGCCACGCCAGTGCAGCCACCAGGGTGATGACCGTGACAAAGGCGACGATGGAAGCAATCAGGGGGCGCTGCATATCCGGTCTGTTCATGCCGAATGAGCCCGCATGGTAGCACGGGGGTCGGGCCATACAGGAGTCTGTGACAGCTTGAGTACGCTTTTATACAGTTTTGACCTGGTCGGTGTGGCGGTATTTGCCGTCAGTGGTGCCCTGGCGGCAGCCGAACGGCGCCTGGATATTCTCGGATTTATCCTCTTTGGCACACTCACCGGCATCGGCGGCGGCACCCTTCGAGACCTGCTGCTGAATACCGATCGGGTGTTCTGGGTGGCAGATACGACCTACCTCTGGGTCTGTATCCTGGCCTCGGTTGCCACCTGGTTCCTCGCCCACCGGCTCGCCTCGCGCCGCCGCGTATTGCTGTGGGCCGATGCCCTGGGCCTGGCACTGTTTTCAGTGCTCGGCGCCCAGAAAGCCCTGGCCTGGGAAGCGCCGGCGATTGTCGCTATCGGCATGGGTATGATGACCGCGACCTTCGGCTCCCTGATCAGGGACAGCCTGCTGAGTCGCCCGGCGGTCCTGCTCAGTCCCGAAATTTACGTGACCGCGGCCCTCCTGGGAGCGGCGAGTTTCACCTTGCTCACCCAGCTGCCAGGCACCGCCGGGGTCGCGCTGCCACTGGCGGTGATGCTGGCCTTCCTGCTGCGCGGTGCGGCCCTGCTGTTCGACCTGCGCCTGCCGAAATATCCGCGCGATTCAGCCTAGTGAGCCGTGCGCAAAGTTCGCTTACCGAACTTCACGCACGGCCCACTACACCACCGGTTCTGCGCGCCGGGGCGACAGGTGGTGGGGGACAGGTTGTTCGCCCGGCGCCGGGCGGTGCTACCATGGCCTGATCGATCGGCTGAGGTAGATTAGCGTGCGTTTGTTACACACGTCGGACTGGCATCTGGGACGCCAGCTGCACGGGGTATCGCTGCTGGAAGACCAGGCTCACGTATTGGCCCAGATTGTCGACCTGGTGCGAGACGAAGCGGTCGACGTGGTGGCAATCGCGGGCGATGTCTACGATCGGGCGGTGCCGCCCGCAGAGGCAGTAGCCCTGCTGGGCCGGACCCTGCATACCCTCTGCGTGGAGCTTAACACCCCGGTGGTCATGATCGCCGGGAACCACGACAGCCCCGAGCGCCTCGGCTTTGCGTCCGAGCTGCTGGGCGGAGCGGGCCTGCATATCGCCGGGCCGTTGGCGGCCGGACCGACCCCCGTGACCCTCTCCGGCGGCGAGGTGACATGCGATTTTTTTGCCCTGCCTTACGCCGGCCCTGCCACCGTGCGCCAGGCCCTGGACGAGCCGGTAACGACCCACGAAGAGGCCATGGCCGCCTTGCTGGCAAGGGTTGATGCCCAGCGGCTGCCCGACCGTCCCACCGTGGTGCTGGCCCACTGCTTTGTCGACGGCGCCGAGGAGAGCGATTCCGAGCGCCCCCTGTCCCTGGGGGGTGCAGACCGGGTACGGGCATCGCTGTTCACGCCCTACACCTACGCTGCGCTGGGTCACCTGCACGGGGCTCAGCAGCAGGGCGCAGCCCATGTCCGCTATAGCGGATCAATCCTCAAGTATTCTTTTTCCGAGGTGAGCCACCGCAAGTCGGTCACCATCGTGGATATCAGCGCCCCGGGGCGAGCGGATATCAGCACCCGTGAACTGGCGCCTCTGCGGGACCTGCGCCTGCTGGAGGGCAGTCTGGATGATTTGCTGCAACGCGGCGCCACGGATGCCCGGTCGGAGGATTTCATCGGTGCTCGGCTGACCGACAGGGTGGCGCTCCTGGACGTGATGGGCAAGCTGCGCCGGGTGTATCCCAACGTATTGCAGGCACAGTTGCCCCAGCGGGAGCAGGTCGGTGGGGTCGCCCCGGCGCAGCGGGACGACCTGCGGCAGAATCACGAGGCCCTGTTTGCGGATTTCTTTCGCGATATCCAGGGGGACGACATGACCGAGGGGCAGCGGGAGTGTCTGCGCGGGGTCCTCGAGTCCCTACGCGAGGAGGGCCGACTGTGAGGCCACTGCGTCTTACCTTGCAGGCCTTTGGCCCCTTTCCCGGTCGCGAGGTCATCAATTTTGCCGAGCTCGGTTCCTCACCCCTGTTCCTGATCAACGGCCCCACAGGTGCGGGCAAGACAAGCCTGCTGGATGCGATTTGCTACGCCCTCTACGGCACGACCACTGGCGCTGAACGCGAAGCGGCCGAGATGCGCTGCCAGTTCAGCCCGCCAGACCGCCTCACCCAGGTGAGCCTGGATTTTGCCCTGGGGGGCAGGCAGTACCGGATCACCCGCGTGCCCCAGCAGCAGCGACCCAAGCAAAAGGGCGAGGGATTTACCGAACAGCAACCCACGGCCGCGTTGTGGCGGCTGGGGGCAGACGGCAGCGAGTCCGGGGGCAAACTGCTGGTGGAACAGAAGATCAAGGAAGCTGATCGTCAGATTCGCGAGCTGACCGGGATGCAGGCGGAGCAGTTTCGCCAGGTCATGGTGCTGCCCCAGGGCCAGTTCCGCAAGCTGCTGATGGCGGATTCCCAGGCCCGCGAGAAAATTTTCGAATCGCTTTTCCAGACCGGCATCTACCGCCAGATCGAGGAGCGTCTGAAGGAGAACGCCGCGGGGATCCGGCGCCAGGTAGAGGAGGGCAATGCGCGGGTGCGCGGCATCCTGGAAAGCGTGGAGGTACCCGACGAACAAACCCTGGACCAGGCCCTGGCAGAGCTGACGCCGGAACTGGTGAGCCTGGAGGCGGCCTACCGCGCGGCGGAGGAGCGCTGGACCGGGGCGGACAAGGCGCTCAACAGCGCCCGGCAGATGTTGCAGAACCGTGCGTCACTGCGCGCAGCAGAGCAGCATGCGGAAGCGCTGGCACAGCAGGCCGGGGAGGTCGCCCGGCAGCGTGCAGCCCTGTTGAGCGCGCGTAAGGCCGAGGGGGTAGTGCCCGCCCTGACCCAGCGTGAATCCCTGGCAGCGCAGGTGGATAAATCCCGGGCAGCCCTCGCCGTCGCCGCAGAGGCGGCCAAAGGCGCCAGGCAGCGGCAGGAGGAGAGCGCGCAGGCACTGGAGGGGGCCCGGGCGCAGGATGCGGCGCGGGACACCCTGCAAGGTGAGCTGGCGCGACTGGAGGCGCTGCTGCCCACGGTAGGCAAGTTACAGGAGGCCCGCGACGGCCTGGCCCGCGCCCAGCGCGCCCGGGCCGACAGCGAGAGCCGGCAGGCCGCCAGCGCGGCTCGCGCGGAAGAGGCCGCGACGGCAGTGACCGCCGCCGGAGAGCGGATCGCCGCGTTGCGGGAAAAACTCATCGCGTCCGAGGATGCCGAGGCCAGGATGATGACCCTGCGCCACCGGCACGATGCCCGGCAGCGACTGGAAGAGGTGAGCCAGTCCCAGGCCGAGTTGGCCCAGGAACTGGCGCGCCAGGCTGCGGTGCAAGCCACGCGGAAGCAGAACCTCGCGGCAGCGCGCCGAACCCAGCAAGCGCTGCAGCGGGACTGGCACCTGGGTCAGGCGAGCCTGCTCGCGGCCAGCCTGGATCCCGGCGAGCCCTGCCCGGTATGCGGCAGTGCCGAGCACCCGGCGCCGGCCACGACAGACGCGGCAGTGCCGGACCAGGCCACGCTCGAGGCCCAGGAGGAGCGCTGCCGGGAAGCGGAGCGCGCGCTTAGCACCTGCGGTGAGCAACTCGCGGGACTGCGCAGCCGCGAGCAGAGCGCGGCCAGCGAAGCCGAGAGCCTGCGCGAGCGCCTCGGGCAGGATATCCCCACCCTGGCCTCCCTGGAGGAGGAACTGGCGAGCGCCGAGCAGGCCCTGCGCCAGCGGGTCGAGGAATCCCGCCAGTTACGGCACGAAGAGGCATCCCAACGGGAGCTGCAGACGGCCCTGGAAAGGGCCGAGCAGTCGCACCGGGAGTCTGTGCGCGGGGATGGGGAGGCGCGCGAGGCGGTTGCCCGGGCCCGGTCCCAGGTCGATGCCCTGGAGGGTTCGCTGCCGGCGAACTACCGCGATGGCGCAAAAATTGAGACCGACATCGCGGCGACCAGGGCCCGGCACGCAGCACTGGTTGACGCCAGGGAGGCGGCCGAGGCGGCGCACGCGGCCGCGGACAAGGCCCTGGGCGTGGCGCTTGCGGAACAGCAGCAGCTCAAGGCGCGCCTGGCAGAGGAGCAGGCCAGCCTTGAGCAAGCGGACGCGGCGCTGGTCGAGCGCCTGGCACAGAGCGCTTTTGCCTCCGAGGCGGAACTGCGCCAGGCGATGATGCCCGCCAGCGAGCGTGAGGCGATGGAACGGGCCGTGCGGGAGTACGAGCAGGCCTGCGCGGAGAATGCGGCCACCCTGCGCACCCTGCGCGAGACCCTGGCCGACCAGCCGGAAGTCGACATTGCCTCACTGGAGACCGCGGAGGCAGACGCGCGCGCCAGCCGCGACAGCGCCCAGGACCGCTGGCGCGAGCGCGAACGGCGGCAGTTGAGCCTGGCCAGCGCGCGGCAGAAAATCGACCGGCAGCGAAAAAGCACCACGAAACTGGATGCAGACTACGCTGTAGTGGGTACCCTGGCGGAGGTTGCCAATGGCCAGACCGGGGCCAAGGTCAGCTTGCAGCGCTACGTGCTGGGCGTGTTACTGGACGACGTGCTGGTGCAGGCCAGCCAGCGCCTGCGGCACATGTCGGCGGGGCGCTACGAGCTGCAGCGTCGGCGGGAGCCCGGCAAAGGCAAGGGCGCCGCGGGTCTCGACCTGGAGGTACATGACGATTACAGCGGCGTGGCGCGTTCGGTGGCCACCCTGTCCGGGGGCGAGAGCTTTATGGCGGCCCTGGCCCTGGCCCTGGGGCTGAGTGACGTGGTGCAGGCGCAGACCGGGGGGATTGCCCTGGATACCCTGTTCGTCGACGAGGGCTTTGGCTCCCTCGACAGCGAGGCCCTGGAGCTGGCAATCAGCACCCTGCTGGAACTGCAGGCCGCGGGCAGGACCGTGGGAATTATCTCCCACGTAACGGAGTTACGGGAACAGATGGACATCAGGATCGACATCAAGCGGAGCAGGCAGGGCAGCACCCTGCGGCTGGTATCACCCTTCGCCGACGCGGGCTCTGCCAGCCCGGGGGAGAAGCATGCTGCCATTCTCTGAGATCGCCGCTCGCGCCCGGGAGAATCACGGCGGCAAGGCGGCCCTGGCGCGCCTGATGCCAGCGGTCAAAACCGCAGGCCAGCTGCGGCGAACCCAGGATCACCGCTGGCTGGCGCAGATGGCGCGCTGCGTATTCCAGGCGGGCTTCGTCTGGCGGGTGGTGGACAACAAGTGGGAGGGCTTTGAAGACCTGTTTTTTGGCTTTCCGCCGGAGAAAATCATCCTGCTGAGCCCCGAGCAGATCGACCGCTTCAGCGCCGACCCCAGGATCATCCGCAACCGCCAGAAAGTGATCAGCGTGCAGGCCAATGCGCGCTTCGTCCACGACCTGTCCCGGGAACATGGCAGTTTCGGGCGGTTTGTCGAGCAGTGGCCGGCAGAAGATCTGGTGGGCCTGTTTCGCCTGCTCAAGCAGCGTGGCAGTCGCCTTGGCGGCATGACCGGCCAGCGCGTCCTGCGCAATATGGGTAAGGACACCTTCGTCCTCACCGCAGACGTCGTCCGCTGCCTGCAGGGCGCGGGTCTGGATATCGCCGACAACCCGACCAGCCAGCGGGAGCTCAAGCGGATTCAGGCAGTGTTTAATGACTGGCACGCAGAGACCGGACTGCCCTACAGCCACCTCAGCCGGGTCAGCGCCTGTTCCCTGCCACCCACACGACAGCAATAATGCCGGTAAGTTTGCTGCGCGCCATGGAGCTACGCTGATGCGCCTTTTTTTTGGTCTGGAGGTCGATGCCGCGACGGCGATGGCCATTGCCGACTGGCGTGATCGCCAGTTCTCGGCAGCGGCGCGACCGGTCAGCCCGGCTAACTTTCACATCACCCTGGCATTTGTAGGGGAGGTGAGCCAGCGGCAGCTGGCCGACTTGCTGGAGGCAACCGATCATATGCTGGGGGAGGGCGCGCCACCTTCGGGTACCCTGCACCTGGACCAGACAGGCTACTGGCCCAGGCCCGGTATTTACTGGCTGGGCCCTTCGTCCTGGGCAGACAGCCTGACCCGGCTGGCGGGGAAACTACAGCGCCAGGCCGGTCGCCTGGGCACGCACCCCGAGAGTCGGGCTTACCAGCCTCACATTACCCTGTTCCGCGGCTGCGAGGCGGCACCGCCGATGCCCGCCCAGGCACCCGATTTTGAATTATCATACGCGGAGTTTTCCCTGTTCGAGTCGCGCCGGGGGCGAGGCGGCAACATGCACTACGAGGTGCTTGCGAGCTGGGGTGAGACAGCACCATAGAGAGGATAATCCATGAAGTTTCCACAAACGGGCCAGCCGGCCGCCACCCTCCTGTCCCAGCTTGACGCCCGCAAGGGTAACGATGTTCCCTGGCAGGAAGGGCGGGTTTTCGCCTACGTCTACGAAGCCGGGCCCGAGGCCAAGCAGCTCCTGAAGGATGCTTTTTCGCTGTACCTGACCGAGAACGGCCTGGATCCGACCTCCTTCCCGAGCTGCCTGCAACTGGAAAAGGATGTAATCGGGATGGCGGTCGACCTGATGCAGGGAAGCAGTGAAGCGACAGGCACGTTTACCTCAGGAGGCACGGAAAGCATCCTGCTCTCCCTGAAAACGGCACGGGATTATTACCGCGACCTGCGACCGGATATCACCGAGCCGGAAATTCTACTGCCCACCACGGCACATCCGGCGTTCCACAAGGCCTGCCACTATTTCGACCTCAAGGCGGTGCTGGTTGACGTGGACGACAAATTCCGCGCCGTGCCCGCAGCCATGGCGGCCGCCGTCACCGACAACACGATCCTCATGGTCGGTTCCGCGCCTTCCTATGCCCACGGCAGTATCGACCCGATCACCGAGCTCGGCCAGGTCGCCCTGGAGCACGGCATCCTGTTCCACGTTGACTGCTGCGTTGGCGGTATGTACCTGCCCTTTGCCAAGGAACTGGGCTACGACATTCCCGACTTCGATCTCGCGGTTCCCGGCGTCACCCAGCTGTCCATGGACTTCCATAAATGGGGCTACGCGGCCAAGGGTGCTTCCTGTGTCCTCTACAATGACCGCAACCTGCGGCGCTACCAGATTTTTTCCTATGCCAACTGGACAGGTTACGCGGTTATCAATCCCGGGGTAACGTCGAGCAAGAGCGGCGGCCCCATCGCGGCCTGCTGGGCGATCCTCAACTACCTGGGGCGCGATGGCTACCTGGCGCTGGTGGACGCGGCCCAGCGTGCCTCGCGCAAGATCGTGGATGCGGTCAATGCCATCGACGGGCTGGAGGTGATGGGCGAGGGTAATATCAACATGCTGGCGATCAGGGCGGTCGATTTCGATATCTTTCCGCTCGCGGATGAGATGAAACGTCGCGGCTGGTATATCCAGCCGCAGTTCGGCTACGCCAACAGCAGTGAGAACATGCACCTGTCCGTCGGTTACCACAACGTGCATGCAGTGGACGAGTTCGTGCGCGATCTCACTGAGGTGGCGACAGAGGTGCGGGCGTCGCAGCAGGGGCAGGAGCGCTTTGTCATGCCGGCTGAATTGCGCGATCTGATCATTGGCGCCGGTCCCGAGGTGATGGACCAGCTGACCGAGGTGCTCGGGGACGGCAGCACCCTGCCGGAGAGCATGGTTGAGATCAACAATATGCTCAACCAGCTGCCGGCGGACAGCCGGGAAATGCTACTGGGGGAATATATCAACCGCCTGTACAGCCCCGACCGCCAGGATTGAGCCGGGCAGGGCGCAAAGCCCCGGGCCCGGTAGCACGGCAGGAAACAGCCCCGATCCCTGCAACAGGCGTCGCTACTCGCGGCTGAGGGCCTTGATCCGGGCCTGCATCCGGGCGACCTCGTCGCGCCGCTCGTCGATTTTTGCCTGGTACTGGGCCTCAAGGTCGTCTATCAGCGGCTGCAGGCCCTCTTCATAGGTCATCCCGGGGGGCGTATTGCTGCCGTAGTCACCGCGCTCACGCAGGCGTGATACGTCGATGTCTCGCGCTTCCTCGAGTTCCTTGATCCGTGTTTCCGTGCGCGCAATCTGGCGCTCCAGTTCGCGTATTTCGTTGCTTGCTGCGACGCGGTCCCAGGTCTGTTCGTTACCGTCACTGGGGGCAACCTTGTTGGGGGAGCGCACGGTGGTTTCCTGGGCGTCTTCACCGCAGGGGCTCTGGCTGAAAATGGTTTGTCCGTCCTCGCCCTGGCACTTGAAAATACGGGTCTGGGCCTGCGCTGGCTGCACCGCGCCAAGCAGCAGCGGCAGCAGCAAGAGGAGGTAACGCAAACGAACCGGGGGATAAAGCATGGGCAAAGTCTTGTGGGGACGATGCCTGAGGATAAAGCGCGCTCCGCGGCGATGCAATCGCGGTCAGTCAGCCGCGGCGGCGGGTATCCGGTTAAGTGCCGGGTCGTTGGGCGGGTTGTGGATGCACCAGGTGCCGTCGGGGTGATAGATATAGGCCACACAGCTGTTGCAGTTATCGCAGCCCGACTCGGTGAGCTCGCCACTTTGCAGTTTGTTGACCAGCGCCGGGTCGTGAATCAGCGCCCGCGCCAGGACCACGCATTCAAAACCGTCCGCGACCGCCTGCTGCGCATTGGCCAGGGACTTGACCCCGCCGAGGTAGGCCAGCGGCAGGTCCACCGCGGCGCGAATCTGCTGGGAGTATTCGCGGAAGTACATCTCGCGAAACTCCACTTTGCGCTCCTGCCGGCTGGCCGCCTGCATCATCAGAGCAGTCAGGCGGTCGCCGTTCTGCTTGAGCACGCGGCTGATCGCCTCGCGATTCATGTTGGAGCCAAACATGAACCAGGTGGACTCAACGTTGCGCCCGCCCGACAGCACCAGCATGTCAGCACCGGCCGCCTGCAGCGCCCGCGCGGTGACAATGGCGTCCTGCACGTCGGCGCCGCCGCGGACCCCGTCCGCGACATTGATCTTGGCGAGTACCGCCAGGTCATCACCCACGGCAGCTTTGACCGCAGCCAGCACCCGCGCCGGGAAACGCACCCTGTTTTCCGCCTCGCCGCCGTAGCTGTCCTGCCGGCGATTGCTCAGGGGGGAGATAAACTGGTTGAGCAGGTAGCCGTGTCCCATGTGCAGCTCCACCGCGTCAAAGCCGGCCTCGCGCGCGAGCTCCGCGGTGGTCACAAACTGGGCGGTGACCCGGTCCATATCTGCTTCGGTCATTGCCCGCTGCAGGAAATTGCCCTTGAGCATGCCCGCGGGGTTGATCCCGGAGGATGCGCTGATGGTGCGGCCGCGCACCTTCATTCCGGTAACAAAGGAGCCGCCATGGGTGATCTGTGCGGACAGGGCCGCGCCCTCGGCGTGTACGGCGTCGGTCAGCGCCTTCAGGTGGGGTACTGCCTGCGGACGCATCCAGATCTGGTTGGGCAGGGTGCGCCCCTCCGGCGCCACGGCCACGTAGGCCACGGTGCTCATGCCCACGCCGCCAGCAGCGAGATCGCGGTGGTGTTTGAGCAGGGCTTTGGTCGGGAGTCCTTCCAGGCACATGGCCTCGTTGGCCCCCGACTTGATAAAGCGGTTGCGCAGGGTCAGGGGGCCGATAGTGACGGGATCAAAAGGCGAGGGCGCTGTAGGCATGATGACAGGATCTCTTTACGGGGGGTGACTGACAGACCGGCATTGTAAGTGGCGTGGCCGCCGAAGGTGACCCCCGGCGCGCCCGCGGTGGCAAAATTCCGCGATGGTTTAACAACTTGCCAGCTTATTCGAACCGCGGCCGGGTGTATCGTCTACCCTGAGCCATTAACCGTGGCCAATGATAAGCGCTGCCCGCGCCTGCCGAGGAAACCTGCATGGAAACCCGCTACAGCTTTTGTCGCACCTGTGAGGCCACCTGTGGGGTCGAGGTGGATGTGGAGGACAACCGCGTTGTCGAGATTCGCCCCGACAAGCAGCACGTGGTCAGCAAGGGTTATTCCTGCGTCAAGGGCATCCACTTCGACCAGGTGCAGAACAGCCCGGACCGGGTCACGGCGCCGATGAAGCGGGTCGGCGATAAGTGGCAAACCATTGGCTGGGACCAGGCCCTCGCGGAAATCGGCCAGCGTATCCGCCAGCTGACGGACGCCCACGGCGCCCAGAGTTTTGCCCACCTGGTCGGCTCAGCCGGCGGCGCCAATGTGCTCGCGCCCCTGTATCGCAATGCGTTCTACCAGGCGCTGGGTTCCCGGCGCATGTACGGCACCGGCACCTGCGATACCACCAATAAATTCCGCGTCTGCGAAGATATGTACGGTTCCCCCTTCCGCCTGCCTTACCCGGACGTCGAGCACACGGATTTCATGATGATCCTGGGCGCCAATCCCGCGGTGTCGGGCAATACGCTGTATCACCTGCCCGCCGCCTACCAGCGCCTCAAGGCGATCGGCAAGCGGGGAGGGCGGGTCATCTTCGTCAACCCGCGGCTGATCGAATCCGCCCAGGCAGGGGAGCACTGCTTTATCCGCCCGGATACCGATGTCTTTCTGCTCGCGGCCTTTTGCCGGGAACTGATTGCCCGGGGCGGGGTGGACGAAGCCCGGGTCGCCCAGTATATGACCGGCTTCGAGGACCTGAAGCAGCTGGTGGCACCCTGGACCGCGGCGCGCCAGGCGGAGGTGACCGGGGTACCCGGGGCGACCCTGCTGGACTGGGTGCAGGCGCACACCGAGGCGAAATCGGCGGCACTGTATATGGCAACGGGCGTCAACCAGGGCCGCAGCGGCACGCTGTGCTTCTGGCTGCTGGAGTGCATCAACGCCATCTCCGGCAACCTGGATCGACAGGGTGGCACGCTGATGGGCAAAGGCCTGATGGATATGGCGCGACAGGTGAAGGAGGAGGGCGCCCTGACCGCCCGGGTCGATCGCGAGGACGGCCTGGTCAGCATCGTCGGCCTGCAACCCTCCGGCATGCTGGCGGAGGACCTGGAAAGCGGGCGCGTGCGCGGAATGATCGTGGAAGCCAGTAACCCCTTGCTGGCCTGCAGCAACCCCGACGGCCGCCTGGACCGCGCCTTTGCCGGCCTCGACCTGCTGGTCTGCATCGATCTGTTCCGCAACGAGGTGGGTAATCTCGCGGACTATATCCTGCCGGCGCCGACCTGGCTGGAACGGGCCGAGGTGCCCTATGCACTGCAGAGCCTGACCGCCTGCACCCCCATTCCCTATATGAGCTACAGCGATGCTGTCGTCGAGGCACCCGAGGGCGTGCGCCACGAGTGGTGGATTTACAGCCGCCTGGCGGAAGAGACCGGGGTCACGATGTTTGGCAAGCCCTGGCTCGCCCGACTCCTGCGGTTGAATACCCGTCTCGCCTACAGTTCGCGTCGCTGGCTGCGCAAGCTGGCCCTGACGCCGGAAAAGATGCTCGACGGGATGCTCAAGCAGGGCGGTTTGCCGGGCCGCAAGGCCTTCCTGGACAAGCACCCCCACGGTTTGCTGTTGCCGGCCAATACGGGGGGCAATTTCCTGGGTACCGAGCGGGTGTTGACGGATGACGGCAGGGTGCAGCTGGCGCCGGAGCCCTATATGCAAACATTTGCAAGAGACGTGGAAGGGCTGTTTGCGGATGAACTGGCGCGTAAAAACGAGTTCAAGTTGATCGGCAAGCGCGAGATCAAGCGCATGAACACAGCCTCTGCCAACGTGCCGCGGCTGGTCAAGGAAGAGACCAATTATGCGTATGTCTCACCGTCCGATGCCCAGGAGCTCGAGCTTGCCGACGGAGATATGATCCAGGTTTCTTCTGAATTCGGCCAGATCGAGATTCCCGCGAGGCTCAGCCCGGAAATGATGCCGAAGACTATTGCCATTCCCCAGTGCTGGGGCCATCGCAAGGCGGACGGGCTTAGCCACGCCCGGCAGCACCCCGGGGTGAACTCCAACTATCTCGCCGGTGACGGCCCCGCCAATATCGAGGCGCTGTCTGGCATGTCCCATCTTTCAGGCATTTATGTCCGCCTGCAGAAGCTGCGTCCGGATGCGGCCGATCTGCAACCGCCAAAGCAGGCGGTGCAGGGCGCCTGACATCCTGGTTTACGGAGAAAGTTATGATGAATACAGGTTCCGCAGGCGCAGATAGCGACGCCATTCAGAAGCTGGCGATCGCTGAGGTGCTGTACCGCTATTGCCGCAGCATGGATCGCATGGACTGGACATTGGCGCGTGCGGTATTTACCCCTGATGCCACGGTGGATTACCTGGATATCTACCAGGGCAGTGGCTACGGTTTTATCGATTTCGTCTGGGAGGCGCACGCGGGGATGCAGCGTCACTCTCACCAGATAAGCAATATCCTGTGCGAACTCAACGGCGCCCGGGCCGTTTCCGAAGCATACGTCACTGTGGTCCTTTGGACATTGCCCGACGCTAACGGCGACGCCACAGAGATCGTCGTGCGTGGCCGTTACCTGGACCGCTGGATTCAGGGCAAAGACGGCTGGCAGATTTGCGACCGCATACACGTGGTGGATACCCACAGCGTACAGCCTGTCAGTGACGGCGGCGTCAGCACAGCCTCCAGGCGCGACTCCGAGGACCCGTCTTACGCCTTGTTTGGTTCCATCTAACCAAAATCCGTGACCCATCCTATATTATCCACATATGCGCATAATATATAGTTCCGTCAAAGCGAAAGTTTCTGCAACTGCTTGATTACTCGGGAATTTCGCCGTTATCGCGATTGCCAAAATGGCCACCGCCGCTACCCATTTCCCCCAAAATTCAGCCTTCTCTGGTTTCTTTGCAACTTCACAAGCTGCTATTACTTCTAGCGGTTCCACCTCTATGATATTTGCCAGGACTACCGCTTGTTCTACAGCCATTGTCCCCCTCACTCTGTAGTTGCTGACTGCTTGTCTCGATACCTGGAGAGCTTTCGCTGTCCTGTAATCAGACCCTGTAATTTCTTTAGCTCTATCAAGATATTCGTCAATCGTTTTCACGTTATTTCCCTCGTTACCTGCCGCAATTAAACTTCAATGTCAACACCTGCGCAACGTATTCAGTTGGTTGACACGTTAACGAACCATGTACTATTCTCCGCGCAACCAAGTTGGGAATCACCCAATGCAATACCAGGGCCAACACAAAACACTCACCCACGGCTGGCAACATATCGCTGCTGCTGATTACGCTGCATTCTTGAGCCCTTACACGTTCGATTGGTTCGCCACTTTCACTTTCAAAGATTCCATCCATCCAGAAGCCGCCGACAAGGCCTTCCGCGTCTGGATTAACAAGCTGAATATCCGCCTCTACGGTCGCAAATGGCGCGATCGTGAACCGCAGGGCGTCCGCTGGATACGTGGCCTTGAATGGCAGAAGCGGGGAGTAATTCATTATCACGTTTTGTTGTCGGGGGTACGTGGTGCCATCCCCTCGATCTGGTCTGACGAATGGCACATCGAATTAGGAATGGGATTTGCCGACATTGTCCCGCTACAGCATGACCAGGAGGCCGTAAAGGCGTACGTCACCAAGTACGTATGCAAGGGCGGTGAGCTGGATTTCAGCATGAATTTCGAGCGGCAATCCGTAGTGGACTGGGTAAGCGCGCTGGCCTAATTGCCAGTGCAGCCGGGCTACTAACCGCAGAGAGGCCAGGCCGCTGCGGGGTCACGTTCTCGCCTGTTGTCGGTGCAACGTAGGGTAGGGGACTTGATGGGATACCTATGCCCTTAAAAAGGTGACGGTAATGCAGAACAGAATCATGAGAATCGAACGGCATTGGCAAGCTTACTGGGTGATCCAATACAAGCGTAAAGGCCCTGCATTCTCTGTTACTTGGTATTCCGGCCCCCATGATCGGCTCACAGCTGAGGGGATTTATAGAAAGCGCTTCGAGCGTCTAAACAAAGAGGCATCATCATGCTGAAAGTTGAAATTCATTCGACCGATTTGAATACCTTTACCTGGACTGACAAAAAGAATGTGTCCCGGCAAGGCCATAAGCAATCCGGTTACGTTCATTTACCGGGCCATCCTTACCCAAAGGAAATTCAGCTTCGCGTAGACGATCCCAGTAAAGCGTACCCTCAAGGGTTTTACCTCCTCGATCCCAAGTCGTTCTACGTAGATCGCTACGGTAGCTTGGCGTGCTCTCCTGTTCTGGTACCGGATAGTAGTGCCAAGAACGTGAAACCTGCGGTGGCTGCTTCCTGATATGAACCCCACCGTTATTTGTGACAATGCGGTTCAGGACACGGTTGATCTTACCTATGACGAATTTGGCGCGGTGGTTTTGTCTACTTCTGGCAGTGTGGATTCTGTTTTACGTTGTGATCCCGCTTCTAGTTCAGTCATTGGTCTTCAACCTAGTATCCGGCCTTTGACATTGTCTGAGTTTCAAGAGCTTTGGCCGCTGTTGCTTCTGATGGTGGTTACTGGAGTTGGGATTAAATTCCTCATCCGGTTGTTCGGCGAAAGTCCGTCACGATATTAGGCATGCCCCCTCTGCCTAATCCCAGTCTGGGTTAATTAGGGGCTTTAAGGAGA
Organism: Sediminihaliea sp.; assembly: GCA_965222335.1. Lineage (GTDB taxonomy): Bacteria > Pseudomonadota > Gammaproteobacteria > Pseudomonadales > Halieaceae. The sequence continues at coordinate 178,408 of OZ244944.1, read as the reverse complement.
CACGCTGTGAAGCGCTCTCGTTCTCTGGTACCGGTCCTCGGTGCCGTCACTGCATCGGCTCTGCTGATGTCCCACGGTGCCAGCGCCGCCCTCGCTACCGAAGTCACTACCGCCATCTCTGGTGCGCAAGCTGACCTGGTCGAGGCCGGTGGCCTTATCATTATTGCAGCAGCAACGGTGATGGGGCTTCGCTGGGTGAAGGCAATGTTCTTCTGATCCGGGCCCCCCTTCGGGGGGGTTTTTAGGAGTTCTTCATGTTTTATGAATGGATTTTAATTGCTGCCCTATGCTCCGTTTTTATAGCGTTCTCCTGACGTTCCCTTTGCTTTCTCTCTCTGCTGGTTATTCTTTCAGTCAGGATTATGCTGATCCTGGGCAATGCTTGTGGAAATGGACAGGAGGAGATCGCAACACGTCTGGACCGCTTGCTACGCATAGTGACGCCCTCGAAGCGTGCAAGAGCGGGAATACTGGTGTCCAGACTGTTACTAATGGCGGCTCTTGCGAATATAGCGGTCTCTCCTGTCGTCGCTATGGTACTTCGCGTGGGCAGATAGGCCGCATTGATAATCCCTGTATAGAGCCGGCGCTTTGGGACAATGACGCGCAGGAATGTTCTACACCTCCTGAACCACCAGAAACGCCCGCTACATGTACTGATGGCTCCGGGACAAACTGGTATGCCGTTCCCTATAGTGAGGCTGACGTTGTCACCTGGCAGGGTGATTCAAGCATTGAATCTTTTTGCAACCCTCGATGGGATGACCAGCCTTGTCAGAATCCCATTGGTGAGTTTAATGGCCGCTTGTTGTGTGCTGACGAGCAGCTCGAGTGTGAGGCCAAGGGCGGCACGTACGGTTTGGTTTCTGTAGGAGAGGGTAATTACAATACAGACGCGGTGTGCATCCCCCCTGAATATGATGATCAGCTGCCCACGTGCGATATTAATAGCGTCCAAATTATCGATATTGACGATCAAGGTAATGGAGGTTTCGCTTGCGCTTCTCCTGACCCTTTCGAGCCAGAAGATATTCCCGGGTCCAATGATCCCAACGAACCTAACCCTTATGTTCCTGATCAAGATGGTGATGGTATTCCCGACTCACAAGACCCTGACATTGACGGTGATGGCATTCCTAATGCTCAAGATCCTGATCAGGATGGGGATGGCATCGATGATCCCAACGATCCTTCGCCCCAGGGGGACGAACCTGAATCCTCGGTGTCTGGAGGTGGTGACTGTAAATCTCTCCCTAATTGCAAAGGAGACGCTATTCAATGTGCTTTGCTCTATCAGTCTTGGCGCACACGGTGTGATGCCCTGGTTGATTCCGCAGCTGCTCAGGAATTCATTAATAGCAATTCCCCGGATCAAGTTCTCGGAAACTCTGAATCATTGACGTCCATTGCTGGTGATTATTTATCCGTCATTCCTGTGACGGGCACGTGCCCATCTCCTTACCCTTTATCTCTAAACAATGCTTCCGGTGTGTCCGTCAGCTTTCAGCCTCTCTGTGATTTTGCCGGTTATCTTCAGCCTTTAGTGATAGCGATTTTCTCGATGTTTGGTTTCCGTATTGTTATGAGGGCCTTCTAATGCCGTTTCCTGCTGTTGCGTTGGGTATTTCAGCGCTTGCTGTGCCGATGGTTGTCAAAGTACTCGTTGCCCTGGGCGTATCCGTTGTTTCCTACACTGGTGCTTCTGCATTACTGTCTACGGCTGAGGCTACGGTGTTCGCTTCAACAGGCTCTCTCCATGCGACGCTGTACCAGCTTCTGGCCCTAATGGGAGTTTTCACAGGAATCAAAATTCTCTTCAGCGCCTACGCCGCCAAAGTCTCTATCCAGTTGGCCATGGGTGCCTTCACCAAGTTCAAGGTATCTGGTTCGTGATCACGTTGATTACTGGGGTACCTGGTGCTGGTAAAACCCTGAACACTCTGAAGCTGGTTATGGACGAAGTAGGGCAGTCGGGCCGCCCGATCTATTACTTTAATATCGATGATCTTACGCTTCCGTGGGAAGAGCTCTCCGCTGATCAAGCTCGTGATTGGAATCAGTACCCTTCCGGTTCCGTTTTTCTTTTCGACGAATGCCATAAAATTTGGCCCAATAATCGGCGTCCCGGAACTACTGAGCCCGATACTGTTCGTGAACTCGATGAGCATCGCCATAAGGGCTATGACTTCTACCTGGTGACCCAGCAGCGCACGAAGCTAGATTTTGGCGTGCGCAATTATTGCGGTCGTCATATCCACTTTGAACGCCAGTTGGGTTATGAGTCCTGCCGCCGCTTCGAGTGGCAGCAGGAGGCCGACCCGAAAGACTATCACCACCGCCAAAATGCCATTGTTACTCGGGTTAAATTCCCCAAGGATTACTATTCGGTTTATAAGTCCGCCGAGATCCACACGGTGAAAAAGCGTATCCCGTTCAAGGTGTGGCTTGTTGGATCGTTATTTCTAGTCCTTGGTGTATTCGGTGCCCGCTTTTTGTATGGGTTTAACTCTGACCCGGTACCCCTCGAGGAATCTTGGAACGGCCCAAATTATTCTGGTATCTCCGAACCCATTTCAATTGGAGAGAAATCTATAGAGCTTTCTCCTGATGAATATCTCGAACAGTGGACGCCTCGACTTCGTAACGCCCCTCACACGGCGCCGATCTATGACCAGGTGGCCGAGGTCAAGACATTCCCGCGGCCGCAGTGCATGCGAGGAGAGAGTCGCAATTCCTGTCGCTGTTATTCCCAGCAGGCCACGCCTATCGATATCGACTTGGCCACCTGTAACAACATCGTTGACCATGGCTGGTTCAATCCCTACCTAGACGAATCAAACGATCTGGAGCAGGGCGGGGGGGGCGAGCATTTGCCGCCCCCCCAGCCCGACAAAATGTTTCCCCAACCCGGTCAGATGGTCATTCTAGATTCACAGGTCAAGCCTCACCCTTACACGGGATCAGTAAACTGACCCCATCACCTATTCAGCCAGGAGCCTCTAATCGTGCTTCTCTGGTGCCTTCCTCGATCACTGCACCTGGTACCCCGGTTCACCCCGTTCAACCACACCGCCGCTCTATCCCGGCCGTGTAGGGGCATCGACAGTATGAGGTAACTAGTACTTGCGCCGGTGTCCACCCTTCATTTTTTATATTTTTATGGAATAGCTTCCCGCGCCTTAATTCCCATCCTGCCCACCCGTGGTGCCCAAGATCTCCGCTGTAGTGTTTCAGAAATTCCATAGCCCACAAAGGAACGCGGCCGATTTTTCGCCACCGGTAAACGGTTCTCCGGCTGACTTTCATCACCTCTGGAAGACGATCAAAAAAAAGGCCCGCGATAATGCGAGCCTCGTTGAATTGTTCCCAGTCTACGTGCTCACGCATCCTTGTTTCCTCCCTGAAAGGCAGCGCACGCACTCCAAAATAGACCACCGCCACCAGGACGCAAACTTTCCACATATGCGCATAATATATATTATGTTAAATAGAGTATTTGGGCACACAGTTACCCACAGGCCTGCTGGTCGCAAATAGTCTGAAACCTGACCTTCCACGCCCCACGCTTCCTCCCCCCACCATCGACAGGCATACTCCTCTTCCATAACTGAAACAGCCAAAGGTCGTATTTATGTCCGTCAGCACCGGTGAACAGCCCGAGGGTTTCCGCGTCTACCTGCGGCCCCGGGTGCTGGGCATGCTGTTTCTCGGTTTCTCCGCCGGGCTGCCGCTGCTGCTGGTGGGCGGGACATTCAGTGCCTGGTTGCGCGATATCGGCGTTGAGCTGGCGGCGATCGGCTTTCTCAGCTGGGTAGGGATTGCCCACTCCATCAAGGTGCTGTGGGCGCCGATCGTGGATCGGGCCCCCCTGCCGCTGCTGTCCCGGCTGCTGGGTCGGCGCCGGGCCTGGATGCTCGCCGCACAGGTCACGATAGCTGCCTCTCTGATAGGTATGGCACTGACCAACCCCCTGGAGAATCTCTGGCTGGTGGCGATGTTTGCCGTGTTATCGGCATTCGGGTCTGCGACCCAGGATGTGGCCATTGATGCCTACCGGGTGGAAGCAGAAGCCCGCCACCGGCAGGCGGCCATGGCCGCCACCTATGTCACCGGTTACCGGGTGGCCCTGCTGGCCGCCGGCGCGGGGGCGCTGCACGTCGCCAATATTGGCAACTGGAGTCTTGCCTACGGCGCCATGGCGGTGCTGATGGGCGTGGGTATCCTCACCACCCTGACCATCCGCGAGCCGGCGGTCACCATCGACCGGGCCACGGCCAACCTCGAGCAAAGGGTCACCGACTATCTGGATAACACCGATCACGAGGGCCTGCGCCGGGATCTGACCGCCTGGATTATCGGCGCCGTGGTCTGCCCCTTTGCCGACTTCTTCAAACGCTACGGGATGGCTGCGGTGGCGGTGCTGCTGTTTATCGGTACCTTCCGTATCAGCGATATTTTCATGGGGGTACTGGCCAACCCCTTCTATCTGGACCTGGGGTTCAGCAAGGCCGAGATCGCCAACGTGGCGGCCGCCTTCGGCCTGGCGATGACGCTGACCGGCGCCACCCTGGGCGGCGTCATGGTGGCGCGTTTCGGGATTGCCCCCATGCTGATCGGGACGGCCCTGATGGCGCCGGTCACTAACCTGACTTTCTCCTGGCTGGCGCTGATCGGCCCGCAAACCTACGGGCTGGTTACCGCGATCATCGCCGACAACATCACCGGTGGCATGGCCATCTCGGTGCTGATCGCCTACCTGTCCAGCCTGACCAACACCGCCTACACCGCTACCCAGTATGCGCTTTTCAGCTCGGTAATGACCCTGCCCGGCCAGTTCCTCGGCGGTTTCACCGGCGTCCTGGCCGCCAGCGTGGGCTGGTTCTGGTTCTTCGTGATCGCGGCGATTCTCGGCTTGCCGGCGTTTCTGCTGGCAATTCTGCTGCTGCGTATCGCCCACCCCGACCAGGTTGAGCGCCCCGGTATGCAGGGCGATAACAGCGCGCTTTCCTGATTCCCCTGGCGGGATTCAGTCCTCGACCGGGGCGGAGCCTGCCTGGCAATCCAGTACCACCTTGCCGGCGATCTCGCCGCGGTCGATCAGCTGGTGTACGGCGGCAGCATCGGCCAGGGGGCGGATGTCGGCGACAGCGGGTGACAGGCGCCCTGCCCTGAGCCATTCAAACAGCGTGGTCACGTCCGCCTTGAATTCTTCCGGGTGTTTCTTGCGCCGGGAGTGGATGTTGTAGAAGGTGGATTTGCGCCCATCCGGGCGCAGTCGCCAGAGCAGGAGCAGGCGCGCGAAGCCCCACAGGAGTGTCGGGATCTTTTCCTCGCCGGTGGTGACCTGCAGGGCGCCAAAACCGACCAGGGTGCCGCCACGCGCCAGGCAACGATAGGAGCGGGCCCAGTTGGCCGCACCGATGGTGTCGAAGACCGCATCCACGCCCCGCCCTGCGGTCTCCCGCTCGATCCGCTGCACAAAATCTTCCTCGCGGTAATCAATAGGCGTAGCCCCGAAATGCCTTACCAGGTCGTGCTTGCCCGATGAGGCCGTGCCGTAAACCTTGAGTCCCATTTCCCTACCCAGTTCCAGCATCGCCGTGCCCACGGCGCCGCCGGCCGCGTGGACCAGGATGCTGTCGCCCCTTTGCAGGGAACATTCCCGGGTCAGCATCTGGTAGGCGGTGGTGTAGGACAGGATCATGCAGACGGCCGCTGCCGGGTCCAGGCCGGCGGGGGCCGGGATCAGCTGCGTGCTGTCCACGCAGAGGTACTGGGTGTAGCCGCCGATCACCGGCATATCCGCGACAAAATCCCCCGGGGCAAATGCCGTTACGCCCTCCCCCAGCGCCTCGACCACGCCGAACCAGTCATAGCCCGGAGTAAACGGCGGCTTGTCCTTGACGTCGGGGTACTGTCCCTGGCGGATAATCGTGTCGGTAAAGCCGGTGCCCGCCGTGAGCACTTTCACCCGGACCTGGCCCGGGCCTGGCTCTGGAAGCCGCGGCTCAGTGACCAGTTTTAATTGTTCGGGGCCGCCGAATTGCTGCAGTTCAATATGTTGCCAGGTGCTATCGGGCAAGGTTTTACTCCTCGTTTTTAGTGAATATTCAGTCGGCTGTGATGCGATGTAGCTGAGTTGCTGGCGGTCGCTCGCCACTGCGCAGCCACTGGTCGAGGACCGCCGCCACGCGGGCCGCTTCCTGGATGGGGCGGGTAGCCTCGCTGTTCGGAGTGGCATCGTGATCGATGGCGCTGGACGGTTTGAGTCGGCCCTCGGCGATCAGTTGATCGAGCCCCCGGCTTACCCTGCTGCTGCCTTTGCGGGGAACGTCGAGCACCCCTACCCTCGCCCCCGCGGTCAAGGCCTCGTAAACCATGGACGCGCTGTCCTCGCTGACCCAGACCCGGCCGCAGGTCTGCAACTGCGCCATCAGCCAGGGCCGGTCCGTGTCGCGGTGCGATACGAGGTCTACCCGCGGCTCGCGCAGGTCAGCGGCGGCCGCGAGAAATTCCGGCGGGGTGCGGGCCGAGTCGGACAGGGTCCAGTGTACGTCCGGGGTGGCCCGCACCAGCGCACGCAGCTGTTCGAGCATGGTTTCGCCGGACCAGTCGTGGTTGCGGGAGGGACCGCCGACCAGGATCAGCCCGCGTGCCGGGTCCGCAACGGTCGAGGCTTGCACGTCGTTGATGGTACCCAGGGTCAGCATCACATTACCGCGCAGGGGGGGCTGGTCATGGCGCGGGATGATGCAAAGATCAAACAGCCACAGGGGGAAACTGGGTTTGAGCAGGACCACCAGTTTGCCGCCCAGGCGATAGCGTATCTGCAGACCCAGCCAGTGGCTGCCGTGGCCGGTTACCAGGATCAGGTCAGGCGGACCCTGTTCCAGGGGCAGCGTGGCGTAGGCTTGCTGACACTCCAGCCAGGTGACATCCACCGGGCCATACGCCTTCAGCGCCTGCAGCAGACCGCGCATCTGGCTGATATGGCCGGGTTTGCGGTCGGTGACGCACCACACGCGCCGGGCGGTGGCACTCGCGTCGCTGGTCACGCCTGATCGCTGACCCGGACCAGGTAGCGTCCCACCATCTGGCCATCCTTGATGCGCTGCAGGGCAGCCGGGACCTCTTTCAGCCCGATTTCCTCCACCAGGGTGTCCAGGTCCCCGAGCTTCCAGGCGCCGCCAAGCTTTTCCCAGATTTTCTGCTTCTGGGCCAGGGGCTGTTCGACACAGTCAACGCCGAGCAGGTTCACGTCGCGGATAATAAAGGGCATCACCGTGGCGGGCAGATCCGGGGACGCCGCCAGGCCGCAGCAGGCGACGGAGCCGCCGTAATCGATGGTGGTCAGCAGTTTGGCCAGGTATTCGCCGCCCAGGGTGTCGACGGCATGGGCAAACCGGGGGCGCGACAGGGGGCGGTCGATCTCCGCCAGTTCCTGGCGCGAGAAGACTTCGCTCGCCCCCCTCTCCCGCAGCCAGCCCGCCTGGTCCGGCTTGCCGGTCGCCGCAGCCACGGTAAAACCGAGCTGGTGCAGGAGCGAGACCGCGAAGGTCCCCACCCCGCCGGTGGCGCCGGTGATCGCGACCGTGCCGTTATCGGGCTCCGCCCCCATGCGCAGCAGCTTCTCGATACACAGGGCGCTGGTGAAGCCGGCGGTGCCATAGGTCATCGCTTCCCGGGCATTCAGGCCCTTGGGCATGGGCACCACCCAGCCCGCGGGCACGCGGATGTACTGTCCCAGGCCGCCGGGGGTCCCCATGCCGAGGTCGTAGCCGGACACAATAACCGGGTCACCCGGCTGCAGCGTGGGCGAGCTCGATTCGACCACCACGCCCGCAGCGTCGATGCCCGGCTGGTGGGGAAAATTGCGCGTGACGCCAGGGTGACCCTGGGCGGAGAGCATGTCCTTGAAGTTAAGCGAGGAGTACTCCACCGCGACCAATACATCATCCGCGGGCAGGTCCTCAACCTGGCGTTCTGCCACGGCAGTGCTGCAATTGCCGTCGGCGTCACGGGTAATCCACACTGCCTGATAGTTCTGTGTCATCTGCCCTGCTCTTGCTGTCATTTCGAGTGTTGGGGGTTTGCTTTGCGGCACATGCTAGCGGCTCCTTCGGGGACCGGCAATGCAGGTGCTGCCGCTTATGCGGGTTCGCCACCGTTCCAGCGCAGCAGGTTCATAAACTCCCGCCGTGTCCGCGGCCCATAGGTCCTGAAGTGCGGCGACGGTGCCTCCTGATACTCGGCCCGCGCCTGCGCCAGGGCGTCGCCGGCCAGGTGCTGGCGCATTTCCGCCTCGCTGATACCGTAGGGTCGCATGGCGTTCAGGCCAAAGACCTTGGCCCGGATCTCGGGTGTGATTTCCGGGTAGCCGTGTTTTTCCTGCAGGGCCTCGCTGATCTGGAAGGTGCGGAAGGCCTGGATCTGGTCCTGGGGCGAGCCGTACCAGATCGAGTCCGTGCCCCAGAGCACGTTGTCCTCGCCGGCGTACTTGAGCAGTTTGCCAATGGCGTGGGCGGCCTGGGTCGGATCCCGCATCAGGTAGCGCCAGGTGCTGCCAAGCTCCGGATACACGTTGCTGCCGGGGCCGAGGTCATTGTCGATCAGGGTACGCACCAGGCTGTCGATCCCGTTGCGCTTGCCCCCGGGTTGAAACGCGGTTTCGGTGGTATCGGTTTCAAAACCCGAGTGGTAAATGAGAAAGTCGACATCCGGGTACTGCCTGGCCACGCGCCCGACGTCGTCACAGAGGCTGTGCTCATAGCTCTGGGCGCCGAAGGGCAGCCCCTTGTGAATGCAGATGCGCTTGATGCCCAGCTGCCGGGCCTTCTCGATAAAGGCGTGGCCGACATCGTCGTCCAGGGCGAAGCCGACGCCGTCCGGGCCCCACTGGGTGTAGCACTTCCAGGCGCTCACGCCCCAGCGCTCTGCCAGCTCGTCCATGCGTTCCAGGTCGCCGGCCTGGTTGGGGTTGACCCGCCCGTGCAGCAGCAGGCGCGCGCTGCCGTCCATGTTGTCGACGATCTGGCGTACCGCCGCGGCTTCCTCGATAGTCAGGGGCTCGCGTGAACTGAGGGACGGCACAAAGGACAGGACCATCATGTCCGTGTCCGAATCCAGGAAGACATCCTTGATGAACTGGTCCCCTGACAGGCACTGCAGGTAGGAGCGGTCCCCGGGCATGTCCGCCAGGTCGCAGCGGGACTGGGGCATGCCCGCCAGCGGGCGCGCGCCCTCAGGCAGTTTTTCCAGCCAGTCGCCGGTGGGATTAACGAAGTGTCCCTGTACATCAAAAATAAACTCGCGCTTGCCCAGTTGCTCCGCCGCCGCGGCCTCGTCCAGGGCAGTCTCCTGGGCAAGGGCATAGTACCCCCCGGCTTCTCCCTGGGCCGCGTGGGCGCGATTGTGCGCGAGCAGCGTGGTCGCCGCACCGGCCAGGCTGGCCACGAACTGGCGGCGGCTCTGGCCCAGGCGCCCGGCGTTGCGGGCGATATCCTCCAGGGTCAGGCGATTGCCCAGGAGCGCAGGACGGTCGAGGGGGCGCGGCACAAACTCGCCATTGGAGGTGCTGTCGACCTTGATCGGCAGGCTCAGGTCATCATCGGTATCGTGCTCGTTCATGGGCAGACTCCGGGCTATAGAAGCGGTTGCGCAAGCGGCTGGCCACCTGCCTGGGCGGTACTATCCAGCATAGAATATCCGGTAGATCACGTCGGCGTGATCATCCGAGACCAGCATCGAACCGTCGGGCAGCCACTCGATGTCTACCGGGCGCCCCCAGTAATCGTGCTCCGGCGTCAGCCAACCATCGGCAAAGATCTCGTAGTCCACTGCCTGACCGTTTTCAAAACGCACGCTGTAGATGCGGTAGCCGTCGGGTACGCTGCGGTTCCAGGAACCGTGGGAGGCGATAAACAGGCGGTCGCGGTAGGCTTCGGGGAACTGCTCCCCGGTGTTAAAGCGCATTCCCAGCAGCGCGTTGTGGGCGGGAAAGGCGAGCGCCGGTGCGGTGAAGTCGGACGCCGGCCGCTCGGTCGGATAGTCCGTATCCACCAGGTCCGCGCCATAGCGATGCGGGAAACCAAAATGCATGCCTGGCCGCGGCGCGTGGTTCAGTTCCTCCGGGGGCCTGTCGTCTCCCCACATGTCGCGCCCGTTATCGGTAAACCACAGCTCTCCGGTTTGCGGATGGAAATCAAAGCCCACCGAGTTGCGCACTCCTTTGGCGTAAACCTGCTTGTCACTGCCGTCCAGGGCCAGGGAGGCAATAATGCCCTGCCCCTCGTCCACCTCGCAGGTGTTGCAGGGGGCGCCCACGCTCACGTACAGGCGGTCGTCGGGACCAAAACGCAGGTACTTCCAGCCGTGGTGCAATTCATCGGGGAAGCTGTCGTTGAGCACCACGGGTTCGGGCGGCGCGTCGAGCTGCTGCTCGATGTCATCGAAGCGCACCACCCGATTGACTTCCGCGACGTAGAGGTCGCCATCGCGCAGGGCAAGACCGTTGGGCACATTGAGCCCGGTCAGTAGTGGCCGGGCCACGGCGGGCTCCGCGTCGGATGTCGGGGGCGCGATCGCGTAGACCGTGTCGCGCCGCTCCCAGTTGGCATCGGTCAGGGTGCCGACGAACAGGGTGCCGCCCGCTGCCAGCGCCATGGAGCGCGCGCCTTCGACCTCGTTGGCGTAGATCTCGATGGCAAAGCCCTCCGGCAGGCTGATCCGCTCCAGGTAGGCCGCCGGGTCGACGTCGATGGGGTTGCGGGCAATATTGGGCTCATCGTCGTTGGCGGCCTGGGCCGCGGTGGCGCTGAGCAACGCGGCGAGGGCTGCATGGCGGGTTTTGAAGCGCATCGTGAACTCCTGTGGCTGTGATTAAGGGTCGAAACTATAGCATCCGCGCCTGACAGTTGCCGGCGGAAGCGGGCAAGGCATCTCTGAATAATGGTAATGTACTCAGGCTTTCAGGCAGTTCCGCAATCAAGACGCCGCTTTGAAGGCAGGCTGGTTGCCTGTCGAAAAGTGGCAACGCGGAGTGCGGAACTGCCTGAAAGCCCCGTAGGGCGGGCCCTGAAACGGCCAGCGCTTCGTTGCGATTCTTGCCAAGGGCTACGGCCATTGCCGGCGGACCGCGCCTCGCTCTGGCCGTTTCAGGGCTCCGCTGAGTACAATTCCCATTGTTCAGAGCTGCCTTAAGCTCTCGGCACAGTTAATCGCAGAGGAAGCATATTATGTTGGACAAACTTTTTTCCATGTCCGGGCGTATCTGCCTGATCACCGGCGGCTCCCGCGGGCTGGGCTACCAGATGGCACAGGCCTTTCTTGAGGCGGGCGCGGCCCGGGTCTACATTACTGCGCGCAAAGCCGAAGCCTGCGAGGCGGCGGCCGAGGAGCTGTCCCAGTACGGGGACTGTGTTGCCCTGCCGGCGGACGTCAGCAACGTCAAGGGCATTGAGGCGCTGTCATCCGAGATCATGGGTCGCGAGGACAAGCTGCACGTGCTGGTGAACAACGCGGGCACGGGCTGGGGGGCGCCCTACGGCGAGTTTCCCGAGAAAGGCTGGGACAAGGTGATGGACATCAACGTGAAGACCCCCTTCTTCCTGACCCAGGCGCTGACCCCCATGCTGGAGAAAGCCAGTGAAGAAAACCCCTGCGTCATCAACACCGGCTCCATTGCCGGCATTGTTGGCAGCGCCATCGGGAACTATAGCTATGGTCCGAGCAAGGCAGCGGTGCACCAGCTCACGCGCAATCTCGCCCTGGAGCTGGCGCCGCGCAAGATCCGGGTCAATGCCATCGCCCCCGGGCGCTTCTTTTCGCGGATGACCGAGTATGTCAGCAAGGACAAGGACATGTACGAGGCGGAGATTGCCACCATCCCCCTGCACCGCTGGGGCGGCGAGGGTGATATCGAGGGTATTGCCCTGCTCCTGGCCAGCCGCGCCGGCGCGTTTATCACCGGCGAAATCATCACCGTGGATGGCGGTACCACCCTGGTAGGCTGAACGGACAATTTTCGGCTTCGTCGAAGCATGAGATCGATATTATGCGATTTATTCGATCCCAATCCTCGGCGACACTACAGTCCTTAGCAACTGTAACTGAGGAAAAGCCATGAATGCTGCGACGATCTACCCCCTGTTGAGCCAGCGCCACAGCCCCTATGTCTTCGACCCCGCGCGCCCGGTCGCCGAGAGCGACCTTACGGCGCTGTTTGAGGCGGCCCGCTGGGCCATGTCTTCCTATAACGAACAGCCCTGGCGCTATATCGTGGGCGTCAAGGATAGTAACCCCGCGCTGTGGGAAAAAATCCACGGGCTGCTGGTGGAGGGCAACCAGCCCTGGACCGCCTACGCGCCGGTGCTGGCGCTGGGAATCGTCTCCAAACACTTTGCCCGTAACGGTAAAGCCAACCCATGCGCCCGCCACGACCTCGGTGCCGCGTCCGCGATGCTCACCGTGGAGGCAACCGCCCGAGGGCTCTGCGTGCACCAGATGTCCGGGGTGGAAACCGAGCAGGCGCACAGCGCCTTCGCCCTGCCGGAAGACCAGGAGGTCGTCACCGGGCTGGCGATCGGCTATCACGGTCAGGACACCGGTCTGGATGCCGCCTTCGCCGAGCGCGAGCAGGCGCCCCGCACACGCAAGCCCCTGGAGGAAGTAGCCCTGTTCAGGGTCGACTGAAGAGTGGGCCGAACTTCACACACGGCCCACTACCGCTGCAACTCCGGCAGGTCCCGGAACAGTTCCAGGGCTTCCGGATTGGCCAGGGCGTCGGTGTTCTTGACCGTCTCGCCGTGAACCACGCTGCGCACCGCCAGCTCGACGATCTTGCCGCTGATGGTGCGCGGTATATCGGCCACCTGGATGATTTTGGCCGGCACGTGGCGCGGCGTGGTGTTCTCGCGCACCGCCTGGCGGATGCGCTGGCGCAAGGTGTCGTCCAGGGTCAAGCCATCGCGCAGGATCACAAACAGCACCACCCGCACGTCGTCCTGCCACTGCTGGCCGATCACGATGCTCTCGGTCACCTCGGGTACCTGCTCCACCTGACGGTAGATTTCCGCCGTGCCGATGCGCACGCCGCCGGGATTGAGTACCGCGTCGGAGCGGCCGTGGATAATGAAGCCGCCGCTAGGGGTAACTTCACCGTAGTCGCCGTGCGCCCAGACATTGTCGAAGCGGGCGAAGTAGGCGTCCCGAAAGCGCGTGCCCTCGGGGTCGTTCCAGAAGCCCAGGGGGCAGGATGGGAAAGGCCGGGTACACACCAGTTCACCCTTCTCCCCCTGTAGGGCCCTGCCCGATTCGTCCCAGATTTCCACTGCCATGCCGAGTCCCGGCGCCTGGATCTCACCGGCGTACACCGGCAGGGTCACCGAGCCACCCACAAAGCAGGACAGGATATCGGTGCCGCCGGAGATACTGGACAGGCACACGTCGGCTTTGATGTCGCGATAGACGTAGTCGAAACTTTCATGGGCCAGGGGTGAGCCGGTGGAGAGGATGGTTTGCAGGCTCTCCAGGCTGTGGCTGTCGCAGGGTTTGTGGCCGGCTTTCTCCAGCGCCGCGATGTACTTCGCGCTGGTGCCGAACACCGTGATGCCCTCCTCGTCGATCATGTCCAGCAGGGCCCTGCCCTCATCGGCAAAGGGTGAGCCATCGTAGAGCACGAGGGTGGCGCCGGAGGCGAGACCGGAGACCAGCCAGTTCCACATCATCCAGCCACAGGTGGTGAAGTAGAAAAACACGTCCTCCCGCCCCACATCGCACATCAGCTGGTGCTCCTTGAGGTGCTGCAGCAGCGTGCCGCCCGCCCCGTGGAGGATGCACTTGGGCGCGCCGGTGGTGCCCGAGGAGTACATGATGTACAGCGGGTGATCAAAGGGCAGCTGGGCGAAGTCGATCTCACCGGCCGCCGGGTCCAGGGTCTCCCGGTAAAGCAGGCCACCGAAGGCGCCGAGGTCGGGGGCCGGATTGACCACCGGCACCACGACCACCTGCTCCAGGCTGTCGATGGCCTCCGCGATACCCGCAATCCGCGGCAGCGAGTCAACGGTCTTGCCGTTGTAGAAGTAGCCGTCCGCCGCGAACAACACCTTGGGCTCGATCTGGCCAAAACGGTCGAGCACGCCGTTTATCCCGAAGTCCGGGGAACAGGAGGACCACAGGGCGCCGATGCTGGTGGTGGCGAGCATGGCGATCACGGTTTCCGGCAGGTTGGGCATAAAGCCGGCGACGCGGTCCCCCGGGACGACGCCCATCGCGCGCAGCGCCGCGGCCAGCTGGGCCACCTCGCGGTAGAGCTCGGCGTAGGTGATGGACCGGCGCTCGCCATTCTCCAGGCGGCCCACCAGGGCGGGTCGCTGATCCCGGTAGCGCAGCAGGTTCTCGGCAAAATTGAGTCTGGCCCCGGGGAACCAGCGCGTGCCGGGCATACGCTCCAGGCCGCTGGCAATCGTCTCCGGGGCCTGGCTGGACTGCACCTCGGTGAAGGACCAGACGCCTTCCCAGAAGGCCTCGGGATGCTGCACCGCCCACTGGTGGAGGCCGAAGTAATCGGCGCCTTCAAGGCCGCCGTGTTGGGCATGCATACGCTCGGTAAAGGCCGTCAGCGCTGCCTCGCGAACGCGCGCGGCCGGCGGGGTCCAGAGGGGCTCCTTCATTTACTTGCTCCGCTATCTTTTTCGCCTTCGCGCCCCTTCTCTCCCCAGCGGCGGAACAACTGGTGCTCGATCTGCAGGTGGTCCAGCACCTTGCCCAGGGTCTGGTCGATCAGGTCGTTGATGCTGGTCGGCTCGTGGTAGAAGGCGGGCACCGGCGGGTAGATCAGCGCCCCGTAATCGGCACAGCGGGTCATCAGCTCCAGGTGGCCCTTGTGCAGCGGCGCCTCGCGAACCAGCAGGACCAGTTTGCGCTGCTCCTTGAGCATGACGTCCGCCACCCGTACCAGCAGGTTGTCGGCATAGGAGTTGGCCACCCCGGACAGGGTCTTGATGCTGCAGGGGGCGATGACCATGCCGTCGGTGCGCACGGAACCGCTGGCCAGGGAAGCGGCGAGATTGTCGTTGCTGTAGACGACGTCGGCGAGCGCCTTGACCTCTTCCAGGCGATAGCTGGTCTCGACCGCGATATTGATCGCCGCGCCGTCGGAGATGATCAGGTGAGTCTCTATCCCGGGCATTTCCCGGAGGTGTTGCAACAGGCGGATCCCGTAGATGACCCCCGAGGCCCCACTCAGGCCCACGACGATGCGCTGCTTCGGCATGCTGACTCCTGCCTCTTTAAAAGATGCGAAGGGTAGCACATTCGACGCGGCTCGCGTGCCGCCCGCAGCGCCCTCAGGGAGTGAGCGGGTCCGCCGCCCCACCGCGCAGCTGCAGCGCTGCCTCGAGGGCTGCGCGCAGCTCCGGGCAGGTAGCGAGAAAGGTATCCAGGTCCTTGCGCTTGAGCTCGTAGACGGCACAGGGCGTCAGTGCCCGGCAGGTCGCGCTGCGATGCTCGCCGGTAAGAAAGCCGGACTCGCCCACGAAGTCACCGGCGCCCAGTATCGCCAGCTCCTGCTCCTCGCCGCCCTCGTCACGCCGCAGTACCCGCATGCGGCCGCGGGCGATCAGGTAGAGAGACTGGTCACTGCCACCTTCCTGGATCAGGTCCTGGCGCGCGGGCACGGTGCGCTGGCGCAGGCACTGCAGGATCCGGGGCACCTCCTGCTCCGGCAGGTCGGCGAACAGCGGCACCTTGCGCAGCAGCTCACTGGGATCCAGGCGCAGGTGCGCGGTGTCGTAGCCACGCAGGGCACGCACCTGTTCATCCAGCTCTGCCAGCAACTGGCTGGCAACGCTGTTGGGGATGGAGCCACTGCGGCGCTGGGCGACAATAAAATCACACTGGGCGTGCAGCATCATGCGCTCGGCGAGGCGCTGCTGGCTGGCCGTATTGAACTCCGGGAACTGCTCGACAATGGCGTCCAGGCGCTTGCGCGCGCCCCGGGACCAGCGTTTGAACAGTGCCCTCACCTCCTCCGCCACGCTGCTGCGGGTCTGGCTGAGTGCCGAGAGTTCGTCGATACAGGCGAGCACGCGCACGCAGCCCTGGTAGCCCGCCCACGCTAGCTCGTAGTCCCGCGCTGTGGAGTGGCTGCGAATCGACTCCGCGTAGCGATCGAAGAGGCCGAAACCCAGTCGCTGGACCAGGCGCATCCAGGTGTTGCGGCTCCAGCGCTCGAGATAGGAGCGCGGCGGCACATGGGGCAGGACGTTGTGATAGCGCAGGCTGTCCCCCTCCACGTTGAGGGCGTAGACCAGGTTGCGGTAGGTCTTCTCGCTGAGGTGGCCGCGACCGAACAGCTGGTGATAAAGGGCCTTTTGCACAGAAAAGCACTTCAGCAGGAGCAGGTTGTAAGCCTGCTTGTCGTCGAGCTCTTCCTCACGCTGTTCGGCGTAGCGCTGTTCCGCGTCGTCGATTGCAAGCTGGTAGCGGGTGCCCAGGCGCGCCGCGGTGCGCGCGGAGAAGCCGCCCGAACGCTGCAGTTCGGGCAGCTCGGCAAGCGCCTTGCGCCTGGCATTGAGCTGCGCCTCGCTGCGGGCGATCCGGTCCGCCAGTGGCGGATGGTGCAGGCCCAGGCTGCGAATCAGTTTCTCGATGCTGAGCCCCGGCACGATCAGGGTGAACAGCACCGCGCCGGTGACCAGCACCACGAAGGTATCGGCGTAACGGAAGTCGCCCAGGCTGAGGGCAATGGCCAGGGCGATGGCGCCGCGCAGCCCGCCCCAGTACATCACCGCCTGGAACTTGCGGTCGATCACCTCGGCCCCGGGCAACCTGCTCACCAGGGGGACCAGCGAAAACACCACCGCGGCGCGGGCAATCAACATGGCCAGAATCACGTAGAGCAGCATCTGCCAGGATGCGGCCAGGGCCGCGAGGTCTATCTGCAGGCCTACCAGCAGGAAGATCAGCGCATTGGCGACGAAGGCGAGGTACTCCCAGAAGTTCTCCAGGTACTCGCTGACCGAGTGGGATATCTTGGAGCGGCCCCAGCCGCCAATCGTCAGGGCCGCGGCTACCGTGGCCATCACCCCGCTGACGTGCAGCGTGTGTTCGGCGATCAGGAAGGAGAAGTAGGCCAGGATCGTGGTCAGCGAGATTTCTATCAGGGGATCCCCTTCCACCCGGCCCAGGAAGAACCCGGTCACCACCGCCATGGCCCAGCCCACCAGGGCGCCGCCGAAAAACACGAACAGGAAATCGCCGACGCCGGCGATAATGGTCTGGGTGGACACGTAGCCCGCCACCGCAATCGCCAGCAGGATCTGGGAAGCGACGATCGCGGTGGCATCGTTGAACAGGCTCTCCCCCTCCACCAGGATGGTCAGGCGGCGCGGCGCTCCCAGCTGCTTGAACAGGGAGATCACCGCCACCGGGTCGGTGGCGCTGAGTATCGCCCCCAGGACCAGGGCGGCGCTGAAGTCGATTGGCGTCAGCCAGGAGACCAGGGAGCCGATAATCACCGTCGAAATCAACAGGCCCGGCACGGCCAGGGTCAGTACCGGCAGCAGGTTGCGGCGCAATTCCCGCGCCTCCAGGTGCAGGGAGGACTCGAAAATCAGGGTGGGCAGGAACACGAACAGGATCAGGTCCGGGGAGATATGGAATTCCACCAGTGGTGCCAGGACCTCTGGCGCCAGCCTGGCGAGTTCCGACAGGCCGATGCCGATAACCACCAGCAGCACGGTAAACGGCAGCCGAATCCGCTTGCTCATGGCCAGCACCGCGGCGGCTACCAGCAACAGGGTCGTCACCGCCGTCACCAGGTCGATCACTGTGCCTGGATGTTCCACTGCCCCTCCCCGCTCACCGATCCGCCCCCTTAGTTATAGCTGTCACCGGGGATGTGCGCCGAAAATCCTTGACTCCGCGATTACGCGACTTCAGTTCACACCTGAAATAGTATCTATAAGCTACTGTATTAAAGAATATTATTGTTTTCCGCTAACCCCTAAGGGTAGTGGCGCCTGCGGCTCCATCTGCTTACAATTCGCGGCGGGAGATTGCGCATGAATGACAAACTACACTGGCACGACGAGCAGCGCGCATTGCGCTTTGCGCTCTATGGTGTGGTGTTTTTTGTGGTGCTCGCCCTGGGCTTTGCCCTGGTGACCGGCTCCGACGCGATCCTCTTCGACGGCATCTACTCGCTGATCGCTCTCTGTGTGGCCCTGCTGACACTGAAGGTCGCCCGCCTCGCCCAGCGTCCCGATGACGATAACTTCCATTTCGGCTATACCGCGATGGAGCCCACCCTGAACCTGTTCAAGGCGCTGTTTATCCTGGTGGCCTGTGTCTATGCCCTGGTGGAGGCGGTGCGTCGCCTGCTGGCGGGCGGTAACGACATGGTCTATGGCCTGGGCGTACTGTACGGGGCCATTGCCACCGTTGGATGCTTTGCAGTGGCCGCCCTGATGGAACGCGCCAGCCGCGAGGCCCGCTCCGACCTGGTCCGGGTTGAGTCGCGCACCTGGTTTGTCGACGGCCTGCTCAGTGCCGCAGTATTCACCGGCTTCATGATCGCCTGGCTGCTGGAACAGTCCGCCTGGGCCCACTGGGCGCCACTGGTCGATCCCATCCTGCTGATCGTGATCGTGACCCTGGCACTGCCGATACCGGTGGGTATCCTGCTGGACAGTCTGCGTGAAATCGTGATCATGGCGCCGCCGGAGCCGCTGGTCAGCGAGATTGAGCAGCGCCTGCTCGCCTCCCTCGAGGAGGTCGAATACGACCAGGTTGAGGTGCGGGTCACCAAGCGTGGACGCAATGTGTACATGCTGGTCCATGTGGTGGTCTCGGAGGCCTTCAGCATCCGCACCGTGGCGGAGCTGGACGCGATACGCCACGCCAGCGAGGCCAGCCTGCAGCGCTGGAACCCGCAGATCGTGATGGACATGCTGTTTGTGCGCGACCCCACCTTCGCGGATTGATCCGCGAATTGCGGCCGGCGAACTTTTGCCCCTGCGCGCCCTCCAAGCAAGAAGCATTTGACCACACCCCACGGCGGGGTACACTTCAGTCGATAAGCGATAACGAGGTGACAGACTTGAATAACGCCAATCCCGGGCCCCTGACGGCTACTCTCCACCTGCGCCAGGCGCTGTGTGCGTTACTACTTTTGCTCGCGGCGGGGCTGACCGGCAGGCCGGCCCTGGCCCTGATTGAGTACACCGAATCCCAGCAGGAGACCATCGTCGAGATGATCGAACAGCTGGAGGAGCGGCACTACGCCAAACTCAACTACGACAACGAACTCTCCTCGATGCACCTGGACAATTACATCGACAGCCTCGACAGCGGCAAGATGTTTTTCACCGCGTCGGACCTGGCGGAGTTCGAGCGCTACCGCACGGTCATGGACGACGACCTGCACAAGGGTCGTCTCGACGCGGGCTTTGCGATATTCAACCGCTTCCAGCAGCGCCTGGAGCAGCGCCTCGAGGCCGTGCTGGACGGCCTGCCGCAAACCGTTGCCGGCATGGACTTCGACGTCGAGGAGGAATACCTGCTGGACACCGACGCCCGCCCCTGGGCGGAGTCCCAGGCAGACCTTGACGACCGCTGGCGCCGGCACCTGAAAAACCAGGTGCTCAGTCTGCGCATGACGGAGAAGCCGGAGGAAGAGATCGCCGAGACCCTGGAGAAGCGCTACCGCAACCAGCTCAACCGCGTGCGCCAGTACAATCACCAGGACGTATTCCAGATCTACGCCAACGCCCTGACCGAGCTTTACGACCCGCATACCAACTACCTGTCGCCGCGGCGCTCGGAGAACTTCAATATCAACATGAGCCTGTCCCTGGAGGGCATCGGTGCGGTATTGCAGCTGGAAGATGAATACACCAAGGTCGCGCGGCTGGTAGCTGCGGGCCCGGCTGACAAGCAGGGGGAGCTGAAGCCCTCGGATCGCATCGTGGCCGTGGCCCAGGACGCCGACGGTGAATTTGTCGACGTGATCGGCTGGCGCCTGGACGAGGTGGTCGAGCTGATTCGCGGCCCCAAGGGATCCAAGGTACGCCTGCAGGTGATTCCGGCGAAGTCCCCCACCACCGGCGAGCGCAAGAACATCACCATCGTGCGCGAGAAGGTGAAGCTGGAGGAGCAGTCCGCCCAGAAGCGGGTACTGGAAGTCCCCAACGGTGACAGCACGAGCCGTGTGGGCGTGATCGACATTCCCGCCTTCTACATTGACTTCGACGCCATGCGCCGTGGCGAAAAGGACTACAAGAGCACCACCCGCGATGTGAAACGCCTGCTCGATGAATTGCAGGAGGAAGACAAGGTCGACGGCATCGTCATTGACCTGCGCAATAACGGCGGTGGATCCCTGCAGGAGGCCAACGAGCTTACCGGGCTGTTTATCGAGTACGGGCCCACGGTGCAGATTCGCCACTCCTCCCGCCGCGTGTGGCGGGACGGCAAGCGCCTGCGCGGCCCCTACTACGAAGGCCCGCTGGTGGTCATGATCAACCGCCTGAGTGCCTCGGCTTCGGAGATCTTCGCCGGGGCGATACAGGACTATGAGCGTGGCCTGATCGTCGGTGACCGCTCCTTTGGCAAGGGCACGGTGCAGACCCTGATACCCCTCACCGAGGGGCAACTCAAGCTGACCGAATCGAAGTTCTACCGTATTTCCGGCGACAGCACACAGCACCGTGGCGTGGTTCCGGACATCACCTTCCCGGCCCTCTACGACCACGACGAGATCGGTGAGAGCGCCCTGGATCACGCCCTGAACTGGGACCAGATCAACCCGGTGCGCCACCGCCGCTACCAGGACATGGACAGCGTGCTGCCGGAGGTGGCCAAGCTGTTCCAGGAGCGCAGCGCCAACAACCCCGACTATGTCTATCTCCAGGACCAGGTAAACCTGGCCGAACAGAGCAGCCAGATCAAGTCGCTGCCCCTGGACGAGGCGGGCCGCAAGGCGCTGCGCGAATCCCAGGAAGCCAAGGCCCTGGCGATCGAGAACAAGCGTCGCGAAGCGCTGGGCGAGGAATTGCTCACCTCCCTGGAGGACGAGGATGCGGACGTCGTCGAAGACACTACCGAGGACGAGAGCGCTGGTGACGTGGAGGAGGTGGAAGCGGACGATGTCCTGCTGACCGAGGCCGGCAATATCCTGGTCGATGCCCTGCTCCTGCGCGAACGGCGCTTCGCCGCGCATACCCCGGGGGAAAAGCGCAAGGACTAATCGGCGTCGCGGTCGCCAAACCAGCCAAGTTCGCCCTGCAGGCGCACCACGTCCCCCACAATCAACAAGGTGGGGGCCTGGGGTGCTGCCGCATCGGCGATACCCGGCATGCTGGCCAGGGTCCCCGTAAGCACCCGCTGCTCGGGCAGGGTCGCCCGCTCCACGAGGGCCACGGGCGTTGCCGGGTCGCGGCCGCTGCGAACCAGGTGGTCGCAAATTTCCGGCAGGGCCATCAAGCCCATGTAGAACACCAGGGTCTCGGCGGGATTGCGAAATTCACCCCAGTCATGTTCAACCCGATTGCCCTTCAGGTAGCCGGCGACAAAGCGCACGCTTTGCGCGTGGTCGCGATGGGTCAGGGGAATCCCGGCATAGCAGGACGCACCCGAGGCGGCGGTGATGCCAGGCACGACCTGGAAGCTGATGCCGCGCTGGATCAGTAGTTCGAGCTCTTCGCCGCCGCGGCCGAAAATAAAGGGGTCGCCGCCCTTCAGCCTGGCCACGACCTTCCCCTCCAGGGCGAGGTCCAGCAGTTGCTGGTTGATCTGGTCCTGGGGCACGGCATGCTCGGCCCGCCGCTTGCCGACATAGATACGCTCCGCATCGCGCCTGGCCAGATCTACAATCGCCGGATTCACCAGGCGGTCGTAGAGCACCACGTCGGCACGCTGGAGCAGGCGCAGGGCTTTAAAGGTCATCAGGTCAGGGTCACCCGGACCCGCGCCGATCAGGTAGACCTCGCCCCGGACAGCCTGGTCGCGGTCGGCGAGGGCCTCATCCAGCGCGGCTTCCGCCGCGTCATCCCGCCCGTTCAGCACCAGCTCGGCTATCGGGCCGTCGATCACACGCTCCCAGAACAGGCGGCGCTCGGACTCGGTGCTGACTCCCTGCTTGATACGCTCCCGCATGCGTCCGGCAAAAGCCGCCAGGCGGCCGTAGGCTGCGGGCACCGCGCTCTCGATGCGGCGCCTGACCGCGCGGGCCAGGACCGGGCTGCGGCCGTTGCTGGATATACCGATCACCAGCGGTGAGCGGTCTACCAGGGAGGGGAAAATAACGCTGCACAGTTCGGGGGCATCCACCACGTTCACCGGCGTGAGCCGTGCCTGGGCGGCGGCGGAGATTGCCGCATTGACCGCGCTATCGGGTGTGGCCACGACAATCAGCACTGCCCCCTCGAGGTCCCCGGTCCCGGCGTATTTGCGCGCCAGCCATTGTCCCTCATCACCGATCAACGCCTGCAGTTCGGTGGTGATTTCCGGTGCGATTACTGTCAGCCGGGCACCGGCGCGGGCCAGTAGCTTGGCCTTGCGGGTGGCGACCTGGCCGCCACCGATCAGGGTGACCGGTCGCGCCTGGAGGCGATGAAACAGGGGCAGGGTTTCCATAACAGGGCGCCGCTTGCCACGCCGGCCCCACCGCTGTGGGGCCCTGCGGGGTCAGCCCGGCGACAGCACCTCGATGCCACCCGTATAGGCGCGCAGCGCTGCCGGGATGGCCACCGAGCCGTCGTGGCGCTGGCCGTTTTCCAGGATCGCGACCAGGGTGCGCCCCACAGCGAGCCCGGAACCGTTCAGGGTGTGCAGCAGCTCGGGCTTGCCGGTCTCGGGGTTGCGCCACCGCGCCTGCATGCGTCGCGCCTGGAAGTCGCCAAAATTGGAGCAGGAGGAGATCTCCCGGAAGGCATCCTGCCCGGGCAACCAGACCTCCAGGTCATAGGTCTTGCGGGAGGAAAAGCCGAGGTCCCCGCCACACAGCATGACCTTGCGGTAGGGTAGTTCGAGCGCCTGCAGCACCGCCTCCGCGTGGCCCGTCAGCTGCTCCAGCGCCTGCTCCGACGCCGCTGGCGTTACCATCTGCACCAGCTCGACCTTCTCAAACTGGTGCTGGCGGATCAGGCCCCGGGTATCGCGTCCGTAGCTGCCGGCCTCGCTGCGGAAACAGGGGGTGTGACAGACAAACCTCATGCCCCCGTCAGCCAGCTCGCTGGCCTCGAAAATCCTGTCCCGCGCCATATTGGTGACCGGCACCTCGGCGGTGGGAATCAGGTAGTAGTCGTGCTCGCCCTGCAGCTTGAACAGGTCCTCCTCAAACTTGGGTAGCTGGCCGGTACCCTGCAGGGAGTCTGCATTGACGATATAGGGCACGTAGATCTCGCGGTAGCCATGGGAGCGCGTGTGCAGGTCCAGCATGAACTGGATCAGTGCGCGGTGCAGGCGCGCCAACTCGCCGCTCATGACCGCAAAGCGCGAGCCCGCGATCTTGGCCGCGCTTTCCGTGTCCAGCTGGCCGAGTCCCTCGCCCAGGTCGACGTGATCCCGGGGGCTGAAATCGAAGGCCGGGACTTCGCCCCAGCGCGAGACCTCGAGATTGTCCGCCTCGTCGGCGCCTGCCGGGACCTCTTCCGCAGGCAGGTTGGGCACGCCCAAAAGCAGGCTTTCCAGCTGCGCCTGGATCTCGGTGGCGGCCGCGGTGGCGTCATCCAGCTCGCGGGACAGTTTCTGCAGAATTTCCTCGACCTCGGTTTTCGCTTCGTCGACGCTCATGCCCTGCTTGATCAGCTCGCCGATTTTCTTCGACGCGCTCTTGCGCTCGGCCTGCAGGGACTGGCTTTCAACGTCAGCCTGCTTGCGCCTGGCATCGAGGCTGCGGAAGGCGTCCAAATCCAGGTCAAAACCCCGGCGTGCCAGTGACGCCACCACGCCCTCCGGGTCTTTTCTCAGCTGTTTAATGTCGAGCATGTTGCGTTTCCGTATCGCGGCCTGTGTGGGCTGGCGAGCGACTGCCGCGCTGGCCCTACCCCGGCGTAAAGGTCGCACATCTTAGCGTCATCACCCGGGCTTTTCCATGTCGGCGGGCGTAGCCCGCGAGCGCTAGAACAGGGAGCGCGTCAGCCACACGGCGAAGCCCGCGGCGAGTATGCAGCTGAGGACGCTTGCCAGGATATAGGCGAGCGCGGGCGCCAGCCGGCCGGACTCCAGCAAGGCAATCGTTTCCAGGGAAAAGGTTGAGAATGTGGTAAAGGCGCCAAGGAAGCCCACCATCAACACGCCGCGCCAGTCAGGGTGCAGGGCCTGGCGTTCGATCAGTACGAATACCACGCCGATGGCAAAGGAGCCCAGCAGGTTGACCAGCAGCGTGCCCACGGGCCAGGCGTGCTGCCACAGGCTGTGCACCCACTGGGACAGCAGGTAGCGTGCGCTGGCGCCCAGCGCGCCGCCCACCGCAACATAGGCTACAAAGTGCATCGAGGCCTCCTCAAGACGGTAACAGCAAAGTCACCGATCATAGCGCTGCCGGTCACTGCTGGCGTCGAGGGCCCGCAGCTGCTCCAGCTTGGCGCGTATTTTCTGCTCCAGCCCGCGCTCTGTGGGCTCGTAATAGCGCCGATCCTGCAGCGGCTCGGGAAAATAGTTTTCCCCCGGTGCAAAGGCCCCGGGTTCGTCGTGGGCGTAGCGGTAGTCTTCACCATAGCCCTCATCCCGCATCAGGCTGGTGGGCGCATTGCGCAGATGCAGGGGCACCTCATGGCTGGGGCTGGCCTCGACATCCGCCCGGGCCGCCTTGTAGGCGCTGTACACCGCGTTGCTCTTGGGTGCGCAGGCGAGGTAGGTGATCGCCTGGGCCAGGGCCAGTTCGCCCTCGGGGCTGCCCAGGCGCTCCTGCACCTGCCAGGCATCCAGGCACAGACTGAGGGCCCGGGGATCGGCGTTGCCGATATCCTCGCTGGCCATCCGCACCACCCGGCGGGCGATGTACAGCGGGTCGCAGCCGCCGTCGAGCATGCGGCAGAACCAGTACAGGGCCGCGTCGGGCGCGCTGCCGCGCACTGCCTTGTGCAGCGCACTGATCTGGTCGTAGAACAGGTCGCCGCCCTTGTCGAAACGGCGCAGGGAGGCCTGCATCACCTCGGCCAGCGTGTCTTCGCTGATCAGGCGCTGCCCGCCCGCCTCGTCCACCGCCAGGTCCGCGGCCAGTTCCAGCAGGTTCAGCGCCCGCCGGGCGTCGCCGTCGGCCTGCCTGGCGATCAGGGCCAGGCAGTGCTCGCCTGCGGTGGTCCGGGGTTCCAGGGCCGCGAGCCCGCGCTCGAGGACCGCCACGATATCGGCCTCCTCCAGCGCTCGCAGCTTGTACACCCGTGCCCGGGACAGCAGGGCGTTGTTCAGCTCGAATGAGGGATTTTCCGTGGTCGCCCCGATAAAGATCAGGGTGCCCTCTTCCACGTGCGGCAGAAACGCGTCCTGCTGGGACTTGTTGAAGCGGTGCACCTCGTCCACGAACAGGACCGTATCGCGACCGCTGGCTCGGTTCTGGCGCGCACTGTGCACCGCCTCGCGAATCTCCTTGACCCCTGCGAGGACAGCGGAAAGTTGCAGAAAGTGGGCGTTGGCGTTTGCCGCAACAATCCGTGCCAGGGTGGTCTTGCCCACCCCCGGGGGTCCCCAGAACACCATCGAATGCAGCTGGTGTTTATCGATCGCCTGGCGGAGGGGTTTGCCCGGCCCCAGGATATGCGCCTGGCCGGCGTAAGCGCCGAGGTCAGCCGGGCGCAGGCGCGCCGCCAGGGGCTGGTAGGCTCGCTCCGGGGCGTCGCCAAACAAGTCATTGGTCATGGTAGAACAGGTCGGCGTCCGGTGGTGGCGTGAACTGGAATTCCGCGGCGGTGAGCGAGGGGTTGCGTGTCAGTGCGGAGAATGCCACCTCAACCCGCTGCCCCAGGGTATCGATGATGGTCATGCCCTCAAGGCCCTCATCGGCAAAATGCAGGACCACAGAGCGAAAGCCCGCCTCCGGCTCGATCGGCGTCAGGCGAAAATCCCCCGCGGCTTCCAGTGCCTCGACCTGGTAACTGGCGCGCAGGACCACGGCGTTGCCGCCCAGCACCTGCAGCGGGGTCAGCTGTCCGCCGGTATCCACGGGCCTGCGGGTGACGGTTTCCAGGTCGCGATCGTGGTGCCAGAGGTACTCGGGCGTCGCCAGTACCAGCTGGCTGTCGGGCTGGATGACCTCCCAGGCAAAGTAGCCGGGGCGCAGCAGGCGAAAATTGCCGGCGCTGACCAGGGGCTCACCGCCCCCCTGCAGGTACTGGCGCTGGGTGAATTCACCCTGCAGGCTGCGCAGATCCTTGAGGCGTTCGAGCAGGGCGTCCGTGTCGTCAGCGAAGGCCGCCAGTGGCAGCAGCAGGAGTAGCAGGGTCAGGATTCGCATGAAGTCTCCAGGGGTTTGCAAACGGTTGCCGCATGGGCCTGACGCAGGCCGCGAGACGGCCGGGCTAGTGCGGCGGCGCTTATTCCGGCGGCGGTGGCGCCAGCACCTCGCGCTGGCCGTTGGTCCCCATCTCGCTGACCACGCCGGAAGCCTCCATGGCCTCGATCAGGCGCGCCGCCCGGTTGTAGCCGATGCGCAGCTTGCGCTGCACCGACGAGATGGAGGCGCGGCGACTCTGGGTAACGTAGTGTACCGCCTCGTCGTACAGGGCGTCGCTCTCGTCGTCCTCCTCGCCGCCACCGGCCTGCTGCAGTTCACTGGCAGTGACCGGGGTGCTGCCGCCCTCGTCCAGCAGGCCGTCAATGTAGGAAGGTTCGCCGCGACGCTTCCAGTCGGCCACTACCCGGTGCACCTCCTCGTCGGAACAGAAGGCGCCGTGCACGCGGTTCGGCAGGCCCGACCCCGGCGGCAGGTAAAGCATGTCGCCGTGGCCGAGCAACTGCTCCGCCCCGCCCTGGTCGAGGATGGTGCGCGAATCGACCTTGGAGGACACCTGGAAGGCAATCCGGGTGGGCACATTGGCTTTGATCAGGCCGGTGATCACGTCCACCGACGGTCGCTGGGTGGCAAGGATCAGGTGAATACCCGCCGCCCGGGCCTTCTGCGCGATCCGCGCGATAAGCTCCTCGACCTTCTTGCCGACGATCATCATCATGTCGGCGAACTCGTCGATCACCACCACGATTGAGGGCAGTCTTTCCAGTCCCGGCGGAGTCTGCTCCTCGTCGGTCTCGGCAAACATCGGGTCTGGCGTCCACAGCGGGTCGGGGATGGGTTCGCCATGCCTGTTGGCGTCGTTGACCTTGCGGTTGTAGCCCGCGAGGTTGCGCACCCCGAGGGCCGCCATCAGTTTGTATCGCCGCTCCATCTCCGCCACGCACCAGCGCAGGCCGTTGGCGGCATCCTTCATGTCGGTAATGACCGGCGTCAACAGGTGCGGAATGCCGTCGTAAACCGACAGCTCCAGCATCTTAGGGTCCACCATGATCAGGCGCACATCCTCGGGCGTGGACTTGTACAGCAGGCTCAGCAGCATTGCATTGACCCCCACCGACTTGCCCGAGCCGGTGGTACCCGCTACCAGCAGGTGCGGCATTTTCGCCAGGTCCGCGACCACCGGTTCGCCGGAGATATCGTGGCCCAGGGCCAGGGTCAGGGGGGAGCGGGACTGGTCAAAGGCCTGGGAAGACAGGACTTCGCGGAAATTCACGATCTCCCGGTCCTCGTTTGGAATCTCGATACCGACCACGGACTTGCCGGGAATCACCTCGACCACGCGCACGCTGATGACGGCCAGCGAGCGCGCCAGGTCCTTGGCCAGATTGGAAATCCGCGACACCTTGACCCCCGGCGCCGGCTGGATCTCAAAGCGGGTAATCACCGGGCCGGGGTAGACTGCCACCACCTCGGCCTTGACCCCGAAGTCCAGCAGCTTGAGCTCCAGCAGCTTGGACATGCCCTCCAGGGCCTCCTTGGAGAAGCCCTTGTTGGGGTCCCGATGGGCCTGATCCAGCAGCTCCAGGGGCGGCAGCTCCCCGGTGACCGGGACGTCAAACAGGGGTTGCTGCTTTTCCTTCTCGACCCGCTCACTGGGCTGGGGCTTGGCCTTGAGGGGCTTGATCTTGGGGGGCTTGCGTTTCTTTTCCTGCTCCACGTGCTGGTCGATCTCCAGCTTGCGCGCCTCGATGGCCTTCTCCCGCTGGCGGCGGTCCCGGGCCCGGTCCACCACGCCCATGACGCCGTCACGCACACGCTGCAGTGCGGTCATGGTCCAGCGCCCGAGTGTATCCATCAACTTCAGCCAGCTGAGATCAGTGAAGATGGTCATGCCGAAGAGGAACACCGCCAGCAGGATCAGGCGACTGCCAATCTCCGAGAAGGCCAGGGTAAAGGCATCGCCGATCGCCTGGCCGAGAATGCCGCCGGCGCCCTGGGGCAGGCCTGACCGACCCAGGTCGTTCATCGCCGCCAGGGCCGTGCCGGCAATCATGACCAGTACCAGGCCCAGGGCGCGAATACCGAAGGTGACCCAGTCGAAGGGACGCCCTTCATGGCGCTGGAGCAGGATCACCACGGCGCGGTAGGCCAGCAGCACGGGAATCAGGTAGGCGGCAAAGCCAACCAGCGAAAACGCCACGTCTGCCAGCCACGCGCCCGTGGGGCCCCCGGCGTTGGCGATGCGCGAGCCGGTGCCGGTTGCCGACCAGCCGGGATCATTGGGGCTGTAGGTGACCAGGGCGAGAACCATGTACAGGCAGATCGCGCTGACAGCGATAAAGGCACCCTCCCGCAGGCGGGGGCCAAGGAAATGTTGGGTCTCGGTGTTCTCTGGCACGATCAGGGGGTCTCGGGATTTTCCTTATTCTGCCACTTTTACAGGCATTTCAAAAGCTTATGACGG
Source organism: Sediminihaliea sp. (assembly GCA_965222335.1). Lineage (GTDB taxonomy): Bacteria > Pseudomonadota > Gammaproteobacteria > Pseudomonadales > Halieaceae. The sequence continues at coordinate 149,492 of OZ244944.1, read as the reverse complement.
ATATTTAGAATCGCCCTAGCCTTTGCCGCAGGCGGCCCTTTAAATTACCATAGAGCGCCCCCATCGCATGAGTCTGACGCGGCGCCCCGTGGCCCGCACGCAGCCGCGGCGCACCCATTTAACACAGGCAATCGGGAAATAACCAGCATGAGTGACGTTCAGCACCACCCCTTGATCATCCTTGGCTCCGGCCCCGCCGGTTACACCGCGGCGGTGTACGCGGCCCGGGCCAACCTGCGCCCGGTGGTGATCACCGGGATGCAGCAGGGTGGCCAGCTCACCACTACCACCGAGGTGGAGAACTGGCCCGGTGGCGCCGCGGACCTGCAGGGGCCGCAGCTGATGCAGCAGATGCTGGACCATGCCGAGCGTTTCGAGACCCAGGTGATCTTCGACCACATTGAAGAGGTCGACCTCAAGTCCCGGCCCATGCGCCTCAGCGGCACCAGCAGCTATACCTGCGATGCCCTGATTATCGCCACCGGCGCCTCCGCCCAGTACCTGGGCCTGGCCTCCGAGGAAGCCTTCATGGGCAAGGGTGTCAGCGCCTGCGCCACCTGTGACGGTTTTTTCTACCGCAACCAGAAGGTCGCCGTGATCGGCGGCGGTAATACCGCGGTCGAGGAAGCGCTCTACCTGGCGAATATTGCCTCCGAAGTGGTGCTGGTGCACCGCCGCGACAGCCTGCGGGCCGAGAAGGTGCTGCAGGACCGCCTGTTTGCCCGCGAGGCCGAGGGCAAGGTCAAAATACTCTGGGACCACACCCTGGACGAGGTACTCGGCGATGCCACCGGCGTCACCGGGATGCGGGTCAAGTCCACCAAGGATGACAGCCTGACCGAGGTGGAGCTGGCCGGCGTGTTTATCGCCATCGGCCACAAACCCAACACGGATATCTTCGCGGGCCAGCTCGACATGCGCGAGGGCTACATTACCGTGCGCAGCGGCACCGAGGGTAATGCCACGGCCACCTCCGCGCCCGGCGTGTTCGCCGCCGGCGACGTCGGCGATCACATCTATCGCCAGGCCGTGACCTCTGCAGGTTTTGGCTGCATGGCGGCCCTGGACGCGGAAAAGTACCTGGACAACCTCGCGGGCTGATATGCCGCTGCTGCAGCGCCTGGGTGACCAGGATGAGTTCCCGCCGACCAGCCAGGCCCTGGAGTATCCCAACGGCCTGCTGGCAGCCGGCGGCGAACTCACCCCCGAGCGCCTGGTCAGCGCCTATCGCCGCGGCATTTTTCCCTGGTACCAGCCCCCCGAGCCGGTGCTCTGGTGGACGCCGGACCCGCGCTCGGTACTCTACCCCGGAGAGCTGCACGTATCCCGCAGCCTGCGCAAAACCCTGCGCCGCAGTGATTTTCGCCTGGCCACAGACAGCGCCTTTGCCGCGGTAATGCGCCAATGCGCGGGCCTGCGTGCGGGTGCCGAGGGCACCTGGATCAGCGAGGAAATGATCGAAGCCTACTGCGCGTTGCACCGCCGCGGTGTCGCCCATTCCGTCGAGGTGTACCGGGAGGAGCGGCTCGTCGGGGGGCTGTATGGCATCGCCCTCGGGCGGGTGTTTTTCGGCGAATCCATGTTCAGCCTGGCGACCGACGCCTCCAAGGTCGCCATGGTGGCGCTGGTGCATATCCTGCGGCGGGAGGGTTTTCAGCTGATTGACTGCCAGGTGGAAAGCGCGCACCTGAACAGTCTTGGGGCACGCTCGATCTCGAGGCTGGACTTCGAGCGAGAGCTTGACCAAACTGTCAATGAAGGCGGGGCGACCGACTGGCGGGTGCCCTCCGCCTGTGTTGACCTCGAGTAAGCCGGAGCGCTCGCGTGACCTCATCCCTGCGGGATCTCAAAGTCTACACCACCTACCCTCACAGCTGCAGTTACCTGGAGGATCAGGAGGCGACGACCCTGTTTATCGACCCCCGGCAGGAGGTCGATCAGCACCTCTATAGCAGTCTGTCCATGCTCGGGTTCAGGCGCAGCGGCAGCCACATCTACCGTCCGCACTGCAGCGGCTGCCGGGCCTGCATACCAGCCCGCATCCCGGTGCAGCGCTTCAGGCCCAACCGCAGCCAGCGGCGCACCCTCAAGCGCAACCGCGACCTGGCGGTGGAACACACCCGCGATATCCGCGACGAGCAGGCATTCCAGTTATACCAGCGCTATATCCGGGAGCGTCACGCCGATGGGGATATGTACCCGCCGGACCGGGAACAGTACGAATCCTTTCTCAACAACGCCTGGGACTGCACCCGCTACTACCGCTTTTATGATCACCAGAAGCTGGTGGCGGTTGCGGTAGTAGATGTGATGACAGATGGCCTGTCCGCAATCTATACCTTCTTTGACCCCGATGAGGAGCAACGGGGCCTGGGGAACTTTGCCATCCTGTGGCAGGTTGAGCAGGCACGGGAAATGGGACTGCACCACCTCTATCTCGGCTACTGGATCAGCAACTGTCGCAAAATGGCCTACAAGGCGGCATACCGCCCCCTGGAGCTGTACCAGAATAACCGCTGGCAGGAAGCTCCCGGCGACTGAGGGCGACCGCCCTGCGTCACTGCAGCCACATCACCAATTCCTGCCATAGATACATATGGCACATCCCCGTGGTTTCAGGCAAAATGCGCCCCTGATTTTACCCGAGGATCTGCCAACGCATGGCAAAAGAAGACCAGATTGAGATGGAGGGCGAGGTGATTGACACCCTGCCCAACACGACCTTCCGCGTAGAGCTTGAGAACGGTCACGTGGTGACTGCACACATCTCCGGCAAAATGCGCAAGAACTACATCAGGATCCTGACCGGTGACAAGGTGCGGGTCGAGCTGACTCCCTACGACCTGACCAAGGGCCGCATCACTTACCGCGAGCGCTAGGCGCGCGGCGTGATGGCGCCCCGGGCCGCGCCCTAGCCCTTCTCCAGCGCAGCCTCTTCCTCTTCTTCCACGCGCACATCCAGGTCGTCCCCGGCCTTGTTGAGGCGCACCAGCGCGGTACCGCCGTTGCTGGCCAGGGCCCCGAACAGGACCAGCTCGGCCAGGGGCTTCTTGATATGCTCCTGGATCACGCGCTCCATGGGCCGTGCGCCCATGTTCATGTCGTAGCCCTTCTCCACCAGCCACAGGCGCGCGTCCTCGTCCACGTCCAGGGTGACGCGTTTTTCGTCCAGCTGGCCCTGCAACTCGGTGAGGAACTTGTCCACCACGGTGAGGATGACATCCTCTCCCAGGGGCGAGAACTGCACGATGCTGTCCAGGCGGTTGCGGAACTCCGGGGTGAACATCTTGTTGATCGCCTCGAGCCCGTCGGTGCTGTGGTCCTGCTCGGTAAAGCCAATGGTGCGACGGCTGACGCTTTCGGCGCCGGCATTGGTGGTCATCACCAGGATCACGTTGCGGAAGTCCGCCTTGCGCCCGTTATTGTCGGTCAGTGCGCCGTGGTCCATGACCTGCAACAGGAGGTTGAATACCTCCGGGTGGGCCTTCTCGATCTCGTCCAGCAGCACCACCGCGTGGGGGTGCTTGGTGACCGCATCGGTCAGCAGGCCACCCTGGTCAAAACCCACATAGCCGGGGGGGGCACCGATCAGGCGTGACACCGTGTGGCGCTCCATGTACTCGGACATGTCGAAGCGGATCAGCTCCAGGCCCAGCTGCTTGGCCAGCTGGCGGGTGACCTCGGTCTTGCCCACCCCGGTGGGGCCGGCGAGCAGGAAGGAACCGATCGGCTTGTCTCCCGAGCGCAGGCCGGCGCGGGCGAGCTTGATCGAGGTCGCAAGGCTGGTGATCGCCTTGTTCTGGCCAAACACCACCATCTGCAGGTTCTTTTCCAGCTTCTGCAGTACTTCCTTGTCGTCATTGCTCACGGACTTCGGTGGAATGCGCGCGATCTTCGCGACCACGGCCTCGATATCCCCTACCCCGACGACTTTCTTGCGCTTGGAGGGCGGCTGCAGCTGCTGATAGGCGCCGGCTTCATCGATCACATCGATTGCCTTGTCCGGCAGGAAGCGGTCGGTGATATAGCGGGAAGCCAGGTCCGTGGCGGTGCGCAGGGCCTTGTCGGTGTAGCGCAGGCCGTGGTGCTCCTCAAAGCGCGACTTCAGGCCCTTGAGGATCTTGTAGGCGTCTTCCGGGCTGGGCTCGAGCACGTCCACTTTCTGGAAGCGGCGGCTGAGGGCCCGGTCCTTGTCGAAAATGCCGCGGAACTCCTGGAAGGTGGTGGAACCAATGCAGCGCATCTGGCCTGACGTCAGTAAGGGCTTGAGCAGGTTGGAAGCGTCCATCACCCCGCCGGAGGCCGCCCCGGCACCGATGATGGTGTGAATCTCGTCGATAAACAGGATCGCGCCCTCGCGTTTCTTGAGGGTGGCGAGCAGGCCCTTGAAGCGCTTCTCGAAGTCGCCCCGGTACTTGGTGCCCGCGAGCAGGGCGCCCAGGTCGAGGGCATAAACCACGCTGTCCTTGAGCAACTCCGGCACGTCGCCATCGACAATCAGCTTGGCCAGGCCCTCGGCGATGGCGGTCTTGCCCACCCCGGATTCACCGACCAGCAGCGGGTTGTTCTTGCGCCGGCGGGCCAGGATCTGGGCCACGCGCTCGACCTCGGGCATGCGCCCGATCAGCGGGTCGATGCGCCCCGCTTTCGCTTCCTCGTTGAGGTTGGTGGCGAAGTTGTCCAGGGGGTTGCCTTCGCCCTCCTCCGCGACTTCCTCTTCCGGCGTCGGCTGGCCCGGCTCGGGGCCCTCGTCGCCCACCTTGGAAATGCCGTGGGTAATGAAATTCACCACGTCGAGACGGGCGATGCTCTGGGTCTTGAGGAAATAGACGGCCTGGCTCTCCTGTTCGGAGAAGATCGCCACCAGCACGTTGGCGCCGGTGACCTCGCTCTTGCCGGAGGATTGCACGTGGAACACCGCCCGCTGCAGCACCCGCTGGAAGCCCAGCGTGGGCTGGGTTTCGCGGTCCTCTTCGTGCTCGGGAATCAGGGGGGTGGTGGCGTCGACAAACTCCACGAGGTCGCCGCGCAGGCCGCCGATATCCGCGCCGCAGGCCTTGAGCACGCGGATGGCGTCGTTGTTGTCCAGTAGCGCCAGCAACAGGTGTTCCACGGTCATAAACTCATGGCGCTTGGAGCGCGCCCCGCGAAACGCATCGTTGAGCGTTTGCTCCAGATCCTTACTCAGCATACTTTACCACTCCCCGGGCCCTAGCCCTCTGATGCCTCGATCTCGCACAGTAGCGGGTGCTCATTTTCACGCGCGTACTGGTTCACCTGTGCCGCCTTGGTTTCAGCGATGTCACGGGTATAAATACCACACACACCCTTGCCTTTGGTATGCACCGTCAGCATGACATGGGTGGCCTGCTCCCGGTTCATGCTGAAAAAGGCCTCCAGCACTTCGACCACGAACTCCATCGGCGTGTAGTCATCGTTGATCAATACCACTTTGAACAGCGGCGGGCGCTTGAGTTCAGGTTTTGACTCCTGCAGCGCGGTGCCACCCTCCCGTTCCTGGTCATCCTGGGCCATGCAGCGAATGTTGTCGATGTACGTCTGGGTCACGCTACCACTCTCAACTGGGTTTCGGATAGAACGCTCGCGCTCCGTCTACTGGATATTGATACATTATAAGCGATTTCAAGGAAAGGTTATTGGGCGAGGGGGTCGCCGCTGTGAGGTAGAAGAGTAACAGGCCCGCTGGGCGGGCCTTTCAGGTAAACCGCGAAGGTTTACATATTTGCGACCAGCTTCTCGCCGAACTCGGAGCAGCTCACCAGGGTGGCGTCCTCCATCAGGCGTTCAAAGTCGTAGGTCACGGTGCCGTTCTGGATTGCGCCATTCATGCCCTTGATGATCAGGTCGGCGGCCTCGTTCCAGCCCATGTGCCGCAACATCATCTCGGCAGACAGGATCAGGGAGCCCGGGTTGACCTTGTCCTGGCCAGCATACTTCGGGGCGGTACCGTGGGTGGCCTCGAACAGGGCCACGGTGTCGGACAGGTTGGCACCCGGTGCGATGCCGATACCGCCGACCTGGGCCGCCAGGGCGTCTGACAGGTAGTCGCCGTTCAGGTTCAGCGTGGCGACCACGCTGTAGTCTGACGGCCGGGTCAGAATCTGCTGCAACATGGCGTCGGCAATCACGTCCTTGATGATGATTTCCTTGCCGGTGTTGGGGTTCTTCATGGTGACCCAGGGCCCGCCGTCCAGCAGCTCACCACCGAATTCTTCCTGCGCCAGCTCGTAGCCCCAGTCGCGGAAAGCACCCTCGGTAAATTTCATGATATTGCCCTTGTGCACCAGGGTCACGGAGGGCAGGTCCTGGTCGATGGCGTACTGGATTGCCTTGCGCACCAGGCGCTTGGTGCCTTCCTCGGATACTGGCTTGATGCCGATACCGACGTTGTTCGGGAAGCGGATCTTGGTGGCGCCCATTTCATTGATGATGAAGTCGACCACTTTTTGCGCTTCCTCGGTGCCCGCCTGGTACTCGATACCGGCGTAGATGTCCTCGGAGTTCTCGCGGAAGATGACCATGTTGCAGTCACCGGGCTTCTTCACCGGCGAGGGCACGCCCTCGAACCAGCGCACGGGGCGCAGGCAGGTGTAGAGATCCAGCTCCTGGCGCAGGGCCACGTTCAGGGAGCGGAAGCCGCCGCCGACCGGGGTGGTCAGCGGACCCTTGATCGCCACCGAGTATTCCTTGATTGCCTCCAGAGTCTCTTCCGGGAACCAGTCGCCGTCGTAGAGCTCGGCCGCTTTCTCGCCGGTGTAGATTTCCATCCAGGAGATTTTCTTGTCGCCGTTGTAGGCCTTATCTACCGCCGCGTTGACCACGTCGATCATGACCGGGCTGATATCGACGCCGATGCCGTCGCCCTCGATGTAGGGTATAACCGGGTTGTTCGGTACGTTCAGGCTGTAGTCATCATTGACGGTGATTTTTTCACCGCTGCTCGGCACCTGAATATGTTTGTAGCCCATGGGATGTTCTCCGTGCGTCTTAGGTTCTTGAAAAGGCGGGGTGCGGTATCCTTGCTGGAAAACCCCGGTCAAAGCGGCGCATATTGTAACAGGTCTCGCGCCCAATCTCTTGATCTGAAGCGATTTTTTACGTTGAGTGTAGCCTGATGGCCCGTCTGATCCTTTTCCATAAACCCTTCCAGGTGCTGAGCCAGTTCAGCGACCGCGAGGCCGTGGCCGGCGGCCCCCGGGCGACCCTCAGCGATTACCTGCGGGCCCCGGGCTGTCGCGCCGCGGGGCGCCTGGATTTCGACTCCGAGGGCCTCCTGCTGCTGACCAATGACGGCGCCCTGCAGCAGCGCATCGCCAATCCCAGGCACAAGCTGTGGAAGACCTACCTGGTCCAGGTAGAGGGCCGGATCGACGAGCCGGCGCTGGCGCAGCTGCGCGCCGGGGTGGAGCTGAAAGACGGCCTGAGCCTGCCCGCCCGTGCCCGGGCCCTGGCAGTGGCGCCCCGGCTCTGGCCCCGGGACCCGCCGGTGCGGGAACGCAAATCGGTGCCCGACAGCTGGCTGGAGCTGCAGATTCGCGAGGGACGCAATCGCCAGGTGCGACGCATGACCGCTGCCGTGGGCTTTCCCACCCTGCGCCTGGTGCGCTCGCGCGTGGGCGACTGGGAACTCGGCGAACTCGCGCCTGGTGAATACCGCGAACAGACCATTCACATGCCGGCGCCACGGCGCAGAGGAGGCAGATAATGAGCGATACCTGGCAACCGCATATCACCGTGGCGACCGTGGTGCGGCAGGCGGACCGCTACCTGCTGGTGGAGGAGCGCGACAAGCGCAGTGGCGCGCTGGTGTTCAACCAGCCCGCGGGACACCTGGAGCCCGGCGAGACTTTGTTCGAGGCCGCGCTGCGGGAAACCCGCGAGGAAACCGGCTGGGCGGTGTCGCTGCGAGGGCTGCTCGGGGTGGCCCTGTACACCGCACCCGGCAACGGCGTGACTTACTACCGCAGTACCTTCCTCGGCGACCCGCTACATGCCATCGCGGGCGCCGAGATCGACCCGGATATCCATCGGGTGCACTGGCTGGACTACGAGGAAATTCAGGCCAATTCTGCTAGAATGCGCAGCCCTTTGGTCATCGCCGCCATTGAACTGGAACGCGGCGGCAGGGTTTACCCGCTGGATCTGATACACCACCTATGAGCCTGAACTCCGCGAAAAAAGTCATTGTCGGCATGTCCGGCGGTGTCGACTCCTCCGTGTCGGCCCTGCTCCTGCGTGAGCAGGGATACCGCGTGGAGGGTCTGTTCATGAAAAACTGGGAAGAGGATGACGGCACTGAATACTGCACCGCGAAAGAGGATTTCGCCGATGCGCAGGCGGTGGCGGCCAGCCTGGATATCCCCCTCCACGGCGCCAACTTCGCGGCCGAGTACTGGGATCACGTATTTGAGCACTTCCTCGCCGAGTACCGGGCCGGACGCACGCCCAATCCCGACATCCTGTGCAACCGGGAAATCAAGTTCAAGGCTTTCCTGGAATATGCGCTGATGCTGGGTGCCGATCTGATCGCCACCGGCCACTACACCCGGCGCGGCGAGTACGCGGGCAAGGCCAGCCTGCTCAAGGGCCTGGATCCGAACAAGGACCAGAGCTATTTCCTGCACGCGGTCGGCCACGAGGAATTGGCCCGGACCCTGTTTCCCGTGGGCGAGATCGACAAGCCGGAAGTGCGCCAGCTGGCCGAGCGCCACGGGCTGGTGACCGCAAAGAAGAAGGACTCCACCGGCATCTGCTTTATCGGCGAGCGCCGCTTCAGCGACTTCCTGCAGCAGTACCTGCCGGCCCAGCCGGGGGATATCTTCAGCCTGGAGGGTGAGCACCTGGGGCGTCACCAGGGGTTGATGTACCACACGATCGGCCAGCGCCAGGGCCTGGGTATTGGCGGCCTGGCGGCGCATCCGGACGCCCCCTGGTACGTGGTGGACAAGGACCTGGAGAACAACCGCCTGCTGGTGGCGCAGGGCAACGCGCATCCGGCCCTGTTTAAATCAACCCTGGAAACCGGGCCGCTGTACTGGGTGGCCGGCGAGCCCCCCGCCCTGCCCCTGGCCTGCAGCGCGAAGGTGCGCTATCGCCAGGCGGATCAGGCCTGTACGGTCGAGGCGGTCGGCAGCGGCTACCGGGTGAACTTCGGCGATGCCCAGCGCGCCATTACCCCGGGCCAGTCTGTGGTTTTTTACGCTGATGATCGCTGCCTCGGTGGCGGCGTGATTGAGCGGGCAGCCTAGATGAGTAATCCGCCCCGCAGCGCCCTGGCGCAGCAGACCCTGGCCCTGGCCGGTACCGTGCAGGCGGCGCGCCTGGTCGACCAGATCTCCCGTACCGGAAGCTACCCGCTGGAGTTCCTGGAGCCCTCGATTCACAGCCTCTTCGTGTTCGAGCCCGAGGACCCGGCAGATGTCTTCGGCGGCGTCGCCGGGGTCAAACTGGGCCTGCACAACCTCGCCAGCATCCTGGCCAATCGCGACCAGGCAGAAAATCGCGAGCTGGTGCGCTACCTCTTCAATCTGCTTTACCTGGAGCGCAAGTTTGCGGCGAATCCGGAGATGATGTCGGTGGTCCGCTCGCGCCTGGAGCACGCCAGCTTCCGCGCTGAACACTTCGCCAACCACGTGAACGATGTCTGTCACAGCGTGGCGGGAATCTACCAGGATACCCTCAGCAAGCTGCGCTTCCGGATCAAGGTCAGTGGCAGCGCCCAGCAGCTGGAAAATCCGCAGAACGCGGACATGATCCGTGCCCTGCTGCTGGCCGGCATCCGCTCGGCCTTTCTCTGGCGCCAGCTGGGCGGGCGCCGCTGGAAGCTGCTGGTACAGCGCAAGGCAGTACTGCGCTGCGCCCAGGAACTGTCCCGCGATGTGGGTGTGGTGTAAAATCGCCCGCCCAAGCACCCCGCTCTGAACCCAATCCCGGAGTCACCGATGGACCTGACAGCCCTGACCGCTGTATCCCCGATAGATGGCCGCTACGGCGGCAAGACCAGCGCCCTGCGCGAGGTTTTCAGCGAATTCGGCCTGATCAAGCGTCGCGTACGGGTGGAAGTCCGCTGGCTGCAGCAGCTCGCGGCACACGAGGGTGTTGCCGAGGTGCCCGCCCTGAGCGCGGGCGCGGTGGCCGCACTCGAGGAGATTCTGGAGACCTTCAGTGTCAGCGATGCCGAGCGCATCAAGGCCATCGAGGCGACCACCAACCATGACGTCAAGGCCGTGGAATACTTCCTCAAGGAGCGCCTGGCCGGGCACGCCGAGCTGGAGGCGATTACCGAATTCGTGCACTTCGCGTGCACCTCGGAAGATATCAATAACCTGGCCCATGCGCTGATGCTCAAGGACGGGGTTCACGGTGTCCTGCTGCCGGTAATGGATGAAATTATCGAGGCCCTGGCAGACCTCGCGGTGGCGACCGCCGCGGAGCCCATGTTGTCCCGGACGCATGGCCAGACCGCCAGTCCGACCACCATGGGCAAGGAAGTGGCCAACGTGGTGGCGCGCCTCCGCCGGCAGCGGAGCCAGGTGGTCGGCATCCCCTGCCTGGGCAAGATCAACGGTGCCGTCGGTAACTATAATGCCCACCTCAGTGCCTATCCCGATATCGACTGGCAGGCCAACGCCGAGGCATTTGTCGAGGGCCTCGGCCTGGCGTTCAACCCCTACACCACCCAGATCGAACCCCACGACTACATGGCCGAGCTGTTCGACGCGATCGCGCGCTTCAATACGGTACTGCTGGATTTTGACCGCGACGCCTGGGGCTACATCTCCCTGGGTTACTTCAAGCAGAAAACCGTGGCCGGGGAAGTCGGCTCCTCGACCATGCCGCACAAGGTCAACCCGATTGATTTCGAGAATTCCGAGGGCAACCTCGGCCTGGCCAACGCGCTGTTTGCTCACCTCGCGGCCAAGCTGCCGATCAGCCGCTGGCAGCGGGACCTCACGGACAGCACCGTATTGCGCAACACCGGCGTGGGCATGGGCTACAGCCTGATCGCCTACCAGGCCAGCCTCAAGGGCATAGGCAAGCTGGAACTGAACCGGGAGCGCCTGGCGGCGGACCTGGACAATGCCTGGGAAGTCCTGGCGGAGCCGATCCAGACCGTCATGCGGCGCTACGGTATTGAGCAGCCCTACGAAAAGCTGAAGGCGCTCACCCGGGGCCAGACCATGAACCGCGAGGCGATTCGTGACTTCGTCAACGGCCTGGAACTGCCCGCCGCGGCGCGGGAGGAGCTATTGGCCTTAACGCCCGCCAGCTACATCGGCAATGCCGCGGACCAGGCGCGAGCGATCCGCTGACGTCGATGGCCACGCCTGGCTTACAGCTGGACATCGAACACTTCCTGGCCCGTCACTGGCAGCGCGAGCCGCTGCTGCTGCGCGATGCCCTGCCCGGTTTCCTGCCCCCCATCAGCGCCGATGAGCTCGCCGGCCTGGCACTCGAGGCAGAGGTGGAATCGCGCATCGTCGCCGGCGCCGGGAGCGACTGGTCCGTGCGCAGCGGGCCGTTCACTGTTCCGGAATTGCAGCAGCCGGGGCCCTGGACCCTGCTGGTGCAGGCGGTGGACCAGTGGGTGCCGGCGGTGGCCGCGCTGCGCGACCGGGTGGACTTTCTGCCCCAGTGGCGCCTGGATGACGTGATGGTGAGCTACGCCACCGATGGCGGCAGCGTCGGCCCGCACTTTGATTACTACGACGTGTTCCTGCTCCAGGGCGAGGGCCAGCGCCTGTGGCGTCTGGGTCAGGCCTGCGACGACAGCACGCCCCTGCTGCCCCATCCCTCCCTGCGCCTGCTGGCGGATTTCCACACGCGCGAGGAGTACCTGCTCGGCCCCGGGGACATCCTGTATGTACCGCCGGGCGTTGCCCACTGGGGCATCGGGCAGGGCGAGTGCACCACCTTCTCCATTGGCTTCAGGGCGCCGCGGCAGACGCAGATGCTCGAGCGCTGGGTTGACCAGCGCCTTGCCGGCCTGCCCGCAGACCGGTTTTTCAGCGATCCCGGCCGCGGGTCCGCGGGGCGGCCCGGTGAGCTATGCGCCGCCGATATCCAGCGCGCCCGGGAACAGCTGCAGGCACTGCTGGCGGCAGACGAGAATCCCGACTGGTTCGGTGAACTGGTCACCGAGCCGCGCTATCCCCCCGGGGATGACCCCGGCGTGCCCGGGGCGCTGCCAGAGGGTACCGCGCTCCAGCGCGACCCCGGGGCCCGCATCGCCTGGCGCGAGGCGGCGGACGGCATCACCGTGTACGCCAATGGCCAGGCCCTCGCCACGAGTAGCGGCAGCGTGGCCTTCCTGGTCGACCTGTGCCGCGGCCAGCCCGTGATGTGGTCTGCAGACGCCGCGAGCCACGAACTGCTAGACTTTCTGTTTCAGACCGGAGCCATCTATGTCGAATGAACTGCGTATCGAAACCGTATCCTGGGAATCGGCCCGGGACGTCCTGCAGAAAATCCGCCAGACCGTATTTGTCGAGGAGCAAGGGGTGCCGCGCGATATCGAGTGGGACGGACGTGACCCACAATGTCAGCACGTGCTGGTCTACAGTGGGGAGGAGCCGGTCGCCTGCGCCCGGATGATGGCGGACGGCAAGATCGGGCGCATGGCGGTGCTCAAAGCTTACCGGCGCCAGGGTGTGGGTTTGCAGCTCCTCGCGCACCTGGTGCAGCTGGGGGCCGACTCGGGCCTGTCGCGAATCTACCTGCACGCCCAGCAGCACGCATCGCCGTTTTACCGGCAGGCCGGTTTCGAGCCCGTCGGGGCGACCTTTGAGGAGGCGGGCATCCCGCATATCTGCATGCAGCACCGGATACCCGAGCGGTGAGCGAGCCGGGTTTCGTCAGCGGCGTGGCCTACCCTGCGCCCTTCGACCGCTACGCGGTCGAGCTGGCAAGTGACGCCGCGAGGCACTTGCGCATTCTGAGCCCGACCCTCGACCCGAGGGTGTTCGACAACGCCGAGCTCGTGGACGCCATCGCGGCGCTGGCCCGCTCCACCCGCCAGGCCGAAATCCGGATCCTGGTCCACGACCTGAAGCCATTGGTGCAGCGCGGGCACCGCCTGCTGTCGCTGGCCCGGCGCCTGCCGAGCAAGGTGCGCCTGCAGGCCCTGGCCGAGCACCCCGAATGGAAGGGAGAAACCCTGGTCATCCGCGACCGGGATGGCGTGCTGTACAAGCCGGGAGATGCCGACAAGGAGGGTTTCCTGGAGCCAGATTCGCGCGCCTCGACCCAACGTCACCTGGAGCTGTTCGAAGACCTCTGGAAACACAGCGCCCCCAGCGTCGAGCTGAGCACGGCCGGCCTCTAACACCCGGCTGCAAGCGCTGATATCCACGTAGGGTCGAATTTATTCGGCCAATGATCAGTCAGTCATCATGTCGTCGTCGAGCATCACCCCGACCTCGTTCCCCTCGTAGACCAGCTCAAAGGTCCGCAGGTGGCGGCAGCTGCCTTCGGTAGCCCGCAGCAGGCGCCCGTCACCGAGTGCAAACTGGTAGCGATGGCTGGGACATTCAATCACCCCGTCGGCAATGCTGGCCGCGTGCAAGGGCTGCCCGCGATGGGGGCAGCGCGCTTCCAGCAGGAAGCGCTCGCCCTGGTGCTGGATCAGCAGCAGTTCGATATTGTCGATCTTGAATTCACGACGGTAGTGGTCGTGCAGGTCGATCAGCTTGGCGAGGGGGTAGAAGCGCACGCTCGGCGCTCAGTCGGTGGATGCCTGAAAGGCATCCATAATGCGGCTGGCCGCCGCGTAAGCGGTGCTGCGACCGGCGGCCACGTCCGCTTCCAGTCCGGGCAGCAGCTCCCGCACCCGGGGGCTGCGCGAGAGCCGCAGGCGCAGCATGTCATCTACCAGCTGGTGCATCCACTGCAGGTTCTGCCGCGCACGCTTTTCGGTAAAGGCGCCATTGTCCTTAGCCTGCAGGTAGTAGTCGAGAATCATCCCCCATACCGCGTCGATATGGCGGTTTTCCAGCGCGGAGCAGGTGGTGACCCGCGGCGTCCAGAAACTGGTGTGCCGCAAGAGATTCATCGCGTTGGTGTAGTGGCGGCGGGCCTGGCCGGCCAGCTTCTCGCTGTCGCCGTCCGCCTTGTTGATCACCAGGGCATCGGCAAGTTCGACGATCCCCTTCTTGATGCCCTGTAGTTCATCGCCGCCCCCGGGCAGCATCAGCACCATGAAAAAGTCCACCATACCGGCCACCTGGTACTCGGACTGCCCCACACCCACGGTCTCGACCAGGATCACATCGTAGCCGGCGGCCTCGCACAGCATCATGGATTCCCGGGTTTTCTGCGCCACGCCCCCGAGGGCACCCTCGGTCGGCGAGGGTCGGATAAAGGCCTCCTCGCGGCGCGAGAGCTGCTCCATGCGGGTCTTGTCCCCGAGGATGGAGCCCCCCGCGATCGGCGAGCTGGGATCCACCGCGAGTACGGCGACGCGCTTGCCCTCGGCGATCAGGTGCAGGCCAAAGGCCTCGATAAAGGTCGATTTGCCCACCCCGGGCACGCCGCTGATGCCGATGCGGATACTTTTGCCGCTGTAGGGAAGTACCTCGCCGAGGATCCTCTGGGCCTGCTCGCGGTGCGCATCGCGACGGCTCTCCACCAGGGTGATCGCCTTGGCGAGGGCGCGCCGGTTGCCGTCCAGCAGCGGTTGCAGGGCGAAGTCGCTCATATGGCCCCGGCGCCTGTCAGGCGCTCGCGGCGCTTACCGCGTCCAGCACCTCGCGGGCGCACACCGGGATCGGGGTGCCGGGACCGAAGATACACTTGACCCCCGCCTGGTAGAGCATGTCGTAGTCCTGCCGGGGAATGACGCCGCCGGCAATGACCACGATATCCTCGGCGCCCTGCTTGCGCAGTTCCTCCACCAGCTGCGGCACCAGGGTCTTGTGGCCTGCGGCCAGGGACGAGGCACCGACCACGTGAACATCGTTCTCTACCGCCTGCCGCGCCACCTCTTCCGGGGTCGAAAACATCGGCGACAGGTCGATATCAAATCCGACATCGGCGAAGGCGGTGGCGATCACCTTGGCTCCCCGGTCGTGTCCATCCTGTCCCATCTTGCACACCAGCATGCGCGGCCTGCGACCGTGCTGCTCGACAAAGGCGTCGATGTCGCGACTGATCCCCTGCCAGTTGTCATCTTCCTGGAAGGCCGAGCCGTACACCCCGGACACGGTCTGGGCCTGGGCGTTGAAGCGGCCGAACTCGCGCTCCATGGCAAAGGAGATTTCCCCCACGGTGGCGCGGCAGCGGGTGGCCTCTATCGCCAGGGCGAGCAGGTTGCTCTCCCCGCTCAGGGCAGCCTGGTAGATGTCCTCCAGTGCCGCCTCGACCTTGCTCTCGTCGCGCCCGGCGCGAAGATTCTCCAGTCGCTGCAGCTGGGACTGGCGCACCGCCTCGTTGTCGATATCCATAACCTCGACTTCGCTGGCGGCGTCGGTGCGGTACTTGTTGACGCCGACGATCACGTCGTCGCCCCGATCGATACGCGCCTGCTTGCGCGCCGCCGCCTCTTCAATGCGCAGCTTGGGCATCCCGGTCTCGATCGCCTTGGCCATGCCGCCGGCCTCTTCCACTTCCTCGATCAGCTCCCAGGCCTTGTCGGCGATATCCTGGGTCAGTTTTTCCATCAGGTAGGAGCCGCCCCAGGGATCCACGGTCTTGGTAATCCCGGTCTCCTCCTGGATGATCAGCTGGGTGTTGCGGGCGATGCGGGCGGAGAACTCGGTCGGCAGGGCAATCGCCTCGTCCAGGGCGTTGGTGTGCAGGGACTGGGTGCCGCCGAATACCGCGGCCATGGCCTCGATCGTGGTGCGCACCACGTTGTTGTAGGGATCCTGCTCGGTCAGGGACCAGCCGGAGGTCTGGCAGTGGGTGCGCAGCATGGAGCTCTTGGGATTCTGCGGCTCGAACTCACTGACAATCCGCGCCCAGAGCATGCGCGCCGCACGCATCTTGGCGATCTCCATGTAGAAGTTCATGCCGATACCCCAGAAGAAGGACAGGCGCGGCGCAAACTGGTCGATATTCAGACCCGCATTCAATGCAGTGCGTATGTACTCCTTGCCGTCTGCCAGGGTGTAGGCCAGCTCCAGCGCGGCGTTGGCCCCCGCTTCCTGAATGTGATATCCGGAAATCGAGATCGTATTGAAGCGCGGCATGTAGTCGGTGCAGTAAGCGATGATATCGCCGATGATCTTCATGCTCGGCGCCGGCGGATAAATATAGGTGTTGCGCACCATGAACTCTTTGAGAATGTCGTTCTGGATGGTGCCCGCCAGCTTCGCCTGCTCCACGCCCTGCTCTTCCGCGGCGACGATGTAGCCCGCCAGCACCGGCAACACGGCCCCGTTCATGGTCATGGAGACGGAGACCTGGTCCAGGGGGATGCCGTCGAACAGCACCTTCATGTCCTCGACCGAGTCGATCGCCACGCCGGCCTTGCCGACGTCGCCGGTCACCCGTGGGTGATCGGAGTCGTAACCCCGGTGCGTGGCGAGGTCAAAGGCAACGGAAATGCCCTGGCCGCCAGCGGCGAGGGACTTGCGGTAAAACGCATTGGAAGCCTCGGCCGTGGAAAATCCAGCGTACTGGCGGATGGTCCAGGGTCGACCGGCGTACATGGTTGCCTGGGGGCCGCGAATATAGGGCGACAGGCCCGGCATGGTGTTGGTGTAGGCGAGGCCCTCGATGTCCTCGGCGGTGTACAGCGGCTTGACCGGAATGTCCTCCGGCGTCTGCCAGGTCAGATCGTCAGGGCTCTTGCCCTTCATCTGCTTGGTGGCAAGCTCGCGCCAGCTGGCCGGGGTCGCATTATCGGGGTCGTATATCTTGTCGCTCATTGCTGGTTCCTCGCACCCTCGGGGCACAGACAACCGGGGCCGCGACAGGGGACGCGGCCCCGTGGATTAATGGTCGGCGGCGGGCTGGTTCAGCTCGATCAGCACCCCGTCGCAGCTCTTGGGGTGGATAAATATGGTGAGGCAGTCATGGGCGCCGCGGCCCGGTGTCTCGGACAGGAACTGGTAGCCCTTCTCTTTCAGGCGCGCCACGTCCGCCTCGATGTCGTCAGAGCGGAAGCACAGGTGGTGTAGCCCGCCACCCTTTTTTTCCAGGTACTTGGCGATAGGCCCCTGCCCCGCCAGCGGATGCACCAGCTCGATGCTCGTCTCGGGCAGGGGAAAGAATGCGGTCGAGGTCTGGGCGGCCTCGACGTCCTCGGTTCCCTCGTAGGGCAGGCCGAAGTCTTCAAGAAAGCGCTTGATGGCCTTTTCCAGGTCCGGTACGGCGATCGCAATATGGTCCAGGGCAGTAATCATGGCTACACCTCACAGAATCTGCTGCAGGAAGCCCGCGGTAAGTTCGCGCCGGCGGGCGGCGATCTCCTCGGGGCTCTGCACGACAATTTTTTCATCCGGCGTGATCTTGAACAGGGGCTGGCCCTTGCTGATGATCACCCCGTCGTCCTCGACCAGCACCTTGTCGATAGTGCCGGAGAACGGCGCATACACCTTGTTGAACATCTTCATCACTTCGATGATATACAGGGGGTCGCCGGCGTTGAAGTGGTCGCCCGCCTGCACATAGAGTTCGCTGTCCGGGGATTCGCGGCCGTAGAACATGCCCCCGCTCTCGGCCAGGATCTCGTCTGACTTGGCCATGGGTGGCGGCACCAGGACCTTGGCCATGCGCTCCTGCAACTCGCCGTCCAGCAGACGGTCCGGGATCTCGATGCTGAGGTCCGGATTGACCGCAAGATCATAGTAGCCGGTGGCCTCGGCGATGCTTGGCAATACCGCCAGTACTTCGGTGCCGGCCTGGTAACCCTTGTGCGCCGCGCGCACCTGGCGCCAGCTGTCGGCGTCAAAGCCTGCGGGCGGCTCGGGGCCGGCGAGCAGGGTCTGCAGGGAGATCCAGTCGTCGGCGCTAACGCGGTTATTCAGCTCGGCGTAGAAATCCAGCGCGTCCTGCAGCAGCGCGTTGTCGTGATCCCAGATCATGCTGGAGGCGGCCGCGCCGGGCACGTGGTCCATGTGCAGGAAGTGGTAGGTATCAGCCAGCAGCTCTATCGGGTTCTCATTGAAGCTGATGCGGCCGTCGATCACGGTGTAGCAGTCGCGGTTGGTGCTCAACCAGCCACTGAGCATGTGGGGCTCTTCCAGGAGACCGCGGATCGGGCGCAACAGCAGGGTCCGCTTGAGTTCCAGGGCATTGTCCAGCGCCCGCCGTGCCTCGTCGCCATGACCGTTGCCGGCCCCCTTGCACACCTGCGACCAGGCGTAGTCCAGGTCCATGGCGTTCGCCTGCTCTTTCAGCTCACCGACCGCGGTCAGGTAGGGCACGATAAAGCGCGTCGTGGGCCGGGCATTGATGTTCTGGCCGATAAACCAGTTCACCAGGCCGTAGTGGAATTCCAGGTTGGTGGCCAGGTCCTTGCCCCGCATCCGCGTGCGCCGGATGGTTTCCGCCATGCGCTCGTAGGTCTGCAGGCGACCGTCGCCCACGGTCAGCAACAGCGCGATGTTGGAATCATAGGCGCCGGCCAGGGTGTATTTCATGAAGGTGTCGGTGTCCGGGTTGTGGACACTGATCCCCTGGTCGTCGCGGATTTCGCCCTCTACCGCGTCGCTCCAGTACTCGATCACCCCGCCGGCGCTGGGCTGCAGCGCCTGGTTGGTGGCGTTGAGACGGGCTTCGACACTGTCGTTGTGGCGCAGGATGCGCTCGGGGCGCGGCAGGCGTTCGCCGTGGGCGGCCAACAGGACCATGGCCTCCACCAGCGACTCCACCACGAAGTGCTCGTCCGGATTGTCGGGATTGCTGAAACGCAGGGCATAGCAGAGTTCGGTGACCCGGTGCTCGACCTGGATGCGGGTGTTCATTTCCATGAAGAAGTGCTTGTCCCGGTCCACGATACACTCAAAGGTGGAGACCGAATCCAGGCCCACGGCTTCGCCGAAGCGCGCGGCCTCGTCTTCCATGGCCTCCAGGGTGGCGAGATCCTGGCGCAGCACCTGGGCCTCGGTGGCATTGCCGCTGGCCTCGGCCTGGGCAATGGCGGCCTGCAGGGATTCCACGGTCACCGACACTTCCAGCAGCTTCTGCTCGTGCATCTGCAGGGAGCAGTCCCGGCCACCCATGCTCATGCTCCACTGGCCATTGCCGATAACCTGGATTTCCTGGTGTCGGGTGGTCTCGATATTCAGCTCCACGAGAACGTTCTTGTTGTCGCCAACGCCGGTGGTTTTCACCTCGTTGAGAATCTCCCGCACCATCTCGGCTGTGCGACTGGCTTCGCCGATGCCGAGAATCCGCTGGCCCTTGCCGCCACCGCCACTGATGGCTTTCAGGCGCACCCGGTTCTCCGGGTAGTCCGCGGCCATTTTCTCCACCGCCTCGGTGAGGGTGGCGCTGAGTTCATCCACCGTGTAAAGGTCGATGCCCTTGTCGTAGGACGCCGCCAGCACCAGGTCCGCCTTGTCTTCCAGCGCCAGTTCCGGGTCGTCCAGGGCGCCGGCCTCGACCTCCAGGTCGTGCTCTTCGCACAGGGCCTTGAGCTCATCGACGCCGGGGTGCTTCTTCAGCAGGGTCAGGGCGGTGCCATTATCAATACCGGGGGTGACCGAGACCCCGGTACGCAGCGCCGTGCGCTTGGCCTCGTCCTTCAGGCCGGCATCATGAACCGTGCGCGAGCAGGGGCCGATAAAGTTGAGCCCGGCCTCCTCCATCGACGCCACCATGTTTTCGTCCTCGGCCATAAAGCCGTAGCCGGCGAAAATCGCGTTGTAATCATTGTCCCGGGCGATGCTGATGATCTGGGCAATGCGCTGCTCGCGTTCTTCCTTGTTGGCGCCGGTGTAATCGGGCACCCGGTGGACGTGGTTGGGGTCCTTCATCGAACGCAGCTCGGGCGCGAGTGCGTTCTGATACACGATGGAGTCCTTTTCCGACAGCAGGATGCCGAAGTCCGTGATGCCCATTTCGCTGAATACGTCCATGGCCTCCTTGCGAATGGGACCACGGCAGATGATCAACGGACGCAGGTGGCTGCAGTCGAATTGTGCCACCCACTCAACATGACGGCGTCCCAGTCGGCGGTCGCGATGAATCAGGGGATTGCGCAGGTAGTGCTCGTTGGACACGTTGTTTCCTCTATTCTTGGTTTTGTGGGCGGTCTAGTGGAATTCGCGCTGGACGCCGGCCAGGGGCGTCGGCTCGTAGTGCCGCAGGCAGAATTCCATATGCTCCGCGAGCACCTGCCGCAGATCCGAGGGCATGACAATCTGGGAGATCGAACCCAGGCTCAGGGCCTCATTGGGATTCATCAACTCCTGCTCATAGCGCTGGGCCAGGAGCAGCTCCTCGCCCTTCACCCAGTTGGTGACCAGTTCCCTGGCTGCCTTCTGCGCCTCGTCCGCCGGCAAACCTGCGGCCTTCTGGGCTTCGGTCTCCGCCTCGATTCTGGCGTCTACCGCGCCGCGAATCTTGCGCAGCTCGTCCTTGTACACGTATTCCACCCCGGCGGGCCCCATGACCGCCACCCGGGTGGTGGGCAGGGCCACCACAAAATCCGCCCCGGTGGGATAATTGTTATAGGAGGCGTAGGCGCCGCCAAAGGCATTGCGCACCAGCACCAGGAAGCGCGGCGTGCGCAGGTCCACGATCGCATCCAGCATCGCGCGACCGGCCTGCACGATACCCCGCTCCTCCTGCTCCCGCCCCGGCAGGAAGCCGGTGGTGTCTTCCAGGAAAATCACCGGAATGTTGTACAGGTTGCAGAAGCGGATAAAGCGCGCATTCTTGTAGGCGGCGGCGATATCGATCTGGCCCGAGGCCACTGCGGAATTGTTGGCGACAAAACCCACGACGTTGCCGCCCATGCGGCCCAGTGCGGTAATCGTGTTGCGCGCCCGCTCGGCCTGCACTTCCAGGAAGTCCCCGTGATCGCACAGCTGCTGGATCATGATGGTGATATCAATCGGGGTATTGAAGCCGGTGGGGGAATTGAAGGCTTTCTTCAGCAGGATATCGATATCCCAGGTTTTGCGCCGGACCGGGTCCGAGGACGCCTGGTGGGGCGCCAGGGAACTGTTGCAGCTCGGCAGGTAGTTAAGCAGCGCCCGCACCTTGCGCAGGGCCGCGACCTCATCCGGGACCGAGAAGTCGGTCACGCCGCTCTGGCTGTGTACTCCGGGGCCGCCGAGTTCGTCCGGGGTCACGTCTTCGCCGAGTACCGACTTGACGACGCCGGGCCCTGTGAGGCCGAAGAAAGTATCATTGGGCTGGATCAGGAAGCTGCCCTGCCTCGGCAGGTAGGAGCCACCGCCGGCGTTGAAGCCGAACATGCACATGATACTGGGCACCACGCCGCTGATCTTGCGCAGCGCGGTAAAGGCATCAGCGTAGCCGTCGAGCCCCCCTACCCCGGCCGGGATATACGCTCCTGCGGAATCATTCAGCCCCACCAGCGGAATGTGACGCTTGGCTGCCAGCTCGAACAGCCTGGCGAGCTTTTTGCCGTTGGTCGCGTCCATGGAACCGGCGCGGACAGTAAAGTCGTGGCCGTAGATCGCGACATCGCGCCCACCGACCTTGATGATCGCGGTGACCAGGGAAGCGCCGTCTAGATTGGGGCCCCAGTTCTGGAACAGCACCGTCGGCGCTTCATCGGCGAGATAGTCGATGCGCTCCCAGACGGTCATCCGGTTTTTCTGGTGCTGGCGCTGGGTATTCTTGACCCCCGCCGCGCGGTAGGGGCGCTGCTGCAGCTCCCAACCGGCCTTGAGTGCTTTTTCGTAAAGGCCGGGCTTGGAAGCTACCTGCCCGGGGACCTTGAAGTCCGGTTCCTCGTGCAGGGAAAAGGGATTCTCCAGGGAGGCAATGAGGTCGTCGTCGTTGGTTGCTGTCATAATGCGTCTTTTCAGGCGGTAGCATTGCCGGCGGGCACTGCGGGGGGTGCCTGTCATCTGCTCCTTCAAGGCTTTGGGGGTTCGTGCGCCAGCACCGGGCAACCCGAAGGCGGGCCTGCCAGCGCGGCGTGCTAACAGTAATTCACCCGCTATAGTGAGTCAATTTCATCAGGTGACACTGAAATTGACATTTAGCACGCAATTCAAGTGCTTAAACCGCTTTGTCACAGCAGTTTGCGCAGTAATCAGGGCGATTCAGCGCGAATATTAGCAGTGCTTACATTGCGCGCGGAGGGCGTGAATACACGGTATGAGTGCCAGTATGCACCTGGATGAGGTTCCCTACAGCGCCGACAGCTCGGGGCTGTTCGCACGCCTGCGGCCGCTCCCGGGCGCCTGCTGGCTGGACAGCGCCCGGCCGGCCGCGGGCAGCGGTCGCTTTGACATCATGGTCGCGGAACCCGCCGCCGACTCCCCGGCGCCGCTGCCGGCGATGGCCAGCCCGAACCAGGCCCGGGATTATTTTGCCGAGTTGAGCCGCTTCCAGCAGGAGCGCTACGGGGGTATTCACAGCGTCGACAGTGACCTGCCCTTCTGCGGCGGCCTGCTCGGCTATATCGGTTACGAGGCCGGCAGCGCACTCTGCGAGGTTCCCACCGCCGGTAGTGCGGAGCAGGATCTACCCGCCGCCTGCATGCGCGCCTACGATTTCGCGGTGATCCAGGACCATGTGCTGCAGCGCGCGGTGATGGTCAGCCTGCCCTGGGTAAGTGCCGGCGTCCGGGCCCGGCGCCTGGACCTGCTGAGAGCGCCGAAGTCACCGGCGGACACCGGCAGCTTCTCCCTCGACGCAGCTTTCACGCCCAACCTCAGCCCGACGGAGTACCAGGCGGCCTTTGCCCGCATCCAGGCTTATATCCGCGCCGGTGACTGTTACCAGGTCAACCTGGCCCAGCGTTTCCGCGCGCCCTGCAGCGGGGATCCATGGTCTGCCTACTGCGCCCTGCGCAAACTTGCCGATGCGCCCTTCTCTGCGTTCCTGACGCTACCCGATGCGGTGCTGATGAGCCTGTCGCCGGAGCGCTTCCTGCGCCTGCACGGGCGCCACGTAGAGACCCGACCGATCAAGGGCACCCGGCCCCGACAGGCAGACCCCGCGGCGGATCTCGCCATGGCCGAGGAACTGCGCCTCAGCCCCAAGGACCGGGCGGAAAACCTGATGATCGTGGATCTGTTGCGCAATGACCTGGGACGCAGCTGTGTCCCGGGCAGCATCCGCGTGGACCGCCTGTTCGAGCTGGAAAGTTACCCCACGGTGCACCACCTGGTGAGCACGGTGAGCGGTGAACTGGTGCCTGACCGGGGTGCCTGGGAGCTACTGCGGGACGGTTTCCCCGGGGGCTCTATCACCGGCGCGCCCAAGCGCCGGGCGATGGAAATCATCGCCGAACTGGAGCCGCACACGCGTCAGGCCTACTGTGGCTCGGTCCTCTACGTCAGCGCCGACGGTCGCATGGACAGCAACATCGCGATTCGCAGCCTGCTGTGCCGCAATCGCGAACTGCTCTGCTGGGCCGGCGGCGGCATCGTGGCGGACTCCGATGGCGCCGCCGAATACCAGGAAACCCTGGACAAGGTGGGGCGCTTCCTGCGCGAACTCGAGGCCCTCTGAGCCCGTGAGGCCTAGAGCAGTAGCGGCCGCTCGCTGGCGTCGATAAAGGCACGCTTGAGGTCGTCGAAGGTCTGTACCGCGGGGAACTGGGGGAATTCGGCGATCACGTTGTCCGGGGCGTGGAACAGAATGCCCTGGTCGGCCTCCGCCAGCATGGTGGTGTCATTGTAGGAATCCCCCGCGGCAATCACCCGGTACTGCAGGCTGTGCAGTGCCTGGACCGAGGCCCGCTTGGGGTCGCGCTGGCGCAGCTTGTAATCCACCACCCGGCCCCGCTCGTCCGTGACCAGGCGGTGACAGAACAGCGTTGGCCAGCCGAGCTGGCGCATAAGGGGCTGGGAAAACTCGTAGAAAGTGTCCGAGAGGATAATCACCTGGAAGCGCTCCCGCAGCCAGGCGATAAAATCGATTGCCCCCGGCAGTGGTTCGAGGGTCGCGATTACCTTCTGGATATCATCGATAGTGAGCTGGTGCTCGTCGAGCAGCGCCAGGCGCTGGCGCATCAGCACGTCGTAATCGGGGATATCCCGGGTGGTGGCGCGCAGGGCATCGATGCCGGTTTTCTCGGCAAAGGCAATCCATATCTCGGGGACCAGGACCCCTTCGAGGTCAAGGCAGGCCAGTTCCATGATTTCTCTCCGGGCTCAGGTCAGGCAGGCGGCCTAATCTAGCGACTCGACGGGTTCACGGCAAGTGTGAGCCCGCCGGGCCGCTAGTAAACCGGCAGCTCGAGGTGGGAAAACAGCTCTTCCAGTTCGGCTTTGCTGTGCCGGTTAAAGGCCTCGTTGACCACGTCCCGGGTCAGGTGGGGCGCGAAGTCCTCGATGAAGTCGTACATATAGCCACGCAGGAAAGTACCCTTGCGGCAGCCGATCCGGGTGACGCTGCCCGCGAACAGGCCGCTCGCGTCCAGGGCCACGAGATCGCTGTCGGCCTCCTCGTCATAGGCCATGTGGGCGACGATACCGATACCCAGGCCGAGGCGGACATAGGTCTTGATTACGTCCGCGTCGGCGGCGGTGAACACGACCCTGGGCTCCAGGCCCTCGGCGATAAAGGCCTCGTCGAGCTTGGAACGGCCGGTAAAACCGAACACGTAGGTCACGATGGGGTGCGCCGCGACATCCGCCAGGGTGAGCGTGGAAAGCTGGGTCAGGGGGTGATCCCGTGGCACCAGGACACAGCGATTCCAGCGATAGCAGGGCATCATGATCAGGTCACTGAACAGTTCCAGGGCCTCGGTGGCAATGGCAAAATCCACAGTGCCGTCCGCGGCCATTTCCGAGATCTGCATCGGCGTGCCCTGGTGCATGTGCAGGGAGACCTCGGGATAGCGTTCGATAAATGAGCGAATGGTCGCCGGTAGCGCGTAGCGGGCCTGGGTGTGGGTGGTGGCAATCGACAGGCTGCCCTTCTTCTCGTTGGAGTACTCCTGGGCCACCTGTTTGATACTCTCGACCTTGCGTAGCACTTCCCCCGCGGCCTTGAGGATGGCCTCCCCCGCCGGCGTCACATGGGTCAGGTGCTTGCCGCTGCGGGCGAATACCTCGACCCCGAGCTCATCCTCCAGCAGGCGAATCTGTTTGCTGATCCCGGGTTGCGAGGTGAACAGGCTTTGCGCGGTTGCGGAGACGTTCAGGTCGTGGTGCGCCACTTCCCAGATATAACGCAGCTGCTGCAACTTCATAAAACATTTCTCCAGCGATCCCTGCATGATGGGGCGGGATGCTTATGAAGAATAGTAGTCAACAAGGCCCAATGCCACCCAAAATGGAATAACAAATTGCGCGGAGATGCCCTCATCGCGCGCCTAGAGATTGGCGACACCGTGGGGCACGTGCCCGGTGGCGATGTGCTCCCCGGCGGAGGCACAGTGGGTCTGCTGGTCGTCAAAAAACACATCCGCCTGGTAGGCACGCAGGAATTCCGTCTTGTTCAGCCCGCCGAGAAAAATGGACTCGTCGATACGGATATTCCAGGCCCGCAGGGTTCGAATCACGCGCTCGTGGGCCGGCGCCGAGCGCGCGGTGACCAGGGCGGTGCGGATCGGCGCCTCGCTGGCCGGGAAGGCCTGCTGCAGGCGGTGCAGGGCAGCGAGGAAGGGCTTGAAGGGCCCGCCGCTCAGGGGCGTGCGGGCGGCGGCCTGCTCCGCCGCGGTAAAGGCTTCGAGCCCCTCCTGCTTGAATACCCGCTCTGCCTCGTCCGAGAACAGGACCGCATCGCCGTCGAACGCGAAGCGCAGCTGCTCGCTGTCGCTACGTCCGCCCTGGCGCGACACCAGGGTGGCCGCCGCCACCCCGCAGTCCAGGGCGTAGCGCACATCCTCAGCCTCGTTGGACAGGAACAGCTGGCAGCCAAAGGCGCGGATATAGCGCCAGGGACTCTCGCCACCGCAGAACGCGGCGCGGCTGATCGGCAGCTGGTAATGCTGGATGGAGTTGAAGACCCGCAGCCCGGTATCGGCGCTGTTACGCGACAGCAGCACGACTTCCACCCGGGCGTCGCCGCCGAGAATCTCGTTGAGCCGCAGCATCTTCTGCACCAGCGGAAACGCCTCCCCCGGCTCCAGCGGTTCGTCCTCACGGGCAACCTGGTAGGCCGAGTAGGCTTCCAGTCCCTCCTGCTCGAAGACCGCGTGGCTGTCGTCGAGGTTGAACAGGGCGCGGGATGAAATGGCGATCACCAGCTTGTTGTCACTGGTGTTGTCACTCGTGGTGAGGGGGCGCGAATCGTCGCTGCTGTCAGCCGTTTTACTCATGCCCCGAGGATACTCTCGCCGCCGGACGGGCGCCAGCCGGGGTCAGGCCCCTGCCCCCCGGCCGATGCCGCAGCGCCGCAGCTGCGCCGCAACCAGCCAGGCCAGCAGTCGCTCACGCGAGGACTCGGGGGCCGCCAGCCCCAGGCGCTCCAGGTAGGGCGCCAGGACCTCACGTTCGCCCGCACTGCCAGCGCCAGTGCGCCAGAGCTGCCACCAGCCGCCGGGGCTGCGCAGTGTGGCCGGCAGCGGTTTCAGTGCGGCGGCGAGGGCCTGTTCAATCTCTGTCAGCTCACAGCCGAAGGGGAAATCCGCCAGCAGTCCCTGGCGCTGGAAGGGTTCCAGGGCCCGGCGCAGGCGAGCGGGCGTGTTGTGGCGGTAGCGCTCGGGAATGCGGTAGTCCGGCTCCAGCTTGCCGACGGCCACCGCGTGCTGGCGCAGTTCCTCCTGGAAGCGGGAATCGGCGACCGCCAGCAGGCGCTTGATCACCTCGGCGTCCTCCTGGCCACGCAGGTCGGCGATGCCGTACTCAGTCACCACGATATCCCGCAGGTGGCGGGGAATCGTGGTATGGCCATAGTGGGGGACGATGTTCGACTGCAGCTCGCGGCCAGCACCCCGGGTACTGCGAATGCAGAGGATTGAGCGCGCACCCGGCAGTTCATGGGCCATGGCCACAAAGTTGTACTGCCCCCCTACCCCCGAAATCACAGTGCCGTCTTCCAGCCCGTCCGAGGCCACCGCCCCCGACAGGCTGACCATCATCCCGGTATTGATAAAGCGGGCCCTGCGTCGCTGGGCGGTATACAGCGGTACGTTCTCGATCAGCTGGTTGGTGCGCTCGACTCCGGTCATGCAAATACTTTCGCCCACCGCGTCCGGCAGCGTGCGCAGGCGCTGGTAGAAATCCGCCGGGCCCAGGAAGAAGCCACCGTGCAGGACGCAACCGTGATGCAGGGACTGTCCTGCCAGCGCCGCGAGCAGCGCCTCCCGGGTCTGGTTGGCGTCCAGGTCATTCTCCAGGCTCTGCGCACCCAGGCGCAGGTCACTGCCCTGCAGGGTCAGCGCTTCAGGCAGCCAGCCCCAGTGCTGGCCTTGTGCCAGCGCCGGCTCATCCAGTTGCCGGGGTAGCAGGCCCCGCTCACGGCAGAATGCCAGCAGCCGCGCGTCCGCCTGCTCGGTGATCGCTCCGCTGTTGAGACCCCGCTGTAACTCCAGCTGGTCGTAGACCCGGCGCTTGATCACCCCGGCCTCAATCAGCTGCAGCATGCCGTTAACAAACATCTCGGTGGAGGCGTACAGGCCTTCAGTGAAGCCCTCGCGGTGCTGCCCCGCGGACGCAGGTCCCTCGCCGAGAGCGTCCAGCATCGCGCCGAAAGCCCCGGGCTCCCGCTGGCGCAGGATGCAGGCATCGGCGACCGCATCCCCGAGGGCGCCGATACCAATCTGCAGGGTGCCGCCGTCGACAACCAGGCTGGCGGCGTGAATCGCGGTGGCGTGATCGGCCAGCGGTACCCGGGCATTGGGCACGCTGAACAGCCGGCGGTCGTATTGCCGGTTATCCACCACGAAGTCAAACAAGTCTGGCGGTGCGATCGCATCGCGCCCCATAAAGGGCAAGTCATCGTGTACCTGCCCCAGGAACAGGCACTCGCGGCCAGCCTCGTCCAGCAGCCTGGCCAGCTGGCGCGTGGTATCGGGGTTGCAGGACAGGCTGACTTCGTCACCGCGGCGCGCAACCAGCTGCGCCACCACGTTGGCACCCTGGGTGACCATGTCCCGGGCGGCGTGGGTGTAGTTGCTGGAGATGTAGTGGCGCTGGGCTTCGGGCACTTGCTTCATCGCCCCGGCCTTGAAGTAGAACTCACTGACCTGGATGTTGGGCGGCAGAGCCCCCGCGCGCAGCGGCGCCATGTAGGCCAGCTCTTCATAGTCAGCAAACACGCGATCCAGAACCGGGGCCAGCAGCCTCGATTCAAGCCCCGACCCGGACGGTGGACGCTCCAGTGACAGCGCGGTGTAGATGTGCAGTGACAGGGAGGCGTCTTCCGCGGCCCGCCGATAGAAGGCATTGATCAGCTGTACCGGTTTACCCAGCCCCAGGGGCGCGGCCAGCACCACCCGCTTGCCGACCCGCTGCAGGGTGTGTTCCACACAGTCCTCAACCGAATCCAGGATCTGGCTCATGGGGCGACCTTAGGCCTGACTCTCGAAGTACTCGCGGCTGATCTTGAACACCAGGGGCGAAAGCATCAGCAGCGCGATCAGGTTGGGAATCGCCATAAACGCGTTCAGGGTATCGGCGATCAGCCATACCAGGTCGAGCTGGATCACGGTACCCACCGGGATCGCAATGACCCAGGCCAGGCGGAACGGGAGGATGCCCCGGGTACCGACCAGGAACACCACACAGCGCTCGCCGTAGAAGGACCAGCCGATCATGGTGGTAAACGCGAACACGCACAGCCCGATAGTCACGATGTACTCGCCGCCGGGAAACGCACTGCCAAAGGCCATGGAGGTGAGGCTGGCACCGCTGATGCCGCTGGGCAGGACATCCATGATCACGATCACCAGGCCGGTCATGCTGCAGACGATCAGGGTGTCGATGAAGGTACCGAGCATCGCGATCATGCCCTGCTGCACGGGCTGGTTGGTGCGCGCCGCGGCGTGGGCAATGGGGGCGCTGCCGAGGCCCGCTTCGTTGGAGAAGATACCGCGGGCCACGCCAAAGCGCAGCGCCGCCCAGACCGTGGCACCGGCGAAGCCGCCGGCGGCGGCGGTGCCGTTCAGGGCGCTGTCGATGATCACGCCAAAGGCGTGGGGAATCTGGTCCAGGTGGGTGACCAGCACCACCAGCGACATGAAGATATAGCTCATCGCCATGAAGGGCACCAGCCAGCTGGCGACGTTGGCGATCCGGCGAATACCCCCGAGCACCACCGCACCCACCAGGACCATCAGGATCAGGCCGGTGGCCAGTGGCGGCACGGCAAAGGAGTCGTTGAGCACCTGGGACACGGAGTTGGATTGCACCGTGTTGGCGATACCGAAGCCCGCGAGGCTGCCGAACAGGGCGAAGGCGAAACCCAGCCAGTGCCAGCGCTTGTGCAGGCCGTTGCGGATATAGTACATCGGGCCACCGCTGTAGTTGCCGTCGCTGTCCTGTTCGCGGAAGCGCACCGCGAGCACCGCCTCGGCGTACTTGGTCGCCATGCCCACCAGCGCGGTGATCCACATCCACAGGAGGGCGCCCGGTCCCCCGAGGGCGACCGCGGTAGCCACCCCGGCGATGTTGCCGGTGCCGATGGTGGCGGACAGGGAGGTCATCAGCGCGCTGAACGGCGAGATATCGCCCTCCCCCGCGCCCTTGCGGCCCCGCAGCAGCAGGCCCAGGGCCACGGGCAGCTTGCGCAGGGTCAGGAAACGCAGCCCGGCGCTGAGATAGACGCCAGTGCCCAGCAGCAGGACCAGCATTACCGGGCCCCAGGCCCAGGCGTTCACGGTGGCAATCAGCTCTGCCATTACATTCCCCCTGTCATATGCTGTTGGCGCCGGGCGCTAGCGCGTGAGTCTATCAGATGCAGGCGGCCCGCTGTGCGAGCAGGCCGAAAATGCCGCCCGTGTGTACGAATACGATGTCGCGACAGCCACGGAACCGACCGGCGGCCAGCTCCTGCAGCAGTCCGTGGAAAGCCTTTCCGGTGTAGACGGGGTCCAGGACGATACCCTCGAGTCGCGCCAGCTCGCGGATGAGCTGGAATACCTCGGGCCCGGCAATGCCGTAGCCGTCGCCGACATAGCCATCGATCACCCGGGGCTGTATATCGACTGCGGGTACCTGGGGAAATCGCCGCGACCAGTCGCTGGCATCCTGGCGCACCTTGTCCATAAAGTACTGTTCGTTGTCGCATACCGCCACGCCCCATACCGTCACCGGCATTTCATACAGGGCCGCGCCCAGGGTCAGGCCGGCCTGGGTGCCGCCGGAACCGCTGGCGCAGACCACGTGCGCCCGGTCGATGGCCGCCGACTGCAGGTCCCGCGCGAGTTCCCTGGCGCCATCGATATAACCCCAGGCGCCGATACCATCGCTGCCGCCGGTGGGGATGACCAGGGCCTTGCGGCCGCGGCTGGCATAGTCCTCGGCCAGGGCTTGCAAACGACCCGGGAGGTCCCTGACGAAGTCCTGCTTGGGTACGCAGGTGATCGTGGCACCGGCGAGCTGGTCGAGGAAGTAGTTGCCGTCGCTCTCGTCGGGCTCGTCGCCGCGCAGCACCAGGTGAACGTCCAGGCCCGCCTGGGCGCCGACAAAGGCCGTGGCCCGGCAGTGGTTGCTCTGGATGCCGCCGCAGGTAATCAGGGTGTCGCAGCCGGTGTCCTGGGCGTGAGCAAGGATAAACTCGAGCTTGCGGACCTTGTTGCCGCTGAGAATACAGCCGGTGAGGTCGTCGCGTTTAATCCAGAGGCGATGTTCTCCTCCCCAGGCCTCGCTGGCCCGGGGCAGGAACTGCAATGGTGTCGGTGTGCCCGCGAGCGGCACACGCCGCGGGAATTTAACCGTCATCAGCCGATGGTTTTGAGGGTGCCCTTGGGCAACACCGCGTGCACATGAACGCGCTGGAATTTCATATCCACGTTGTTGGCCACGTTGAGCACGATGTAGTGGTCGTCGAGGCTGGTGATCTTGCCTAGGATGCCCGAGGTCGTCACCACTTCATCGCCCTTGTTCAGGGCGGCCACCATCTGCGCGTGCTCTTTCTGGCGCTTGCGCTGGGGGCGGATGGCAATGAAATAGAACAGGGCAAACAGGCCCACGAGGAAGACAATCTGGAACAGCTCGCCACCCTGTGGCGCCGGGGCCGCGCCGGCCTGGGCATGCGCGCTGGCGATAAACAAACTCATAGACTTTCCTTGCTGGTATCAGTGGGCTGTGGGTTAAACGCGGCTAATGTACAGGCTTTGCGCAGGGCCCGCAATCGAGCGGCCCCGCGGTTCAAATAGGCCGACGCGGTTCAACATAGCCCGCCGTCGACTGGGCAGCGAAGGGCGCCGCGCGTATTATGCCGGGACAGACAAATAGCAGCCCCAACCGCAATCACAGGAGACAGCATGACTGATGCGCGAGCCGAACTGGTAGAGGCGATGACAGAGGCCGGCCAGCAGCTGACCGGACCCGGAGCGCCCTGGGAAATGGAACAGCGCCAGATCAATGGCGTGGAGCTGCGCAGCTACAAGCAGGCGCCAGGGACACTGCGCGATGCCATCGACGCCGGCCGCCAGCACGCTGACAAGACCTTTATCACCTACCGGGATGAACGCTGGAGTTTCGCTGAATTCTTCACCGCGGCCGACCGCCTCGCCAACCACCTGGTCAAGACCCACGGTGTCCAGCGCGGCGACCGCATCGCTATCGCCATGCGCAACTATCCGGAGTGGATGATGGCCTTTGTCGCCGGCATCTCGATCGGCGCGGTGGTCGTGCCCCTCAACAGCTGGGGCCGCGCTGACGAACTGGCTTACGGCATCCGCGATTCCGGCGCCCGGGTTGTGTTCTGTGACCCCGAACGCCTGGGCTACCTGCGCGATCAGCTCGCCGACCTCGACTGCCGGGCAATCCAGGTCCGCGGCGATGATACCCGGGATGAGTGGATTGAGCCGTGGTCACTGTCGCAGGAGGCCCCGGACAAGCTGCCCGAGGTGGACATCGCCCCCGGCGACCTGGCGATCATCATGTACACTTCCGGGACGACGGGCCGGCCCAAGGGCGCCGCCTCGACCCATTTCGCGGTGAGCCAGGCACTGTATAACTTCGAGTACATGGCGGCCCTGTCGGCCATGGTCAATATGCCCACGATCGAAAAGATGCTGGGCAGCGGCTTCGATCCCGCGACCCTGCTCGCGGTGCCCCTGTTCCACGTGTCCGGCTGCTACGCGGTGTTCCTCGGTAACCTCCGCGGCGGGCGCAAACTCAGCATCATGTACAAGTGGGACCCCGAGCAGGCCCTGGAAATCATCCAGCGGGAGCGGATTACCGTGTTTACCGGGGTGCCGGCCATGAGTATCGCGATGCTGGAATCCCCGGCTTTTGACTCTACGGATACCAGCAGCCTGTTCGCGATTGGTGCCGGCGGCACCGCCTGCCCGCCGCACCTCAAGGACCTGATCTACAGGCGCCTGCCGGACGCCTACCCGGGTACCGGCTACGGCATGACCGAGACCAACGCCACCGGCTCCAGCTGCACCGGCGAGGCCTATCGCCTGGCCCCGGGGTCGGCGGGCACGATTTCGCCCATCGTGGATATCCGGACCGTCGATGAGCACGGTGAGTTCCTGCCCGAGGGCAGCCGTGGCGAAATCTACGTCAGGAGCCCGACCAATGTGCAGCAGTACTGGAACCTTCCCGAGGCCAGTGCCGAGACCTTTGTCGACGGCTGGGTGGCCACCGGCGACGTCGGCTATGTCGACGAGCTGGGTTTTCTCTACGTGGTGGACCGGATCAAGGACATGGTGATCCGCGGGGGCGAGAATATCTACCCGATCGAGGTCGAGGGTGTGCTGGCCTCCCTCCCCGGCGTACAGGAAGCCACCGTTTTCGGCATACCCCACCCCGAGTGGGGCGAGGAACTGGTGGCCTGCGTCTACGCAGACAGTGACAAACTTGACGAGCCGGGCCTGCAGGCGGCCGTCGGCGAGCAGCTCGCGGGCTTCAAGGTGCCCGCGCGGATTCACTTCAGCGACGGGCCGCTACCCAAGAACGCGACCGGGAAGATCCTGAAGAAGGCCGTGCGCGAGGGTTATCTCGCGCGGTTGGAAGCTTGACGCGCGAGGTGCTTACAGCTGCATAAAGTCGGGGACGTTGAAGACCCAGCTCTTCTCTTCCTCGCGGCGACTGATCCGCCAGCCTGCGTCCGTGCGGCGATACTCGTCGATATACCAGAGTCCGAGGAGGAAGGTATGGGTGCCGCCCTCCGGCAGCGCCATCTCCATGGGGTTGAAGCACATCACCCGACCCCGGGCGCTGTCCCCGTCCAGCTCAACCTGTATATTGGCATTGAGGTGCTGGGAATTGGGAAAGATCTCATCCGCCACCGCCTGTTTCAGGTAGGCGATGGTTGATTCCAGGTCGCCGACGTTGCCGCCAAAAGCGCTGTAATCAACGTGAGCATCCGCGGTGAACACATCGCGGAGCTGGTCGAAGGTCTTGCTGTCAATAATGTCGGAGTACTGATACACAAGGTCCTGGATTTCCCAGCGGTCCGACATTTCCTGCTGACTTTTCATAGGCTACTCCTCAGGGCTAGAAATCCATGGGCAGGGTCAGGTGTTCGCGGAACATCCGATCCCTGTGCGCCAACAGGCGCGGGGTGACAGCGGCAAGCAGGGCCTCGCTGCCGCTGCTGTAGCCGGCACGTAAAAAATCGGGCATCGGGTTGTCCTCGGGCGGCAGTGGGCAGATCATGCCGGCAAAATGGGCCCAGTAGAGATCCACCGCGCTCAGCGCGTCGCCAATAAAAACCTCGGAACCCGCGGCTTCCTGAGCCGCCAGCCGCGCATCCAGGTGGGCGAGAATTGCCAGCAGTTTGCCCTCCGCCGCTGCGGCCCCGCCAGCGGACCAGCCGTACTTGGCGGCCATGCGTGCAATCATCTCCGGCGGGTTCGCCGCCGCCATGCCCGGCGCCAGCAGCTGCAGGCGGCGCTGCCAGCCGAGGCCGTAAACCCCGGCAATCAGGGCTGCAGTGCCGACCGCTTCGGCCTGCAGGGCGGGATCATCAGGGACCAGCGCCGGCTTGGGGGCCAGGCGTTCCGCCAGCATCCACAGGTCCAGCCAGTGACTGACCGGGGGCACAGACTCCACCACTGCCACCGGGGCGGAATCCTGGCCGGTCCAGGCCCGCAGCTCGGGATTGTCGCCCCCGGCCTCCTGGCGTACCGGAATATATTCCAGCCCCTTGTGGTCGAGAATCGCCTTCGCGGCCTCGCCCCAGGGGCCGGGCACCCCGGCCGTGAGCACCAGTTTCAGGCCGGGCTGGTCACGGGCCTCGGCAACGCTGAGGTAATCCATCTAGCTGTCCAGCTTGAACACCCGCAGGGCGTTCTCCCGCAGGAACTTGGGCCAGACCTCGTCGCGGAAGGGCACATCCGGCATTTCCCGGAAAATCCGGTCCAGGGACAGGCCCATGGGGAAATAGCCCGCGTACATGACCTGGTCCGAACCCCGGGTATTGGCGAAGTGCACGATATCCTTGGGATAGTGCTTGGGCGCGAAGGCCGAGGTCATGTAATGCAGGTTGGGATACTTGAGCATCATCTTCCAGGCGACATCGGTCCAGGGCTCGCAGCCGTGGCGCGTCACGACCTGGAGCTCGGGGAAGAACCACAGCACCTCGTCCAGCAGTTCCACCTTCTGTGGGCCAAAAGGCAGGCGCGGTCCGGGAATTCCCATGCAGGGACAGAAGGGAATATCCAGCTCCACCAGCTTGGCGTAAATGGGGTACCACTTCTTGTCATTCACCGGCACCGGGGGGCAGATCATCGCCGGCGAGGCAGTTACCGCCTTGATGTCGAACTCTTCCTTGAGGGCAACGATGGTGCGCACCTCGTCCATGCCATTGTTGGCGTTGGCCTCATAACAGGCAAAGAAACGATCGGGGTAGCGCTTCAGGGCCTCCTTGTGGTGCTCCGAATGGGGACCGACACCGATCATTGCACGCTGGATGTTGTGCTTGTCCATCTGCGCCACGGTGTAGGCGACATAGTCGTCCTGCCCGTCGATCTGGGGGATGTCCTTGAACATGTACTGGGCGGGCATCTTGAACATCTCATGGCTCTGCTTGTCCATGAGCATCGGCTTGATCCACTCGTAGAAGTGGCTGTTATCGTCGCCGGGGACGGCCAGCATGAGGTCGATCACGCCAATGTCTTTGGGCATAGGCATAGAGAAGTCTCCGAATTAGAGTGATTATGCCTGCATTATTGTCGACAAAGGCGTCGCAGGGCCAAGCCTGTGACAGGCCCGCGCCGGTTTTTGTCCGGCGGGGCACAATACCGTGAACCAGTCAGGTCAGGCGTCGACCACGTCAAAGGCGATGGGCATGGACTTGATGCCATTGATGAAGTTGGAGCGCAGCCAGTTGATCTCGCCATCAAAGCGGGGGTTGCGCACGCGCTTGAGCAGCTCGGCAAACACCACCTCAAGCTCCAGGCGCGCCAGGTGGGACCCCAGGCAGAAGTGCTGGCCCACGCCGAAGGCGCGGTGCTCGTTGCGCACATCCTCGCGCCGGTTGCGGGTGATATCAAAGGTATCCGGCTCCGAGAATACATCCTCGTCCGAACTCGCCGCGGCGTAGTACAGGTGCAGGGCGTCGCCCTTCCTGATCTGCTTGCCGCCCAGTTCCAGGTCCTCCATGGCGATACGCCGGAACGCGATGACCGCCGGGTTGTAGCGCAGGAATTCCTCGATCGCATCGGTAACCAGGGACGGGTCATCCACCAGCTGCTGGTACTGGTCAGGATTTTCCAGCAGCAGGCGCATGCCGTGGCTGGTGACGGTGCGGGTGGTCTCGTTACCGGCAACGATCAGCAGCATGAAGAAATTGCAGAACTCGTCCTGGGTCAGCGGCTCGTCCTCGACCGTTCCCTCCAGCAGCACATTGACGATATCTTCCTGGGGATGCTCCTGGTGAGCCTGGGCGATATCCATGGCGATCATGAACATCTCGGTCATCGCTGCCATGCTGTCCTCTTCCGAGGTGGTCAGGTCCGGGTCATCCATGCCGAGCATGATATTGGTGAGTTCGAACAGGCGCTGGCGCCGCTCTGCGGGCACTCCCATCAGCTCACAGATCGCGAGCAGGGGCAGTTCCATGGCCACGTCCTCGACGAACTCGCACTTGCCACCCTCTACGGCCCGGGTCACCAGGTCCCGGGCAATGGCCTCAAAGCGCGGGCGATAGCTCTCGACCTTGGCCGGGGTGAACGCATTGCGTACCAGGCGCCGGTATTTGAGATGCTGGGGCGGGTCCATGTTGATCATCAGCATGCGCATCATCGCCAGGTCGTCCTCGGACGCCGGCTCGTGCAGCATGCAGGTGCGCTCGTAGGACGAAAACAGCTTGGGATTCTTGGACACGTAGTCCACGTCGGCGCGCCGGGTCAGGACCCAGAAACCCGGGTAGATGTCATTCCCCTCGTGCCAGTAAACCGGGGCTTCGTTGCGCAGGTAGCTGTAAACCTCCCGCGGCTGGCCGCCACGAAATGTATCCGGGCTCAGCAGATCGATGTGGGGGCAAGCAGACATGGGCGTATTCCTCTCGGACTAGGGACTAATAGGTAGTAGTCTAGCGCGTTGCAGGAGCGCTGCCTACCACCTTTGACCGGGGATCGGCGGTGGCGGCACGCCGCAATCGTCTTGCGCTGGCTAGAGGCCGAGGTCCTTGATCTGCGCCACCACATCGTCGTGATGGGTCTTGGTCTTGACCTTGTCCATCACGTGCTTGAGGCGACCGTCCTTGCCGATGATAAAGGTCGTGCGCAAGATGCCCATGAACTCCCTGCCCATGAACTTCTTCAGGCCCCAGGCGCCGTATTTCTCGGCGATCGCGTGATCCTCGTCGGACAGCAGGGTGAAATTGAGGTCCTGCTTGTCGATAAACCTGCCCAGGCGGGCGACCGGGTCCGGGCTGACGCCAAGCACCACCGTATCGAGCCTGGCCAGGGCCTTCTGGCTGTCGCGGATACCGCAGGCCTGCACCGTGCAGCCGGGGGTCATCGCCTTGGGGTAGAAGTACAGCACCACGTTTTTCTTATCGCGGAACTGCTTCAGGCTGACCTTGTTACCGTCCTGATCCGGCAGGGTAAATGCCGGGGCCATGTTGCCGACTTTGGGAAATGCCATCTGCGCTCTCCTCTCCCGTGACTTGGAACAGCCGACAGCGCGTTCAGCGCGGCCGGCGCATCCGTTCAATCGCCGATACGCGAACCGGGAAGTGCCCTGCCTCGCGATCACTGAAATACTCCTCCAGGGCCTGGCGCACAACCGGGAACGCGATCTCTTCCCAGGGCACCTGGTCCTGGGTGAACAGGTCCGACTCCAGGCTCTCGGGGCCCACGCCGTAATCCCCGCCTTCAATACCGCAGCGGTAGAACATGTAGACCTGGCTGATATGCGGCACGTCGAAAATGCGGTAGAGCTCAAGATTTACCGCGGTGGCCGCCGCCTCTTCCCAGGTTTCCCGGGCGGCGCCGGCCATGCTGGTCTCGCCGTTCTCCATAAAGCCCGCGGGCAAGGTCCAGAAATTGCGCCGCGGCTCGATCGCCCGGCGGCACAGCAGCACGCGGTCCTCGTGCACCGGCAAACAGCCTACGATTACACGCGGGTTGGTGTAATGAATGGCATCGCAGGCCTCGCAGACGTAGCGCTCGCGATCGTCTCCCTCGGGGACGCGCAGGGCCACAGAGGCTCCGCAGCTGGTACAGAAATTCATAAAACCCGTTCGCTGATCAGATTCAGCGGCACAGTATAGCCACTTACTACAGCCTAGGGGAGGTCGCAGTACGCGCCGCTGTAGAACACCAGGGGCTTGCCCTCCGGGCGGTGGGTCATGTCCCTGACCTGGCCCACGATGATCAGGTGATCGCCGCCGGCGTGGGTGGCTTCAAGCTCGCATTCGAAGGTCACCAGGGCGTCCTTGATCACCGGTGCGCCGAAGGTGCCCGGAGTGAAATGCTCGGGCTTGATCAGGTGATCACCCTTGCGTGCGTAGTCGTTGGAGTGTTCCCGCTGCTCGCTGGAGAGCACATTGATGTTGAAGTACTGGGCGCCGGCATAATCGCGGTACACCTCGGAGCCGTTCTGCAGACTCCACAGGACCAGCGGCGGGTCCAGGGAGACCGCGGCAAAAGAGTTGGCCGTCAGGGCCAGGGGCCGGTCTTCCTCGGTCGTCGTGGTGATCAGGCAGACGCCGGTGGCGAATCGTCCCAGGGCGTTGCGCAGTTCACGTCCATCAATGGTCATTGCAGTCTCCGTCAGTGTTGTTATGTGAATGCCCCATTACAGCGTCTCGCGACGGGGGCGGCATCCCCCATTCGGGGCACATGTCTAGCCGTCATCGTCACGGCTTTGCCAGCGCTCTGCCCGGGCCATGTCGCTGTCCTTCGCCTCGACCCAGCGCGTGCCGAAGGCGCCGTGCTCGCGTTTCCAGAAGGGGGCGCGGGTTTTCAGGTAGTCCATCAGGAACTCACAGGCTGCAAATGCCGCTGCCCGATGGGGCGCACTGGCCCCCACCCAGACGATCCGCTCGCCAGCCTCCAGGCGCCCCACCCGGTGCAGGACCGCAACCGAGTGCAGCGGCCAGCGCGTGGCGGCCTCCTCCGCGATCTCGCGAATACTGCGTTCGGTCATGCCGGGGTAGTGCTCCAGTTCGATGGCGCTGACACCGCCATCGCCGCGCACATAGCCGGTAAAGGTGACCGCGGCACCGGCGCCCTCCCCCTCCAGTGAGGCCTGCAACGCACCCGGCTCGAAGTCGGCTGCCTGTACGGTCACCTCGATCACGGGGCTAACCCCCGGTGACCGGCGGATAGAAGGCAACCTCGTCACCGTCGGCGAGGGCCACGTCGCCGTGCACCACCGCGTGATTCACCGCACACACCAGGTTGGGTTCATCCAGGGCACGGGACCAGGCCGGACCGCGCTGCATCAGGTGCTGGCGCAGTTCATCCAGGCTGCCGCCCGCTTCCGCCGGCGCCAGGGAGAGCTCGGCGGTGCCGAGGGCTTCGCGTACCCGGGCGAAAAACCGCACCTGCAGCATCAGCCCTGCTCCGTGCGGCGCCAGGCGCCGCTGTTGCCGCCCTCTTTCTCCCACAGGCCGACTTGCTCAATTGTCATGCCCCGGTCTACCGCCTTGCACATGTCGTAAATGGTAAGCGCTGCCACCGAGGCGGCGGTCAGTGCTTCCATCTCTACCCCGGTTTTGCCCGACACGCTGCAGCTCGCTTCCACGTGGACACCGGGCACGGCAGGGTCAGGCACAAAGTCGACGTTGATCGCATTCAGCATCAGCGGGTGACACAGGGGGATCAGGTCGGCGCACTTCTTGGCCGCCTGGATGCCGGCCACCCTGGCCACGGCGAAGACATCGCCCTTTTCCAGGCCGTCGTCGAGCAGCAGCTCCAGGGTCTGTGCCTGCATCCGCACCGTGGCCCTGGCCAGGGCGCGCCGGGAAGACTCGGCCTTGTCGCCAACGTCCACCATGCGCGCCGCGCCGGTCTCGTCCAGGTGGGTTAATCCGGTCATTTTGCCTCCATTACCGCAGGCGTCAGAGTCTATCCCAGTGACCGGGCAAATAACACTGAGCGCTGATGCCACTCGGCGTGGCCAGCCAGGGCGATTGCAGGCGGCGTGAAACGTCGTAAAGTGACGGCAAACTGCATGGGAGATACCCGATGGGACGCTTGTCACTGGGATTGCAACTGGGTTACTGGGGCGCGCAGCCGCACCCGGCCTTCGTGGAACAGGCGCAGGAGGCCGAGCGCCTGGGCTTTGATTCGGTCTGGACCGCGGAGTCCTGGGGCAATGACTGCTTCACGCCCCTGGCCTGGATTGGCGCGCACACCTCCACCATCCGCCTGGGCACATCCGTGGCGCAACTGTCGGCCCGCACGCCCACCGCCTGCGCCATGGCCACCCTGGCCCTGGACCATATGTCCGGCGGGCGCATGATGCTGGGTCTGGGCGTGTCCGGCCCCCAGGTGGTGGAAGGCTGGTATGGCCAGCCCTACAGCAAGCCCCTGGCGCGGACCCGTGAATACGTGGACATCATCCGCCAGGTGCTGGCGCGCGAGGGCCCGGTGACCAGCGACGGCGAGCACTATCCCCTGCCCTTCACCGGCGAAGGAGCCTGGGGCATGGGCAAACCCCTGAAATCCATTACCCACCCGCTGCGCGCCGATGTGCCCATCCTGATCGGCGCCGAGGGCCCGAAGAATGTCACCCAGACCGCACAGATCGCCGATGGCTGGCTGCCGCTGTACTACTCCCCCTACCGCCAGGAGGTCTACGCCGACCAGCTGACCGATGCCAAAGAGGGCTTCGAGATCCCGGCGACGGTGATGGTGAATTTTAATGACGACATGGATGCCGCGCTGTACCCGGTGAAAGCAATGCTGGGCTTCTATATCGGCGGCATGGGCTCCAAGAAGCGCAACTTCCATATGGAACTGATGGGCCGCATGGGCTTCGAGGCCGAGGCCGAGCGCATCCAGGAACTGTTTTTCGCCGGCGATCGGGACGCAGCCATTGCCAACGTACCCGACGCCTTCGCCGACGAGATCTCCCTGTGCGGGCCCCGGGACCGAATCAAGGAGAAGATCAGGGACTGGGAAAATTCACCGGTCACCAGCCTGCTGGTCAACGGCGACGTCGAGATGCTGCGGGAGATGGCGGAGCTGGTGCTTTAGGTGGCGGCGCGCAAGGGTACGCCGCTGTGGCCCTTCTCAAGCGCGCTAGCTCAAGTAGAGCAACGCTATAAAAGAACCCAGGCCAACCAGCGAAGTAGTTAAGGTAAAGCGCTTGAGCCTAGGGGTTTGCCAGGCCATGAGAAAACCGGATATCAGCAGGGCACCAATCGAAACCGCCAGTATCACGGCATAGACTTTAAACGCCGTGCCCCCCTTGGCCTTGTGCAGCTGCACCAGGTTTCGGTACCAGCTGGTGTGCTTGACCGTGAGTTTGGCGATCAGCGCATTGTCTGTCGGCTCCAGGATCACGTCCTTGGAGGAGCCTGTCCATTCAAGGAGAAAATGGCTGCCATAGACCTTGAGCTTTGGCTTGCCCTCGGGGTGATCAATTGCGAGGCGCTTCAGTTCCGACTGCGCGAGATTCGTTAACTGATCGAAGTCTGACTGAATCGCATTGCTCAGTTTTACTTCATACACTTCGTCTGTGTAGCTGCCTTTTATCCCCCAGGTATACAAAGCCCCTGTAACGATAAACATGATGGCGACAGGTAAAATAAATGCCGCGAGCAAGGCGTGCACTTTCATCAGCTGCATTCTGTCCATAATCGATCTTTCCTTGCACTCAACAGCGGTCAATTCGCCAAACGGCCCAATAAAGGGGTCAGACCCCTTTTCGTGTACGGGGCGCTCAGGCGCCAAAAAGGGGTCTGACCCCTTTATTCATCATGGTAAACCCTCGTGGGCACGGCGGGAATATGTAATCCGGGCGGCATTGACCTGGCAACAGCTGCGGTCGCTCCAGCGAGTCATTGCAAGTACTATTGCCAGGCCGGTGCACGCTTTCCGATCCGGAGAAACGGACAAACGATGGATTCACTGTAGAAGAGGGCCCTATGGAACCGACCGAAAAAACTCAACCAGAGCCTGAGTCGGTTAGCCAGAAGGAGCAGTCATCGAGTGATACTGCCACGCCTGCACCTGCCTCGGGCACTATGGCCAGTATCGAAAGGGCCTTCCTCCGCCTCACGTTCTGGCAAACCCTTCTCTCCCTTGCCGGCGTGTTTACCGGCGTTGTCGCGCTGTACGCTGCACTGGGTGAATCCCAGGCGGTGCGCCAGCAGACTGCGGCGTCGGTCTGGCCCTACGTGCAGGCGATGATTCATGACAGTCGGGATGATGACTCCGCCTCCCTCAGGCTGGTGTTGCACAACGTGGGCGTTGGCCCGGCACGCATGCAGGGGATGCAGGTGAAGGTTAATGGCGAAGCGGCCAGGGATTGGGCAGCAGTCACCTCACTCCTGCTGGGACGGGAAGCGGAGGTGGGCGTGGAGTACGGCCAGACCAGCGTCAGTCGCAGGGTCCTCGCGCCCGGCGAGTCCGTGGACGCGCTCCAGACTGAGGCCGCTGAACTCGCTGTGAAATTGCAGGACGCTATTTATAGCGGCACCGTGACACTCACCTACTGCTACTGCTCCATCTTTGACCAGTGCTGGCGCAAGGCCAGTGCGGAGGTATCGTCTGATGAGCAGGTAGAGCCTGTGGAACAGTGTCCGGATTATGGGGAGGCGGGGTTTTTGAATTGAGGGGGGATGAAGGATAACGGCTTTCGGAGTTGTGATCTTAGGCCGGCTGCGGGTTCGGTTGGGATTGCGGGCCTGGTGGGTGCGGCAGGAGAATCTTGCGAGATTGCGGCATGCCCTGCCAGAGATTAATCACAGCGGCTTTTGGCCGTTATGACCCTTCGGGCTTCGGCGCTGAGCGCCTCGTTTCAATTTGCTTCGCAAATTGTCGAACTGGGAGTTCTCATCATGACCCCCTTCACCGGGATACAAACAGAAAGGGCCCCATCGGGGCCCTTTCTGTTTGTATGGCGGTGAGGGAGAGATTCGAACTCTCGAACGGTTTCCCGTTACACACTTTCCAGGCGTGCGCCTTCGACCACTCGGCCACCTCACCAATAAACTGTCGCCGTGCGCTTGCCGCACGGTGCCCCCTCGCCGGTCGCTGACGCGACTGTGAGGGAGAGATGAACCACAACCGCCTCAGGGCGGTTGTGTCCCCTACGGGGCTTCGGCGCTGCGCGCCTCGGTCGTGCGCGACCCCGGTTCAATTTGCCGAGCAAATTGTCGAACTCTCGAACGGTTTCCCGTTACACACTTTCCAGGCGTGCGCCTTCGACCACTCGGCCACCTCACCAGTAAACTTGTTGCGCACGTGGGGTGCGCTGCTCTGCGCGGACGGGGCCTGGGGAGCGGCTACCGTGCCCCGCGAGAGGGCGCGCATCATACCATATGTTCGTGCACTTTCCAGTCCCCGGGCGGGGTTTTGCGGCGGCTTACTGGCGGTTGAGACGCGGCAGCGGTGCCCGCCCGCCGGTGCTGCGGAAGGGGGTGATGTCGAGGCCGCCGCGGCGGGTGTAGAAGGCCTGCAGGTGGAGGAAGCGCGGCTCACAGACCGCGGACAGGTCGCGGAAGATGCGCTCGACGCACTGTTCGTGGAATTCCTGGTGGTTGCGGTAGGCCAGCAGGTAGCGCAGCAGGGAGACGCGGTCGAGCCCCCTGCCCTCGCAGTGCAGCCACAGGCTGGCCCAGTCCGGCTGCCCGGTCACCGGG
Organism: Sediminihaliea sp.; assembly: GCA_965222335.1. GTDB lineage: Bacteria > Pseudomonadota > Gammaproteobacteria > Pseudomonadales > Halieaceae. Next base: position 106,037 of record OZ244944.1, on the reverse strand, counting down.
CACAGGGAGCGCAGCAGGTGCGTGTGAAGTTGCATTTCGGCGTCGTCGCCGGTCAGCCGTAACATCGAAACATCCGGCTCACCGGGCCCCCAGGGCACATCCAGGTGATCCAGGCTGTCCCCCGGCAGGGCTTTGCCGGCCAGGGCCGGGTCGTCCACCGCCAGCAGCTCGAGCTTGACCGCGGCGCCGGCGACCTTAGCGATATCGGCGCAGATGCGCGCAGCCGCCTCCTCCTGGGATGCGAAGCTCTCGTGATTCAGGGAGTTGAGGTAGAGCTTGAAGGACTTGGATTCCACCAGATTGGGGCTGTCCGCGGGAATCCTGAATCGTCCCACGAAAGCCTCGGGGCGGCCGCGACCGTCCAGCCAGGACATTTCATAGGCGTGCCAGATATCCTCGCCGCTGAAGGGCAGCGCTGCCGCACCCAGACCGAGGCGGTCGCGGGCCTCGCTGCGCGGGATGGGGTAGAGCAACTCCGGGGCATAGCGCTCGCTGACCGCTACCGCCTTGCCCAGGAGCAGGTTCTTGTCCCCAGGAGCAGACGCCATCGCCCTACTGCCGCAGCCGCTTCCCGCTGTTAAGCAGGTGCATGCTGTAGACGAAGGCAATCAGGGTAAAGCCGCCGATCATGCCAAAGGACACGGTCAGGCTGACATCGGACACGCCGAGGACGCCGTAACGGAAGGCGTTGACCACGTACACCAGGGGATTGAGCTTGGACACATTGGCCCAGAACTCCGGCAACAGTTCCATGGAATAGAACACGCCGCCCAGGTAAATCAATGGCGTGAGCACAAAGGTCGGGATGATTGAGATATCGTCGAAATTATTGGCAAAAACCGCGTTGATAAAGCCCGCGAGGGCAAACAGTACCGAGGTCATCAGCACAATCACGATCACGATAAAAAAGCTGTGAATATGCAGCTGGGTGAAAAACAGCGACACCAGGGTCACGATCACTGCCACCAGCAGGCCGCGAATTACCCCGCCGAGGACGTAGCCCATGAGGATCACGTAGTTCGGGGTCGGCGATACCAGCAGTTCTTCCACGCTGTGGTTGAACTTGGCCCCGAAGAAGGAGGATACAACGTTGGAATAGGAGTTGGTGACGATGGCCATCATGATCAGGCCGGGCACCACGAACTGCATATAGGTGAAGCCACCCATCTCGCCGATGCGGGAGCCGATCAGCGAGCCGAAGATCACGAAGTACAGGGACATGGTGATCGCCGACGGCAGCAGGGTCTGGGTCCAGATGCGGGTGAAGCGTTTCACTTCCTTGCGCAGGATGGTCATAAAGGCAATCAACTGTTCGCGGGGGCTCATGCTGCACCCTCCACGAGGCTGACGAACATCTCTTCCAGGCGATTGGCCCGGTTGCGCATGCTGCTCACCTTGATCCCGGCGGTGTCGAGCTGGCTGAACACCTGGTTGATATTCTGCCCCTTCTCCACGACCACTTCGAAGCTGTGTTCATCGATGGCGCGCGTCACGAAGTCATCGACCGGCAGGGTCTCCGGCAGCTCGCCCACGCAGTCGAGGATAAACACCTCCCGGTGCAGGCGCCCCACCAGGGAGCGCACAGAGGTGTTCTCCACGATCTCACCGTGATTAATAATGGCGATGTTGCGACATAGTGCCTCGGCCTCTTCAAGGTAGTGGGTGGTCAGGATAATCGTGGTGCCGGCGGCATTGATCTGGCGGAGGAAGTCCCACATGGAGCGCCGCATTTCGATGTCCACGCCGGCGGTGGGCTCGTCGAGGATCAGCAGCCTGGGCTCGTGCACCAGGGCCCGGGCGATCATCAGGCGCCGTTTCATGCCCCCGGAAAGCATCCGCGAGGCCACGTCGCGCTTGTCCCAGAGGCCCAGCGCGCGGAGGTATTTCTCGGTGCGCTCCCGGGCCGGACCCGCCGGCAGACCGTAAAAGCCCGCCTGGTTGATCACGATATCCTGGACCTTCTCGAACTGGTTGAAATTGAATTCCTGGGGGACGATACCGATGTACTTCTTGGCCAGGGGGAAATTTTCGTCGATATCCACGCCGTGGACACTCACCCTGCCGCTGGTCTTGGAAACGAGCGAGCAGATAATGCCGATGGTGGTGGACTTGCCCGCACCATTGGGGCCAAGCAGGGCAAAGAAGTCTCCCTGCTGCACATCCATGCTGATGCCCTTGAGGGCTTCGAAACCGTTGCCGTAGACCTTGCTGAGATTTTGGATGGTGAGAGCTGGTATCATGAATTAACGGGAATCGCCTCCTGTGAACAAGCGCGACATTGTACTCGCTATCTGAATACTTAACGACACCGCGGAGCCACAACCTCCCATGAACGATGCCCAGTATCTCGCCCACTGCCACAGCCGATGGCGCGAGTTTGCCACCACCTTTGTCCAGCGGACCGAAGCGCTGGACCCGGAGGATCCCCTGCGCCAATTGGCATTGGCCTGTGACGCGGTGGGCGCGAATACCGATGACCTGTACCGGGAGGGACCTACCCTGGTCTCGCGCCTGTTTACCACCTTCCCGGACTTCGCCCCCACCCTGCCCCGGGAACTCCTGTGGTTCCTCGGCGGGGACTGCCTGCACTACATGGCGGAGGAGGAAATCGCCCTGTTCCAGCAACTGGACGAAGAGCGCGAGGCCGCTGCCGGCCGCGGCGAGGTGATCGATTTTGAGGCGGCCCGTCGGCGGCTGGCCGGGGGCTAGCGGCCGGGGCCAAAAAACGCCCGCGCGGGCTTGACGCGCTTTGCGTCTCTCCCTAAAATGCGCGCCTCTTGATTGAGACCGCTGCGTCCCCTTCGTCTAGTGGCCTAGGACACCGCCCTTTCACGGCGGGAACAGGGGTTCGAACCCCCTAGGGGACGCCACTCAATCATCAGCTTCGCAGTAGTGCGGGAATAGCTCAGTTGGTAGAGCGCAACCTTGCCAAGGTTGAGGTCGCCGGTTCGAACCCGGTTTCCCGCTCCATGCCTAGTCCCGCTTCTGCCATTCATCCAGCCATTGCGCAAACGCCTCCGCCGGCAGCGGTCGGCTGTAAAAATATCCCTGTGCCTGGGAACAGGCTATCTCTCGCAGGAAGCGACCCTGCCCCTCGGTCTCCACACCCTCGGCGATGGTATCCACGCCCACGGCCCCGGCCAGTTGCACGATAGCCTTTACAATACTGACCGCATTGGGGTCCTCGGGCACGTCGTCTACAAAAGATTTGTCGATCTTGAGCCGATGTGGCGCCAACTGGCGCAGGTAAGCCATGCTTGAGTAACCCGTGCCAAAGTCATCAATCGCCACCCGGATGCCCATGGCGTGAAGTTCCCTGACCTTTTTCAGGGATTTCTCGGCATTCACCATCAGCAGGCTTTCCGTCACCTCCAGTTCCAGCAGCTCCGGCGGCAGCCCGGTCTCATCAAGCACCGCGCTGACCTGGGCCACGAAGTCGTCCTGGCGAAATTGCAGTACCGAGACGTTGACCGATACGGGCAGCTCAGGTTGTGAGCTATGGCGCCAATGTGCGGCAACCTTGCAGGCCTCCCGCAGGATCCAGTTGCCCAGGGAAATAATCAGGCCGCTGTCCTCGGCAATGGGAATAAAGCGGTCTGGAGGAATCAGGCCGCGTTCGGGATGCTGCCAGCGGACCAGCGCCTCGGCACCCGTCAACTCCAGGTTTTGCAGGTCAACCTGGGGCTGAAAGGCGAGAAAGATTTCGCCCCGGTCCGTGGCGCCGCGCAGGTCGTTCAGCAGGGCGAGGTGTTCCCCGGCGTTTTGCCCGATCTCCCCGCTGTAGACCTGGTAACGATCATGCCCGCTACGCTTCGCCGCCAGCATAGCGACATCGGCAAAATGCATAAGGCCCTGTATGTCCGAGCCATGCTGCGGGTAGAGGGAAATGCCGATACTTGCGGTCACCACCAGTTCCCGGTCCTGAATGGTCATGGGCCGGGATATCTCGCGCAGGATCTTCTCCGCCACAACGGTAACGTCCTCGCGACCGTGAACCTTGCCCAGGAGGGCAATAAATTCATCGCCGCCGATGCGGCTCACCGAGTCAGAATCGCGAAGCCTGCGCTTGATCCGGCTGCCGATCCGCTTCAACAGCTGATCGCCGATCTCGTGGCCGAGGGTGTCATTGATCAACTTGAAGTGATCGAGGTCGATGAACAGCAGTGCCAGCTGCGTCTCTTCACGCCGCGCCTGGCCCAGCATCAGGTCGAGGCGCTCCTGCAGCATGGAACGATTGGGCAGGTCGGTGAGGATGTCGTGGGTGGCGAGGTGTTCGATATAGCTCTCGTACTCCTTGCGCTCGGTGATATCCCGGTAAATCGCGATATGGTTGGCGCGGTCCGGCGTGCTCCCCGGGGTGCGGGTGATTGACAGCCAGGCGGGAAAGACTTCCCCGTTCTTGCGCCGGTCCCAGATCTCCCCTTCCCAGCGCCCGGTATGGATCAACTGCCCCCACATTTCCCGGTAGAAGTCCGGCGTCTGGTAGCCAGACTTCAGGACCCGTGGGTTCTTACCCAGCAGTTCACTGCTTGCGTAGCCAGTAATCTCACACATTGACGGGTTGACCATGGTGATCCGGTTATCTTGATCGGTGATAAATAGCCCCTCGTGACTGGACTTGATGATCTCGGCGTGCAGCAGCAGCTCGGCCTCGGCTGCGCGCCGATGCTGATCGAGCTCAATCATATCCAGGCTGTAACCCAGATCCGCGGTAATCTCCTCTAGCAAGCGGGTCAGGTCGGCAGAGAAAAAATGCTCTTCCGCGGCAAAGAATTCGAGGACACCCCAGGTGTCGTTGCGACGAATAATCGGGCAAATCACCAGCGAGCGAATACCATACTGCTCTGCAACATGCCCCCAACGACGGGCGAGATCGTTTTGCGCAAAGTCGTTGATCACCACGGACTGCGCCCGATTGATCGCGATGGCGCCCGGCAATGCGCTATGGCGGATATCCAGATCAATGTCTTCGTACTCTAGCTCATCGAACAAGCCAGCTGCGGGCCCGAAGGCATGACCCACCGCCGCCAGTTTGCCGTCCACCAGCTGGCGGGTGCAAACCAGGCGGAGGTCCGTATGGGTCGCCGCTATTTCGCACACCTGACTGATCATTTCCTGCGATTCCCGGGCGCGGACCAGGGCGCCGTTGATGCCGCTGAGGGCGCTGTAATAGCGGTTTATCTTGCGCAGCTCCTGCTCGGCATTCCGGCGACTGGTCACGTCTTCGTGAAAGGCCACAATCATCGATGCGTCGCCGTCAGGGAAGCTGGTCAGGTGGACTGCGAACCAGCGCGTTTCCGAGGGCGTTACACAGGGGTACTCGTGATGAAAGTACTCCCGGCGTCCTGCCATCAACTCCTCGAGGCCCCCGAGTACGACCGCCGCATCCGGGTCGCCGCCGTCATCGGCCGCGCGTCGGCATACCTCAAAATAATTGGTGCCCTCGCTGGTGTGCCTGGTGTCGGCACCGTACTGCAGGCCAAACTGCCGCCACTTGCTGTTGACCGCGATAATTACACCCGAGCTGTCGATCACCGAAACCTCGCCCGGTAACGCGTCGATGGTGTCCAGCGCGAAGCGTTCAGAGGCCTGCAGCTGTTGCCGTGCGTCCTCGCGCTGCGTGACGTCATAGGCGACTTCCAGGCAGGCGTCTACGCCCTCGAATTCAATCGGGCTGGAGGACATCTCCACCTGGATAAGGGCACCGTCACGGATGCGATGTTGCCGGATGCCGTTGCGGATGGACCCATGCACGGACGCGGACTCCGGGGTCTGGTCATCGTGGTCATCCTTTGTCGCATCCAGGTCGTCTACCGTCATCGCGAGCAGTTCGTCACGAGCGTAACCGTAGTGGGCGACAGCCGCATCATTGACTGCCAGCAACTGTCGCGTGTGCCGGTCGGATATCCACATGGGGTGCGGATTGGTATCAAATAATTCCCGGTAGACGGCTGCCTGCTCGTGCAGCTGGTGCTGGTGCTCTGCCTCGCGGGCAATCTGGGTCACGCGGTACAGACGCCGCTGCTGGACCCAGAGCATCACCAGCATCGCCGTCACCGCGCTGAGCGCGAAAAAAACCACCGCGCTGATGCCCCTGGCCAGCTGGCGGGCCGGCGCGATTGCTTCGTCACGATTAACCTTCGCCACCAGGTGCCAGCCCGGCACATTAAATGGCATCAGGACTGTCAGTACCTCGGTGCCATGGTGATCGGTGAGCGTAAGGGAACGACTACCGTTGGTGCTGCCGGCAATGGCCTGTGCCAGCTGGTCTTGCGCAGCCGGCTCCACCCGCAAGTGCTCTTCACCGGACTCGATCTGGGTAATATGCTGGGTGATGACCTGTTCGCCGTCGACCTGCACCAGCAGGGTTTCCACAGTCTCGTAGGTCTGCTTGAGGTCACCGACCTCGCGCAGCAGCGTCTCCCCGGGCAGGGTACTGCCGACCAGGTATGCCAGCGCGCGTCCCTCACCGCCGATCACGGGCTGGACAAAATCCTGCCGCAGCCGGCCTGGCGCCCGCTCCAGATATAGCGCCTGCTCCGGGTCTGTCCCGACGTTCAGGCCGGCCTCCCCAATGCCCGGAAACGCCGCGGCAGGCTCTCCCCTCTCACCTTCAACCAGCACCTCACCGCCCGCGGCCACCAGCTTGAGGTGATAATAGGGATGCCGCTTTGCCAGGCTGTTCAGGTGCTCGCGCAGGCTTGCGGCAGCACCCGCATCGCCACCTTCGTGAAGCGCGGTGACGTCGGCGACAAACACAGGCGTGTTCGCCAGGGACTGCAGGTCAGCCGCTCGCTCCCGTTCCCACAGCGCGATGCTCTGGCGCTGTAGCTCAACAATTGAATGCAAGTCCGTATAGGTGCCGCGCTCCAGCGGCGGCACCGCGAGCCGGAGCACCGCGTAACCGGCCAGGGGCACAATAAGAATCAGGGCCGTGCCAACGCCCAGCAGCGCCCAGCCACTGGGGAAAATCTCGTTCAGCCTGCCCGCTGCCAGGGGGTCGACGGCTGTGTGGCGCAGGACGATCCAGAGCAGCAAGGTGGTGACTGCAACGAATGCAAGACCCTTGACCAACTCGATCCGCTGGAGTGTCCCTGCGTCTGCGCTCACATAGCCGGTGAGATACCCGGAGAGTAAAATCCAGGCGGATGCGCCAATGCCGTAGAGCAGGCAAATGTCAGGCGCACTCAGAGGTTGTTTGGACACCTGTTTGGCCACGCTTCGCCTCCCTGTTCACGATCATCTGCAGCGGTGCAAGATCGCAAACGCGTTACCAGGATTCATTCCCGCCGATACACCATCAAGGTCTGCCGACGGTTGTGGCCTGGGTCAGGCACCTCCAATCAGGGTGCTTGCCGGCTGACGGTACCTTACTAGTTTGTGCAATTATTCAGGCTCGTCAAGTCCAAGCCTATAGGCCCGTGCGCGGGCTTACAAGGCCGGGCATGGGACTTAGCGGGGATTGAGGACGACCGACGCGCTGTTGATACAGTAGCGTAGCCCCGTGGGGGCTGGGCCATCGCTGAATACATGCCCCAGATGGCTTCCGCAGTTGCGGCACATCACCTCGGTGCGCAGCATGCCGTGACTGCTGTCCAGCGCCTCGACGATAGCCTGGCGACTGGCGGGGCGGCAGAAGCTGGGCCAGCCGCAGCCGGCGTCGTACTTGGCATCGGACAGGAACAGGGGAGCGTCGCAGCAGCGGCATTGGTAACTGCCCGGGGTTTCGCAATCCCAGTAGTCCCCGGTGAAGGCGCGCTCGGTACCTTTCTGGCGACAGATATGGAATTGCTCGGGGGTCAGGCGCTTGCGCCAGTAAGCGTCGTCTGGGCTGGACATGGCGGCCTCCGCTAGCGTGCCGCGTGACCATAGCATAGACTATTGCGTTTTGCCCCACTTGACAGCGCCGGAGCCATGGCCGACCTGCATATCGACGATTTTTACCGCGACGTGGCGACCATCCTGATGCGCCTCTACGCGGTATTCCCACGCAAAACGATCCTCTACGTGGAAGACATTTCCGGCCCGGATCAACCGGACGAGTTCGGCCTGCACCACCCGCGCTTCCAGGCCGCGTTTGCCGCCCTGGTCTGGCTCGCCGACCACGGGTATGTCTATTATCACGACACGATTCGCGAGGAGGCCGTGGACCAGGTGGTGCTCACCCAGCGCGCTTTCCTGCTGCTGAGCGCCCCCGCGCGGGAGCCGGTCGCCCCGCCGCCGGAAGATGCGGGGTCGCCCAGTGTGATCGCCGAATCCCTGACCACCGTCTCCCAGCTGCGCCAGGCGCTGAAGCGGCGCTCGAGCATTGATATCAAGCGCTGCGTCGGCGACCTGCTGTCACGGCCACCGATTGGCGGTCACTGATCACTGCGGTCGCCCCACCCGGTAGAGGATCTCGTCGTCGTAACCCGTGGTCACTGGCCACAGACCTGCCAGCGCGCGATCCAGCGCCGGATCGTTGCTGTCAGCCAGCAGGGGCCGCCCTTCCAGCGCCAGTATTTTGGACTTCGCAGCCACGAGGGTAATGCAGTCCAGGCCGACTGCGCGGATGACCGCAGGGGACAGCTGCTGGTTACCGCGACCAAAGATGTGCCCCTGGCCGCCAATCGCGGTCACCAGCATCCGGGCGGGTCCCGGGTGCTCGCCGAGCAGGCGCAGCAGGGCCGTTTCGTCGGCATCCGATGCCAGTAGATGCCCGTCACAGACCGCATCGACCCCTAGCAGGGTCGGGGTCAATCCCAGCTCGTGCATAAAGGCCGCCGTGGTGGAGCCCGGCCCCACCAGGTACAACGTCCCCGGTACGACCTGCTCCACCAGCCACGCCGCAATATCTGCGGCCACCAGGCCCTGGTCCTCGCGGCCGCTGACCTTGGTGTGCTGCAGGAAACGGCCCTCTCCGGGCACCGCCATCTCGCCGTAAAAGCGGGTGCGAACCCGGCCCTCGCGGAAGGCGTCCTCGTCGATATCGCGAACTTCCTGGCGCCGCAGGCCCACCAGCCCGCCCCGGGCGAGTTGCAGCAGCAGGTCCCCGGCGGCCTCCGGTGACACCGCAAATACCGCGGAGTGCATTTTTACGCCCGCCGGGACACCGAGCACCGGAAAATCTTCGCCCACGGCATCCAGCACGTCCCGGGCAGTACCATCGCCGCCCACAAACACCAGCAAGTCCACCACATCTGCAATTGCCGCAGCGGCACGCCGGGTGTCTTCGGCGTCGCTGAGTCCTTCCCCGGGCTCCCCCAGGCTGGTCGCCGGCAGCGCCAGGCCCGACAGCACCGTAGCACCCATCTCACCGCCCCAGGTGAAAAAGTCGATCTCCGCCGATACCAGGGGCGCCAGCGCGCGGGCGGCACGCGCAGCCGCCCGGGGCTCCGCGCCCTCCCGGCGCACCAGCTCCCGCAGGTGTTCACCGTCACTGCCCTTGAAGCCGCGACTACCCCCGAGGCCGGCGAGCGGGTTGACCACCAGTCCGACACGCAGGCGCTCAGTCATGGCTGCCCTCCTCCGGGTTCTCCAGGCCCAGGGCCCGTGACCAGGCGGGTGGAAGCCCCGGGGCCACGACCCGGCTACCGCGCAGCTCCCGCCGCGGCGGGTATTCCCGGCGCAGGCGGTCAAATGCCCGGGCGGCCGCCGCTGGCGCCACCGCGTCCATGGCCGCACGCAGCCCGGCATCGTCATGGCGCGGGTCGTAACGGCCCAGCAGCACTGCCCGCAGCTGGGCGAGCGCATCGCTGGCCGGGCCCAGGCTTAAGACCGGGGCCGGGGCCAGTGCCGCCGTGGCCGCAGGCGGTTCGGCGCCGAGCCAACGGGCCAGGGCACGGGCCAGTATGTGCGTGGCGCCATAGCGGGCATCCTCGGTATAACCGGCAATATGGGGTGAACCCAGGTGAACCAGGCCGAGCAGGGCCGGGTCCGGGTTGGGCTCGCCCTCCCAGACATCGAGCACTGTTGTTGGCCCGGCGCCCATAGCCAGGTGCGCCCGCAGGGCGGCGTTGTCGATCACCGGGCCCCGGCTTGCATTGACCAGCAGGCTGTCCCCGGGAATCCGCGCAAGCTGCTCTGCATCCAGTAGATGGAAGCTGGGCCAGGGATCGCGGGTGGTCAGTTCCGGATGCAGGCTGATTACGTCACAGGTCAGTACCTCCTCGATATCCGCTGCCGACACGACATCGTCCAGCCACGGGTCACAGGCCTGGGCTGCGATGCCGAGCTCTCGTGCACAGGCCGCCAGGCGCCGGCCCACGTGACCCTGGCCGACGATGCCCAGGCGACCGCCGGCCAGGAGCCGCTCGAGGTAATTGTCACAGACCGCAATCACCGCCAGCACGTACTCCACCACGGCATTGGCGTTGGCACCGCGGGCATGGGCGAAGACCGTGCCGCGAGCCTGCAGGTAGTCCTGGTCGATATGCTCCAGACCGCTGGTGGCCGTGCCCACGAAGCGCACCGGGCTCGCCGCCAGCAGGTCCGCGTCTACCCGGGTAACCGAGCGCACCAGCAGCACGTCTGCATCCGCCAGCTCCCTGGGCTGCAGGGCGCGACCATCGATGCAGCGCACCTCGCCGTAGGGCGCCAATAGCGCCTCCACGTCCTGCATATTGGCATCCGCCAGAATGCGCAGCGGGCTCACGCGGTGGCCTCGACCAGGTCGGCGCAGCGTCTGCGCAGGCGCGGTGGAAGCTTGAGCTCCGCCATGCGCTGCTCGACTGCGCACAGGGCCCTGGCATCCGCAATCCAGTTCGCTGGCGCTGATACCGCCGGTATATCCGTGCGCAGCCCGGTCAACCGCCGGGACAGGAGCACCTGTGGCCAGGCGTCCTGCAGGCGTTGCTGGAGGCTCGCCGCGCCCCGCAGCGGCAGGTTGGCAATCTCCCCCAGGCCGGCTTCCAGTGCAGCCAGGTCGGGAAAGTGCTGCAGCAGGGCGGCGGCGGTGCGCGGGCCCACACCCGGCACGCCGGGAATGTCGTCCACCGTATCTCCCACCAGGGCCTGGTAATCGGCGAACTGCGCGGGTTGTACGCCAAAGCGCTGGCTAAACCCCGCCACGTCCAGGCGCGTCGCGCCACCGTCCCACCAGCTATCCCCTGCCTCCAGCACCTGCCCCAGGTCCTTGTCCCGGGTCACAACTGTCACGCGTCCGCCCGCCTGGCGGCAGCGCAGGGCGAGCGTGGCCAGGTAGTCGTCCGCCTCGTACTCCGGTCCGCCGTGACAGGGCACGCCCAGGGCTTCGGTCAATTGCCTGCAGGTTGTCAGCTGGAAGGCCAGGGCTTCATCGGGTAGCGCGCGCGAGGCCTTATAGTGCGGATAGAGGCGGTGGCGAAAGCCGGAACCCAGGCTCTCATCGAAGGCCACGGCGACCGCAACGGCGTTGTCAGGCCGGGTGGCGAGCAGGTCGAGCAGAAATCCCAGGTAGCCCACTACCGCATTCAGGGGCATGCCGTCGGGCGTATGCCAGCGGTCGGGCAGGCCAAACCACGCCCGGAATATGTAAATGGACGCATCCACCAGCAGGCTGTGGGCCGGCATCAGGCTCCGGGGCCCGGACTGGCGCTCAGCCCGGCCAGCGTCTGGCCGGTGGCAAACTCTCGCGCCAGGGCATTGAAAAAAACCTGTGCCCGCGGGGGCAGCCCCCCGGCGAGCATCTCCTGTCCGGCGCTGTTCACCGCTGCGCGAAAGCGCGCCTCCCCGGCGACGGCGTCCCCCTCGAGGTTGTCCAGGCTCACCCGGAAGGGAAAGTCACAGGCGCGGGAGAAACACCACTCCAGAGCCTGGGGACGCGCCTCCACTGCCTCGAATGCGCGCTGCTGCCCGGCGTCGCGTCCGTCCGGGGCATACCAGTAGCCAAAGTCCTGCAGCTGTCGCCGGGCAGCACCGGCGATACACCAGTGCGCAACCTCGTGCAGGGCACTGGCAAAATAATCCAGGCGGTAATACAGTCGATGCTGGTCTTGCTCACCTGTCGCGGGCAGGTAGACTGGCTCGTCGACCCCACCGAGCAGGCAGGTGTTCTCACTGTCTGCGAAACAGCTGGCGAAGACACGCTCCAGGGTGCTGGCACGGAAGCCGGCATGAATTACGCTGGCGCCGGCTGCGCTCACCGCTCCGCCACCTGTTTACGCAGCCAGTAACGGTATTCGCCACCGCCCGCCTCCCGGGCCAGCAGATCGTGTCCCAGGAATTGGCAGAACCGGGGAATATCGCGCTCGGTCGCGGGGTCCGTCGCCAGAATCATCACGGTTTCCCCGGCCGCCATCTCGCGTATCTTGCTGTGCAACAGCATCACTGGCTCCGGGCACCACAGCCCGCTGACATCCAGCTGGTGATCCGCGCCGGGGTGCGGCTCGCTCACCGCCCTTCCTCCGCCGCCAGGATGGCATCGGCCTGCTGGCGCTCCAGCAGGTCCCAGTGCTCACTGTCGGCATCGTAGAGCAGGGCGAGCTTGCGCCCTTCCAGACCCCGCTGCAGCTGCATGACTTTCTGTTTCAGACTCAGTTCCCGGCTGCCGTAATCCGTACCATCGCGGGACGCAAACTCCTCCAGCAGCGCCTGCAGCACGGGCGGCTCCAGGCGCTCGAGGGGGATTTCCAGGAACTGTGCCATCAGGCCTCAGGCTTGACGAACAGCAGGGTCATGCGGTCGCTCTCGCCGATGGCCATGTAGCGCTCGCGATTCTCATCGCCGTCGCGCAGGGCGGGTGGCAGGTTCCAGACACCCTTGGGATGATCTGCGGTGTCCTTGGGGTTGGCGTTGATCTCGGCGCTGTCCACCAGCTCAAAGCCTGCCGCCTCGGCAGCCTCCACCAGGTATTCACGGGTCACGTAGCCGCTGTTCTTCATGTCTTCCACCGAGGTGCCGGGCTTGGCGCGATGCTGCACCACACCCAGGTGACCGCCCGGCTTGAGGGCGGTGAAGGTCGCCGCCAGGGTTTCCGGCAGGACGCCGCCGCGCATCCAGCTGTGCACATTACGGAAAGCCACCGCCAGGTCCACGGAGCCCGCGGGCGCCACGGCCACCTCTTCTGGCGGGTGCAGCTGGGTCACGGTCACGTCGCCATAGAGTTCACTGTCGGCCGCGAGTTTCTGCAGGAATTTGCCCAGCGAGTTGCGGTAATAGCTGCCCGGCGCGTTGAGGCTGTGGTGCGCGGCGTAGTAGGTGCCATTGTCCTGCAGCAGCGGCGCCAGCACCTCGGTGTACCAGCCGCCACCGGGAGACAGCTCGAGCACAGTCATGCCGCTCTGGAGACCGAAGAACTCCAGGGTTTCCTTGGGATTCCGGAAGACGTCGCGCTCGCGGTTGGCCTCGCTGCGGTGTTCGCCGCCAAGGGCAGCGTCCCAGTTCAGCGCGGCCAGGGCCTGGGTGCTGAACATGATCAATGCCAGGGCAATACCAGTTTTCATAGCGTACTCCTTATCGTGAAGGGGGATTGCGCGTTAATATACGGACTGTGCGCGTGAATGTGGAGTCCCCAGATGGAAACATCCTATATTGTCAGTTTTATCGGTGATGACCGCCCCGGGCTTGTCGAGAAGCTGTCCGGTGTGATTCGCGCGGCGGGCGGCAACTGGCACGAGAGCCGCCTCTCGCAGCTGCAAGGCAAGTTCGCTGGCCTGATCCTGGTCACCCTGCCCGCCGACGCCGCGGCCGGGCTGGAGGAACAGCTCAAGAGCCTCTCCGCCAGCGGCCTCAGCGTCAGGGTCACGGCAACCGAGTCGCAGGTCGCGCTGGCCGAAACGCGCCGCATCCAGCTCAGTGTCATGGGTCCCGACCGCCCGGGGATCGTACTGGAAGTGTCCCGGGCCCTCGCGGCCCACGGCTTCAACGTGGTGGAGATGGACAGTGAAGTCAGCAGCGCACCGATGAGCGCCGAGCCCCTGTTCCAGGCCAGCATTACCGCCGACGTGGCCCCGGAGGCGCGGCTGGAGGAACTGTCCGCGGCCCTGGATGAGATCGGCAATGACATGACCCTGGAAATCGATCTCGAGGAAATCCACGCCTGATATAGGGCCGACAGCGTTGCCCTCTTTTTCGGGCAATTTATTCGGCCGGTGTTGGCGGAATGAATTCCGCCCTACAGGTGTAGCGCCTGATGTAGGGCCGGATTTATTCGGCCTATGCCTTGCTAGCTGAACAGGTGGCGCCAGAGCCGCCGCAAACCAATCCACAGCAGCACCGTCACCGCCGCCGCGGTGATCACCACCAGGACGCCGACCCCCGTCCCCAGGGCCAGCTGCCACATGGTCTCGGTCTCCACGCCGAACTGGTCCACTGCCGTCCATACCAGCACGCCCAGCGCGAGCACGCCCAGGAGCAGGGTGCGACGGAAGCGGCGTGCGGATCGACTCATCCTGTCCCTGCCCTACTTGCCCGGTGCCCTGGCCGGAATCGCGGGGGTTTCGCAGCTGACGTCCAGGTTCTGGGCGCGGTGGCGCAGCACGTGATCCATCAGCACCAGGGCGAGCATGGCCTCGGCGATGGGCGTCGCGCGAATGCCCACGCAGGGGTCGTGGCGCCCGTGGGTCGCCATTTCCGTCGCCTGCCCCTCGCGGTCAATCGTCGCACCCGGCTGGCGGATGCTGGATGTGGCCTTGAGCGCAATACTGACGGTGATGTCCTGACCACTGGAAATGCCGCCCAGCACCCCGCCGGCGTTATTGCCAATGAAACCCTCCGGGGTCAACAGATCGCGATGCTCGCTGCCATGCTGCTCCACCGCGGCAAAGCCGGCCCCGATCTCCACGCCTTTGACCGCGTTGATCCCCATCATGGCATGGGCGATGTCGGCATCGAGGCGATCAAACACGGGCTCGCCCAGGCCGGGATGAACCCCGCTGGCCACAATGTTAATGCGTGCACCGATAGAGTCCCCCCGCTTGTTGAGCGCTGCCATGAAGGACTCCATTTCCGCGACCCGGTCAGGATCGGGACAGAAGAAAGGGTTGCTCTCCACCGTGTCCCAGTCCTTGAGTTCGGCCCTGATCGGGCCCAGCTGACTCAGATAGCCGCGTACCAGGATGCCGTAGCGCTCCTGCAGGTACTTCTTGGCGATGGCGCCAGCGGCGACGCGCATCGCGGTTTCGCGCGCTGAGGAGCGGCCGCCCCCCCGGTAATCCCGGAAGCCGTATTTCTGATTGTAGGTATAGTCCGCGTGGGCCGGGCGAAAGGTATCCTTGATCCTGGTGTAGTCCTTGGAGCGCTGGTCGGTATTCTCTATGACCAGGCCGATCGGGGTCCCCGTGGTCCGGCCCTCGAACACGCCGGAGAGGATGCGCACCTCGTCCGCTTCACGGCGCTGGGTGGTAAAGCGTGACGTGCCCGGCTTGCGCCGGTCGAGGTCACGCTGCATATCGCTGGCGTCGAGGGCCAGGCCCGGGGGGCACCCATCGACGATGCAGCCCAGCGCCGGCCCGTGGCTCTCGCCAAAGCTGGTCACTGTAAACAGCCTGCCAAATGTATTGCCCGCCATAGACTCTTTCTCGCCCTAAAAGCCCGCCATTATATCGCTATAAGGCGCCGCTTGCCCGGTATGCCCACAATTCCGCGGCAGTCAGTGCGAACACCCCGTGTCCGCCCCGCTCGAACTCCAGCCAGGTAAACGCCACCCGCGGAAACGCGGCCTCCAGAGCCGGCCAGCTGTTGCCCACCTCGACCACCAGCAAGCCGTGTGGCTGCAGGAAATCCGGGGCCCGGGCGAGAATCTGCCGGGTAAGCTCCAGGCCATCGGCGCCGGAGCCGAGGGCGAGCTCGGGCTCATGCCGGTACTCCCGGGGCATCGCTGCCAGGTCTGCCGCATCCACATAGGGCGGGTTGCTCAGCAGGATGTCATAGCGGCGCCCCGCCACCGCCGCGAACAGGTCTGACTGCAGGATATCTACCCGCGCCGCCAGACCCAGGTGTGCCGCGTTCTCCCGCGCCAGCGCGAGGGCTGATTCATCCAGGTCCAGCAGGTCAACCTGACACCCGGGGTAGTAGTGCGCTACCGCAAGGCCAATGGCGCCGCCCCCGCAACACAGGTCCAGTACCGCGCTCGGTTCTGGCCCGCTGTACCAGGGGCTGAACCCGTCCAGGATCAGTTCGCCGATGGGCGAGCGAGGCACGATCGCGCGCGGGTCGCAGCGCAGTTCGAGACCGGCGAACCAGGCGCGGCCCAGGAGGTAGGGCAGTGGAACCCGCGCCTCCATGCGTTGCTGCAACAGTTGTTCGATCTGTGCCAGTTGCGCCGGGTCCAGCACCGTCTCCAGGACGCTGGCATCCGCATCCAGGGGCAGACCGGCAACGCTCAGCACCAGCTGCACAGCCTCGTCCCAGGGGTTATCACAGCCGTGACCGTAGCAGAGCTCCGCGGATGCCAGCGCATCGCAGGTGGCTTCCAGCGCCTGCGCAATGCGAGTCACGTGCAGCACCAGCGATGAGTCGGCGCCACGGCGTCAGCCGTTTGCCTTGATCGGGGTGGGTTGCTACTATCCCCGACCCCCCGCTTCCCCATGATTGAGGAGACACGCCTGTGGAAGAGCAATGGGCCAGCATCATTGAAGCCATTGGCGAAGACCTCAGCCGCCCCGGACTCGCGGACACACCCAAGCGCGCTGCCAAGGCGTTTGAATTTCTCACCCGCGGATACGGCCAGTCGGTAGAGGAAGTTGTAAACGATGCCCTGTTCCCATCGGACTCCAGCGAGATGGTGCTGGTGCAGGATGTCGAGCTCTACTCGCTGTGTGAGCACCACCTGCTGCCCTTTATCGGCAAGTGCCACGTTGCCTACATTCCCACCGGGCAGGTCCTGGGCCTGTCCAAGGTCGCGCGCCTGGTAGACGTGTTCGCACGCCGCCTGCAGATCCAGGAGTCCCTGACGACCCAGATCGCGCAGACGATCATGGAGGTGACCGGGGCCGAGGGGGTAGGCGTAATCATTGAAGCTCAGCATATGTGCATGATGATGCGCGGCGTGGAAAAACAAAACTCCCTGATGAAAACCTCGGCGATGCTGGGCTGCTTCCGCAGTTCCCAGAAAACCCGCGAAGAGTTCCTCTCGCTGCTGCAGCTGCGACGCTAGTCATTCGCCTCGATGACCAGCTCCGCGTGCAGGTACTGGCGGTCACTGGTGCGCGCGCCCGCATACAGCAGGAACCAGTAGGTCTGTGACTCGCGGGTAATCCGGAACACCCGATAGCGTTGCGCATCCGCGCGACCGTACAGCACCCGCTGGCTGAACACCCGGTTGGCCCACTCGGCCCCATTGCCGCAGGAACGACCTTCACAGGCGAACAGCGGCTCGCTGCCCGCCAGCCCGGCCACGTCCTCGGACAGGCGAGCAAACACCTCTTGCGAGGTGAAACCGTCCGTGATCTGCCAGGTGTAACGCATGCGCTGGCCGTCGACACGCTCGCTGCGTTTGAATTGCCAGTTACCCAGGCGCTTTTGCATCGCCCCGAGGCCAATCTCGTAATCGATCACGCGCTCATCGCTGCTATCCACGAGACTGGCATGGGCGAAGCTATCGAGCTCGTGCAAAAGCTGCTCGGGATCAGTCGCCTGGACTGCCAGCGGGATGCAGCAAAGCAGCGCCCCCAGCAGGGTCTTGAGCAACGAGCCGGGACGGCGAGAGCGATGGCTAGCCCGGCGGTCAATCTTCACTGAGAAATCCGCGTAGCGTTTCAACCCAGTGGGCCTCCTCTGCTTGCATATGAAAATGATGCTCTCCTTCGACCTCAAGCAGTTGCAGGTGTTTCACCTGCTGCTCGACATCCGCTAATCGTGAGTCAGTGACCGTAAGGCCCCGGCTTGCAAGCACCAGCAGCACTGGCGCCCGCAGTGCGCCCAGTACGGCATCCCCCTGCCCCGGTGTCAGCTTGGCAGCCGAGGCACCGCGCAGGCGGGGATCACTGCGCCAGTACCACCCGCCTTCACCGTCACTGCGCAGGCTGCGTTCTGCCAGCAGGGCGGTCGCTTCCCGCGACAAGCCGCGTCGCATCCTCGCCGCCAGGGCATCTTCGCGTTCCTGATAGATACGTGCCCGGCTGTCCGCGGCACTGCGCCGGTCTCGCAGGAACGCGCCCAGCTGGGTAGCAAAAGCGTTCTCCGCCACCGCCTCCGGCAGCAGCGCGTCCAGCAGCGCGAGCCGCTCGATGCGCGCAGGCACGGCAGCTGCCAGCAGGGCGGCAATGATGGCGCCCCGGGAGTGTCCCAGCAAGCTGCAGCGATCCCAGCCCAGTTGATCAAGCACGCCACAAAGCTGCGGCAGGTCGTCCCAGATATTGTAGGTGGCATCCGCAGAGCGATCATCACTGCGCCCGTGGCCGCTGAGGTCCAGGGCGACCAGGTGGAAAAACGGTACCAGGCGCTGCGCCATTGGAATAAAACTGGCCGCGTTATCCTGCCAGCCATGCAGGGCCAGGACCGGAGGGGACCCGGGCGTACCCCACTCGAGGCCATGAATTTCCAGGCCATCCACACGCCAGCTACGCTCGCGGGGCTGGCTCATGCACCGGCCTCGTAGTCCGGCGGCAGGGCCCACCAGGCGAGGACGGCGCAGGCGGCCGCGGGGGCGGAAAGTTCCAGGGTGACCAGGGCGCCGGGCGGGTGCGAGGGTGCACGCCCTGCCTCTCCCAGCCAGTGGCGCACCAGGCTGGAAACCAGTGGCTGATGGGAGACCAGGATCAGGTGTGGTGGCAGCTGACCGCCCAGCCAGGGGCCCTGCAGCGCCTCATCGACGCCGGCGACGGGTGCGCCCGGGATCAGGCTGTCTTCACTGTGGCGCAGATCCTCGGCAAGCCCCAGGGCCTCGCCAACCAGCGCTGCAGTCTGCGCCGTACGCCGCCAGCGACTGAACCAGAGCCCGCCGGGCAAAGGCTGCTGACGGCGCTCGCAGATAGCAGTCAATGCTTTCGCCCCACGCACCACGTCCGCCTCGCCGCGAGGTGTCAGCTTCCTGTCTGCGTCGCGGGGCGCCTCGCCTGCCTCACCGTGTCGCCAAATTGTTAGTAGCATGGGCACAGCATAACATTGAAAGGCACCGCCGCAGGCCAAAACGGCCTGCGGCGGCTCGCGCTTACGCGCTCATTTGCAGTAGCAGCTTGTTAAGGCGGGATACGTAAACCGCGGGATCCTCCAGCTGCCCGCCCTCGGCAAGAACCGCCTGGTCAAACACGATATGCGCCAGGTCGCCAAAGCGCTCTTCATCCGCCTCATTGTCCAGGCGCTGCACAAGTGGATGCCGCGGATTGATCTCCAGCACGGGTTTGCTGTCGGGCACCGGCTGGCCCGCCGCCTCCATGATGCGCCGCATCTGCGCGCCCATGTCGTACTCGCCGACGACCAGGCAGGCAGCCGAATCGGTGAGGCGCGCGGTGGCACGTACCTCGGTGACCTGCGCTTCCAGGACCTTGCCGAGGCGCTCGATCAGGCCCTCCGCCTCTTTCTGCAGCTGTTCCTGTTCCGCCTTGGCTTCCTCGGAGTCCGGCTCCAGGTCCAGGGCACCGCGCGCAACATCCTGCAGGGGCTTGTCGTCAAAATTCTGCAGGTGGTTCATCAGCCAGTCGTCGACGCGGTCTGAAAGCAGCAATACCTCAATGCCCTTCTTGCGGAAGACCTCCAGGTGGGGGCTGTTCCTCGCCGTGTTGAAGTTCTCCGCGACCACGTAGTAGATTTTCTCCTGGCCTTCCTGCATACGCGACACGTAGTCCTCGAGGGACTGGTCCTGGGTCGCGCTGTCAGTGTGGGTAGTGGCAAAGCGCAGGAGCTTGGCGATCTTCTCCTTGTTACTGAAGTCCTCGGCGGGACCCTCTTTCAGGACCTGCCCGAACTCCTTCCAGAAGGTTGCGTAGTCTTCACCGCCTTTCTTCGCCAGCTTGCCCAGCATATCCAGGGCACGCTTGGTCAGCGCGCTGCGCATCGACTCCACCTGGCTGTCCTGCTGCAGGATCTCGCGAGACACGTTCAATGGCAGGTCATTGGAATCGACCACGCCGCGCACGAATCGCAGGTACAGCGGCAGGAACTGCTCCGCGTCGTCCATGATAAAGGTACGCTGCACATACAGCTTGAGGCCGCGGGCCATATCGCGATTCCACAGGTCAAAGGGTGCGCGCCTGGGCAGGTACAGCAGGCTGGTGTACTCCAGCTTGCCTTCGACCTTGTTGTGGCTCCAGGTCAGGGGCTCGTCAAAATCGTGGGCGACATGGCGGTAGAACGCCTTGTACTCGTCGTCGCTGATTTCGTTGCGCGGCCGCGTCCAGAGCGCCGTGGCCTCGTTGACCATTTCATACTCGGGCGCGGCAGCTGCGGCATCGGCCCCGTCACCGGTTTCTGCATCGTCTTCCTCGCTCACAGGCTCGGGGGGCTTGGCCATCATCACCGGCACCGAAATATGATCCGAGTACTTCTTGATCACGCTGCGCACGCGGAAATCGTCAGCGAACTCCTCGCAATCCGATTTCAGGTGCAGGGTGATGGTGGTACCGCGCTCCGCCTTGTCCAGTGGCGCGATGGAAAATTCGGACTCCCCATGGGACTCCCACAAGACGCCGGCATCGGCCGGGTCCCCGGCGCGACGGGTGTGGACTTCCACCCGGTCCGCGACGATAAAAGCGGAGTAAAAGCCGACGCCAAACTGGCCGATCAGCTGCGAGTCCTTCTGCTGGTCACCGGTCAGGTTCTCGAGAAAGGCTGCGGTCCCGGACTTGGCGATGGTGCCAAGGTTCTCGATCACCTCCTCGCGATTCATGCCGATGCCGTTGTCGCTCAGGGTGATGGTCCTGGCTTCCTTGTCCACGCTGACGTGCACCGCGTAGTCCGCCTGCCCCTCCAGCAGCGACTCATCGGACAGGGCGGCAAAGCGCAACTTGTCGATCGCATCGGAGGCGTTGGATATCAGCTCGCGCAGGAAAATCTCCCGGTTGCTGTACAGGGAGTGGATCATCAGGTGCAGCAGCTGCTTGGCCTCGGTCTGGAAGCCGAGGGTCTCTTTTTTCACATCAGCGGTCATGGCGTCCCCTTGGGTGTAACAGGTTTCTGGAGTTACAGGGGGTATGGGGGCTTGCAGGGAAATTTCAAGCCGCGGGGGCTAATCGTGGGCGGGAAGCTATGTAAACCGCCCGGAAGGGTATCCGGGCGGGTTAAGCGAGAGGCCGTCGCGGCCGCAGGACGATTACCAGCCGGTAATTTCCGCCAGGCCGCTACCGATTTCCGCCAGGCTGCGCACAGTCTTGACCCCGGCATCTTCCAGGGCGGCAAACTTCTCGTCGGCAGTGCCCTTGCCACCGGAGATAATCGCCCCGGCATGGCCCATACGCTTGCCCTTGGGCGCGGTAACGCCGGCAATATAGGACACCACTGGCTTGCTCACATTGGCCTTGATATAGGCGGCCGCCTCCTCTTCCGCGGTACCACCGATTTCACCAATCATCACGATCGCCTCTGTGGACGGATCCTGCTCGAACATCGCCAGGATATCGATAAAGCTGGAACCCGGAATGGGGTCACCGCCAATACCGACACAGGTGGACTGGCCAAAGCCGGCGTCGGTGGTCTGCTTGACCGCCTCGTAAGTCAGGGTCCCGGACCGTGACACGATCCCTACCCTGCCCGGCTTGTGAATGTGACCGGGCATGATGCCGATCTTGGACTGGCCGGGTGTGATCACCCCGGGGCAGTTGGGTCCGATCAGGCGCACGCCGAGTTCGTCACACTTCACCTTGGCGTCGAGCATATCCAGGGTCGGGATGCCCTCGGTGATGCACACGATCAGCTTGATCCCGCCGTTGGCGGCTTCCAGGATGGAGTCCTTGCAGAAGGGCGCGGGGACATAGATCACCGAAGCCTCGGCCCCGGTCTGCGCCACCGCCTCGGTGACGGTGTTAAAGACGGGCAGACCGAGGTGCTCCTGGCCACCCTTGCCCGGGGTGACACCACCGACCATGCGGGTGCCGTACTCGATCGCCTGCTCGGAGTGGAAGGTTCCCTGGGAGCCCGTAAAGCCCTGGCAGATCACCCGGGTGTTCTGGTCAATCAAGATACTCATTAAGCCGCTCCCCCTGCTGCTTTTACTGCCTGCTGTGCCGCATCTGTGAGGCTGGTGGCAGCAATAATGTTCAATCCACTGTCGGCCAATACCTTGCGGCCCAGTTCTGCATTGTTCCCCTCGAGACGCACCACGACCGGCACCTCGACACCGATCTCTTCCACGGCGCCAATCACGCCTTCGGCGATCAGGTCACAGCGCACAATGCCGCCGAAGATATTAATCAGCACGGCCTTGACCTTGTCGTCCGAGAGGATGATTTTGAAGGCTTCCGATACGCGCTCCTTGGTCGCACCGCCGCCGACGTCAAGGAAGTTTGCCGGATCGCCGCCGTGCAGCTTGACAATGTCCATGGTACCCATGGCGAGGCCGGCGCCGTTGACCATGCAGCCGATGTTGCCGTCCAGGGCCACGTAATTGAGCTCCCACTGGGCGGCGTGCGCTTCGCGCTCGTCTTCCTGGGAGGGGTCGTGCATCTCCGCCAGCTGCTTCTGGCGGTACATGGCATTGCCGTCGACGCCCAGCTTGGCATCCAGGCAGTGCAGGTTGCCCTGGTCCGTGATCACCAGCGGGTTGATCTCGATCAGCGCCAGGTCCTTGTCCTGGAACAACTGCGCCAGACCCAGGAATATCTTCACGAACTGCTTGATCTGGTCGCCCTGCAAACCCAGGCGAAAGGCCAGCTCACGCCCCTGGTAGGGCTGGGCACCGACCAGCGGGTCGATAGTGGCGCGCAGGATCTTCTCCGGGGTTTCCTCGGCGACCTTCTCGATCTCGACGCCACCCTCGGTTGAGGCCATGAAGACGATGCGACGGCTGGCACGATCCACGACCGCACCGAGGTAAAGTTCTTCCGCGATATCGGTGCAGGTCTCGACCAGAATCTTGCTGACCGGCTGACCGTTTTCATCGGTCTGGTAGGTCACCAGGTTCTTGCCCAGCCACTGTGTGGCGAAATCACGCACCTCGTCGGTAGTCTTCACCAGCTTGACGCCACCCGCCTTGCCGCGGCCGCCGGCATGCACCTGGGCCTTGACCACCCACATATCACCACCGATCTGTTCGGCGGCCTTCACCGCGTCTTCCGGGGTGTCCACCGCGTGCCCCTTGGACACCGGCAACCCGTACTCGGCAAACAGCTGTTTGCCCTGATACTCATGAAGGTTCATGCTTTATCCTGTTGTCGTTTTGGGTTTACTTTCACAGGTTGCGAAGAGCTCCAGCCTCCGGCACCCGCCTCTGGTTTTTTTATCCTTGCGCGCCGGCCACGCAGTCTACTTGCGCTTTTTCCGGTTGGCGATATGAATTGCGTGACCATCCACCGCCAGTGCGGCCTCGTGTACCGCCTCCGACAGGGTGGGATGACCAAACACCGTCAGGGCCAGGTCTTCCGCGCTGGAGCCAAACTCCATCGCAATCACCACCTGCTGCACGAGATCGGCCGCAGAGGGGCCGACAATATGGCAGCCAAGGATACGATCAGTCTCCGCATCCGCCAGCATTTTTACCAGGCCATCGGAATCGTTGGCCGCCAGGGCGCGGCCACTGGCGACAAAGGGGAATACCCCCGCCTTGTAGTCCACGCCCTCGGCTTTCAGTTGCTGCTCGGTCTTGCCCACGGCGGCAACCTCCGGGTGGGTATAAATCACCGAGGGAATGCAGTCGTAGTTCATCTGCGCGGGCTTGCCGGCAATCCGCTCGGCAACCATAACGCCCTCTTCCGAGCCCTTGTGGGCCAGCATCGGGCCACGCACCACGTCGCCCACGGCGAAAACATGGGGCGCTTCCGTGGCGCACTGGTCATCGACATAGATAAACCCGCGCTCGTCCAGGGTCACGCCGCTATCGGAGGCCAGCAGGTCCTCGGTACGCGGACGCCGCCCCACCGAGACGATCAGCCTGTCAAAGGTCTCGACGTGATCACCCTCTGAGGTAGTGAAAGACACTTCGACCTTGTTTTTCTTGACCTCGGCGCCAGTGACCCGGGCGCCCATGCGGATATCCAGACCCTGCTTCCTGAAGATCTTGCCCGCCTCCTTGGCCACCTGCACGTCCATCATCGGCAGGAACTCGTCCAGGGCTTCCAGCATCACCACTTCGGCCCCGAGGCGCGCCCACACGCTGCCCAGTTCCAGGCCGATCACCCCGGCGCCAATCACGCCCAGGCGTTTGGGTACGGCGGTGAACTCAAGTGCACCGGTGGAATCGACGATGTGTTCGTTGTCGATCGGTGCAGGCGGAATCTCCACGGGCACCGAACCGGCGGCGATAATCACGTTCTCCGCCTCGAGCACCTTCACCTCGCCATCCTTGTCCGTCACCTCCACCCGGTGACCGGACAGCACCTTGCCGCGCCCCTGGATCGAGGTCACGCCGTTGTGCTTGAACAGGCCGGTGATACCGCTGGTCAGCTGGTCCACGATCTTCTGCTTGCGGGTCTGCATTGCGCTGACATCGAACTTGGGCTTGCCCACGTCGATACCGTGAACTGCAAAGTGGTCGCGGGCCTCGAGAAACTTCTGGCTCGAATCCAGCAGCGCCTTGGACGGAATACAGCCGACATTCAGGCAGGTGCCGCCGAGCCGGGTCTTCTGCTCCCCGTCCAGCCACTGCTCAACGCAGGCCACATTGAGACCCAACTGGGCTGCCTTGATCGCGCCAACGTAGCCAGCAGGACCGGAGCCGATAACTACAACATCAAACTTGTCAGACATGGTGTTTCCTATTCAGTGGTCGCTTTCCCGACCGGGCATGGTTGCTCACAGCTGCAGCAGGATGCGCGCGGGATCCTCGATCAGGTCCTTGACCGCTACCAGGAACTGGACCGCGGTCTTGCCGTCAATCAGGCGGTGATCGTAGGACAGCGCCAGGTTCATCATCGGCAGAATCACGACCTCGCCGTTTACCGCCATCGGCCGTTCCTGGATCTTGTGCATACCGAGAATCCCGGTTTGCGGCGGGTTCAGAATCGGGGTCGACATCAGCGAGCCAAAAACGCCGCCGTTGGTCACGGTGAAGGTGCCGCCGGTCATGTCTTCGATCGAGAGCTTGTTGTCACGTGCGCGCAGTCCCATATCGCGGATCGCCGCCTCGACGTCGGCGAGGCTCATGAAGTCCGCATCCCGCAGCACCGGCACCACAAGGCCGTTCTCGGTGGAAACGGCGACGCCGATGTCCTGGTAGCCGTGGTAAACCACATCGCTGCCATCAATCGAGGCGTTGACCTCGGGGAACCGCTTCAGGGCCTCGCAGCAGGCTTTCACGAAGAAGCCCATAAAGCCGAGCCGGGTCCCGTTGTGGGTTTTTTCGAACTGTTCCTTATACCGGTTGCGCAGCTCCATCACCGGCGCCATGTTGACCTCATTGAAGGTGGTCAGCATCGCGGTCTGCTGGGTCGCCTCCAGCAGGCGCTCGGCGATCCGTGCACGCATGCGGGTCATGGGCACACGTTTCTCGACCCGCTCACCGGTGGGCTGGGTCGGCATGTCCCTGACTGCCTCGGGGGTCTCGGGCTTGGCCTTGGGCGCGTCCCCGGCTTTTTGCGCCGAGCTTGTCTTCAGGTGGTTGAGCACGTCTTCCTTGGTAATCCGGCCGCCCTTGCCGGTGCCGCTGATCTGGGCCGGGTCCAGCTTGTGTTCCTCGACCATCTGCCGGGCCGCGGGCCCCAGCAGGGGCTCCTCTGCGGGCTCGCTGGCGGGCGTTTCCGCAGGCGCGGCATCACCGCTGGCCTTGGACGTCTCTGCATCGCCGCTGTCCTTGTCGGCGCTCTTCCCGCTGTCTGCGCTGGCGCCCGCCTCCAGGGTTGCCAGCAGCTGCTCGCTCTCGATCGTGTCTCCCGCCTGGGCGTGTATCTTGGTAATCACCCCGTCTTCCGGCGCGACGACTTCCATCACGACCTTGTCGGTCTCGATTTCAACCACCAGTTCGTCCCGGCTGACAGCCTCGCCCTCCTGCTTGTGCCAGGCTGCGATTTCTCCATCGGCCACCGACTCGGGAAATACGGGTGCCTTGATTTCAGTTGCCATTGCTCTTCCTTGTTGATGCCAAGCTAGAACTGGGGCGCAGGCCCCAGGGCTTCATTAATGAATCGTTCCTGCTGTTCCAGGTGTAGCGCCATATAACCCGCGGCAGGTGCGGCGGAGGGGTCACGGCCGACGTAGCGCAGGTAAACGTTGGTACGATGGGCATAAATAGAGCGCCGCATGTGGTGCTGACTGGAGTACCACGCACCCTGGTTCATGGGCTCCTCCTGACACCAGACCACATCTTCAAGGCTGGTGTAGGCGCTCAGAATCTGCGTCAGCTCCGCCTCGGGGAAGGGATACAGCTGCTCCAGCCGCAGGATCGCGATATCGTCGATCTCGCGCTCGCGGCGGGCGGCACGCAGGTCGTAAAACACCTTGCCGCTGCACAGGATGATGCGCTTCACCGCGGACTTGTCGAGGTCATCGGTCTCATCCAGAACGTTGTAGAACTGGCCCCTGGCGAGGTCCTCCAGCGAGGACACCGCTTCTTTATGGCGCAGCAGGCTCTTCGGCGACATCACCACCAGCGGCTTGCGCAGGGGGCGGATCGCCTGGCGGCGGAGCATGTGATAGACCTGCGCCGGCGTGGTCGGTACGCACACCTGGATATTGTGTTCGGCACAGAGCTGCATGAAGCGTTCGAGGCGCGCCGAGGAGTGCTCCGGGCCCTGCCCTTCGTAGCCGTGGGGCAGCAGCATGGTCAGCCCGCAAAGCCGCGCCCACTTGTGCTCACCGCTGGTGATGAACTGGTCGATCACGACCTGGGCGCCGTTGGCAAAGTCGCCGAACTGGGCCTCCCAGATCACCAGCCCGGTGGGCGCCGTGGTGGCATAACCGTACTCAAACGCAAGCACCGCCTCCTCGGAGAGCAGGGAGTCATGAATCGTGAAGCTCGCCTGGTCCTCGCTCACGTGCTGCAGAGGCACGTACAGACTGGCATCCTTCTGGTTGTGCAGCACCGCGTGGCGGTGAGAGAAGGTACCTCGCCCCACGTCCTGTCCGGTAATGCGCACCGGGTAGCCCTGCTTCAGCAGCGTGGCATAGGCCAGGGTTTCCGCAGCGCCCCAGTTGAGGCTCATGGCGCCGGCGGCCATCTTGCGCCGGTCCTCGAGGATCTTCGTGACCTGCCGCTGCAAGGGGAAGCCGTCCGGGGACACGTTGGTGTCGTGAGCCAGGGTCTGGAGTTCCTGCATCTCCATGCCGGTGTCGCATTCCAGGGTCCACTCGTGACCCAGGTAGGGGGTCCAGTCGACAAACATGCTCTTGTTGGGCTCGGACACCAGGCTGCTCACCAGCGGTTGCCCCCGATCCAGGGAGTCGCGGTAGCCATCCATCAGGGCCTTGTCCTCGTCCTCCGTGATCACGCCCTGGGCAATCAGGCGTTCGGCATAGAGGTCCCGGGTGCTCTTCTGCTTGCGAATCTGCTCGTACATCAGCGGCTGCGTCACCGAGGGCTCGTCGGCCTCGTTGTGCCCGCGCCGGCGGTAACAGACCAGGTCAATGACCACGTCTTTCTTGAACTCGTTGCGGTAGTCAACGGCCATCTGGGTCACAAACAGGACCGCTTCGGGGTCGTCCCCGTTGACGTGGAAAATGGGTGCCTGAACCATCTTCGCCACGTCCGTGCAGTACTCCGTGGAGCGGGAGTCAAGCCGGTCGGAGGTGGTAAAGCCCACCTGGTTATTGAGCACGATATGCACGGTGCCGCCGGTCTTGTAGGCCCGCGTCTGCGACATCTGGAAGGTTTCCATGACCACGCCCTGGCCCGCAAAAGCGGCATCGCCGTGCAGCACGATGGGCACCACGGCACCCCCGACCGGGTCCTCCCGCCGATCCTGGCGGGCACGCACCGAGCCCTCCACGACCGGCGAGACAATTTCCAGATGCGAGGGATTGAACGCCAGGGCCAGGTGCACTTCACCGCCGGGGGTCATCACGTTGGATGAGAAACCCTGGTGATACTTCACGTCGCCGGAGCTCTGGTAGGTCGCGCGGCCTTCAAATTCGGCAAACAGCTCATCAGGCTTCTTGCCAAAAATATTCACCAGCACGTTGAGCCGGCCGCGGTGGGCCATGCCGATCACCATTTCCTTGGCCCCGTAGGAGCCCAGGCGCTGGATCATCTCGGACAGCATCGGAATCAGGCTCTCGCCCCCCTCCAGGCCAAATCGCTTGGTGCCGGGGTACTTGGTGCCCAGGGAACGCTCCAGGCCGTCCGCCTTGATCAGCCGCTTGAGCAGCGTGAGGCGAACCTTGTCGCCGAGCTCGGGCGCGGAGCGAACCGATTCCATGCGCTGCATCACCCAGTGCCGCTCATCGGTGTTAACAATGTGCATGAACTCGGCGCCGATATTGCTGCAGTAGGTTTTTTCCAGGCTGTCGACGATTTCACCGAGACTGGCATCGGCCTTGCCGATATACATGCTGCCGGTCTGGAACACGGTATCGAAGTCGGCTTGCGAGAGCTGGTGGAAGTTCAGGTCCAGGTCGGGCACGGGATCGCGCACGTGCAGGTTGAGCGGGTCGAGGGTCGCTTTCTGGTGTCCGCGCTGGCGGTACGCGGAGATCAGCTGTACCACCTTGACCTGCTTGCGCTCGTACTCAGTGGCATTGGAATCGTGGGCAACCGTGGCTTCCGTGCGCACGCGCATCTTGCTGATACGGGCGAAATGCTCGCGGATCGTGGAGTGCGGCACATCCTGGATCACCGCGTTGGCGGAGCTCACGCGTGGCAGGGTGTCAAAATAATTGCGCCACTGCTCGGGCACGCCGTTGGGGTCGGTGAGGTAGGATTCGTAGAGATCCTCGACGTAGGTGGCATTGCCGCCCGCGATATGCGAGCTGCGCCACAGGCGCTCCATTGAGCTTTCTTGCATGATGACCCTTCCGGCAGGTTGCGGTAGTCGGTTCCCCGGGCGACATGAGGCATTGTAGCAGCGCAGTGCCGGCGCCGCCGAATGTCTGCCAACCCTGATTCATATTCAACGCAGCCCCCCGCCGATCATCGACAGGGGTCTGCGCATATTTACTTTTAAATCAATACGTTATAGCGAGAACTTAAAGCTAAGTCGCCCTGGTCAGCAACATATTCCTGATGTGACCGATCGCCCGTGTGGGGTTGAGGCCCTTGGGACATACATTGACACAGTTCTGAATGCCGTGACAACGGAATACGCTGAAGGGATCGTCCAGCTTCGCCAGGCGCTCTTCGGTTGCGGTATCCCGGCTGTCCGCGAGGAAGCGATAGGACTGCAGCAGCCCCGCGGGGCCAATAAAGCGCTCCGGATTCCACCAGAATGACGGGCAGCTGGTGGAGCAGCAGGCACACAGGATGCATTCGTAGAGGCCATCCAGCTTGGCGCGGTCCTCAGGGGACTGCAGGCGCTCGATCGCGGGTGGCGGGTTGTCATTCTGCAGGTAGGGCTGCACCTTTTCGTACTGGGCGTAGAACATGCTCATGTCCACCACCAGGTCGCGTACAACCGGCAGCCCGGGCAGCGGCCGCACCACCAGTTTGTTGCCCTTGACGGTCTGCGACAGGGGCGTGATACAAGCGAGGCCGTTCTTGCCGTTGATGTTCAGGCCGTCGGAACCACAGACACCCTCGCGGCAGGAACGCCGATAGGCAATGGTCGTATCCTGGGCTTTGAGCTGCTCCAGCACGTCCAGCACCATCAGGTCCTTGCCCCCGGTATCGAATTCAAAGTCCTGCATGTAGGGCTGTTGATCGGTTTCCGGGTTGTAGCGGTAGATACTGACTTGCAACATCGATCTCACCTCTTAATACGTTCTCACTTTGGGCTGGAAGGTATCGACAGTCTTGGGCTCGAAATTGACCCCGCGCTTGCCCACGCGCTTGTCCTGCGGGAAGTACATGGAGTGACAGAGCCAGTTCTCGTCGTCGCGTTCCTGGTAGTCTTCCCGCGCATGGGCACCCCGGGACTCCTTGCGGCCCTCGGCGGTAATCGCAGTGGCTTCAGCAACCTCAAACAGGTTGTGCAGTTCCAGGGCCTCGATCCGCGCCGTGTTGAAAGCCATGCTCTTGTCTTCCATGGCGGCGTTCTCGATCCGCCCACGCAGGTCGGCCAGCTTCTTGATGCCCTCCTGCATAAAGCTTTCGTTACGGAATACGCCAAAGTGGTTCTGCATCGTGTTCTGCAGTTCCTTGCGCAGGTCCGCCACTTTCTCGCCACCGGAGGAGGCATTGAGCTTGTCGAGCCGCCCCATCGCCTGCTCGATATCACAGTCGGAGGCATCGCGCATGTCGATGCCCTCGCGCAGGGCACCCTCGATAAACAGGCCGGAGGCGCGGCCAAATACGACCAGGTCCAGCAGGGAGTTGCCGCCCAGGCGATTGGCCCCGTGTACGGATACACAGGCTACTTCGCCGCAGGCGAACAGACCCGGGATGATCTGGTCATTGCCCGCGCTGTCCACGGTCAGCGCCTGACCGTGCACATTGGTGGGGATACCTCCCATCATGTAGTGGCAGGTCGGCACCACGGGAATCGGCTCTTTCACCGGGTTGGCGTGGGCAAAGGTCTCGGATAGCTCGCAAATGCCCGGCAGGCGGCTGTGCAGCACCTCCTCGCCCAGGTGGTCGAGCTTCAGGAAGACGTGGTCGCCCTCCGGCCCGCAGCCGCGGCCCTCAAGAATTTCCAGGACCATGGATCGCGCAACGACATCGCGGCCGGCGAGGTCCTTGGCATTCGGCGCGTAGCGCTCCATAAAGCGCTCGCCGTCCTTGTTGATCAGGTAGCCGCCCTCACCCCGACAGCCCTCGGTCACCAGGGTGCCGGCGCCGTAGATGCCCGTGGGGTGGAACTGCCACATCTCGATATCCTGCACCGGGAATCCCGCGCGCAGGGCCATGCCGATACCGTCGCCGGTATTGATATGTGCGTTGGTGGTCGAGGCGTAGATACGACCGGCGCCGCCGGTGGCAAAGACCGTCGCCTTGGATTTAACGTACACGGTTTCGCCGGTTTCCATGCAGATTGCAATCACACCGACGACCGCGCCGTCCTGGTTCTTGACCAGATCGGTGGCGTACCACTCGTTGAAGAACACGGTGTTGTTCTTGAGGTTGCCCTGGTAGAGGGTGTGCAGCAGGGCGTGGCCCGTGCGGTCCGCCGCCGCGCACGTACGCGCAGCCTGGGTGGGATCGTCGGGGCCCTTCGACTGGCCGCCGAAGGGACGCTGGTAGATGCGCCCTTCCTCGGTGCGGGAAAATGGCAGGCCCATATGCTCGAGCTCAAATACGGCCTCGGGACCCACGCTGCACATATACTCGATCGCGTCCTGGTCGCCGATGTAGTCCGAGCCCTTCACCGTGTCATACATGTGCCAGCGCCAGTCATCGTTGGGGTCTGCGCTGGCAATGGCACAGGTGATCCCACCCTGGGCTGAAACCGTGTGTGAGCGGGTGGGAAAGACCTTGGAGATCACCGCTGTCTTGTAGCCCGACTGGGCCAGTTGCAGCGCAGCGCGCATGCCCGCCCCGCCACCACCGACGATCACGCCATCAAAGGAAATCGTACGCATATTGGCCATATCCTAGTAACCCCAGAGGATCTGGGTACCCCAGACCACGTAAACGAAAAGTGCCAGGCCGATCAGCAGTTGCAGGCCCAGGCGCAGAACATTGCCTGTCTGGCCCATGAGCCGTTCGGTCAGGTAGTCGGTCAAAACTGACCACAGCCCGATCCAGGCGTGGGCAGCGAGGGACAGCAAGGCCATCAGGCTGAAGACCTTGACCCAGGTCTGCGCAAACAGGGCTGTCCACCCGGCGTAATCCACGCCGCCCACGACTACGTAGCCGATGAACAGGAAGTAGGCCAGCAGAATGACACCGGTGACCCGCTGCAGCAGCCAGTCCGAGGTCCCGGAACGGCCAAAGTTGGTTACCGTGGTTACCATATCCACACCCCCGCAAGGGCAGTCAGCACGACTGCCAGTCCGATTACGATGCGCGCGCCGAGCACGCCACCTTCCATGGATTCACCGATTCCCGCGTCCATCACCAGGTGCCTCACCCCGGCAACGGTGTGATAAATCAGCCCGGCCATGATCGCGAGCAGCACCAGCTTGGCCAGCGGACTGCCCAGGATCGACTGCAGCTGGGCGAAACTCTCGGGGCTGCGCAGACTGAGGTCCAGGCCCCAGATCAGGAAGCCCATGGCGACGAAGAGGAAGACGCCGGATGCACGGTGGGTAATCGACGCCCAGGCGGTGATGGGTAGCCGCATGGTGCCGATGTCCAGGTTGACGGGACGATTATCTTTCACAATATAGGTACCATTGTTGTGCCGCCCGAGGGCGATTAATGGGACCGGCAGAGACCGGTGTCGTCCCCCGCCCCGATGAAGGGATGGCAGGACTAAAACGCGCGGAATTATAAGTAGTTAGGGTGGCAAATACAAACTGAGCGTCAACTTCAACGCACACGCAGGTCAAGCTGTCCTCGCAAAAAGCCGTTCAGGCGCGAACGTCGTCGATCTTGCAGACTGAATATAGGCGACAATGCACGCAGAAGCCTTACTGTTAAGGTCAAATCGCCCCCGGTCAATTGACAATGGCGCACGAGACTTTATAGTTGGGCACCCCACGGAAACACTTCGCAGGACCCTTCATGAGCGATAGAAAAGCGACTCTCCACGTCGATGGCATCGACGAGCCCATCGAACTCCCGATCTTCTCCGGCTCCATGGGTCCGGACGTCGTTGATGTTGGCGGCCTCACCGCCAAGGGGATGTTCACCTACGACCCGGGCTTTGTCTCCACCGCTGCCTGCGAGTCGCAGATTACCTACATTGACGGCGCCCAGGGCGTGCTGCTGCACCGCGGCTACCCGATCGATCAGCTCGCCGAAGAGTCCAACTACCTCGAGACCTGCTACCTGCTACTGTATGGGGAGCTGCCCGACAAGTCCCAGTACGATGCCTTTGTCAGCACGGTGAAAAATCACACCATGGTGCACGAGCAGATCCGCACCTTTTTCAACGGCTTTCGCCGCGACGCCCACCCCATGGCCATCATGTGCGGCGTTGTCGGTGCCCTGTCGGCGTTTTACCACGACTCCACCGATATCTCGGATGAACATCACCGCCAGGTGGCCGCTTTCCGCCTGATCGCCAAGATGCCAACGCTCGCTGCCATGAGCTACAAGTTTTCCATCGGCCAGCCCTTCATGTACCCCGACAACAGCATGGGCTACGCAGAGAACTTCCTGCATATGATGTTCGGCAACCCCTGCGAACCCAGCAATATCAGCCCCACCCTGGCGCGCGCGATGGACCGGATTTTCCTGCTGCACGCCGATCACGAGCAGAACGCATCGACCTCCACCGTACGCCTTGCCGGCTCCTCCGGCGCCAATCCTTTTGCCTGCATCGCGGCCGGGATCGCTGCGCTCTGGGGTCCCTCCCACGGCGGCGCGAACGAGGCGGTACTGGAAATGCTCGAGGAGATCGGCGATGTGTCGCGTATCGACGAATACGTGGCCCGGGCCAAGGACAAAGACGACCCCTTCCGCCTGATGGGCTTCGGTCACCGGGTGTACAAGAACTTCGACCCCCGCGCCAAGGTGATGAAAGAAGCGGCAGATGAAGTGCTGGCAGAGCTTGGCCTGGAGAGCGACCCCCTGCTGGCGATCGCCAAGGAGCTCGAGCGTATCGCCCTGGAAGACGATTACTTCATCGAGAAGAAGCTGTACCCCAACGTTGATTTCTACTCCGGGATCATCCTGAAGGCCATCGGCATCCCCACGAGCATGTTTACCGTGATTTTCGCCGTGGGCCGCACCGTAGGCTGGATCGCCCACTGGCACGAGATGATCAGCGGCTCCTACCGTATCGGCCGCCCTCGGCAGCTGTACACGGGCTATCACCAGCGCGACTATGTCAGCCTGGACAAGCGCGACTAGCCAACCGCCACGCCCGGGCCCGCGACCAGTGCCCGCGGGCCGGGCGCCAGGTTGCACCCAGCGTGACGCACACACAGCTATTTCGCGTTAGACTGACGCTCCCAGATACCTGAAAGGAACACCCGGCATGAGCGAGGTTGTCATCAGCGGAACCGGCCTGTACACGCCGCCCGACTCGATCAGCAACGAAGAGCTGGTCGCTGCCTTCAATCGCTACGTGGACGACTTCAACGCAGCCAACGCCGAAGCGATCGAGCGCGGCGAGCTGGCGCCGCTGCAGCACTCCTCTGAAACCTTTATCGAGAAGGCCTCGGGGATCAAATCACGTTACGTGGTCAACAAGTCGGGAATCCTCGATCCGCAGCGCATGAGCCCCAGCATCCCCGAGCGCCCTGATGACGAGCCGTCAGTACAGTGCGAGATGGCGGTGGCGGCAGCCAGGGAAGCCATGTCGCAGGCGGGCAAGACCGCCGCTGACATCGATGCGGTCATCGTCGCCGCATCCAATATGCAACGCCCCTACCCCGCCATGGCCGTTGAAATCCAGTCGGCCCTGGGTATCGACGGCTTCGGATTTGATATGAACGTGGCCTGCTCCTCCGCAACCTTTGGCATCCAGCAGGCCCGGGACAGTATTCGCAATGGCAGCGCCCGCTGCGTGCTGATGGTGAACCCCGAGATCTGCAGCGGCCACCTGAATTTCCGCGACCGCGACTCCCACTTCATTTTTGGCGACGTCTGTACCGCGGTGATTATCGAGCGTGAGGACAGCGCCGACAGCAGTGAGCAGTTCCGCATCCTGGACACCCGGCTGCAAACCATCTACTCCAACAACATTCGCAACAACTTCGGTTTTCTCAACCGTGGTGACGAGAGCGGCATCGGCCAGCCCGACAAGCTCTTTGTGCAGGAAGGGCGCAAAGTGTTCAAGGAAGTGTGCCCGGCAGTGGCAAAGCAAATGACTGAACAGCTGGAAGCCCTGGACATCCCGCCTTCAAGCCTGCGGCGGATGTGGCTGCATCAGGCCAATCTCAGCATGAACCAGCTGATCTCGCGCAAGGTGCTGGGCCGCGACGCGACACCGGAGGAGGCACCCACCATTCTGGATGAATTCGCCAACACCAGTTCTGCGGGATCGGTCATCGCCTTCCACAAACACCGCGCCGACCTGGCGAGCGGGGACCTGGGCGTGCTGTGCTCTTTCGGCGCCGGCTACAGCATCGGCAGCGTCGTCCTGCAGAAGCGCTAGCCCCCGTCACCCAGCAGCGAGCGCATACCCTCCAGTAGCAGGTCACACTCCTGCCGCGTGCCCACGCTGATACGCAGGTATTGGCTGATACGTGGCTTGTCAAAATAACGCACCACGATGCCCTGTTCACGCAGGTCGCGGAATAGCTGGCCGGCGTCGCTGCGGGGATGGTGCGCAAGAACGAAGTTGGCGGCCGACGGCAGCACCGTGAAGCCCATCGCCTGCAGGCCCCGGTTCAGGTGCTCGCGATTGTCCATCACCTGCTTACAGCAGTCCTGGAACCAGCTCTCGTCTTCCAGTGACGCCAGCGCGGCGCGCTGGGCAACTGCATCGAGGGGGTAGGAATTGAAAGAATCCTTGACCCGGCAAAGGCCCTCGATCAGCGGCGGCTGCCCCAGCGCAAAACCCACCCGCAGCCCCGCGAGGGCGCGGGACTTGGACAGGGTTTGCACCACCAGCAGGTTGTCGAACTCCGGCACCAGCGCGGCAGCGGACTCGCCGCCGAAATCAATATAGGCCTCATCAATCACCACCACGCTGTCCGGATTTGCCTCGAGCAGTCGACGCACCGACGCCAGCGGCATCAGGATGCCGGTCGGCGCATTGGGGTTGGGGATGATGATGCCGCCATTGGCACGCTGGTAGTCCTCGACCTGGATCCGGAAATCACTGTCCAGGGGCACCCGCTCGCAGTCGATGCCATACAGCCCCGCCCACACCGGGTAAAAGCTGTAGCTGATATCCGGGAACAGCAGCGGCTCCCGGTGCTGCAGCAGGGCGAGAAAGGTGTGGGCCAGCACCTCGTCGGAGCCGTTGCCGAGAAATACCGACTCGGGAGTGAGACCGGCCCGCTGTGCCAGCGCCTGGCGGAGGGCGCTGGAGTCCGGGTCCGGGTAGCGGCGCAGGTGTTCCGCGCTGGTCGCGGCAATGGCTTCAAGCACCCGGGGGGACGGCGCAAAAGGTGACTCATTGGTATTCAGCTTGACCAGCCGCTGGTGCTGCGGTTGCTCCCCCGGCGTATAGGGAGTGAGGTCTCGGGTGATGTCGCTCCAGAATCGACTCATGACGCACCGCTGTGACTGGCCGCCGCGGCGATGGCCACCACGGCATCCTGACTGTGGATCAACCCGGCCCCGGGCGATTGCCGCGCAGGCGCGGCGGAAGGTGGCGTCCCCTAGGGGGTTCGAACCCCTGTTCCCGCCGTGAAAGGGCGGTGTCCTGGACCACTAGACGAAGGGGACGCAGATGTCCGGCCGCCGGGGCCGGACGCGCGGTATTTTACGCAAGCACCGGGGCAATGCAAGCAAAGGCGGCGTCAGTACTTGAACTTGGCGTCGAAAATCACCCGGTCGTACTCAAGGGGTTCTTCCAGCAAATTGCCACCGGCCTCGTTGTTCAGGAACCAGGTGAAGCCCAGTTGAATCTGGCGATCAATGGCGTAAGTACCGTAAAGCCTGTGACCCTCGCCGTCGGTGCCCCCACCCGCGAAATTGGAGTCGCTGACCAGCCCCAGGACCGCGTCGGCTTCCAGTTCCTGGTACTGGTAACCCAGCTGCCAGCTGCCGGTGGCCCTGGCCTCGCCGACGTTGAAGCCGAGAATCCAGCCCAGGTTATTCTCATCCACTGCCTGGTTTTCCACCCAGTGGGCGTACAGGCTCACCGGCAACGGCAGCTGATGCAGGCTCAGGTCGGCAAAGACTTCCAGTTCCTCATAGTCAAAGCGGTAGCGACAGGCCTCGGGATCCAGGGGGTCATCACAGGTGAACGAATTGCCGAAGAATTCGTTGGGGCCGCCGAAGAAGGGGTCGTTCCCCGCCGTCGGGATATCGTAGTAACCGGCCCCGGTGATCAGGGTCATACTCTCGAGGTCCAGGTTCAGACCGCCCTGCACGCCCCAGACGACCTGCTGGTTATCACGGCGGCTATCACTCTCCAGGTAATTGAATGAGCCGGCCACAAACATGGCACCCTCCTGCCACTCCAGGGCGAGGCCCTCGGGGTGGAAGTCGCTGTCCCAGAGCAGGCCGGTACCCTGGGGGCGGAAGTAGGGATTTTTTATCTTGCCGCCGGTAATCGCCAGGGACTCCAGCGCCTGCCAGCGGGCGTAGGCGAGCGCCAGGCTGACATCCTTGCGTCCGCCACCACCGCCCAGGGTCTGGTTGGCCGAGACCGGGCTGTCACCCCCCGTGGACAGGCCGGTACCGACAGTGACCCCGTGGGGCAGGCGGGCCTGCAACTCAACCCGCGCGCGAATCCGGTTGCGATCCCGGGTGTCCAGCCCTTCCACATCGATCTCTTCATAGCGGTAGCGGAAGTCGCCCTTGATACTCAGGCGTTCCGTCCAGTGGTCCGGCCCCGGACTGACAGTCGCAGGGGCCGAAGGCGCCCCGGTGGACTCCCCGGCCAGCTCCCGCAACTCGGCATTTTCGGTCTCCAGGACCTGGACCCGCCGGGACAGGGCGAGCAATTCAGCGCGCAGCTGTTCGAACTGCGCCTCACTGACTGCGGCATGGACAGGTGAGATGGTGGCGGATACCGCAAGCGCGGCGACAGCGCACGGTGCTTTCATGGAGAAATCCTCTGCGTGGCAACGAATATGACGACAAGATGTCTATTTTATGTCGTTAATATGACGTTTTTATTACAGAGAATCCAGAGCGCAGCGATGGTGATGGAGACTTTTGAGGCTGGCAGCGCTTGCCGGCAGCCGGGGTGCGGGGCGGGCGCTAGCGCTCGTCGCTCTCCTCGACCTGGGCGATCAGTTCGTCCGGCTCGATATGGCGCACATCCAGGCCGCGCACCAGGTAGACCACGTGCTCGGAAATGTTGCTGGCGTGGTCACCCACCCGCTCCAGGCTGCGCAGGGCCCACATTTCGTTGAGCACCGGGCCGATGGTACGGGGATCTTCCATCATGAAGGTCACAAGGCTGCGCATCGCAGTCGCATACTCGCTATCCACCGAACCGTCGTCGACGATGGTCTCCACCGCCATATCCACATCCAGGCGGGCAAAGGCATCCAGCGATTTGCGCAGCATGGTGCCGACGTGATGGCCGATATGCCGAATCTCGACAAAATTGCTGGGCGAAACACCCTCCTCGGACAGGCGCACTGCCTGGCGGGCGATCTTGGAGGCTTCATCGCCGATGCGCTCGAGGTCGGTGGTCACCTTGGAAATGGCAAATACCAGCCGCAGGTCACTGGCCGCGGGCTGGCGACGCGCGAGGATGCGCGAGCACTCCTCGTCAATACTGATCTCAAGCTGGTTGACCAGCTGGTCATCGGCAATAATCTGTTCCGCATCGCCGCTGTCCCGGCGCAGCAGCGCATCCACCGCCTTGCTGATCTGCTGTTCTACCAGTCCGCCCATTTCCAGCAGGTGGTTTTTCACCGCTTCCAGTTCGGCGTTGAACTGGGCCGAGATGTGTTGTTTGTAAGTATCCTGTTTCAGCATCCTAATTCCCCCTAGCCGTAGCGGCCGGTGATGTAATCCTCGGTCTGCTTTTTGGCCGGGTTGGTAAACAGCGTGTCAGTTTCATCGAACTCCACCAGCTTACCCATATACATGAACGCCGTCATGTCGGAAACCCGCGCCGCCTGCTGCATATTGTGGGTAACGATCACGATGGTATAGCGGGATTTCAGTTCGTAAATCAGCTCTTCGATCTTCAGTGTGGAAATCGGATCCAGGGCGGATGCGGGTTCGTCCAGCAGCAGCACCTCCGGCTCCACCGCGATAGTGCGCGCAATCACCAGCCGTTGCTGCTGACCGCCGGACATCCCCAGCGCACTCTCGTGCAGGCGGTCCTTCACCTCTTCCCAGAGCGCCGCGGCGCGCAGGGCCTTCTCTACCACCTCGTCGAGCACGCGCTTCTTGTTAATTCCCTGGATGCGCAGTCCATAGGCGACATTCTCGTAAATCGACTTGGGAAAGGGGTTGGGCTTCTGGAACACCATGCCCACCCGGCGCCGGAGGTTGGCCACGTCGACCCCCGGGTGGTAAATATCATCGCCATCCAGCAGCAGTTTGCCTTCCACCCTGCAGCCGTCCACCAGGTCGTTCATGCGGTTAATACAGCGCAGCAGGCTGGACTTGCCGCAACCACTGGGGCCGATAAAGGCGGTGACGCGCTGGCGCGGGATCTCCAGCTCGATGTCGTAAAGGGCCTGGGTATCGCGATTGTAGAAAAGATTGAGACCCTTGACCTCCAGGCAGGTCTCCGTCGGCGCGGCGGGCGCCTGTGGCTGTCCCCCGCGCAGTGCCTGGATGTCGATTGCGTGATTCTGCATGTTCGCTTCCCCGGGCCGGACTGAGGGCCCTAGTGTCGTGAGTCGCTAGCTCTCCAGTGATTTATACCGTTCGCGCAGGCGGTTGCGCAAACTGACCGCCGCCAGGTTCAACAGCGCGATAATGAGTACCAGTAACAGGGCAGTCGCATACACGAGCGGCCGCGCTGCCTCCACGTTGGGACTCTGAAAGCCAACGTCGTAGATATGAAAGCCCAGGTGCATGAATTTCTGGTCCAGGTGCAGGTAGGGGTAGTTGCCATCCAGCGGCAGGGTGGGCGCAAGCTTGACTACGCCGACCAGCATCAGCGGCGCCACCTCTCCCGCGGCGCGCGCCACCGCCAGAATCAGGCCGGTCATCATCGCCGGACTCGCCATCGGCAGGACCACACGCCACAGCGTTTCCGCCCGGGTTGCACCCAGGGCCAGGCTGCCCTCGCGAATCGACTTGGGAATCCGCGACAGCCCCTCCTCGGTGGCCACAATAACCACCGGCAGGGTCAGCAGGGCCAGGGTCAGGGAGGCCCACATCAGCCCCGGCGTGCCGAACGTGGGCCGCGGCAGTGCCTCGCGGAAGAACAGCTGGTCCAGTTCACCGCCTACAAAATAAACGAAGAAGCCGAGGCCGAATACACCGTAGACGATGGACGGCACCCCGGCCAGGTTGTTCACTGCCACCCGGATCGTGCGGGTCACAAAGCCCTGGCGCGCATACTCACGCAGGTAAACAGCTGCCACCACGCCAAAGGGCGTGACCATGATGGACATCAGGATCACCATGAGCACGGTGCCAAACATAGCCGGAAAAACGCCACCCTCGGTATTGGCCTCGCGGGGCTCCGCGCTGAGAAACTCCCAGAGCTTGGCGAAATACATACCCAGTTTGTCCAGCAGGGACATGGCATTCGGCTGGAAGGCGCGTACGACCTTGGCCACCTGCAGGCTGACTTCCCTGCCATCCACCAGGGTCGCGGTATAGCTGTGGTCGGCAATCCCGCGGTACAGATCGGCCAGTTCGTCCTGCAGTACCGAGTAGCGTGCCTCGAGCTCCGCCTGCTCAGCCGCGAGGTCGGCCTGTGCCGCAGCATCCAGCCTGCCCTCAAGCTCCAGCGAGCGTTCATCAAGACGCAGGCGCTCCATCGCGTAATTGATCGCACCGATCTCGACGCGCTCAATCTGATTGATTTCTTCGCGCACATCCAGGGTGTCTGCAACCAGGCGCTGGAACTCGGCCCAGGCCCTGTCGGGGTCTTCAGCGGCATCGGCGATCAGCTGGCCATCCCGGGTCACGGTGCTGAGCTCGCCGTAGAAGTTACCCCACTCCAGGCGCTCCACCACCATGACCCTGGGTGGGTAGCGGCGCTCGCCCATCTGTTCGTTAAGGATCCAGACGAAATCGTTGCCCAGGAAGTCACGATTACCCTGTTTAACCAGTGAACGCTGCAGGAAGGCCTGGTCCCCCTGCAGGGTGAAGCCGGCCTCGCGTAGCTGCTCGCGGGAGACTTCGACCTCGTCCACCACCTCACCCAGAACCTGACGCTCCTCGCCCTGGTAGGTGACGCTGATCGACATCACATCGCTGGGCCAGAAATGACTGAGGCCGCGCACGGCGATCAACAAGAGCAGGCCGACGACCGCGATCACACTCACACTGACCGCCGCGCCATTGAGCCAGATCATGGGCTCGCCGCTGCGGAACCAGTCGAGCACGCCGGTACGCTTTTGCGCGTGCAAATCAGAATCTGCCATCACAGGGACCCGTACTTGACCCGCAGGCGCTGGCGCACCAGCTCTGCGACCGTGTTGACCATGAAAGTGAAGAGGAAGAGCACGAACGCCGCCAGGAACAGCACCCGGTAATGGGTGCTATCCACCTCGGCCTCGGGCACTTCAACGGCGATATTGGCCGATAGCGTGCGCATACCTTCGAAAATATTGGCATCCATGATCGGCGTATTACCGGTCGCCATGAGCACGATCATGGTCTCCCCTACCGCACGCCCGAGACCGATCATCAGGCCCGAGAATATCCCCGGGCTCGCGGTCGGCAGGACCACGCCCACCAGGGTCTGCCAGGGCGTTGCACCCAGTGCCAGGCTGCCAAAACTCAGGTGCCGTGGCACCGAGAAAATGGCATCCTCGGCGATGGAGAAAATCGTCGGGATAACCGCCATCCCCATGGCGATACCCACCACCAGGGAGTTCCTCTGGTCGAATGAGATACCCAGCTCGCGGGTCAGCCACATGCGCATCTCGCCGCCGAACAGGGCCAGTTCCAGGCTGTCATTGGCGGCAAAGCAGGCATAGCCGATCAGCAGGACCACGGGGATCAGCAGCGCGGCGTCCCAGCCTGCCGGCACATGGCGGCGCACCGCGAGGGGCAGCCGCGACCAGGCAAAGGCGAATAGCAGAATGCCGACCGGCAAGGCGAGCAGCAGGGCAAACACAGCGGTCAGCTTGTCTTCAATCAGTGGCGCCAGCCACAGCCCCGCGAGGAAGCCCAGAATCACCGTGGGCAGGGCTTCCATCAGCTCGATCATGGGCTTGATCTTGCGTCGCAGCCCTGGCGCCATGAAGTAGGCGGTATAGATCGCGCCGCAAATCGCCAGCGGCGCAGCAATCATCATGGTGTAGAACGCCGCTTTCAGGGTGCCAAAGGCCAGCGGAGCGAAGCTGTACTTGGGCTCGAAGTCGTTGTCCGACGCGGAGGACTGCCAGATATGCGCAGGGTCGTCGTAGCTCTCGTACCAGACCTCCTCCCACAGGGCGGACCAGGATACATCCGGATGCTCGTTGTCGATTTCCCAGTGGCGCAACCTGCCATCGTCGCTGACGTGCACCAGGGCGTCGCCGCGCGGTGCGATCGCCGCGACCCCGGCTGCCTCTGCCGGCAATGCGGGCTCACTGAGCAGCCGCCGGTGGGCAGTGGTGTGAAAGATCTGCAGCGCGCCGTCGCGACCGACGGCGACAAAACCCTTGCGCCGGTGCTCGGGAAGCAGCTGGCCGGCGATCACGTCGTCGCTGTCAAAGTCGCGGATGCGCTGCAGGCGATTGCCCCCGGCCTCGGTACGTACCATGAAGGACTGCACCAGTTCGCCCTGGTCGGAGGCGGCCAGCAGCGAAAGGCCGCCCAGCAGCATGCCGCTGGTGGAGACCCTGCCCCCCTGTTCGAACAGCTGCCCGGTATCCGCGACCTGCAGGACGCCGCCGGGACCGCGCTCTTCCAGGTCAATCACCGTGTAGCCACCCCGGGTACCCACCCGGTACAGCCAGTCCAGGCCAGCACCCAGGTACAGACCCGCCGTTTCGCCCGCGAGGACGGGTAGTCTCAGCCGCTGTTTGTTGAGGGTAGTCTCCCCGGTGAGAAAATTCTCTGTCTTGGTCAGCTGCAGCCCGAGCAGGCGGCCCTCGACGGTCTCGCCGACGATCACCAGCGCGTCGTCCGTGTCCCGGACCGCGAGATGCCGCAGGGACTGCTCGCCCAGCCTGATCTCCTGGCCCTCGTATTCGCGCACCAGCCGCGGGGTAATCACCCGCTCACCGCCTGGAAAGGTCAGACGGTACTCGTGGCGAACCAGGGAAATCCTGCCATCACTGTGGCCCAGTGCGAGCAGCCGGCTTTCCGCCGCTTCCGGCGCGATCACGGTGACCGGCGCCTGCTCCGCGGCCAGGTCATGCTGCTCAAGAATCTGGCCGCTGGCGACGCGGAAAAAACTGGCCACGCCGTCATCAGCGATGGCGATGCCCACCTCGCCCTGCTCCTCTACGGCGAGGTAGGCAGGCGACGCTGCCTGCCAGGGGACCGTGTCACCGGCGGTAATTTCAGCGCTGCCAAACAGTGGCAACACCTCGTACAGCAGGTAGAAGAAAATGAGCAGGATTGCGAACAGGACACCGGCGCCCCCTGCAGTGATGGACGCAGTGGCGACACGGTCCTTGAACCGGCGCATGCGGGCACGGTGACTTGGCACGTATTCCGACAGGCTACTCAAGACAATGACTCTTTCCGTAAAGGGCCTTAAACATCAATAGAAAGAGCCCCCGTTGGGGAGCTCCTCAGGGCTTGCAGCGGCCGCCTAGAGTGCCAGTTCCTCGCTGATACGCTGGATCACTGCCGGCGGCAGCGGGATGTAACCGTCCTTGAGCACGACCTCCTGACCCTGGCGCGAGTACACCATCTTGATGAATTCCCGCTCCATCGGTTGCAGCGGCTTGTTGGGGTTCTTGTTCACGTACATGTAGAGGAAGCGCGCCAGCGGGTAGGCGCCGGTCACTGCATTCTCTGGATTGGCTTCCACCATGTCGCCACCGGTTTCCCGGCTCAGGGGCAGCGCACGCACGCTGGATGTCTTGTAGCCGATGCCGGAATAGCCAATACCGTTGATCGAGGTTGACACCGACTGCACCACCGAGGCAGAGCCTGGTTGCTCATTCACCGTGTTCTTGAAGTCGCCTTTGCACAGGCCCTCGCTCTTGAAGTAGCCATAGGTCCCGGACACCGAGTTGCGCCCAAAGATCTGGATATCGCGCACTGCCCAGGCGCCGCTCAGGCCGAGGTCACCCCAGGTGGAAGCGTCCGCATCGGCGCCGCATTTGCGGGTCGAGGAGAATACCGCGTCGACCTGGGGAATACTCATGCCGGCGATGGGGTTGTCCTTGTGTACATACACAGCCAGCGCGTCCACGGCGACCGGTACCGCGAAGGGTTTGTAGCCGTGGCGGGTCTCAAAAGCCTCAAGCTCCTTGTCCTTCATGCGACGGCTCATCGGTCCGATATTCGCGGTGCCCTCGGTCAACGCTGGGGGAGCTGTGGAGGAGCCCGCGGCCTGGATCTGGATGTTGACGTTCGGGTAGGCGCGCTTGAATTCCTCTGCCCAAAGGGTCATCAGGTTGGCCAGGGTGTCCGAGCCGATGCTGGAAAGATTGCCCGAGACGCCGCTGGCAACCCGGTATTCTTCATAGTCCGCGTCGAGCTCGGCACTCCAGGCTACAGTCGCGCTCGCCAGGGCGATCGCGG
The DNA here is from genome assembly GCA_965222335.1 of Sediminihaliea sp. Classification (GTDB taxonomy): domain Bacteria; phylum Pseudomonadota; class Gammaproteobacteria; order Pseudomonadales; family Halieaceae. The sequence continues at coordinate 61,516 of OZ244944.1, read as the reverse complement.
CACCCGCATTTTTGAGGATGGACTTCAGGTTCATACGGTCTCCAGTTTGGCTGAAACTTGCATGGTGCATACCTTAAACGCCAATTGTTACATTTATGTTACAGTCTTGCGTCAGCCACCGGTTCCGCTACCTGCGCCAGCGGGAAAACCAGGGAAAAGGTACTTCCCTGCCCCACCCGGCTTTCGATACGCAGTTCGGCCTGGTGTGCCGCCGCCACGTGCTTGACGATGGCCAGTCCCAGCCCGGTACCACCGGTGCGTGACGAGCGGCTCTCGTCGACGCGGTAGAAGCGCTCCGTCAGGCGCGGGATATGCGCTTCAGCCACCCCAATGCCCTGGTCAATCACGCTGAGCACCGCGCTGCCCCGCTCCTGGCGCCAGCGGATAGTCACCGGGGTACTGGGCTCGCTGTACTTGAGGGCGTTGAGTACCAGGTTGGAAATGGCGCTGTGCAGCTCCCGGTAGTCGCCGGGAATACCCACTTCTGTCTCCAGCTCAACGTTCAGGGTGCGGTCCGGGTGTGAGGTGTGCATCTCATCCTCCAGTTCCTGCAGCAGCGCTGCAACATTGACCCGCTCCACTTTCTTGGTGTGACGCACACTTTCAATCCGGGACAGCCACAGCAGGTCTCGCAGCAGGGTCTCCATACGCTGAGCCTGCTGACCCATTTGCTCCAGCGGACGCTGGAAGCGACTGTCGAGCTTGTGCGCGTTGGCGAGGATGGTCTCCAGGTAGCCCTTGATCACGGTCAGGGGGGTACGCAATTCGTGGGAGACGTTGCCCACAAAGTCGCGACGCATCTGCTCCAGCTGGGCGACCTTGGTCACGTCGCGCGCAAACACGAGCCGGTTGCCATTGCCAAAGGGCGTCACCTCGAACTGCAGCGTACGCGGCTCGTCGCCCTGGGCCTGAATCTGCAGGGGCTCCTGGTATTGTCCGCCCAGGAAGTAGCGATGAAATTCCGGGATTCGCACCAGGTTGAGCAGCGCCTGCCCGCGATCGCGGGGGTACTGCAGTCCCAAAAGGCGCTGCGCCGAGTGGTTGCTCCACTCGATGGCCGCGCCCTTGTCCACCATCACCACGCCATCGCGCATCGCGGCAAAGGATTCGCGCAGGTAGTCAACCGAGGATTGCAGCTCGGCAAAACGCTCGCGATTGACCCGCTGGGCGCGATACAGGTGATCGTACACATCCCCCCATATACCGCCGGCCTCGGGCGGCATCTGGGTCGGGTCTTCCAGCCAGCGGCGCAGGCGCAACAGCTGGAACAGCCAGACCGCGCTCTGCAGCGCCACCACCAGGGCGACAGCCAGGAAGGGGTAGCCGACAAGCCAGCCGACACTGGCCGCAAGCGGGATCAACAGTGCCAGCCAGCGCAGTTCGAACAGCCAGCTGCCGAGCAGTTTCACCGGCCGGGGACTCCGCGGGCGGAGAAGCGATAGCCGGTGCCGCGCACGGTCTGGATCAGGTTGCTGTAGTCCAGCTGCGGCGTTTGCAGCGCCTTGCGCAGGCGACGGATATGCACGTCCACGGTGCGCTCCTCGACATACACGTTGGCCCCCCATACCTGGTCGAGCAACTGGCTGCGGGTGTAGGCGCGTTCCGGATGCGACATGAAGAACTGCAGCAGGTTGAACTCTGTGGGTCCCATGTCGAGGGGCTCGTCATCGAGAAATATGCGGCGGCTGTCGCCGTCCAGGACCAGGTCGGCAACCTGGATGCGGTCGATGGCCTCGCCGCCGGCCGCGCGCCGCAGCAGCGCCTTGATCCGGGCGATCAATTCGCGGGGGGCGAAGGGCTTGGTAATATAGTCGTCCGCGCCCACGTCAAGGCCCTGGATCACGTTGTCCTCGGCGGTCTTGGCGGTGAGCATGATGACCGGGATATCCCGCGTGGTGTCCTGGCGCTTGAGGCGCCGCAGCAGTTCGAGACCGCTGCCCCCGGGCAGCATCCAGTCCAGCAGTACGATGTCGGGCCGTTCGTCCACCACCAGCGTAAAGGCCTCCTGGATGGTCTCTGCCTCGATGCACTGGAATTCGGCGATCTCCAGCGCCATTCGCAACATGTCGCGAATGGCGAATTCGTCATCCACGATCAGGACCTTGCGTTCATTCATCGGTCATACTTCCTGCTAATAGTCTGCGTCGTCGCCACTATTAGATGATGAAAATATGACAAACTAATGACAATTGCCGCAATTGCGGTCTAGCGTAGACTCTGATTGATGTTTTGCAACACTTTATTGCCGGGGCAGAGATCCTCTTCCCCCAGGGTATTCAGGGGACGGCGGCTGGTCTCCAGGACCTCGTGCAGATCGTGGGAATCCTTGTTCATGAAAATCAGCCCGGTGAGAACTTCCCCGGCGCTGCGGTAACGCTCCAGGGCGATCATTGCCGAGGCGCGGTCGAAGGGATCGAGATCCTCGGCCAGTTTGTGCAGGCGCAGCACGGAGCCATCGTGCATGGTGACCTCCTGGCTCTTGCCGGCGGCATAGCTGGTGGTGATTTCTTCGCGCATGGGCACAAAATCCACCGTGCCCGTGGCGCGCATGTGGTCCCGCGTAAACTCGTAACTCTTGGTGGAGGCGGTATTGTTGTTAAAGGTCACGCAGGGTGACACGACATCGATCAGGGCGAAACCCCGGTGGCTCACCGCAGCCTTGATCAGCGGTACCAGCTGCTCCTTGTCACCGGAGAAACTGCGGGCGACAAAACTCGCGCCCAGCTGCAGGGCGAGGCCGGCCAGGTCAATCGCGCCGAAGGGGTTGGGATCACCCTTCTTGCTGGCTGAACCCTCGTCGGCGGTCGCCGAGTCCTGGCCCTTGGTCAGGCCGTAACAGCCATTGTTCATGACGATATAGACCATGTTCAGGTTACGCCGGATGGCGTGGGCGAACTGCCCCATGCCGATGGAAGCCGTATCGCCGTCCCCGGATACACCGAGGTACAGCAGGTCACGATTCCCCATGGCCGCGCCAGTCACCACCGATGGCATCCGCCCGTGCACCGAGTTGAAACCATGGGACTTGCCCAGGAAGTAGGTGGGCGTCTTGGAGGAACAGCCGATTCCGGACAGCTTGGCGATCTTGTGGGGCTCCAGGGAGAGTTCGTGACAGGCTCGCACGATGGCCCCGGATATGGAGTCGTGCCCGCAACCCGCGCACAGGGTGGAAATGGCGCCCTCGTAGTCAGCGCGGGTATAACCGAGCTCATTGACCGGGAGGTCGGGGTGGCGGAATGTTGGCTGCTGGTAACTCATTTTACTCGCCCCCCTGGCCGACGACGCGTTCGCGCCGCAGTGGCGTCACGTTGTAGCCCGGCATTTGCATCAGGATCTGTTTACGGATATTGCGCGCGCTTATCGGGGTGCCGTCAAAGCAAAGCACCGACTTGAGTTTGTCGGGGCCCAGTTCGAACTCCGCCATCAGCAGGGTGCGCAGCTGCGCGTCCCGGTTCTGCTCAATCACGAATACGCGCTCGTGTTCATGCAGGAAGGCCTCCACGTCATCATTGAAGGGGAAAGCGCGGATCCGCATCGCATTCAGCGGAATGCCCTCCCCGGCGAGGTAGCCCAGGGCCTCAAGGGACGACTCCTCGCTGGTGCCGTAGTAGAGAATGGCGGTGTCCGTTTGCGTGTCGCAGCGCACGACCTCGGGCGCGGGCACATGTTGCTTCATGCTTTCCCACTTGTGCATCAGGCGATGCATGTTCTTCTCGTATTCCTCGCCCTGCTCGGTATACACGGCGTACTCGTCGCGGGAAGTCCCGCGGGTAAAGAACGCACCTTTCTCCGGGTGGGTACCGGGGATCGTGCGATAACAGATACCATCGCCATCGACGTCCAGGTAACGGCCGTAGCGCTCCATGTTTTCGAGGTCCTCGGCGCTGAGCACCTTGCCGCGATCGTAGCGACGATCATCATCCCACTGCAGGGGTTCTGACATGTTGTCATTCATCCCGAGGTCCAGGTCGGTCATCAGGATGATCGGGGTCTGCAGGCGCTCCGCAAGGTCGAAGGCCAGGGCACCGAAGTCAAAACACTCCCTGGGCGTGGCGGGGAACAGCAGCACCTGCTTGGTATCCCCGTGTGAGGCATAGGCTGCAGACAATACATCCGATTGCTGGGTGCGGGTGGGCATGCCGGTGGAGGGCCCGGCGCGCTGCACGTCAAACAGGACCGTGGGGATCTCGGCGAAATACGCCAGGCCCAGGAATTCACCCATCAGCGACAGGCCCGGGCCGCTGGTGGCAGTGAAAGCCCTGGCGCCGTTCCAACTCGCGCCGATCACCATGCCGATCGCGGCGAGTTCGTCCTCCGCCTGCAGGATCGCGTAGTTGCGCCGTCCGGTACCCGGATCGATGCGCAGGCGCTTGGCGTAGCGCTCGAAGGCGTCCACCACCGAGGTCGAGGGCGTGATCGGATACCAGGCGGCGACAGTCGCACCGCCGTAGATCGCACCCAGGCCGAGGGCGGTATTACCGTCGAGCAGGATTTTGTCACCCGTCCGGTCGCTCTTGCGCAGGCGGATACCAATGGGGCACTCCAGGTTGGACTTGGCGTACTGGTGCCCCAGCTCGAGGGCGTGAATGTTTGGCAGCACCAGTTTTTCCTTGCCCTTGAACTGGTCCGCCACCAGCTCGGTGAGCACGCCAAAGTCCATGTCCAGCAACGCCGCCAGTGCGCCCACGTAGATCACGTTCTTGAACAGCTGCCGCTGACGCGGATCCTTGTACTGCTCATTACAGATACGGGTCAGCGGGATGCCGATGATATTGACGTCATTGCGCAGCAGGCGCAGGTCCAGCGGCTTGGTATTGTCATAGATGAAGTAACCGCCGGGTTCGACCTCGCGAATATCCTGGGGCATGCTCTGGGGGTTGACGGAGAGCATGATATCCACCCCGCCCCGCCGGCCGAGGTGCCCCTTTTCGCTGACCCGGACCTCGTACCAGGTGGGCAGCCCCTGGATGTTGGAGGGGAAAATGTTCTTCGGGCTGACCGGCAGCCCCATGCGGAACACGGCCTTGGCGAACAGGTTGTTGGCACTGGCGGAACCGGTGCCGTTGACGTTGGCGAACTTGATGACAAACTCGTTGACTGCCTGCAGTGACTGCATGATTTACTGCCCCGCCTTGGTCACGTTGTAGAGAAATTTCTGCATATCCCAGGCCGAGGTCGGGCAGCGCTCGGCACACAGGCCGCAGTGCAGGCAAACGTTTTCGTCCTTGACCATCACCCGTTGTGTGGGCAAATAGTCTGAAACGTAGAGGTCCTGGGCGAGATTACTCGCGGGGGCCGAGAGGCGAGCACGCAGGTCCTCCTCTTCGCCGTTGGCCGTAAAGCTGATGCAGTCCGTGGGGCAGATATCCACGCAGGCGTCGCACTCGATACACTCGGACTCCGTGAACACGGTCTGCACGTCGCAATTGAGACAGCGTTCGGCCTCTTTGAAGCCGGTGCCGGGGTCGAAGCCCAGTTCAACTTCCAGCTTGCGATCCCCCAGGGCACGATCCAGGGGTGCCAGGGGCACTACATACCGGGGATCGTTCTCCACTGCATTGTCGTAGCTCCACTCGTGCACGCCCATTTTCTGGCTCACCAGATTGGTCCGTGGGGGCGGACGGTCGTCGGTCGCCTGATCGCGACAGAACAGGTCAATACTGATCGCGGCCTGGTGACCGTGGGCCACCGCGGTGATCACGTTCTCCGGGCCGAAAGCGGCGTCACCGCCGAAAAACACCCGTTCGTTGGTCGACTGGAAAGTGCGCTCATCCACCACCGGCATGTCCCACTTGTCGAACTCGATGCCGAGGTCGCGCTCGATCCAGGGGAAGGCGTTCTCCTGACCGATAGCCATCAGTACGTCGTCCGCCTCCATGAACACCCAGTCTTCTCCGGTGGGCACCAGGCTGCGCTTGCCATTCTCGTCGTACTGCGCCTCGACCTTTTCAAACAGCATGCCCTTGAGCTGGCCGTCCTCAACCACGAATTCCCGCGGCGTATGGTTATCGTAAATCGGGATGCCCTCGTGCATGGCGTCCTCTTTCTCCCAGGGAGAAGCTTTCATGTCGGCGAAGGGGCTGCGCACCACCACGCGCACGTCCTCACCCCCCAGGCGCCTCGATGTGCGGCAGCAGTCCATCGCGGTGTTACCGCCGCCGAGCACCAGCACACGCTTGCCGATGCTTTCGATATGCTCGAAGGCCACGCTCGCCAGCCAGTCGATGCCGATATGCACAGCCTCACCGGCCTCTTCCAGGCCCGGCAGGTTGAGCCCTTTGCCCCGGGGGGCGCCGGTGCCGACAAAGACCGCATCGTAGTCCTGCTCAAGGATGCTCTTGAGGCTGGTGACCTCGGTGTCGAAGGTCGTGGTGACCCCCATATCGAGGATGTAATTCACCTCCTCGTCCAGCACCCCGACCGGCAGGCGAAAGGCAGGTATCTGGCTGCGCATCATGCCGCCGCCGGCAAACTGGTTGTCGTAGATATCAATGCTGTAACCCAGGGGCATGAGGTCACGGGCCACCGTCAGGGAGGCAGGCCCCGCGCCGATACAGGCGATACGCTTGCCATTTTTGCGCCGGGGAATCTCCGGCAGTCGCGCCGAGATGTCGTCCTTGTTGTCCGCGGCTACCCGCTTCAGCCGGCAGATGGCGACCGGCTCCTCCCCGCGCCCCAGGCGGCCGCGACGGCAGGCGGGCTCACAGGGACGGTCGCAGGTCCGCCCGAGGACGCCGGGAAACACGTTGGATTCCCAGTTGATCATGTAGGCATCGGTGTAACGCTGGGCGGCGATCAGCCGGATATATTCGGGCACCGGCGTGTGCGCGGGACAGGCGTACTGGCAGTCCACGACCTTGTGGAAATATTCGGGATTGCTGATTTCGGTAGGCTTCACGGGAGCGTTCTTCTCCTGCGTGGCCAGGCTCACCACGCACTGGTTTTTATTGGCCCAAGTTTGACATAGCCGTCGAACGTTTTCACCTGTGAACGCCGCCGGAAAGGCAGCGATTTGCAGTGTTTAGCTCCGATCAGTAGTGAGTGGTCGCCATGTTGAACTGGTCGCGCCGGAATCAGAACCAGCCAAAGAACCAGCCGTCATCCTGCAACTCGTCCTCGCAGGCCGCCAGCTGACCGGCATAGCGTGCGGAACGGTCCTGCACCTTGCGGGACACGGACAGCAGCCAGCCCTTGCTGCGGTAGCTGCCGCGGTTATAGCCGCCATGACCTTCATGGTAGGCCAGATACAGATGGTAGGCGTCGTTGAGTGCGATGCCGCTGCGGCGGCGGGACTGGTTGTTGTACCAGCCGATGAAGTCGATGGCGTCTGCAAAGTCGTCCCGGTCCGCCCAGTAGCGACCGGCATCGCGCTTGTAACTTTTCCAGGTGGAACCCAGGGCCTGGCTGTAACCGAAGGAGTCGGAGGGGCGCGGCCCGGGAATGAAACCGAAGATTTTCTTGCGCGGGGGCTTGGCCCGGGCGACAAAGCGCGACTCCTGGTGCATGATCGCCATCATCACCGGGATCGGGCTGCCCCACTCGGCCTGCGATTCGGCAGCGGCCTCGTACCAGTCGTCCTTCTCGCGGAATATCGCGCAGATGTTGTCGACGTTGCGCGGCGTGGAGGTGGCGCAGCCCCCGGTGAGTAACAGCAACAGCACGATGCTGGCGCGCCACATATCAGGTCTCGACCCCGTGTTCGCGCAGCAGGTCGAGGAAGGTGTCCTCGTCGATAATCTCGATCCCCAGCTCGCGGGCCTTGTCCAGCTTGGAGCCCGCCCCGGGGCCCGCCACCACCCGGTGTGTGCGGGCGGACACACTGCCAGCGACGCGCGCCCCCAGGCCCTGGAGTCGCGACTTGGCCTCGCTGCGCGACAGGGATTCCAGGGTGCCGGTGACCACCCAGGTCTGCTCCGCCAGGGGCAGCGCCGCCGCGGGCTCCACCTCGATATCGGGCCAGGTCACACCCAGCTCCCGCAGCTGGGCCACCACCGCCATCGTGGATTCGGTGGCGAAGAACTGCAGCAGGTGATCAGCCACAACCGGTCCGACATCGGGGACCGCCAGCAGCTCATCCTCACCGGCGCTGCTCAGCCGTTCCCAGCTGCCGAAATGCCGGGCGAGATTGCGCGCCGTCGCCTCCCCTACTTCACGGATACCCAGCGCGTACACGAATCGCTCCAGGGTCGTCTCACGGCTTTTCTGCAAGGCATCGAGCAGGTTGTCGGCTGACTTTTCGCCCATTCGCTCCAGCGTCAGCAGCGTTGCCCGGTCCAGCCGGTACAGGTCCGCGACGTTGTGCACCAGCTCCCGGTCCACCAGCTGCTCAATCAGTTTGTCACCCAGGCCGTCTACATCCATCGCCCGCCGGGACACGAAGTGGCGAATCGCCGCCTTCTGCTGCGCGGCGCAGACCAGGCCACCCATACAGCGCCACACCGCCTCGTCATCCGCCCGCTCCACCACCGAGCCACAGACGGGGCAGCTGTCGGGAAATACCACGGGGCGGGTATCGCTGCCCCGGCGCTCCCTGACCACCGAGACCACCTGTGGAATCACGTCCCCGGCCCGGCGCACGATGACCGTATCGCCAACCTCCACGCCCAGGCGCTCGATCTCGTCCGCATTGTGCAGGGTGGCATTGCTCACCGTGACACCGCCGACAAAAACCGGCTCCAGGCGGGCCACCGGCGTGATCGCCCCGGTGCGACCGACCTGGAACTCTACCGCCAGCAGGCGCGTGACCTCCTCCTGGGCCGGGAACTTGCGCGCGATCGCCCAGCGCGGCGCGCGGGCAACAAACCCGAGGCGGCGCTGCAGTTCGAGCTCGTTGACCTTGTAGACAATACCGTCGATGTCATAGGGCAGGCTGTCGCGGCGGTCCGCCAGTTCGTGGTAGTAGTCATCACAGGCCTCGATCCCCTGCACCACGCGCGATTCGGGATTAATCCGCAGACCCCACTGATGCAGGAGGTCGAGGATGTCGGAATGCCGGGGTGGCAGCTCTCCGCCGCTGAACACCCCGACGCTGTAACAGCACATCTGCAGCGGCCGCTTTGCCGTGAGGCGTGCATCGAGCTGGCGCAGGCTGCCGGCCGCGGCGTTGCGCGGATTCACAAAACCCTTTTCACCGCGCTCGCGGGCCGCCGCATTGAGGGCGGCGAAGCCCTCCCGGGGCATGTAGATCTCGCCGCGTACCTCCAGCGCCGCCGGGTAACCCGAGCCGCGCAGTCGCAGCGGTACCGATTGCACGGTGCGTACGTTGTGGGTGATGTCTTCGCCGGTACTGCCGTCACCCCGGGTGGCGCCCCGCTCGAGGACGCCGTCGCGGTACAGCAGGCTCACCGCAATCCCGTCGAGCTTGGGCTCACACGCGAACTCCAGCGTGGTATCCGCCGGTAGCTTCAGACGCTCCAGGACCCTGCGATTGAAGTCGTGCAGCGCCTCGCCGTCGAAGGCATTTTCCAGCGACAGCATGGGAAGTTCGTGTTTGACCTCGGTGAAGCCAGGCAGTGGCTCGCCGCCAACCCGCTGGCTCGGGGAGTCGGGAACCAGGAGCTCCGGGTGGGCAGCTTCCAGTTCGACCAGGCGACGCATACTGCGGTCGTACTCGGCATCCGGAACACCGGGATCGTCGAGTACGTAGTATTGGTAGTTCCAGTCTTCCAGCTGCCGGCGCAGGGACGCCAGCTCGCGCTTTACCGCCGCGTCGCTCATGCGCGCGGCTCAGCGCGCCCGGGCCAGGAGGCGACGCTCGAGGTCGCGGATCTGCTGCCGGTTGTGCTCCAGGGTCTGCCGGGTGAGCACGCTGCGCGTCTCGTCCAGCACGTCACCCTCAAGGTTACGGGCTACAACCTGTGCGGTCTCCAGCATGTATTCAAAGGCTTTCATCATGTCTTCCGGCCCCGGCAAGGTGACAAAAAACACCAGGCCCTGGGTGCTGAAATCGCTCATATTGTCGATGTCGAATACGCCCGGCTGCAGCATGTTGGCCACGCTGAACTGGATCGGACCGCGACCGGCTTCCTGTTCGTGTCGGTGAAAGAAATTCATGTCCCCGAAGCGCAGGTCACAGGCCAGCAGAATGTGCAGGATGTCCTCGCCGCGGAAGCCCTGGGGGTTGCGCGCCACCACGTTGAGCATAAACACTTCCGGATCCACGTCCCGCGGCAGCTGCGCGGAAGTGGGTTGTTGTGGTTCCCGGTCCGGCGTGGCATCCAGGGCATCCAGCCAGTCGAGATTCTCCGGCTCGTCATTACTGCTCATGCCACTGACCAGCTCCACCTCGTCTGCCGGGGGCTGCTCCCGTCGCGCTGGCGATGGCTGTCTGGCGGCCGGGGCAGGCTCCTTTGCCGGCGCCGGCGCGGCGGCGCTGGATGACGCCGGCTGTGGCTCGGCGCCAGTGCCCGCTTCCGCGGCTGGCTCGTCGGCCTCGTCCTCAGCTGTGGGGTCGTCTGCCCGGGATACGACCCGGGCGCCGCCATTGGGCAGTTCCTTGAGCCAGGCGAGATCAATGTCACGGGCAGAGCGCTCGGGCACATCCCCGGCAGCCTTGTCATCGACCTTCAGGCGCACCGGCGCGCGCCGCTCTCGATACACCCGGCGCCAGGCGTCCAGCAATACCGCCAGAATCAACAGCACGCCGACGATGACCATCCAGTCCCGAATCGTTAACTCTGCCATAGCTTCCGCTCGCTCACTGCTCCCGGCGCCATCAGCTGGCCGCCAGCTCTGCCGCTTCTTCCACGTCGACCGAGACCAGCCGGGATACGCCCGGCTCGTGCATCGTTACCCCCATGAGCTGGTCGGCCAGCTCCATGGAGATCTTGTTGTGGGTGATAAAGATGAACTGTACCTGCTCCGACATTTCCTTGACCATCCGGGCGTAGCGCCCCACGTTGGCATCATCCAGGGGTGCATCGACCTCGTCCAGCATACAGAAAGGGGCCGGGTTGAGCTGGAAGATGGAGAACACCAGGGCAATGGCCGTGAGCGCCTTTTCGCCGCCGGAGAGCAGGTGAATGGTGCTGTTTTTCTTCCCCGGGGGCCGCGCCATGATCGAAATCCCGGTATCCAGGAGGTCGTCGCCGGTCATTTCCAGGTAGGCGTTGCCGCCGCCGAACACCCGCGGGAACAGTTCCTGCAGGCCGCTGTTGACCTTGTCGAAGGTCTCGCGGAAACGGTTGCGGGTTTCCTTGTCGATCTTGCGGATCGCCGATTCCAGGGTTTCCAGGGCCGTTTCCAGGTCTTCGTTCTGGGCGTCGAGGTAGTTCTTGCGCTCCGACTGCAGGGTGTACTCGTCGATCGCCGCCAGGTTGATCGGCCCGAGGCGGGCAATGCGGTTGGCAACCCGCTCCAGGGCGCGCTGCCACTCGCTGTCATTGGCGCCCTCGGGCATGCCTTCCAGCACCGTCTCCAGGACGTGGTCACCCTCCTGCAGCTGCCGCTGGATCGTTTCGCGCTGCACCTGCAGGGTCTGGTGATTGATGCGCTGCTGCTCGAGCTCGCTGCGCACGGTGTTCGCGCGCTGCTCGATTGCGGCGCGCTCCTGCTCCGCGGCGCGCATCGCGTGCTCGACCTCGGCCACTGCCTGGCGTGCCTCGGTCAGCTCGCCCTCCGCCACCAGACGCAGCTCCAGCTGTGACTCCAGCTCCTGCTGCAGTGCTTCCAGCGGGTTGTCGTTATCCGCAAGACTGGCCTCGAGGTTCTCGCGGCGTTCGCGCAGCTGGGCGACCTGGGATTCAGTGCGGGCGATGGTCTCGCGAATCGCCGACAGCTGGGTATTCAGGGACTGGTGGCGCAGGGCTGCCTGATGGGCGGCGTCCTTGTCGTGCCGGGCTTTCTGGCGCACGCCGTCGAGGTTACTGCGGGTCTGGTCACGGCCCGAGAGCAGCGTCTCCCGTTCGCGGGAATCGACTTCCATTCGCTCGATCGCCTCGGACAGGGTCTGCCGCGCCTCGGCGATGGCAGCCTGCTCCTGCTCGAACTGCTGGCGGGCGTCACGGATGTCCACCTCCAGGCGCTCGCGCCGGGCCAGCAACTGCTCTACCCGGGCGCGCTCGGCGGACAGCTGGGCACTGTGCTCCGCGTGCTGACGGGTCGCGGCCTGCAATTCGCGCTGGCGCTGCTGACGCTGCTCCTCCAGGCTCCGGGCCTCGGCCCGGGCGGCCGCCACCGCCTCCTCCAGCGATGTGACCCTGGCCTCGCCAGTGCCGACGCCGGCATTCAACGCTTCCAGCTCCTGCTGGCGCTGGATCACACCGCCCTGCTGCTCGCTGCTGCGACTGACCCGCAGCCAGTCGGGGCCCAGCCACAGGCCGTCGCGGGTTATTACCGATTCCCCATGGGCGAGCTGCGCACGCTGGGCCAGGGCCGCAGGCAGATCCTCGGCCACACGCACCCCGGCGAGCAGGCTGGCGGCGCCGTCACCGCGCACCCGCGAGGCGAGGTAGGCATCCCCGGGCGACGCGGTGTTGCCGGCCTGGACCAGGGACAGGCGTCCCGCGTCCAGATCGCCGATCAGCTCACCCAGGGACGCAATTTCGTCGACACAGACTGCCTGCAGGTTTTCACCCAGAACGGTTTCCACGGCGTGTTGCCAGGGGCCGTCCACTTCCAGGCGCTCCAGCAGGCGCGGGCGCTGGTCCAGCCCGGCGCGCTGCAACCAGTCCCCGACGCCCTGGTCGGAATCTTCCAGCGCCGCCTGCTGCAGCGCCTCGAGCGAGGCCTGCCGGCCGCGCATTTGCTGCAGGCTCGAGCGCGCCTCGTCGAGCTCGTCCGCCAGCCTGTCACCCTGTTCGCGCGCCGCGGTCAGCCGGGTCAGCAAACCCTCGGCCTGCTCCTCGTGCTCCGCCATGATCAGCTCGACCTCCGCCAGCTGCTCCGCCAGGGTTTCCATCTCCTCATCCGCCGGGCCCGACACCAGGCCCTGGCGCTCCTCCTCAAGCTGCTGGATACGACGCTGCTGGCGTTGCAGGGCCTGCTCCAGGTGCTGAATCCGCGACTGCTGGACCTCGGCCTGCTGGCGGGGCTCTGCCGCGCTCTGGTTGAACTCATCCCAGCGCTGCTGCCAGGCGTGCATCGCTTCTTCGGCGCTGAGCAGGGTCTGCGCCGACTCCTCCTCGACCGCCTGCAGCATTTCCAGCTCCGGGGACAGGGTCTGCAACTCCTCTTCCCAGGCCAGCAGCTTGCGCTGATCGTCCTCGAGATGGCGCTCGGAGTTCTGCAGTCCCTCGCGGGTCTGGGTCAGGTCGTCGTTGAGCTGCCGCCCACGCTCCTGCTGGTGCTTGATGGTCTGTTCGATGCGCGCCACTTCCGAGCCCAGGGCGTAATACCGTCCCTGGACCTGGTTGAAACTGTCGGTGCAGTCGGCGTGACTGGCACGGTGCTGTTCGATCGCGGTCTCGACCTGCTGGTGCTCGGCGTGAACGCCCTCCAGCTTGACCTCCAGTTCGGCGATCACCTGGTTACAGGCCCGCAGCTGCTGGTCAAGCTCCTGCCACTGCAGCGCCTGCAGCTGGGATTTGAGGGTGCGCTCTTCCTGCTTGAACTCGCGGTATTTCTCAGCTGCCTGGGCCTGGCGCTGCAGGTGCTGCAACTGGCGTTCCAGTTCATCCCGCAGGTCGGTCAGGCGCTCGAGGTTTTCCAGGGTGCGCCGCATGCGGTTTTCGGTTTCACGCCGCCGCTCCTTGTACTTGGAGATGCCGGCTGCCTCCTCGATAAAGACCCGCAGCTCCTCGGGCTTGGATTCGATCAGGCGCGAGATCATGCCCTGCTCGATAATCGCATAGCTGCGCGGTCCCAGGCCGGTACCGAGGAAAATGTCGGTGATATCCCGGCGGCGGCAGCGGGTGCCGTTGAGGAAGTATTCCGACTGCGCCTCGCGGGTGACCAGGCGCTTGATGGAAATTTCTGCGTAGCTGGCGTATTCGCCGCCAACACCACCATCGCTGTTGTCGAACACCAGCTCGATGGAAGCCTGGCCGACCGGCTGGCGGTTCACCGAGCCATTGAAGATCACATCGGTCATCGACTCGCCGCGCAGGTTCTTGGCCGAACTTTCGCCCATCACCCAGCGTACCGCGTCGATCACATTGGATTTACCGCAGCCGTTAGGGCCCACCACGGCGCACATATTGCTGGGGAAGTTGACTGTCGTGGGATCCACGAAAGACTTGAACCCGGCCAGCTTGATCGACTTGAGTCTCATATCACTTTAGGAAGTGGCCCTATCTACTTGTTTTATATAGGTAATTCCGCCGATATTGGCGAAATTCGCCAGGTCCGGGGACACAAGATGTAGTGTATCCAACTTGAAGCGGCAACACTATGCCCGGAGGATAAAAAGCCGTGAACGGCCCCGGTCAGCCGCTGCGCGGCACCAGGGTAATGGTGACCGGCTCTGAGTCGGTCGCGGGCGCCAGCGGCCCCGCCCGGCCAAGCCAGGTGGCATTGGCCTCACCGGGACGACCGCTGGGGGACACCTGCACCACGACCTCGACCTCGGGACTGGCGGAGATTTTCTGCCCGGCCATCGAATGGCGATCATCCAGGCGCAGGGTCATGGGCAGCTGGGAAGCGCTGAGGCGCTGCACGGCAATCGGCATGCGGCCACCGCTGTCGGGATTGCGGGCAAGCACGAACACCGTATCCCCCGGATTCAAGTCTGCGCCCCCGGGGAGGTCCACGCGCACGGTGACTCCGGCGCCGCCATCGGCACCCGCCTGTGCCATCGCGGCGTCATTCGATATCGCGCCCTCCTCAGCGGAGCCCGTTTCACCGAGACGGTTCCTGGCCTGCTGGATCACACTGGCGATCATCTGGTCACTGTCTGTACCCGGCTGCTCCGTCGCCTGCAGCCGCTCCCAGTACTGGATTGCAGCGCGGTACTGCTGCTGCTCGAAGGATGCCATGCCCAGCAGGCCCAGGGCGGTGCGCTGGTGCGGGTTGATTGACAGGGCCTGCTCGGCCATCCGCTGGGACTCGGGATCGAGCACCCGGCCGGCCGCGAGATAGCGCGCCTGGGCGGCGTAGGCCAGGGCCTGGGCGTCCTCGGGGGCGGCCTCCACCAGTGCGGAATAGGTCTCGGCGGCGCTGGTGTAATCCTCCTGGCCCATGTAAAACCGGCCCAGCAGGGCGCGATAGTGCAGGTTGTCCGGCCGCTGTTGCGAACGCTCTTCGATAGCCGCCAGCACCGCGTACACTTCGCTGGGAGAAGCGGTTTCATCCAGGGACGCGATACGCTCGCTCAGGACCACGTCCGGGGCTGCCCCCAGCTGGTAATACAGGCCACTGGCGGCCACAGCCACGATGGGCAGCAGAACCCAGGCAGGAAAGCGCTGCGAGGCGGGCGCGGCGGCATCGGGCGCATCGTCGCGCGCCGCATCCTCCAGCAGGCGCAGTTGTGCGTCCTGCTCCAGGGCCGCATCCTCCGTGCCCAGTTCTTCCTGGCGCAGGCGGTACCAGTCCAGGTTGGCCCGGGCCTGGTCCTGGACCTCGCCGCGCCGCACACCCCGCCGGGGAAACAGGTAAAACAGGCCGCTGAGCAGGACCAGTCCCGCACAGGCCAGGATAAATGTGGTCAAGCGTCCTTCTCCCTCGCCAATAGCTCTTCCAGGCGCCGACGCTCTTCCGCATCCAGGGCCGTCTCGGTGCGCCGGCGGGAACGCAACACCAGCAGCACCAGCCCCACCGCCAGCAGCAACAGCACCGCCGGTGCCAGCCACAGGGCCAGGGTCGGGCCGGTCACGCTGGGCCGATAGCGCACAAATTCACCATAGCGCGCCACCATGAAGGCCAGTATTTCCTCGTCGCTGGCCCCGGATTCCAGCTGCTGGTACAGCTGACGCCGCAAATCCTTGGCGATCGGTGCATTGGAGTCGGCGATATTCTGGTTCTGGCACTTGGGGCAGCGCAATTCCTGGCTGAGGGCGTGATAGCGTTCTTCCAGCGCCGGGGAACTGAACTCATAGGTCTCGATCACCGCTGCCGCCAGCGGCACCAGCAGCAGGATGCAGGCTGCCAGCATTACTCTCACTGCATTCATGGTCCCACCTCCGCCAGTTGCGCTCCGCCGATCTCGCGGTACAGGGGCGCCAGGGTCCGGTTCCAGACACGCTCGTCAATGACCCCGACGTGACGGTAGCGGATCACGCCCTCGGCATCTACCAGGTAAGTCTCCGGCGCACCGTACACCCCCAGGTCCAGGCCCAGGCTGCCCTCGCTATCGACAATGTTGACCGCATAGGGGTCACCCAGGTCCTGCAGCCACTGCCGCGCCGCCGCCGGGTCATCCTTGTAATTCAGACCCAGGATGCGGACGCCGCGGTCAGCGAGTTCACGCAGGTAGGGGTGTTCCACCCGGCAGGAGATACACCAGGTTGCCCACACGTTCACCAGGCTGACCTCACCGATCACCAGTGACTGCGTGAGGGGCCCCTCGCCCTCCAGGGACGGCAGGCTGAAGCGGGGAAAGGGCTTGTCGATCAGCGCCGAGGGCATGGCCTGGGGGTCGAGGGACAGGCCGCGAAACAGGAAGCCCGCCAGCACGACAAACAGGATCAGCGGCAGGAACAGCTTAAGCCGCGCCGGCATCAGCCGCCCTCCCCGCCAGGGATTCCCGCGACACACTGAGCTGGCGCCGGTAGCGCTTGTCGATCACGGTGGCAAACCCGCCAATTGCCATAAAGATTGCACCCAGCCACATCCAGCGCACCATCGGCTTGTAATGCAGGCGGATCGCCCAGGCGCCGGACTCACCTACCGGTTCGCCCATCGCCACAAACAGGTCACGGAACAGGCCGGCGTCGATGGCCGCCTCGGTCATGATGGAACCCTGGGCGAGGTAACGCCGTTTCTGCGGCGCCAGCTCGGCCACCAGTTCACCCTCGCGGGTCACCCGGAAGCGGGCCTCGTCGGCGACGTAGTTCGGGCCGCGGACCCCGACCGTCTCCAGGAATTCAAAGCGGTATCCCGCCAGGGTCTGGGAGTCGCCGGGCTGCATTTTCAGGTCACGTTCAATGTTGTACTGGCTGGTAGCGACCACGCCGATAATGCAGGCAGCAAAGCCCAGGTGCGCGACCAGCATGCCCCAGTAACTCGCGGGTGTGCGCCGCAAGCCCCTCGCCAGGGTCGGGGCCGAGCGCAGACGCTGCCAGGCGTCACGCGCCAGGCCCAGCACCAGCCAGCCCGCCAGCACCAGGGCCAGGGCCACCCAGATATTGTATGCCTCGCCGAACAGCAGCGGCAGGGTCACGCCACAGCCCAGGGCCGCGAGTGCCGGCAGCAATAGCTCGGCCTTCCAGCGCTCGGCGCTGTCGCGCTTCCAGCGGGAAACCGGCCCCAGACCCATGAACGGCACCAGCAGCGCCATCAGGGGCACAAAAACGGCATTAAAGTAAGGCGGACCCACCGAGTACTTGCCCTGCCCCAGGGCGTCCATCAGCAGGGGGAACAGGGTCCCGAACAGGACCGTCAGGGTAGACACCAGGAAAATCACGTTATTGGTCAGCAGCAGCGACTCCCGGGATACCCCGGCGAAGGTCACGCGGCTGTTGACCGCCGGCGCGCGCAGGGCATACAGCACCAGCGAGCCGCCCACGACAATGCCGAGGAAGATCAGGATAAACAGCCCCCGCGCGGGATCGGTGGCGAAGGCATGCACCGAGGTCAGCACCCCGGAACGCACCAGGAAGGTACCCAGCAGGCTGAGGGAGAAGGCGAAGATTGCCAGCAGCACGGTCCAGCTCTTGAACAGGCCCCGCTTCTCGGTGACTGCCAGGGAATGAATCAGGGCGGTACCGGCGAGCCACGGCATGAAGGATGCGTTCTCCACCGGGTCCCAGAACCACCAGCCGCCCCAGCCGAGTTCATAGTAGGCCCACCAGGAACCCAGCATGATACCCAGGGTCAGGAATGCCCAGGCCACGTTGGTCCAGGGCCGCGACCAGCGCGCCCAGGCCGCATCCAGGCGCCCGCCAAGTAGCGCGGCGATGGCGAAGGCAAAGGCCACGGAAAAGCCCACGTAGCCCATGTACAGCAGTGGCGGATGAATGATCAGCCCGGGGTCCTGCAGCAGCGGATTCAGGTCCTGGCCATCCGCCGGGGTGCCCGGCAGGAGCCGCGCAAAGGGATTGGAAGTAAACAGGGAAAAGGACAGGAAGCCGACCGCGACAAAGCCCATGACCGCCAGCACCCGGGCCAGCACCTGCCGCGGCAGCTGGGCACTGAACAGGGCCACCGCGGCAGTCCAGAAGGCGAGGATCAACACCCATAGCAACAGCGAGCCCTCGTGGTTACCCCAGACGGCGGAAAACTTGTAGATCGGTGGCAGGAGGCTGTTGCTGTTGTTGGCCACGACCTCGACCGAGAAATCGTCGCGCAGGAAGCTCACCGCCAGGCACACGAAACTGATGCCCGCGAACACCAGCTGGCCGATGGCCAGGCTGGGCGCCAGGTCCATCGCCGGGACATTGCGCCGCCAGGCACCCCACAGGGGCACAACCGAGAGCAGCACCGCCAGGCACAGGGTGATAATCAGTGAGAAATGTCCGAACTCTGCAATCATCCGCCCTGTGCCCCGCTGGCTCGCGCCGCCTCGAGCGCTTCCGCGACTTCCGGCGGCATATAATTTTCATCGTGCTTGGCAAGTACCTCGGTGGCGCGCAGCACGCCACCGTCGTCCAGTACCCCGGCAGCCACAGCACCCTGCCCCTCGCCGAACAGATCCGGCAGAATGCCGTCGTAAACGATGGGCACACGCGCCTGGTAATCGGTCACCTCGAAGCGCACCTCGAGGTTTTCCTGGCTGCGCTGGATACTGCCCTCAACCACCATGCCGCCGACGCGGATCGCCTGCCCCCGGGGTGCAATGCCTGCGACCACCTCGGCGGGTGGGTAAAACAGATTGATATTGCCGCGCAGGGCATAGGTCACCAGGCCAACGGCGGCGCTGGACAGTACCACGACCAGCAGGACGATAATCAGGCGCTGTTTGCGTACGGGGTGCACTTTAAGCCTCCTCGGCCGTTGCGGATGCGCGGATATTACGCCGGATCGCGGCCGCCAGTTCACGCTTCAGGCGCTGTTCGCGTCGCCGCGGCAGGATCAGCAGGGTAAACACGACTGCCAGGGTAATCCCGTAGGCTGCCCAGACGAAAGCGCCGTGGCCGTCCATCTGCAGGACCTGGCCCAGGGTGTCAAAGTACATCAGTCGGTCACCAGTCTGCGCACCCACGCGGCCCGGGATTCACGGCGCAGGATCCCCACGCGCATGTTCATCAACAGACAGCAGGTGAACAGTGCGTAAAAGGTCACGATCATCAACAGCAGCGGATACAGCATACTCGGGTCAATCGTCGTATCGCCGGTGAACTTGATTGAGGCCGGCTGGTGCAGACTGTACCACCAGTCCACCGACTTGTAGATGATGGGGATATTGACTGTGCCCACCAGGCTCAGGATTGCACAGGCGCGCGAGGCGGCTTCCTTGTTGTCGAAGGCCTCGTACAGCGCCATCACCCCCAGATACAGGAACAGGAGAATCAGCATCGAGGTGATCCTGGCATCCCAGACCCACCAGGTACCCCAGGTCGGCTTGCCCCAGATCGACCCCGTGACCAGGGCAATGAAGGTCAGGGCAGCGCCAATGGGCGCGCAGGCCTGCATCGCAATGTCCGCCATCTTCATCCGCCAGATCAGGCTGACCGCACCGGCGATCGCCATCACGTAATAGCCGGCCAGGGCGACAACGGCCGCGGGGACATGGATGTAGATAATGCGGTAGCTGTTGCCCTGGCGGAAATCCGGCGGGGTGAACAGCAGCCCCCACACCAGGCCGACAGCCAGCGCGACCAGGGTCAGTGGAAGCAGCCAGCGCAGGATCGAGCCAGCTATCCCGTAGAGCCAGGGAGGCGAACCCAGTTTATGAAAGAAGGACCACATAGCGGCGGCAATTATAACCTCAGCGGAGCGCCAGACAACTTGACCGGCGGCGATAAATGGGGCAGGGCTCAGGCATCGATACTGAGACGCAGGGCGGCGGCCACGGCGATGGGCGCCAGGGCCAATGCCAGGCACAGCATCGCTCCGAGGATCGCCAGGTGGGGCGCGACCGGCAGTCCCGTCACGGTGGCCTGCACAGCGGCGCTGCCAAAGATCAGTACCGGCATATAGAAGGGCAGGATCAGCAGCGCAATCAGCATCCCGCCACGCTTCAGGCCCACCGTCAGCGCGGCGCCGATCGCACCCACCAGACTGAGCACGCCGCTCCCCAGCAGCAGGCTCAGCACCAGCACGGGTATTGCCACGGGAGGCAGGTTCAGCATCACCGCGAACAGGGGCGCAAGCAGGGCCAGCAGCAACCCACTGACCAGCCACTGGGCCAGGATGTAGGCCAGGACCGAGATCACCAGCGGCTGCGGCGAGAGCATCAACTGCTCCAGGCTGCCGTCGTCGAAGTCACTGCGAAACAGGCTTTCCGCCGTCAGCAGGTTGGCGAGCAGGGCAATAATCCAGAGAATGCCCGGAGCGAACTCCGCCAGGGTCGCCGGCGCCGGCCCCAGGCCGAGGGGGAACAGGGCCACCACCATGGCAAAAAAGACCAGCGGATTGAGGGCTTCCACCGGGCGCCGCACCGCCAGTACCAGCTGCCGGCGCAGGATGCGCCGGAAGAAAACCCACATGCCGGGTGTCGCACTCATGCCGGCACGCCCGGCACAAGATCCAGCTGCTGCACCTGCTGGCCCAGGGAAAGGGCCTGGTGCGAGGTCAGCACCACCGCACCGCCCGCACCCGCGTGCCGGGCCAGCAGCTCCTCAAGGGCGGCGACGCCCTGGCGATCAATGGCGGTAAAGGGCTCGTCCAGCAACCACAGGGGCGCGGCGGACAGGTACAGGCGTGCGAGATTGACCCGGCGGTGCTGCCCCGCGGAAAGGGTATGGCTGAGCACGTCCTCGTAGCCGGCGAGGCCGACCTGTGCCAGCGCCGATTCGATCGCTTTCTGCCCGGCTGCACCCTCCCCCGCCAGGTGCCAGGCCAGGTTTTCCCGCGGTGTGAGCAGGCCTTTCACGGCGCTGGCATGACCCAGGTAAAGCACGGGGACCTCCCGGTGCAGGCGGCCCTCGAAACCGTAGCGGGACAGGCCCGCCAGGATCCGCAACAGACTGGTCTTGCCGGCGCCATTGGCGCCCCCGACCTGGATCAGCTGCCCGGGGCTGACCGTGAAACTGAGGTCGTGAAACAACTGCCTGCCGCCCCGCTCCAGGCTCAGACCCTCTGCGACCAGCAGGGGAGCGACGCTAGAGATTGACAACCCGGATTGCCGGCAGGTGCAGGTCGCGGTCGACCTCGGTACGCAGGTCCGCGAAGTTAAACAGCGCCGGATCCGCCAACTGCGAGGGCGCCACGTTGCGGATGCTGCGGAAAATGGTCTCGGTGCGCCCCGGGTACTCCCGCTCCCAGGCGGCGAGCATGTTTTTCACCTGCACACGCTGCAGGTTTTCCTGGGAGCCGCAGAGGTTACAGGGAATGATGGGGAAGGCCTTGTAATCGGCGTACGCGATCAGGTCTCGCTCCTTGCAATAGCTCAGGGGCCTGATCACCACGTTGCGTCCGTCGTCGCTCAACAGCTTCGGCGGCATGGCCTTGAGCTTGCCCTGGAAGAACATGTTCAGGAACAGGGTTTCCACGATATCGTCGCGGTGGTGGCCCAGGGCAATCTTGCTGGCGCCGATTTCCTCGGCGAAGCCGTACAGGCTGCCCCGCCGCAGGCGCGAGCAGAGGCCGCAGGTGGTCTTGCCCTCCGGAATGACCTCGCGCACGATGCTGTAGGTGTCTTTCTCAAGAATGTAGTAAGGCACCCCGAGCTGCTCGAGGTAGGCCGGCAGCACATGCTCCGGGAAGCCCGGCTGCTTCTGGTCCAGATTGACTGCCACCAGTTCGAAATTCACCGGGGCGCTCTGCTGCAGGTTCAGCAGCACATCGAGCATGGCGTAGGAGTCCTTGCCGCCGGAAAGACACACCATGACCCGATCGCCGTCCTCGATCATGTTGTAATCGGCGATCGCGTTGCCCACGTGTCGCCGCAGCCGCTTTTGCAGCTTGTTGAATTCGGTCTTTTCCTTGCGGGACAGTTCGCGCACGATTCCTCGGCTCTTAGTCATTGATTCGGCGGGGATTTTACAGGCCGCGGCTTGTTTTTTCATCCATTTCCCCGGAGAATGTGCGCCCTATTTCCCCCAACTGTGACCGTATTCAGAGGATATCCTGCCCATGAAAGCACCCGTTCGCGTGACTGTTACCGGCGCCGCTGGCCAGATTGGCTATGCCCTGCTTTTCCGTGTTGCCTCCGGCGCCATGCTGGGAGACGACCAGCCCGTGATCCTGCAGCTGCTGGACATCACCCCGGCCATGGAGGCGCTTGAGGGCGTGCGCATGGAACTGGACGACTGCGCCTTCCCGCTGCTGGCGGGCATCACCTGCTCGGACGACCCGGCGGTGGCCTTCAAGGACGCAGACTACGCCCTGCTCGTCGGCGCCCGTCCCCGGGGGCCCGGTATGGAGCGCAAGGACCTGCTGGAGGCCAACGCGGCGATTTTCTCCGCCCAGGGCAAGGCCATCAACGACCACGCCAGCAAGAACATCAAGGTCCTGGTCGTGGGCAACCCGGCCAACACCAATGCCCTGATCACCCAGCGCAATGCGCCCGACCTCGACCCGCGCAACTTCACCGCCATGACCCGCCTGGACCACAACCGCGCGATGACCCAGATCGCGCAGAAGACCGGCAAGTCGGTCAATGATGTCCGCCATATGACGATCTGGGGCAACCACTCCGCTACCCAGTACCCGGACCTGTTCAACACTGTGGTCGATGGCACCCCGGCGATCAACCTCGTGGACCAGGCCTGGTACGAGAACG
Organism: Sediminihaliea sp.; assembly: GCA_965222335.1. Classification (GTDB taxonomy): domain Bacteria; phylum Pseudomonadota; class Gammaproteobacteria; order Pseudomonadales; family Halieaceae. The sequence continues at coordinate 38,598 of OZ244944.1, read as the reverse complement.
ACTTCATTCCCACTGTGCAGCAGCGCGGCGCTGCCATCATCAAGGCCCGGGGGGCCTCCTCCGCTGCCTCCGCCGCCAACGCCGCGATTGATCACATGCGCAGCTGGGCGCTGGGCACCGAAGGCGATGACTGGGTGTCCATGGGCGTTTACTCTGACGGCTCCTACGGCATCGCCGAGGGACTGATCTACTCCTTCCCCTGCCGCTGCAAGGGCGGTGACTGGGAAATCGTGCAGGGCGTCGCCGTCGGCGAGTTCAGCCAGGCCAAAATGCAGGCCACGGAACAGGAACTGGCGGAAGAGCGGGACGCGGTACAGCACCTGCTGCCGTGAGCGAGGACTCGTCCCAGCGCAACTATCATCACGGTAACCTGCGTGCCGCCCTTCTGGACACGGCCGTCGAGCAGCTCGGCCAGCAGGGGGCGGAAGCACTCAGCCTGAGGGCACTCGCGCGCGCCGTGGGCGTGTCGCAGACCGCGCCCTACCGTCACTTCACCGACAAGGGAGAGCTGTTCGCGGCCATGGCCGCGCGCGGCTATCGCGGCCTGCTGACCGCCCTCAAGCGGGCCGGTGATGACGCGGGGGATTGCCCCGAAGCACAGTTGATTGCCTTCGCCCACGCCTACGTCGCCTACGCCGCGGAGAACCCCGAGCTGTTCAAACTGATGTTCGGGCCGTCTATTCAACCGGCAGAGCAGTACCCGGAGCTGCGTGAAGCCAGCCGCGCCACCCTGCTGCTGGTGCAGAGCATCCTCCGCCGGGGCATGGAACAGGGGATATTCCGGGAGCAGGACCTGGTCTACCTGGCCAATGCGGCCTGGGCAGGAATACACGGCCTGGCGACCCTGAGGGTTGACGCGCCGCACCTGTTCGAGCGACACATCGACCTGACCCGCCAGGCGGACCTCGGCGTACGCACCTTTATCACCGGCATCAGCGCCCCTTCGCAGTAGCCTCAGGCCAGGCTGGCCTCAGGCAAAGCGCACAAACTTCGCAAAGGGCATCTCCCGCAGGCGCTGCCCGGTCGCGGCAAATATCGCATTGGCCAGCGCGGGTGCGGCCGGCGGTACCGGGGGCTCGCCGATACCGCGCACCCGGTCATCCGACTCGATCGCCCGCACCTCTATCTGCGGGCACTGGTGCAGGCGCATTCCCGCGTGGGCGTGGTAGTTACGCTGCTCAGCCATGCCGTCCGCGTAGGTGATCTCACAGTTAATGGCATGGCCCAGGCCCCAGACCACACCCCCCTGCACCTGGTTTTCGAAGTTCACCGGATCAATCACCCGGCCCACGGCGGCGGCCACATAGACCCGCTCCACGCGCAGGCCCGACTCGCCCTGGCTGACCTCGACCACCTCCGCCACGGGGGTGCCGAAGGAGTGCACCAGCGCCACCCCGCGCCCGCTACCCGCGGCCATGGGACTGCCCCAGTCCGCCATCTCCGCCACGGCCTCGAGTACCCGCCGGGACAGCCGGTCGTTGCACAGCCGCAGACGCTCGGCAAGGGGATCGGCACCCGCCTTGTGAATCAGCTCATCCAGTCCCGATTCCAGGAAAAACCCGGCGGTGGAGGCGCCCACGGAGCGCCAGGAGCTGACCGGCGCCAGGGGCGGCGCGCGGTAGGCACGCACCCGCAGGTTGGGAATCGCGTAGGGGGCATTCCAGGCACCCGCGGGAATCTGCAGGTCCGGCCCGGGCACGCTGAGACCGGCGCGGGCGGTCTGGGAGGCCATCACCGAGGGCGTTGCGATCTCGATATCCAGGGCATCCACCGCGCCGGCACTGACCCTGCCGCGCACCCGCGCCATCCCGATCTGGCGGGGAAACTCGTGGGCGAAATCCTCCTCCCGGCTGAAGGTCAACTTGATCGGCGTTCCCGGCATCTGCCGACCAATTTCCGCGGCGTAGCGCACATTCTCGAATTCCAGGCGGTGGCCGAAGCTGCCGCCACAGTACTGGTTGTGCAGGTGCACTGCCTCTTGCGGCAGGCCCGTGATCTGCGCCACCAGCTGCTGCGCCTGTATCGGAAACTGGTGGGCGACCCAGATATCCGCCCGATCCTGTTCCACCAGGATCGTGGCATTGAGTGGTTCCAGCGGCGCGTGACCGACATAGGGTGCGCGGTAAACCAGGGTTTCCGCGCCATCGGCGTCGTGCAGCGCTAGCGCCACGTCGCCGTCATGCCGCCATTCCTTGTCCAGGTACTCCTCGCTGAAAGCTGCGGCCAGCGTTTCCCAGTGCGCCGGCATCTCTGGCGGGAACGGCGCTTCACCCCACTCGCAGGCCACGGCATTGACGCCCTGGATCGCATTCCAGGTGTTGTCGGCCAGCACCGCCACGCCGTTGGACACCTCGAGCACCTTCATCACACCGGGCTTTTGCCGGGCCGCTGCGGCGTCATAGGAAAGCAGCGCGCCACCCTGACGGGGGTTGAATCGCACCGAGGCATTGATCAACCCATCTGGCATGTAATCGATGCCGAACTTCAGCGCGCCGGTAGACTTGTCGCGAATGTCCAGGCGCTGCATGGGCTTGCCCAGCAGTCGCCACTGCCCGGGCTCGCGCAGGGGCACATCCGTCACCGGCTCTATATCCGCCGCTTCGCGCGCGAGCTCGGTGTAGGGGATGCGGGAGCCGTCGGGCAGCAGGACCGCGGCGGAGTCCGTGCGCAGGCTGTCCCGCGCGACCCCGGCGCGGCGCGCAGCCGCTTCTTTCAGCGTCTCCCGGGCCGTGGCGCCGGCGCTGCGCAGGCGAGTCCAGGAGTCGGCGACCGTGCTCGAACCGCCGGTCGCCTGCACGCCGTTCAGCTTGAACATGCTGCCGGTGACACGGCGCGCGGCGCGGGCCGCCAGGCTGTCGTCCTGGGGCATGAATGGTACCGAGTCGTGCACCATGGCACGATTCCAGTAGGCCGGCGACGGTGGACCGGGTTCGACCTCGAACTGGCCAAACTCCAGGTCCATTTCCTCGGCAATCAACGCAGCCTGCACCGAGCGCGCGCCCTGCCCCAGATCCGTGTGGGGAGCGATCAGGGTGATACCTTGCGGGCTGATGCGGATCCACGGATTGAAGGTCGCCTCTCCCGGCGCCAGATCCCGTGCCAGCGGGTTGGGGTGTGGCTTGCGCAGGGTGTAGGCACCGAAGGCCACGCCCCCGGCAATCACTGCAGACCCGAGCACGAAACCCCGTCGGGTGATGCCTTTAGCGCGACTCATTCGCCGCTCCCGGCCATGGCCGTCGCCGCGGCGCGCACCGCCGTGCGGATACGCGGGTAGGTGCCGCAGCGGCACAGGTTGCCACTGAGACCACTGTCGATCTCGGCATCGCTGGGCTGCGGGTTACGGCTTAACAGGGACACCGCCTGCATGATCTGGCCGGACTGGCAATAACCGCACTGGGCCACCTGGTGTTCCACCCAGGCGGCCTGCACCGGGTGCAGGGCTGCCGACTCCGCCAGCCCCTCGATCGTGGTCACCTCTGCCCCCTCTGGCAGCGATGCCAGCGGCATCTGGCAGGCGCGAATCGCGCTGCCGTCGAGCAGAACCGTACAGGCACCGCACTGGGCCACGCCGCAGCCATATTTGGTGCCCGTCAGCTGCAGTTCGTCCCGCAGCACCCAGAGCAGGGGCATTTCCCCCGGCGCGGTCACCTCATGCTGCTGGCCGTTTACGGTCAAGCGCGTCATTGTTTTACTCCATTATCACTGGTGTGGTGCTCTCAGGCCGGGATCACCCTGGCCACCGGCGTCTCCGGCGTGCTCCGTGGCGCGAGAAAACGCCAGTACATCAGACCCGAAATTCGGCCCTCCGTGGCTAGCCAGTTCGGGTGCCCGGGATCCTGATGGGCGACGATAATCCGGTAACTGCCGTCCGCCTCGTAGTGCAGCTGGTTGCGATTGCAGGAGACCTGGCGGCGGGTGTAATCGAAGGTCTGCATAAACCGGTTCCAGAGCACCAGGTTGGCAAAGCGACAGGGCGGGAACCGACCCGTGATCTCGAGGGCCTGGTCGGGGCGCAGCACAAAAGGCGCCATCGCGTACCAGGCGCTGAGATTGCCATAGCCGCCGTCGCCACCGCCCCACTGGCCGGGCGCGCGGAACTGGTTGGGCGTGGTCGAGACCCAGGGGATATCGGGACGTGCCTCGGGATCGGGGATGACCAGGGCAGTGTGCTCGCGGACAAAGCGACGCACATTGTCCAGCTGTGACTCGACCAGGCCCGCGCCTCCCCAGGGACCGGGAGCGGGCGGATCCAGGGCCTCTATGCTGAGCTCCTGGGCAACCTGCGGCTGGGCCGCAATGCAGGCAGGCGTCTCGTAGTAGTGCCGGGTAGTCACCTGGCTGGCCTCGGGCGTGAGCGGCAGCCAGTTGCGGGCGTCGCCCCGTGAGGCGCTGAGCAGGATTTCGAAGCGGCCGTCAGCATCCACCTCCAGGTCAGCGTCACTCAGCTCCGCCACCGATTGACTGGCCACCCCGCCGCCGCTGCCGCCCGCTTCCACGGTAAACGAAGTAAACGTGGCGCCGCCCAGCTGCCCGCGGATGCGATAGGCCCGATCCCCGCGAATCGGCGCGAAGTAATACAGGGCGTCGGGATTGTCCCCCAGCAGCTTGCGCTGGGGGGTCACGTAGGGCGCGAATACCGGTCGCTCGGGATCCGCCTCCAGCCACAGGCGCATACCGGTGTGCAGCAGGTGCGCCAGCATCCGCTCCCCCTCGGCGACATCCTCGGGGCGGCTGATACCGTAACGCGGCGTCAGGTAGGTCTCCCGCAGCTCCCGCAGCGTGTCCAGCAGCGCCAGCATGGCGCTGGATTCATCCTGCCCCGCCGCGGGCTCCGCCGCCTGCGCCAGCGATACCGCCCCCGGCGCCAGACCCAGCGCACCCAGGCCACGTACAAAGTCTCTCCGGTCCATGCCGCTCTCTCCGCTGAGTTCTTATGCCGAACAGTGTGAACGATTTGCCCGGCGATCGCCCGGGAACATGTCTCTATAGTTGAACTGCCGGGACAAACCCCTGGATGGCACGGGATCGGTTGAACGTCGAATCTTGGCTTGGTGTCGAGAATTACTGAGTGGTCGCCTAATTGGGGACGGATACCTATTTTCTGGATTCAGGGTCTCTGCCCGAAATTGACCATTCAAATTGGTATCCGTCCCCAATTATTTCTGAGTGGTGTTAATGGTGCACGGAACACGCGCGAACGGCACCCGAAGCCCTGCCGGGACACGCCGTGAATCCGTCCTTGGAGGCTCGACAGCGCCCGTCCATGCCGCTGACGGTCCCGGCAGGGCCCCGGGCAACTCACGCGCTCTCGCAATGGACACTTGGATTCCGCCACTTCGAAACTGATCCACTCAAATCCTGTGCCACAGCGGGGCGTGAGCTTCAGTTGTTCAGACGAAGTCTCCCAGTTGAGCATGGCATCGGCGGAGCGTGTGAGGCGCGCGGGGCCCTCCCGCGACCGTCAGCGCCCTGGACGGGCGCTGCCGAGCCCCCATGGATGGGTTTACGGCGTGTCGCGGGAGGGCTCCGGGTGTCGCGCGCGCGTGTTCCATGCTCCACCGCCGAGAAACCCTGGAGCCCAAGAATTAAATGGGGACGGATACCAGTCCTTTGCTGTCTGAGGGGAATTGGTATCCGTCCCCAATTATTGCTTCTAGCGTGTCCGGGGAGGCGTATCCCCAGATCACGCCCGACCTACGAAGTGCCTGCAGCTGACGCTTTGATTTCGGTTCACGACTACCGATATCAAGACCTAGAGTTCCCGCAGCACCGCGAGCGGCGGGCTGGAAACCACCTTGCGGCAGCTGAAGACGCCGAGGCCGGCGATCAGCACCACGCCGAGGGCAATGCCTACCGGCCATAACCAGGGCGTGGGCACGTAGCGCATATCCATGACCCAGGTCTGGAGGACGTAAACAGAGGCCTCCGCCGCCAGGGTCGCCAGGAGTCCCGCGAACAGGCCCAGGGCGGCGAACTCGATGGCCAGGCCGCCGAGGATCAGTCGCTTGCGGGCGCCCAGGGCGCGCAGGATGGAACTCTCGTGCATGCGGGCATCGACGCTCGCCTGCACCCCCGCGACCAGGACCAGGGAGCCGGCGGCGATGATCACCGCCAGGACCAGCTCGATCGCGGCGGAGACCTGGTCCACAATCGCCCTGACCTGCTCCACCACCACATCCATCTCAACCACGGTGACCGTGGGGAAGCGGCGGATGAAGCTGTTGAGGAAGGACTTCTCCTCGGGCTCCAGGTGAAAACTGGTCATAAAGGTCGCCGGGAAATCCGCCAGGGTCCTGGGCGGGAACACCATAAAGAAGTTGGGCCTGAAGGACTGCCAGTCCAACTCACGGATACTGGTGACCGTGACCTCCAGCGACTGACCGCCGATCAGCAGGCCCATACGGTCACCCACTTCCACTTCCAGGCGCTGCGCGAACTCCTGCTCCAGGGAGACGACCGCGTCCCGGGAGCCCGGCTCCCACCAGCTGCCGGCGAGCAGCTTGTTGCCCTCGGGCAGGGTATCGGACCAGGTGAAGTTGGCACCTCGCTGGCGGCGGCCCTCTTCCTCGTCGTCGGTCTCGGGCAGCTGTTCATCGTTAACCGACATCACCCGGCCCCGGATCATCGGGTACAGCGCCTCGCTGTTGACGTCGTTGGCGCGCAGCATCTGCTCCACTTCCTGCACTGCATCGGGGGAAATATTGAGCATGAAGTGGTTGGGCGTGTCCGGGGGCAGCTGGGTCTGCCACTCTTCGATCAGCGAGGTGCGCACCAGCACGAGCACCAGCAGCAGCATGATCGCCATGGCAAAAATCACCACCTGCAGGGCGTTGGCCGCGCCCCGGCGCTGCAATCCCGCCAGGGCCAGGCGCCAGATGCTGCCCGCGCTCATGCCCAGCAGGCGCCCGCCGCGAAGCAGGGTGAGGGCCAGCGCCATGCCCAGTACGATGGTCAGGGCGAGGCCGAGCAGGATTGCCAGGGTGAGGCGCCAGTCGCCGCTGTACCAGAGCATCAGGGCCGAGACCGCGCCCAGGCCGAGGGCGTAGTCAGCGAGACTGCGGCGGTTTTCCTCGGGCATGTCCCGGCGCAGTACCCGCAGCGGGCTGGCCTGACCCAGCCGGCGCAGGGGCGGCCAGGCAAAACAGAGCAGGCAGGTGAAAGCGGTGGTCAGGCCGATCGCGTAGGGGCGCAGCCCCGCCGGGCCCGGGTTGATCGGCAGCTGCTCGGCGAACAGGCGGAAGAAGATCGCCTGCATCGCCCAGCCGGCGCTGCAGCCGAGTACCGTGGCGCCGATACCCAGCAGCAGCAGGCTGTTGCCATAGAGGCGGTTGATGCTGCCACTGCTCGCCCCGAGGCTTTTCATAATCGCCACGTAATCGGTGTGCCGTTCACTGAAACGGCGGGCGGCCAGGGCGATGGCGACCCCCGCCAGGACCACCGCGAGGCTGCCCGCAAGGAGCAGAAAGCTCTCGGCGCGCTCCAGGGCACTGCCGATCCCGGGCTGCCCCTGCTCCACGTCCAGCAGGCGCTGTCCGGTCACCAGCTGCGGCTCGATCTCTGCGACCAGTGTCTCCAGCTGCGCCGGGTCGCCGGCAAAGAGCTGGCGATATTCGACCCGGCTCCCTGGCTGTACCACCCGCGTTGCCGGGATGTCACTGTAGTGCATCAGCACCCGGGGGCCCACGCCGAAAAAGCCCGCTGCCTGGTCCGGCTCCGTGCGCGCCGCGGCCGCAATGCGGAACTGCGCCTCACCGATGCCCACCTGGTCACCAATGGCCACGTCCAGCAGGGCAAACAGGCGCGAGTCCAGCCACACAGTCCCCGGCGCGGGACCGTGGGCCACGGGCGCCACTTCGCCGAAGGGCTCGGCGCTGTAGGTGAGCTCGCCGCGCAGCGGATAGTCGTCGCTGACCGCCTTCACCGAGGACAGGAACATGGCGTCCTCACCGGCGAATACCATGGAGGGGAAAGACAGGGTCTGCGCCGTCTGCAGCCCCAGGGATCCCGCCCGCTGCAACCACTCCTGGGGCAGGTCCCGCGAGCTGCGCACTACCCTGTCCGCGGCGAGAAAGCGATGACTCTCCTGCTCGAGGGCGCTCTGCAGCCGGGTGGTAAAGGCGCTGATGCCGGTGACCATGGCCACGGCCAGGACCAGGGCGGCCACCAGAATACCCAGCTCGCCACCGCGCCAGTCCCTGGCCAGCATCCGGCCTGCGGTTATCGACATCCCCTAGCCCCCAACCAGGGCGCCGCCGTCCAGTTCCAGGCGTCGCTGGCAACGGTCGGCAAGCTTGTGATCGTGGGTCACCAGCACCAGGGTGGTGCCGTGCTCCTGGTTGAGTTCGAACAGCAGGTCGACAATATGGTCCCCCGTGCGGCTATCCAGGTTGCCGGTCGGTTCGTCGGCAAACAGAATCGCCGGGCGGGCGGCGAAGGCCCGGGCGATGGCCACCCGCTGCTGCTCGCCACCGGACATCTGCCGGGGATAGTGGTCCAGGCGCGAGCCCAGCTCCACACGCTCGAGGAAGTAGCGAGCCTGCTCACGCGCATCCGCCTGGCCCTTGAGTTCCAGTGGCAGCATGACGTTTTCCAGCGCCGTCAGCGCCGGCAGCAGCTGAAAGGACTGAAACACAAAACCGATCTGCTCTGCCCGGAAGGCCGCGCGGCCGTCCTCGTCCAACAGGCCGAGCTCGGTACCGCCGATCACAACGCGACCGGATGAGGCCTCGTCGAGGCCCGCCAGCAGCCCAAGCAGGGTGGATTTACCGGACCCGGAGGCGCCGACCACGGCTACCGTCTCCCCCGACTTGATTTCCAGATTAATCCCTTTCAGTATCTCCAGCTCACGCCCCGCCATTGGCACCCGTTTCTGGAGATTTTCCGTCTTGATCATGTCGCCTTTCCTCTTGCGCTTGGTACGCATCCCCGTGGGGGTCGGATTGTTGCTGGCACTCTGTGCGCTGCCACTGCAGGCCGCCAACACCACCCTGCTGGTGCTGGGGGATAGTATCAGCGCCGCTTACGGCATGTCTCTAAAACAGGGCTGGGTGAGCCAACTGGAAGACGAACTGCAGGAGAAAGACCCGCAATACCGGGTGATCAATGCCAGTATCAGCGGGGAAACGACCGCGGGAGGCCTGCGCCGACTGCCCAGGCTGCTGGCCGACCACGAGCCCGCCCTGGTGATTATCGAGCTGGGGGGCAACGATGGCCTGCGCGGCTATCCCGTCACCTCCCTGCGCCAGAACCTCGAAACCATGGCGCAGCTGGCCCGGGATGCGGGCGCCGAGGTGCTGCTGCTGCCGATGGAAATCCCGCCCAATTACGGACCCCGCTACACCCGCCAGTTCCGCGAGGCCTACGCCGAGGCCGCGCGCGCCACCGGCAGCGCCCTGGGCCCTTTCCTGCTGGAGGGCGTGGCAACCGATGACAGCCTGATGCAGGCCGACGGCATTCACCCGACAGCCACGGCGCAGCCGCTGATGCTGGACAACCTGCGCGAGGCAATCGAGGCCCTGCTATGAACACCGCCACCTGGAACTGGGATACCCTGCAGGCCGCCGACCGCGCGTCGATCTGGCACCCCTACGCCTCGGCCCTCGACGCACCCACCGTGTATCCGGTCGTGGCCGCCTCCGGCGTTCGCCTGCAACTCGCCGACGGCCGCGAGCTGATCGACGGCATGGCCTCCTGGTGGTGCGCAATTCACGGTTACAATCATCCGGTGCTCAATCGCGCGGTCACTGAACAGCTCGAGTGCATGTCGCACGTGATGTTCGGCGGCCTGACGCACCCGCCGGCGGTGAAACTGGCAGGTATCCTGACCGACCTTATGCCACCCAGTCTGAACCGCGTATTTTTCAGTGACTCGGGCTCGGTGTCGGTGGAGGTGGCCTTGAAGATGGCGCTGCAGTACTGGCATGCGGCGGGCAAACCCGAAAAGCAGAAGCTTGTGGCGCTGCGCAACGGCTACCATGGCGACACCTTTGGTGCGATGTCCCTGTGCGATCCGGTCACCGGCATGCACCATCTGTTCGGGGACAGTCTGCCGCAGCAGTTCTTCGCGCCGGCACCCGACTGCCCGATCGGTGAGCCCTGCGATGATCGCGACATCAAGCCCATGGCCGACCTGCTCGCCGAGCAGCACGCGTCCATTGCCGCGGTGATTGTCGAGCCCGTGGTCCAGGGTGCGGGCGGCATGCGCTTCTACTCCGCGGACTACCTGGTCAAGCTGCGGGCCCTGTGCGATGCCTTTGATGTATTGCTGATATTCGACGAGATCGCCACGGGCTTTGGTCGCACGGGCAAGCTTTTCGCCCTGGAGCACGCTGCGGTGGAGCCTGACATCCTGTGCCTGGGCAAGGCCCTGACTGGCGGCTACATGTCGCTCGCCGCCACCCTCTGTAACAACCGGGTCAGCGAGGGAATCAGCGCCGGCGAGGCGGGCGCCTTTATGCACGGGCCCACGTTCATGGGCAACCCCCTGGCCTGCGCCGCCGCGATTGCCAGCACCGAGCTACTGCTGTCGCAGCCCTGGCAGCGCGGCGTGCAGCGCATCCAGCGAGGCCTGGAGGCCGGCCTCGCGCCCGCCCGGGACCTGCCCGGCGTGGCGGATGTTCGCACCCTGGGCGCGATCGGGGTGATTGAGCTCAAGCAGCCAGTGGACATGGACCGCATCCAGCCGATGTTCGTGGCGCGCGGCGTCTGGGTGCGCCCCTTCGGCCGCCTGGTGTACGTCATGCCACCCTACATCATGAACGACGAGGACCTGGCCACCCTGACCACGGCCATGGTGGAGGTGGTTGCCGAGGCAACCGGGAGCTAGGCCACGGGGCGTGCCTACGCCGTGCACACCGTCGCATTCCCATCTGGACGGGGCTTGTCTATAGTGTCCGCACAGCCCCTGCCACGGATTTTGCCGGATCAATGACAGCCCGCGACCTGACGCCTCTGCAAAAAGCCTTCTACGAAGTGATCTTCGGCACGGAGACACCCGCGGGCAAGTGGTTTGACCTGGCGCTGATCGTCATCATTCTCAGCAGCGTCACCATTGTCATGCTGGATTCCATCACTGAATTACATGCCGACTACGGGGCGCTGTTCTGGCGCATTGAATGGGTCTTCACCCTGCTCTTCACCCTGGAATACGCGGTGCGCATCTGGTGCTCCCCCAATCGCAAGGCCTATGTGCTCAGCCCTTACGGCGTTGTGGACCTGCTGGCGATTCTTCCCACCTACATCGCCCTGGTGTTTCCCCAGGCGGCCTCACTGCTGCTGGTGCGGCTGTTGCGCATCCTGCGGATATTCCGCGTGCTGCGGCTAATGGCCTTTCTTAGCGAAGCCAATATCCTGGCCGGGGCCCTGCGCCGTTCGACGCGCAAGATCATCGTGTTCTTCTCCATGATGATGGTCATCACCATAATTTTCGGCTGCCTGCTGTATGTGGTGGAAGGCCCCGCCCGGGGCTTCGACAATATTCCCGTCAGCATCTACTGGGCTATTGTCACCATCACCACTGTGGGCTACGGTGACCTGGTGCCCGTCACGGCCCTGGGCCGCGCCATCTCGGCCACCGGCATGCTGATTGGCTATGCGATCATCGCAGTGCCCACGGGGATTATCACAGCGGAGCTGGCGTCGGAAATGCGCGGCACCCGGCACCTCACCAACCGCAACTGCGGACAGTGCTCCCGCGCCGGCCACGAGCTGGACGCACGCTACTGCAAATACTGCGGCACCGACCTGCCCCCTCTGAACCACGGGAGCGACTAGCAGCGGGCATCGCGGGGGCACCCCGTGGGTGTTATACTTCGCGCCCTTTTCAATTCAGCCGCGGCCCTGTCCCGCCCTCCTATGCCCACGCCGATTTACGATTACCGCAAGTACTGGGCCGAATGTTTCGGCCCCGCGCCCGAACTGCCCATGTCCCGCGCGGAAATGGATGCCCTGGGCTGGGACAGCTGCGACATCATCGTGGTGACGGGCGATGCCTACGTTGACCACCCCAGTTTCGGCATGGCTGTGATCGGCCGGGTGCTGGAAGCCCAGGGCTTCCGGGTGGGCATTATCTCGCAACCCGACTGGACCAGTGCCGAGCCCTTCAAGGTCCTGGGCAAGCCCAATCTGTTTTTTGGTGTAGCCGCGGGCAACATGGACTCCATGATCAACCGCTACACCGCCGATCGCAAACGCCGCAATGACGATGCCTATACGCCGGGCAATGTCGGTGACCGGCGCCCGGACCGCGCGGTGATCGTTTACAGCCAGCGGGTGCGCGAGGCCTACCGCGATGTGCCGCTGATCATTGGCAGCATCGAGGCCAGCCTGCGGCGAATCGCCCACTACGACTACTGGAGCGACAAGGTCCGGCGCAGCATCCTTCTCGACAGCCGCGCCGATCTGCTGCTCTACGGCAACGCGGAGCGGGCGATTGTCGATGTCGCCCACCGACTGGCCGCGGGCGAGCCCGTGAATAAAATCCGGGACCTCCGCGGCACCGCGTTTGTGCGCAAACGGGTTCCGGAGGACTGGCGCGTGGTGGACTCCAGCTCCATCGACGTGATCGGGCCAGTGGCAGCGCCGGTAAACCCTTACCAGGACACCCGCACCGAGGCCTGCGCAACCACCGCCGCCGATAACGCGCCCGGCGCGGACGCCATGCCGGTCACCCTGCTGGACCGCCCCCGGGACGGCCGCCAGGAAGTGATCCGCATTCCTGCCTACGAGGATGTGCGCACGGACAGCGCGCTCTACGCTCATGCCTCGCGCATCCTGCACAAGGAAACCAATCCGCATAACGCGCGCCCGCTGGTGCAGGCCCACGGCGATCGCGAAGTGTGGCTGAACGCGCCGCCGATACCCCTGGAGACGGATGAACTGGATTGGGTCTTCGAACTGCCCTACACACGCCTGCCCCACTCCAGCTACGGCGACGCCCGCATTCCCGCGTACGAGATGATCCGCCACTCGGTCAACATCATGCGCGGCTGTTTCGGGGGCTGTACGTTCTGCTCGATCACCGAGCACGAGGGCCGCATCATCCAGAACCGCTCGGAGGACTCCATCATTCGCGAGGTGGAAAAAATCCGCGACACCTCGCCCGCGTTCACCGGCGTGATCTCCGACCTCGGCGGCCCCACGGCGAATATGTGGCGGCTCGCCTGTAAGAGCAAGGAAGTGGAGGCAGCCTGCCGCAAGCTCAGCTGCGTATTCCCGGGTATCTGCAAGAACCTGGAAACCGACCAGACACCCCTGATCGGGCTCTACCGGCGGGCGCGCTCGGTAGAGGGCGTCAAGAAAGTCCTGATCGCCTCGGGGCTGCGCTACGACCTGGCGGTAGAGACCCCGGAGTACGTGGAGGAACTGGTCACCCACCATGTCGGGGGCTACCTCAAGATCGCACCGGAGCACACCGAGGATGCGCCGCTCTCAAGAATGATGAAGCCCGGGATGGGCAGCTACGATCGCTTCAAGGCGATGTTCGAAAAATATTCCCAGGCGGCGGGCAAGAAGCAGTACCTGATCCCCTATTTCATCGCCGCCCATCCGGGCACGTCGGACGAGGACATGATGAACCTGGCCCTGTGGCTGAAGCGCAACAAGTTCCGCGCGGACCAGGTACAGACTTTTTATCCCTCGCCGATGGCAACCGCCACCGCCATGTACCACAGTGGCAAGAACCCCCTGAAGCGGGTCACGCGCGGCGCCGACACCATGCCCACGGTGAAGAAAATGTCCCAGCGCCGCCTGCACAAGGCCTTTCTCCGTTACCACGACCCGGACAACTGGCCCGCCCTGCGCAAATCCCTGAAGAAAATGGGCCGAGCCGACCTGATCGGCAACGGCAAGCTGCACTTGGTGCCGCCGCGGCAACCGGCCAAGCGCCACCAGCGGGTCGATAAACCGGCGACCCGGGCCGGCGCAACGCAGCCCTTCGCCACGCAACACAATGGCCTGCCCCGGAATCCGCAACGCAGGCGTCGTCGCTAACGCTTGTCGGCGAGCCCGGGGGTCTGCTAACTTTCCCCTGCCCAGACTCTAATTATAAAATGAAGGGGAATCTGCGATGCGTCATCGCTTGCGCACAACCGTGCTTGTTTCATGCCTGCCAGTACTCCCAATGCTCACCCTGCCCGCCAGCGCCCAGACCGGCACCCTGGAGGAAATTATCGTGACCGCGGAGAAGCGCTCGACCACAATCCAGGATACGCCGATCGCGGTCACCGCATTCAGCGGCGCGGAACTGGACCGGGCCCTGATCACGCAGTCGCTGGACATGCAGTTCAGCGTGCCCAACATGCTGATGAGCAAGGACAACTTCACCACCGCCGCAATCTCTATCCGCGGCATCGGCAACCAGGCCATCGGCGCCGCTGCAGACAGCGGGACTGGCTCCCACTTCAACGGTGTGTACCTGAACAACGGGCGCATCTACGAGACCGAGTTCTATGATTCGGAACGGGTGGAGGTCCTGCGCGGTCCCCAGGGAACCCTGTACGGGCGCAATACGACCGCCGGGGTGATCAACGTCATCACCCGTCGGCCCGAAGATGAATTCGGCGGCAACGTCAATGTCGAGGTAGGTAATTACGGACACAGGAAGTTGAAAGGGGCGCTGAACCTGCCCCTGACCGACAGCCTGGCCCAGCGTTTCGCGGTGTTTTCCCTCGACCGGGACGGCTTCGTCGACAACAGGTTCACGGGTGACGATATCGACGGCCGGGACATGTACTCCCTGCGCTCCTCGACCCGCTGGTCCGGAGAACGCACCGAGGCCAACCTGATCGTCAACTACTTTGAGGAGGACTCTTCCCGCATGAACGGCAGCAACCAGCGCTGCCAGCGGGATCCCGACGGGATCATCGGCTGTCTCCCCGGGGGTCTGGCCAACCAGAATACCCATAGCGGCGCCACGGTCACCGGCTTCCTGGTCAACAACATCGTCGCCGGCATATTGGGTCAGGACTTTCCCGATGACGACTTCATCAATTCGCCGAGCAGTGCGGACCCAAGGGAGCAGTTCTTCGATTTCACGCCCCGCTACGAGGTCGAGGACTGGATGGCGGCCTTTGAGCTTGAGCACGAATTCGACCGCCACACACTCACCGCATTGACCGGTTACCACAACTCCCGCCTGGACGCGCGCAATGACTACGACTTTACGGTCGCCTCGGAACCCTGGCCGGTTGCGACGACCGTGAACCGGGGTCCGGACGGCCCCATTACGGTCGATCGCGCCTACGCCAGCGACCGCAGCACCACGGCGCCGGAGCAGTGGAGCCAGGAAATCCGCCTGGCTTCGGACTATGCGGGGGACTGGAACTTCATGGTCGGCGGTTTCTGGCTGGACTACGAAAGTGAGGTGCATTACTACGTTTACTCTGCCGCCCTGGAACTGTTCGGTTCTACCCTGGGCATTCCCTCATCGCAGCGGGTTTTCGACAACGACACCGCCACCTACGAGCTGGAAACCTGGGCGGCTTTCGGCGAACTGTACTGGCAGGCCCGGGACGATTTACGCCTGACGCTGGGGCTGCGCTACAGCGAGGAAGAGAAGTCCTCCCGCCAGCGCACCGTGTACCTGGCGTTCCTGGACGACCCCACGGCCCCGGACGGCGGTTACAATGAGTTCAGCGGCAGCTGGGAGGAACCCACCGGCAAGATCAATCTTACCTGGGATATTGACCAGGAGGTGATGGCCTATCTGACCCTGTCGCGCAGTTACAAGAGCGGCGGCTTCAACCCGATTTCTGCGGACTCGGTCCTGCTGCAGGAAAATGCGGAACTGGCAGAGTTCGACCCGGAGTACATCAACGCTTTTGAGATCGGGCTCAAGTCGCGCCTGCTGGACAACACATTGCAGGCCAACGTGACCTATTTCTACTACGACTACGAGGGTCTGCAGATTTCCAAGATCACCCAGCAGACATCCCTGAACGAGAATTTTGACGCGGGCATCCAGGGCTTCGAGGGCGAGTTCGTGTGGGTGCCCGACGAGCACTGGCGGTTCAGCGCCAACCTCGCGTGGCTGGATACGGCCATGGATGGCGGCCAGAGCCTCGACCCCGCGGATATCAACCAGATGGGGACCACCGAGAACGTGATCAATGCGGTCAACTCCAACCTCTATATCGGCCCGGGCTGCCCGGAGGGCGTATTCCCCTGTGCGGGTATCGAGGCAGACCTGGACGGCAACCAGCTGCCGAATGCGCCGGAGTTTTCGGTCAACCTCGGCGCCGCCTATACCTGGATGCTGGACAACGGCATGGAATTAACCGCGGCCAGCAACTACTACTGGCAGGATGAGTTCTACACCCGGGTGTTCAATACGGTGAACGACACGGTTGAGTCCTGGGACGTGTGGAACGCCACTCTGACCCTGTTCAGCGCCGACCGGCGCTGGCTGGTGGAGGCCTGGGGCCGCAACCTGAAGGATGACGACCACGTCACCGGACAGTACCTGGGTGACCAGAACGTGGGGCTGGCGACCAACCAGTTCCTGCTGGAACCCCGCAGCTACGGCGTCTCCCTCGGCTACAACTTCTGACAGCCGGCGATGAACTCCCCGAGCAGGCGAAACTCCGCCCGCCGGGGTGTCTTCTTGCGCCACATCAGGCCCACCGAGCGCGCCACATCGTGCTCGCTGAATTCGGCCACCTCGACCTCGGTGCCCGAGAGAATCTGCGCGTCCAGTGCCATCCGCGGCAGCAGGGTCATGCCAATGCCATTGGCCACCATCTGCACAATGGTGTTGAGGCTGGTGGCCTGGTAGGGAATGGAGACATCCGCATCCCGCAGCTTGCAGGCCTCCAGCGCATGATCCCGCAAACAGTGCCCATCCTCCAGCAGCAGCAGGCCCTCGCCCCGCAGCTGCGAGGTCTGTACCTTGCCAGCTCCTCCCAGGGGATGGCGGGGCGGACAGGCGAGCAGGAACTCATCCCGGAACAGGGTCATGGTGTCCACGCCCTCAGCGGGGAATGGTAGCGCCAGCAACAGCAGGTCCAATTCACCCTGGCGCAGCGCATCCAGCAGGTGGTCGCTCAAATCCTCGCGAATAAACAGGCGAAATTCCGGGTGCTCCGTGCGCAGGCGTTTCAGCAGGCGCGGCAGCATGAAAGGTGCGATCGTGGGGATCACCCCGAGGCGCATCTTGCCGGAAAAGGGCTCGCCGGCGGCAGCGCAGAGGGTGACCATGTCGTCGACCTCCAGTAACAGGTCACGCCCACGCTGCACGACATCCTCACCGAGGCTGGTAAGCAACACCTGGCGGTTGTTGCGCTCCACCAGGGACACGCCCAGGACCTGTTCCAACTCCAGCACCCCGGAGCTGAGGGTGGACTGGCTGACATGGCAGGCTTTCGCTGCCTGGCCGAAATGCCCGTATTCCGCCACTGCGCAGAGGTAACGAAGCTGTTTCAGGGTCGGGTGTCGCTGCATATTGTGATCGATATTTCCGATGGCATTTGCTGAAATATTCTACTGGTCAGATCGTAGCCCATGGTCTAGATTTAATCCAGCCGCAGTTTTTGGTGCGGCTGACCCGATTCAGTGAAACCTAACAACGCGGTAACGCAGCATCCCAGAGAGGAGAGGCATAATGTCCCTGAAAGGTAGCCAGACTGAGCAGAATCTTAAAGACGCCTTCGCCGGCGAATCCCAGGCCAATCGCCGGTACCTGTACTTCGCCGCCAAAGCCGATGTAGAGGGCTATAACGACGTCGCGGCGGTATTTCGCAGCACCGCCGAGGGCGAGACAGGACACGCCCACGGGCACCTCGAATATCTCGAGGAGTCGGGCGACCCCGCTACCGGCCTGCCCATCGGCGGCACCAGTGACAACCTCAAGGCGGCTATTGCCGGCGAGACCCACGAGTACACGGACATGTATCCGGGTATGGCCAAGACCGCTCGCGACGAGGGCTTCGACGAGATTGCCGACTGGATGGAAACCCTGGCCAAGGCCGAGCGCAGCCACGCCAATCGCTTCCAGAAAGCGCTGGACGAACTCGACGCCTGATCGTTACATCGACTTGCGTGGCCGTCCGCTGTGTGGGCGGCCATGGTAGCTATTACCTTGCCCACAGCCAAGGGAACAAGCCGTGAAAGAAGGAAGTCTGGAAGCACCCACCCGGCACCCCGTCGAGTGGAAGACAGAGGCCTTCTGGGACCAGCAGGCGCTGGACCAGGAACTGGAGCGCGTGTTTGACATCTGCCACGGCTGCCGCCGCTGCGTCAGCCTGTGCGATGCCTTCCCCACCCTGTTCGACCTGGTCGATGAGTCCTCCACCCTGGAAGTGGACGGCGTCGACAAGGCGGATTTCCCGAAGGTCGCAGAGCAGTGTTACCTGTGCGACCTGTGCTACATGACCAAGTGTCCCTATGTGCCGCCCCACGAGTGGAACGTCGATTTCCCCCACCTGATGCTGCGTGCCAAGGCAGTACGCTTCAAACAGGAGGGTGCGCGCCTGCGGGACCGGGTGCTGACCAGCACCGACCGTGTGTTCGGCATGGCCTCCATCCCCCTGGTGGATGTCACGGTGAACGCCGCCAATCGCAGTGAAACCCTGCGCAAGGGGCTACAATCCGCCCTGGGGATACACCAGGATGCCCCGCTGCCTGCATTCCACAGCCAGACGCTGCGCAAGCGGGCGGCCGGCCTGCACCGGGACATCACCCCGACTGCCGCCGGTGAAACCACCGGCAAACTGGCGCTGTATGTCACCTGCTACGGCAACTACAACACACCCGATATCGGCGCAGACTTCATCAAGGTCTTCCAGCACAACGCGATCCAGATCGACCTGGTTCCCAGGGAGCAGTGCTGCGGCATGCCCAAGCTGGAGCTCGGCGACCTCGACAGCGTCGAGCGCCTGAAGGATGCCAATATCCCGGTACTGGCGAAGCTGGTGGATGAGGGATACGACCTCACCGCGCCGATACCTTCCTGCGTGTTGATGTACAAGCAGGAACTGCCGCTGCTATTCCCGGACGACCCCGACGTCAAAAAGGTACAGGCGGCATTTTACGACCCCTTTGAATACCTTTGGCTGCGCCACAAAAAGGACGCGCTGAATACCGAATTCAGCAGTGCGCTGGGCGCGGTCGCCTACCAGGCCGCCTGCCACCAGCGCGTGCAGAACATTGGCCTGCGCACGCGGGACGTTCTGTCCCTGGTACCCGACACCGAGGTCACGACCCAGGAGCGCTGCTCGGGCCACGATGGCACCTACGCCATCAAGACGGAAACCCGCGACAAGTCGGTCAAGATCGCACGGCCAGTGGTACGCAAGGTCGACCAGCAGGCCCCCGACTACTTCATCAGTGACTGCCCCATGGCGGCCACCCATATCGCCCATCTCGCAGACTCGGTGGAGACGGGACAACATCCGATGACGCTGCTGCGCATGGCTTACGGACTGGACTGATGTCGGATACTGGCAACCATTATTCGGAGGTGCCCTAACATGAGCCAACTGTCACGCGCCGACCTCTGGTCACTGGAAGAGTACGCCGAGATCAGGCCCACTTTCCGCGACCAGGTGATTGCACACAAGAAAAACCGCCAGCTCCCCCTCGGCGAACACGTGCGGCTGTATTTCGAGGACGCCCTGACGATAAAGTACCAGATACAGGAGATGCTGCGGATCGAAAAAATCTTCGAGGCGGACGGCATACGCGAGGAGCTGGAAGCGTACAACCCGCTTATTCCCGACGGGAGCAACTGGAAAGCCACCCTGATGATTGAATTCGAGGATCCCGCCGAACGCGGCCTGCAGCTCGCTCGCCTGATCGGCATCGAAGAGCGGGTATGGCTGCAGCCGGAGGGCTGCGACCGGGTCTACCCCATTGCCAACGAGGACCTGGAGCGCTCCAACCCCGACAAGACCTCCTCGGTACACTTCCTGCGCTTTGAGCTTAACCCCGAGATGGTGCAGGCCGTGCAGGCCGGTGCGGCGTTGCGAGCGGGTGTCGACCACCCACAGCTGACTGTGGAGTCAGTGCCGGTACCCCAGGGCGTGCGCGACTCCCTGGCGGGTGACCTCAGCCAGAATTCCCTGCACTGATTGCTGCCTGGCGTTTGGAGGTATGCCGGGTGGGCACGGCGCTCGTGGGATCCTCTGGCCAGGGGTGCTTCGGATAGCGGCCCCGCATTTCCCGGCGCACCTCCGGGTAGCCACTGCGCCAGAAACTGGCGAGATCCGTGGTGACCTGCAGGGGACGACCGGCGGGTGACAGCAGGTGCAGGGTCAGGGGCAGGCGACCATCGCAGATGCGCGGCCCCTGTTCCACACCGAACATCTCCTGCAACTTGACCGCCAGCACCGGCGGTGTCTGCGAGTAGTCAATAGCGACGGTTGAGCCCGAGGGCACGTTGACCCGCTGCGGCGCGAGCCGCTCGAGCTCAAGTGGCTGCGGCCAGGACAGACGCGCATGCAGGATAGCGCGGAGATCCAGGCGCGCCAGGTCCTGCAGCGACTGTACATTTTCCAGCCAGGGCAGCAGCCACTGATCCAGCTCCGCCAGCAGCGCGGCGTCAGACAGGTCCGGCCAGGGATTGTCCGCGCCGCCCTGGGCCGAGTATTCCCTCGCCAGCAGGACCCGCGCCCGCCACTGCTGCAGGGCTTCGCTCCAGGGCAGGACCTGAAGGCCGCGCGAACGCAGCATGTCTGCGACCGCGCGGGCGCGCACCGCAGGTTCGATTTCCTCCAGGGCCTCCTCCCCCAGCTGCAGGCGCCCTACCTCTGTCACCCGGCGGGCAATAAATCGACCCTCGCGATCATCCCAGCGCACGTCTTCGCGCTGGCTCACCAGGCCTGAAAGCACGCTGTCGAAGCTGCCCGGAGCCAGGGGGCTGGCGCTGTAAATCCGATCGGGCGCATCACCACCGCGCCCGCCAACCTCTGCGGTCGCCAGCCAGCGCGTGCCGCAGAGACTGTCGCTGTCAGGCAGGCGGGCGCTGCGCCCGTTGCTGAGCTGGTAGGCGCCCGGATCGCTACCCTCACGCAGGCGCGCGATACGATCCGGGTAGGCCGCGGCGAGCAGGATGCCGGTGACGTCCTCGGCGGGCACGCTCAGTCCGAAATCCCGCGGCCGGTGCACTGCGGTAGAGACGCGCGCAAACCGTCTCGCCTGCTCCCAGGTACGGCGGTACCAGCCCTGTGCCTCTGACGGACAGCGCGATTCGCCAAGTAATACCGCGAGACTGTGGTTGATGTCGGCGCCAACCTCTGCCAGCGGATTGCGCTCTGCCAGCAGGGCCGCCAGCAGGCAGGCGGTTTCCCCCGCGTGAATGTCACAGCCCAGCAAGAGCATGTGGCCCATGCGCGGGTGCAGGGGCATCTGCGCCAGCCGTACGCCGTGAGGCGTGAGCTGCCACTGGCCGGGCGCCGGCTCGAATACCGCCTCACACGCCTGCAGCACGCCCAGCCCCTGGCGATAGGCTGCGGGGGGCGGGAGATCCAGCCAGGCCAGCTCCGCCGGGTCACGCACGCCCCAGGCGAGCAGCTGTAGCGCCAGCGAGGAAAGATCCGAACGCTGTATTTCCGGCGTCCCCTGCTCTACCAGCTGCGCCTGTTGCTCCTCGCTCCACAGCCGGTAGCAGATACCCGGCGCAAGCCGCCCCGCGCGGCCCGCGCGCTGCTCCGCCGAGGCCCTGGATATGCGCCGGGTATGCAGCCGCGTGACACCCGTGCCCAGATCGAACTGCGCCTCCCGTTCAAGACCGCTGTCGATGACCGTATCGATGCCCTCGATGGTCAGGCTGGTTTCGGCAATATTGGTCGCCAGCACGACTTTGCGGGTGCCGGCTGGCGCCGGTGCGATCGCCTGCTGCTGGCGTTTGAGCGAGAGGCCACCGTATAGCGGGCACAGCTGTACGCCGCTGCCCTCCCCGGCAAGGCGCTGCCCCAGGGCATGCGCGACTCGGCGGATCTCCGCCTGCCCGGGCAGGAACACCAGCAGGCTGCCCGTCTGTTCCTCGAGGGCCCGGGTGACCGTGCCCACGGCGGCTTTCAGGATGCCGTCCCGGGGTCGGTAGGGTGCACCGTAGCGTATTCCCACCGGGTACTGGCGGCCACGGGATGTAATCACCGGGGCATCGTCCAGGAGTTCGCTAACGGCCAGGCCATCGAGCGTCGCCGACATGACCAGTAGCTTGAGCCGCGCCCGGTCGTCTGCAAACAGTTCCCTGGCCTGCAGGGACAATGCCAGGCCCAGGTCGGAATCGAGATTGCGCTCGTGAAACTCGTCGAAGATCACCAGGCCGACCCCCTGCAGGGAAGGGTCCCCCTGCAGGCGCCGGGTCAGCACGCCCTCGGTAATCACCTCAATCCGGGTGTGCTGGCTCACGCAGGTATCCAGACGGATACGGTAGCCCACCGTCTCGCCCACCGCCTCACCCAGGGTCGCCGCCATCCGCATTGCGGCGGTGCGGGCCGCCAGGCGCCGGGGCTGGACCAGCAGTATCGCGCGATCGCCCAGCCAGTCCTCCCCGAGCAGGGTCAGCGGTACCTGGGTCGTCTTACCCGCTCCGGGCGGTGCCTGCAGCACCACCTCATCCCGCGCCGCCAGGGCGGCGCTGAGCGCGGGCAGCACTTCGGCAATGGGCAGGTCAGGTACAGGGATAGCGGACATGGCGCCATAGTAGCCGAGGCCTGTGCGCAAGGCCACGACCCGCCCATCACCAAACCCGGCCCCGATTGGCGGCCCCCGACTCAGCACGCCCCGGTCTAGCGCGCACTGTCTTGGTGCGGGCTGCCGCGGCCTGGTGCGAGCGTCCTGCGCCGCGGGGACCTGCAGCGCCGCGTCACCGGGCTGTCACCTGCAATAGTTATCCTTTCCGCAGCAATGGCAGGTTTATTGCACCACATTTATTGAAAGGGGTGAAAAGCCCCACCAATGGGTGAGAGCGATATGAGCAACAGCAGCCTGGAACAGCACCTGGGCAAGATCAGCAGCGACGGCGAGCGCAAAGCGTCCCCGCGGGTCGCGTTCTTTGACCTGGACGGTACCCTGATCGCCGGCTATTCCATTGTTGCCCTGGCCTGGGAGACGGCGCGGCGCGGGGCAACCCGCGGTGAGTTGAGACAGACTGCGAAATTGATGCGCGCCCTGGCGCGGCAGCAGGCAAATGGCAGCGGTGGCAGCTACCACAAGCTGGTGCGCCGGCTCAGCCGCAGCCTGACCGGCATCAGCGAAGACAGCCTGTACGAACTGGGCGAGCAGGCCTACCAGCGCAGCCTGGCCCGCAGCCTTTACCGCGAGGCCATCAGCCTGGTGGAGGCACACCGCGCTGCAGGACATCACCTGGTGATCGTCACCGCCGCCAGCAGCTACCAGGTGGCGCCGGTGGCCCGGGTTCTGGGCATCGAGGACGTTCGCTGCACCCGCCTGGAGGTGATCGACGGGCGCTTCACCGGCAAGGTCATAAGCCCCATGTGCTACGGCGAGGGCAAGGCACTCGCCGCCCGGCGCGTGGCCAGGGAACAACAGGCCAGGCTCGGGGACTGCTGGTTCTATACCGATTCCAGCGCAGACCTGCCCCTGCTGCGGGAAGTCGGGCACCCGGTTGCGGTCAATCCCTCAGATGCCCTGGGCGCACAGGCGCGAGCCCAGCGCTGGCCGACCCTCAAATTTGCCTCTCGCGGCCGCCCCAATATTGAATCCATCATACGCACGGCGATGACCACCCAGGCGGTGGCGGCAACCACGCTGATCGGCGGCGTGGGCAAGCGTCTGGGGCTCGGCGCCTTCGACAACGCCAACCGGATGACCCAGCTGCTGGGGGATCTTGGCAGCGGCTTCGCCGGCCTGGAGTTTGAGATCGAGGGGCAGGAACACCTCAGATCACAGCGCCCGGCCATTTATATTTTTAACCACCAGAGCCTGCTGGATGCGGTGGTACTCGCCCATCTCCTGCGCGGTGACGTGGTCCCCTTCTGCAAGCAGGAGATGGCTTCCAACCCGCTACTCGGGCCCCTGTTGAAACACGCGGATACCATATTCGTATCGCGGCAGGACCAGGACCAGGCCGCGGTCCTGCAGCGTGCGCTGGCGGTACTGGCGAGCGGGCGCTCCCTGGTCATCGCGCCGGAGGGTACCCGCAGCACCCTGGGCAATATCCAGCCCTTCAAACACGGTGCCTTTTACCTCGCCCGCAAGGCGAAGGTGCCCGTGGTGCCCATCGTCCTGCACAACGTGAAAGACGCCCTGCCCAAGGGTGGTTTCCTGGTCCGGCCGGCAACCATCCGCATCACCGTTCTGCCGCCCGAAGACCCACAGGCCATGGGCTCGGTACGTCAGGCCTGCCACCGGATTGAAAGCCGCTACTGTGAGTTACTGTGCAACTCCACCGCAGCGGCCCTACCCCACCGCGCCGCGAGCTAGTGCATGCGGGCCTACTGCCCGGGTCGAATCAGGTACTTCTCGCCAGTGGCCTGGCGGCTGTAGGCTTTCAGGGCATCCAGGTCCAGCGCCCCGGCCAGGCTCACTTCGCGGTTGTAGTGGCTGGCGAAGGTGGAATCGATCTCGCGGGCAACACGGGCACGCATCTCCAGCATTTTCTCGATGCCAGCGCGCTGCAGGAAGTGTGGCAGCAGCCATCCCCCCACGCCCCAGGCAAAGCCGAAGTTACGATGCAGCACCGTTGGCGACAGGTCCAGGCCGCCGTAGATATAGACCTGCTTGTAGGTATCCGAACCGTAGCGGTTGTACTCGGTCATCTTGCGTGCCGCCGCTGTTTCCATGCAGCCCAGGATCTGGCTCGCCAGCTTGCCGCCGCCGGTAGCGTCAAAGGCCAGGGTCGCACCGGTCTCGGCGATCATCTCGGTCAGCTGCGGCAGAAAATCATCCTCGCTGGAATTGACCACGTAGCTCGCGCCCAGACCCTCTAGCAGTTCGGCCTGCTCGGTCTTGCGTACGATATTGATCAGGGGGATGTCGTCTGCCTGGCACAGGCGGTTGAGCATCTGCCCAAGATTGGAGGCCGCGGCAGTGTGCACCAGCGCGGTGTGGTTCTCCATGCGCATGGTCGCGGTCATGCCCAGGGCGGTCATCGGGTTGACGAAACAGGAAGCGCCCTGCACCGCGGTGGTACCCGCCTCCAGCGGCAGGCACTGCATGGCATTCACGCAGCGGTACTCGGCGTACATTTCGCCGCCAAAAGCACCCACTATTTTCCCCATCAGGGCCTGGGCCGCATCGGAGGAACCCGCTGCCACCACTTCACCGGCACCCTCGTTCCCCACCGGCATTGACTGCCCGACGCGTCCCTGCAGCAGGCGCATGGCCGCCGCGGGGATATCCGCCGTGATGACGGGACGCTCCGCAGAGCCTTCCTGGCGCGCGGTGTCCAGGTCCGCGAAGGCCGTCAGCAGGGCGAGATCGGACGGGTTCAGGGGCGATGCGTCGATCCGCACCAGGACCTCATCAGGTCCTGGCTGTGGCACCTCCACCTCCTGGAGTGACAACTCCAGTTTGCCGTCTTCGGTTACGAGCGAGCGCAGCTGTAGTCCACGGTTCATCGGCCTGATCTCCTGCTGTTGTATGCAATTGGATTCCGGACCGCACTATACCGGATATGTAAACCCCACGCAGTCTTCACTGAACTGCCAAAGGCGCGTCGCTGCCTCCTCGTCCAGGGCCCAGGGCTTGGGTTTCACCGCCTTGCAGTTCACGAAATACTGGCCGCTCACGCCTTCCACGGCGGGACTGGATGCAAGGAAAATGGAAGTCTCTGCACCCTGCGCCGGCGAGCGAAAGAAGGGCTTCAGCAGCAACGGCAGGACGCTGCTGAGCAGGCCGCCGTTCTGGGTGCCCAGGGAAGTGGAAACCGCGCCCGGGTGCAGGCTGTTGACGGTCATTGGCGTTCCCTCAAGGCGCCGCGCGAGCTCCAGGGTAAACAGCAGGTTGGCCAGCTTGGAGCGGCCGTACTCGCGAAAGGTGCGATAGCCTTTCTCCGCCTGCATATCATCAAAGCCCATGCCACGCACGAAGTGATGCGCCCCGGAGGAGACGTTCACTATCCTCGCAGCGGGGGCCGCCTGCAGTGCCGGCATCACCAGGCCGGTGAGCAGGAAAGGCGCGAGATGATTGACCGCCAGGGTCTCCTCAAAGCCATCCACGCTCTCGAGCCGTTGGGTATTGACCACGCCGGCATTGTTCAGGAGCACGTCGAGCGGAACGTCCCGGGCCAGGATCGCCTCGCCCGCGGCCCTCACGCTCGCGAGGGAGGCCATATCCATCTCGATAACCGTGGGGCGACGGTTGCCCGAGGTGGCGATCTCCTCCGCCAGGGCCTCGCCCTTGTCGGGGCTGCGGCAAAGCAGGATAAGCTCAGCCCCCTGCCCGGCCAGATGCCTGGCCGTCTCGCGACCTATTCCCGCGGTCGGACCGCTGATCGCCACCGTCTTTCCCTGCATCTTTGCTCTCCCCCTTCAATTAAGGCACTTGTGAACAATGTAGACCTTTCCGCACTGTATCCAATTGCGCTGGCTTCCACTAGCACTGCACAATAGGCACATGAACCCCCTTCTGGAATTGACCCGCATCGTGCAAGCCGCCTCCCAGGCGGTCAGCGCACAGGAGCAGGTCGCGCTGATCGTGGAAGCGATCCATCGCGCCACCGGCGTCGACGTGTGCAGCCTGTACATTTCCCAGGCCGACCACTCCATGCTGCTGGCAGCGAGTCACGGCCTCGACCCCCGCGCGGTCGGCCACACGCTGCTGCCGGAGGGCACCGGCCTGGTAGGCCTGGCCGCACGCAGCCGGCACCCGGTGAATATCGCGGACGCGGCATCCCACCCGGATTTCCGCTACGTTGCCGAGACCCACGAGGAGGCCTACGCGTCATTCTGCGGGGTCCCCCTGGTGCGCGCCGGCGGGGTGATTGGCGTGCTGGTGGTGCAATCCGCCGAAGGTCGCTTGATGACCGAGGAGGAGCTGGCATTCCTGGTGACCCTGTCGACCCAGCTCGCCCTGGTGCTGCCCGCCGACGCCAGTTCACTCAACAGCGGGCAGAGCGCCACCCGCAGGATGAAGGGGGTCAAGGGGGCTCCGGGAATCGGCATCGGCGCCGTGGTCCAGTGCGACCAGGTCGACCTCTACCAGGTACCGGACAAGGCCTGCGAGGATATCGACGCGGCCCTTGAACAGTGGGAAGACTCCCTGCGCCAGGTTCGCGAGGAAGTGGACGAGGAGCGGCGCGCACTTGGAACCGAGCTCTCCGACAGTGTCGCCGCGGTATTCAATGCCTATCAGCTGCTGCTCTCGGACACCCGCCTGCACCGGGGCGTGACCGATGCCATTCGCGCAGGTCAGTGGCTGCCCGGCGCCCTGCGCCAGACCGTGCAGCACTTCGCCGACCTGTTCCTGGCAATGGAAGACCCCTACCTGCGGGCACGCCATGAGGACATCCACCACCTGGGCAACAAGCTCTACAGCACCCTGACCAGTGGCGACAGCAGCGAGAGCCAGGTCGAAGAACCCGCAGTGGTACTGGTGGGCAACCGGGTGAGCGTTTCCGATATCGCCTCCTGCGACCCTGACCGCCTGCAGGGCATCGTCTGCTACGAGGGCTCGTCCCTGTCGCACACCGCGGTGCTGGCCAACGCCCTGGGCGTGCCCGCGGTCATGGGTACCGGCGCCATACGCAACCTCAGCAATGGGGATGAGCTGGTGGTGGACGGCAATACGGGGCAGGTCATTCTGCATCCACCGTCGACCGTCCTGGGTGAATTCCGGCGCCTGCAGGAAGCGGAGCAGAACCTGCGCGGGGAGCTGGCAGAACTCGTCGAGCAACCCGCGACCACCACGGACGGGCAGCGGGTCCGGCTGTTTGCCAACACCGGCCTGCTCGCGGACATCTCCCCGGGGATCGCCAATGGTGCCGAGGGCGTCGGCCTGTACCGCACGGAAATGCCCTTCATGATCAGCGACAGCTTCCCGTCCGAGGACGAACAGGAAGCGATCTACGCCCAGGTCCTCAAGGCCTACGCGGGTCGTCCGGTCTATATGCGCACCCTGGATATCGGCGGTGACAAGCCCCTGCCCTACTTTCCTATTCGCGAGGACAACCCCGCCCTGGGCTGGCGCGGCATCCGCTTCTGCCTGGACAATAGCGCCCTGCTGATGACGCAGCTACGGGCGATGCTGCGGGCCGCCGGAGATGCGGACAATATGCATATCCTTTTGCCCATGGTGAGCAATACCGGCGAGATCATACGTTTTGCCGAATTGCTGGACGACGCCCTCAAGCAGCTCGCGGAAGAAGGTATCAGTGCGCGTCGCCCCCCGGTGGGGATCATGGTGGAGGTGCCAGCGGCAATCTCCCTGCTGCCTACATGGGCAAGCCGCCTGGACTTTGTTTCCATTGGCTCCAATGACCTCAGCCAGTACCTGCTGGCGCTGGATCGCAATAATCCCCGGGTCGCCGCTGCCTACGACCACCTGCACCCAGCTGTTCTGCGCGAGATCGCGCGCATTGCTGCCAGCGCGAAGGCCAGCGGGCTGCCCCTCAGCCTGTGCGGTGAGATGGCGTCCGACCCCGCCGCCGTGGTGGTGCTGGCGGGGCTGGGGATACACACCCTGAGTATGAGCGCCTCGAAAATTCCACGGATCAAATGGCTGCTGCGCTCCCTCTCGGCGCGGGACGCGGCAGATCTCGCCCAGCAAGCGCTCACCGGGGAACACGCGGACGATATCCGTGCGGTCCTGGAGCAGGCCCTGCGGGAGCGCGGCCTGGGACGCCTGCTGGGGAGCGAATAGCCCCGCCCCGGCGGCAGCCGGTATAATCCAGGCTCAAGCATTTACAGGGAAGCCGATGCCGATCAATTTTTCCCAGGATCACGACCCCCTGGCGGGCGACGCACTGGCGGCGCATATCGAGACCGCGCTGCGCTCCGAACCGCTACACGGCCGCGAGCTGGAGCTGGCCTACCGCGCGATCAAGCTGCTGTTCAGGCCGCAGATCCTGCACGCGGAACGCATCCCCGGCCAGCCCTGCCTGTTCGTTGGCAACCATTCCCTGTTCGCCCTGGACGGCCTGGTGATCGGGCCGCTACTGCTGAAGGAACTCGGACGCGGACCGCGTCCCATGGGGGACAAGTTCCTGTGGAGCAACCGCCAGCTGGGCGACGCCCTCCTCGCCCGCGGCGCGGTCATGGGGCACCCCGCCGTCTGCGAGGCGCTGATGGTGGCCGGGGAAGACCTGCTGGTGTTTCCCGGCGGCGCCCACGAGGCGGTCAAGCCCGCGAGCGCCAGATACGAGTTGCAGTGGAAAGAACGCTACGGATTCGTGCGCCTGGCGGCACGTCACGGCTATACCATCATGCCCTTCGGCCTGGTGGGGCCGGACGAGTTTTACGAGCACCTGATTGAGGGCGCGGACCTGCCCGACAGCCACCTCGGCACACTGCTCCGGCGCCTGGGCCTGCTCGCCAAGGATACCCGAACCGACATGCTGCCACCCGTTCCCCGGGGCAGCCTGGGAACGCTGCTACCTCGCCCGCAGCGCTGTTTCCTGGGCTTCGGCGAACCGGTAGACCTGTCCGCCTACCGCGGGCGCACACCGACCGCGGCGCAGCAGCGCAAATTGCGGAACCAGGTTGCCGAGCAGATTGAGCAACAGCTGGCGGAACTGTTGCGGGTACGCGAGCAGCAACGTTCCCAGGACAGCTTTCTGCGCAGGCTGCTGACCCTGTAGCGCGTCACTGACCTAGTCCGCCATGACACGCGCCAGGCGCCGCGGATGCCGCCAGGTGTTCCCCAGCAGTCGGGTCACATAGATCAGCGCCAGTGAGAGCAGCATCACCACGAAGCCCCACCAGCTCGCCAGCGGCCCGACGTCCAGCACCTTGATCATCAGCACCTGGGATATCAGCATCAGGGTATGTACCAGCATGGAGGTATTCATCAGCCAGCGCGTATCCCCGGCCCCGCGCAGCACACCCGAGGAAATCAGGATCGCCGCGTCGGCGAGCACGTAGGTCGCAAGGCCAATCATCATCCTGCTGCCGAGCTCGGTGATCGCCGCGAAATCGCCGGTGGGTGTGGCAAAGACGTTGATCAGTGGCTCGCGGAACAGAACGAAACAGATCCCGAGCAGCAGGGAGTAGCCCATCGCCAGGAGAAAGCCGGCGCTGATTACCTCATTGGTGCGGGTCATGTCACCGGCGCCCACGTAGCGACCAATCAGGCTGGTCACCGCGATATTGAACCCCACCAGTGGCACAAAATTCAGCATGTCCCAGTTGAACACGATCGCCATCGCCGCCCCCTCGGTGATGCCGTAGGACTGGAACAGCAACAGGAACAGGTTGAACGTGGCGGCGCCGACGAACAGCTCGAAGCCCGAGGGCAGCCCCAGGCGAATGTAGCGCCTGAGTATTGCGGCGTCGAAGCGGAAA
The DNA here is from genome assembly GCA_965222335.1 of Sediminihaliea sp. GTDB lineage: Bacteria > Pseudomonadota > Gammaproteobacteria > Pseudomonadales > Halieaceae. The sequence continues at coordinate 8,197 of OZ244944.1, read as the reverse complement.
GAGTCCGCGACCCGGAAGCGCTGCCGGTGTACCGGGTTCCAGTAGAACACGGCGTAGACGCCGATGGTAAATGCAGTGGCAATCACCGTTCCCAGCGCGGCGCCGGCGATCCCCAACTCGGGCATGCCGGCAGCACCGAAAATCAGGGCGTAGCTCAGGGGAATATTGACCAGAACGCCGCAGACATCGCTGATCATCACCACGCGGGTGCGGGCGATACCGGAAAAGTAACCGGCGATAGAAGTCTTGCACAGCGCCAGGAAAGAACCGGCCATCAGTACGTAGTAATACTGGCGTTCCAGCGCCACCTGCTCGGGGGCGTGGTCCATCAGGGTAAACAGCTGGCCGCCAAACCAGGCGACCAGGACCAGCACCGGCTGGCAGGCGAGCGCAATGAGCACACCCTGGGTGACCACCCGCGGGCAGCGATGCAACTGCCCGGACCCGAGGTATTGGGCCACCAGCGCCGTGGCGTAGGCGATCACGCCCATAAAAAAGGATATGGTCACAAAGAAGGTGACCCCGCCGCCGAGGGCGGCGGCGATGTGTACCGCGTCGATCTGCGACATGAACAGGCGATCGGTGAACACCATCAGGGCGAAGGCGCTCTGCGACACCACCATCGGCAGCGCGAGGCGGAACAGTTCCTGCAATGTGACGCGGGAAAATGCCATCAGCGCTGCGCACTTACCCAGGCATCCACGCGGCGCTCCAGCAGCGCCAGTGGTAGTGCGCCGCCGGCCAGCAGCAGATCGTGGAACGCGCGGATATCGAAGTCATCCCCCAGTGCGCGGGAGGCACGCTCGCGAAGTTCGAGGATTTTAAGCATGCCGACCTTGTAGGAAGTCGCCTGGCCGGGCCACACCAGGTAGCGCCTGATCTCGGAACGCACCGATGTCTCGGGAATCGCGGAATTGTCCAGCATATACTGGACAGCCTGCTCTTCTGACCAGCCCTTCGCATGCAGCCCGGTGTCAACCACCAGGCGGATGGCGCGAAACATTTCCGCACCGAGGCGGCCAAAATCATAGTAAGGATTGTCAAACAGCCCCATCTCCCAGGCCAGGTACTCGGCATACAGGGCCCAGCCCTCACCGTAGGCGGAGTACCACTCGCGGGTACGAAACAGGGGCAGCGCCCTGTTTTCCAGGGCGATAGACAGCTGCATGTGATGCCCGGGGCTGCCCTCGTGATAAGCGGTGGTCTGCAGATCTGTACGGTTCTTGGCGTCCATATCTGACAGGTGCAGGTAATACACGCCCGGACGGGAGCCATCGACAGTGCCTACCCGGTAAAACGCGGCAGCCCCATCGCGCTCTCGAAAGGGCTCCACTCGCCGGACCTCGAGCGTAGACTCGGGCAGGATGCCAAAGTACGCCGGCAGCCGGTCCTCGATCTCGGCCAGATATTGACGGGTCTCTTCGATAAACGCTTTGCGACCGGCATCGGTGTCCGGGTAGTAGAACTGCGGGTCGTCACGCACGAACTCGAAAAAATCCTGCAGTGAACCGTTGAACCCGACCGCCTCCTTGATTGCCTCCATTTCCGTGCGGATGCGCGCCACTTCCTCAAGGCCCAGCGCATGGATCGTCTCGGCATCGAGATCCGTGGTGGTGAACTCGCGCAGCCGGTGCGCGTAGTACCCCTCCCCGTCCGGGAGGCTGTGCACCCCCTGTGCCGCCGCATCGGTGTGCTCGCGATCCTGGCTGTACCATTCAATCAGACGCTGATAGGCGGGCTGCACTGCTTGCTGCAGCGCGACACGCGCCTCTTTGCGCAGGCCAGCCACTTGTTCCTCATCGGCCAGGCCTGAGGTAGCCAGGGCCCCGGACTTGTCCAGGATATCCGCCCACAACGGGGAACTGTCACCCTCGGTAAACGGTGCGCCGCTAATCACGTCACGCGCCTGATCCATAACCGTATCGTAGGCAAAGCGTGGCGCGCGAATGTCGGCCCTGGCAGCGAGCTGCGCGCGCCCCAGCAACTGATCAATCGCCCGGGCGATGCCATACAGGCGGCTGATGTAGTCGCGCATATCCTGCACGCTGGAGACCGCGTGCTTGCTCAGCAGGAACTGGGGCAAGGCGGTATGTGTGCTGCCCTGTTGATCGAGGACGTAATCGTGCAGGCGCCAGCGTGCATCGGCCTGGGCAAATTCTGCCCGGTACAGCCAGTAGTCATAGGAAACCCTGGCCTCCTCATCCAGCGCCGCGTAGTCGAAGGTCTGGCGCAATTCCCTCGCGGTTCCGAGTAGCCACTGCGTTTGGGATCGACTTCCGGCAATACTGTAGTCATCGATCTGGTCGTACTGCTGCCGCCGCCCCAGGTCAGTCTGGGCCATTGGGCTGAAGGCCAGTTCCTCTTCATAGCGAGCATCCAGCCAAGCGTTGAGACGCTCGCTTTCATTGGACTCGGTACCGTGACTCTGCTGGCTTAACGTCACTATCGATGCCAGCAACAGTGTTTGTGCAAATTTCATTGACCCTCCGTTAGAGCTTCAAGGCAATAGTCGCGCGACCCACTCCCATCTGGCTGGTGAGACCGGGTAATGTCTTGGGCTGAGTACGAGAATTGCGGGCGCACCGCCCGATATGGGCGCACAGTATAGCGCCTGTAGCTGGGTAGGAAAGCGTTGGCTAAGCGCGCCGAAATCCTGCGGGCAGCGCGCCTACTGAGCTACGCCGTTGAGCGTTCCGCGCAGGAATTCCTGGCTGGAAGAGTCGGATACAGCTTTCAGCAGAATGCCGCTTCCGGTCTTGTACCACTGCGTTTCCGTGGTGCGCTCGGGAACGCCAGATGAGGGAGTGACCACATCGTCTTCCCTGATTTTGCAGGCTTTGTAGGTGCCAGCGGGAACCGTGATGCTTTCCGTGCCCAGATAGGTCGTGGTCAAAACATGGGTCTCGGTGGTACTGGAGCCCCTGCCATCCTCGAATCTGGATGTATAGGTCTGACGAAAGCTTTGACCCGCCTGGAGATCCCAGCGGTTCAGCTTGAACGGAGAGAGTGTGATCGTGGCAGAGGTCACGGGGGGCTGTACCGTTGTCGCCTCGCTACCGTAGTAACGCAACCGTCGCGCTCCAACATCAATGGAAAACCAGGTCACGTTATTCGCCAACAATTGGCCTTCACTGCGCTGGTCCAGCAGCATGCGGGTCGCAGCTGAGCCGTTGAAAACACCCTGGCCCTGTATCTGCTGGTCAAACTCAGCGATAAAATCGCCCCCGCCAATGCCTGGCCGGCGATATTCGGAAATGAACCTCGCCCCTTGCCTGAAGAAATCGGCGTCGAAGCATGTTCTGAGCGGCTCCGATCCCAAGCTGCCCGAATCGGTCGACTCGAACTCGGGGTCCAGAAAGAACACATCATCGCGATCGAGGAACGCGAGCAAGGCGGGGTTGCCCGCAAAACCTGAGGTGAAAAGCCGACATGCAGCACTGGAGCCACCGCAAAGACCGCGATCCTGCCGGCGCCACTGGCGGAACCGGTAGCCATCGGCAGGCTGTGCAACGAATGTTTCGTCGAAGAACAGGTCAACCACCTCCACTTCGCAGGTCGCCCCGGCGTTGCAGACAAAGGCGCCAGATTCGTTACTGACCGACCCACCCTCCGGTACGGTGATAGAAATTTTGCAGGCGGTGAGGCCCAACACCAGGAGTGAAGTGACAAGCTTGCTCGCACCGCGCATGGCTACTATCTCATTTCCTCAACGCATAAATAATGTCCTATCCTGCGCGGCAACACAACCAGACCCGAGCCGCGGGAGAGCGAGCCAGGCTTCACTGGATGCCGGTGTAGGCCCGGCCCAGCTCGTCTGGCGCGACAAAGTAGCGGTCGCGCAAGCGCGTCTGGCGACTGATCATCGGATCCGGCACGCCGCCGAGGACCACCTGGTCCGCGAAGCTCGTCACCTCCAGCGGGTCACCACTCCAGAGCACCAGGTCCGCCCGCGCACCCTCCTCGATCACCCTCGGCGAGGCACCGAATACATCTGCAGGGATGCGCGTCATGGCAGCCAGCGCCGCCTGCTTTGGCATACCGTGGGCCACGGCACTACCGGCCAACTGTCGCGCCTTGCGCGCATTGGTCGCCCGGTCTTCACTGAACATGACCGGCACACCCGCGGCATGCAAAAGCGCGGCATTGTCCAGACGGGCACCGAGGGAATCGAAATCTGCGGGCAGGTTGTCCAGGGAATTGATCACCACCGGCACCCCGGCCTCGGCCAGCTGCTCGGCAACCATCCAGGCTTCGCGTCCTCCCTGGATGACCACACGGAGCTCTTCTTCCGCGGCAAACTGCAGGAGCTGCAGGATGTCGCTGGCACGGTGCACGCGAACGACGAAAACGCCGTCTTCCCTCGCCTCGCGCAGGGCACGTTGGCCGGCGCTCGTAATCAGCTTGAGCTCCTGCGGATTCTTTCGATCCATTTCCGCGAATGCCTGGCGCAGCAGCATCCAGTGGGCGGCGCGGGAGCCACCCACAAATGCGGCGCTGGTCCCCGTCAGGTCAAGAAAGACCACGCGCCCCCCCTCGTGGCTGTCGTAGCCGCCGTCGAGGCGCACAATTCCGCCGCTGCCAGCGAAAGAGCGGTCCCCGGTGCGGGCCGACAGCAGGGCGAAGCCAAATCCCTCAACCCGGGCTACCGGCACCACCGAGGAGTTGGGGTTGTATGCGGTGCGCACGTCGAATTCCGGGTGCATGAGACCCGTGTAAAGCTCACTCAAATAGCTGTCCACGGAACTGGCAACAGCCCCCACATCCGCCAGACCCATGGCGGTGACACCGGCGAACAGCGCGGGCGTGAGCGGACGACCCGCGGCGTTGATCACGGGCACCCCGGCGGGGCCCGACAGATCATGGCCGATTTCCCGGATGACGCCTTCCGTGACCAGCACATCGCCTTCGATGAGGGCATGGTTCTCGTCTACGGTGTGAATGCTGGCATTCTTCACCAGCAGGTCCTGGGCGCCGGCAAGCGGCGGGAGCAGCGCGACAATGAGCAGAATCATATAGCGCTTCATTGTTCCACCCCCTGCAGCTGACCCAGTTCAAAGTCGGTGACCGGCTGCAGTGCCGGATCGTTGCGGTCGTAGCGCAGTACGCCGTCGATAAACACACGGTCGGCGTGCGTGTACACACTGAAGGGATTGCCATCCCAGAGTACGACATCGGCCATTTTTCCCGGGGCGATCGCGCCGGTCTCCTCACTGATGCCGAGGGACCTGGCCGCGTTGCTGGTTATCCAGCGAATCGCTCGTTCTGGCGGGATATCAAGGCCCAGGCGCTGACCCCGCGCCATAGCCTTGGCAGCTTCCTGGTTCAGGCGCTGGATACCCTCCGAGGAGTCCGAGTGAACCACGGCGCAACTGCCAGCGGGCCGGTCAACCAGTGCGATATTCTCCATAATCCCGTCGTAGGCCTCCATCTTGAATCCCCACCAGTCAGCCCAGAGCGCGGCGCAGATGCCCTCCTCTGCCAGCCGGTCGGCAACCTTGTAGGCCTCTACAGCATGGTGAAAGGTGCCCACGCGATAGCCAAACTCGTCCGCCATGTCGAGAATGGTGACCATTTCATCAGCGCGATAACAGTGCATATGGACCAGAATTTCTCCCTTGAGCGCGCCTGCGAGCGTCTCCAGCTCCAGGTCCCGCTGGGGCTTCTCCTTGTCTTCGTCTTCCGAACTCGCGAACTCCTCCCAGTCCCCCAGATATCGCTGTGCCCGAATCCAGGCTTCGCGGTAGGCGGCAACATTCCCCATTCGCGTTGAGGGCGCCTGTGTGCGATCGCCGTAAACGCGCTTCGGGTTCTCGCCGCAGGCCATTTTCAGCCCGTGCGGTGCGCCGGGAAACTTCATTCCCTGGTAGCTGAGCGCCAGCGTGTTTTTCAGGGTCACGCCGCGGCCGCCAAACAGGTTGGCCGAGCCGGGCAGAACCTGCAGCGTGGTCACGCCGCCAGCGAGCGCACGCACAAAACCGGGGTCCTGGGGCCAGACGCTGTGCTCAGCCCAGACCTCCGCGGTAACAGGCGCCGTGGATTCGTTACCATCGGAATGCGCCTTAACCCCCGGGCTCGGGTAAACGCCCAGATGCGAGTGCACGTCGATGATGCCCGGCGTCAGCCACATGCCCGCGGCATCGATCACGCGCGCATCCGGCGCGCTCGTGCCTTCACCTACCCACTGGATCCTGCCTTCAGCCAGGTACACGCTGGCTCCATCCAGGCGCTCGCCAGTGCCCGTCAACACGGTAGCACCCGTGATCAGGGTCGGAGTTGATGCAAGCGGCTCGTAAGTCGATGGAAATGGATCGGCAGTGACGACCGGGACCACGGTCAACAATGCCAGCTTGAGCAAATTTCGGAACACTTGGGATTACCTTCTGTTGCGGGTTGAGTCTGGGGCGCAGCACGCCGCGTGAATGATGCCGACACCGGGTCACGGGCCAGGCCGGCCCGGAGAAAGGGGGCTGCAGGGAGCCCGCGCAATCAGCCGCGACAGTATAACCCCTGGAGCGAGGCTTGTAAGCGCCGGGGTTGACCCGCAACGCAGCAACGGGCAGGGTTATTTGGCGAAACTTGATATGGGGTATGTCTACGACCATTTTCAGGACGCAACAAGGGTCCCCTGGCATGCTCCGGATTACGACAGGAGCTGCCGCATGAAACAATCCGGTATCCCAGCCCTCCCACTTGCCCTCGCGTTGATAACCACGCCCATCGCCGCTACTGCGCAAACGCAGCCGAGTGAGCGCAGCATGCTGATCATGGACGGTTCCGGCAGCATGTGGGGCAGAATCGATGACACACCCAAGATCGAGATCGCGCGCGACGCCGTCAACGGGATGCTGGCGGACTGGCCCGAGGGACGAGACATTGGTCTCATGGCCTATGGGCATCGCCGCGAGGCTGATTGCCAGGACATCGAGACGCTTGCCGCACCTGCGCCACTGGATCGCGAGTACTTTCGCGAGCGAATGGCGACAATCTCGCCCCGCGGCAAGACACCCATCGGCGCCTCCGTCGAGGCCGCGAGCAAAACGCTGGCCAGCACTGATACGCCGGCCTCAGTGATCGTGGTGACCGACGGTCTGGAAACCTGCGGTGCCGATCTCTGTGCCCTGGGGGAATCGCTGGCGCAGCGCGGCACGACCCTCAAAGCGCATGTCATCGGCTTTGATGTCGAGGATTCCGGGGGCCAGCTGGCCTGCCTGGCGCGCGCTACCGGGGGACAGTACCTCAGCGCCTCCAATGCCGACAGCCTGAACAATGCCCTCAGGGAGGTTCGCGAGCCGGCGCCGGTGCCCGCCGGACCACTCTACGTCGATGACTTCGACCGCGCCGAACTGGGCGGCAGCTGGGAGGTTCTGAACCGCGACCCCTCGAGCTTTATTCTCGAGGAAAGTGCGTTGATGAGCATGACCGCACGCGCGGGCTACATGGGCAAACCCGAGCAACCCAATGTGTTCCTCTGGCGCGAAGCAGAATTGCCGGCCGGCGACTGGGAGATCGCCGCCACGTTCACCGCACAGATGGGCGAGGTACAGGCGCTTGGCGGACGGCGCGCGATTATCCAGGTCGGCCGCTATGCCGATCCGGACAATTTCATTGCCGCCGAGATATACCGGCAGGGCAACTCCAATGACGACATGTGGCTGAAACTGCTGGCGGTCTCGGGCGGCACATCGCGCGAAGCCAAACTGGAAATCGCAGGGGACGTGCGTGGCTACGACCTGGGCCAGATCCTTGAGGATTTCGAGAACAAGGGCGCCACGCTCAGCCTCACCAGGACCGGACGGGAGTACCGGGCGCGATTGACGCTGAATGGCTGGAGCATGCAGGCGGGAGGACCGCAGGTGCTCGAGACCGATGCCGTCACGGTACTGCGCAGCGCCGGTGCACCCGCGATGTTTGCGGGCACGATGGGCCCGGAACAAACCATTGCCTGGTTTGACCGGATCGAAGTCCTGGAAAAGGGGACTAACTGATGCGCCTTCCCGGACAGCGCCTGGCTCTGTGTAGCAGCCTGATGCTGGCGACTGCCGTCGCCATCGCCCAGCCCTGCGGCAGGTCCTCGCAGGAAGATGGCCTGTCGCTCTATCCACTGCCGGAGCGTGATCGATGGGGCTTCGTCGGCGGTGACGGTGAGTGGCGCCTGGCGCCGCAGTGGCAGCAGGTACGTCCCTTTTCGGAGGGGGTT